>JAEWLQ010000047.1 GCA_023457495.1 Pseudomonadota bacterium
CCATCAACCCCGACTGCGAGTATTCAGCGGCCGGCGAGACGATCCGCTCAGAGCTTGCGCAGCCAGATGTTACGGAAGCGGACGAGGTGGCCGTGGTCCTGCAGGCGCAGCGGCGCATCACCGTGCGCGTAGTAGAACGGCGCGCCAATGTAGGTGGTCCCGCCCTTCAGCGACACGTTGTTCTGCACCAGCACGCCGTTGTGCAGCACGGTGATGCGCGCCGGGCTCACCAGTGATCCGTCCGCGTTGAAACGCGGCGCGGTGAAGATGATGTCGTAGACGTTCCAGTTCTCGGCCGGCCGCGTCGCGTTCACGAGCGGCGGGAACTGCTTGTAGATAGAGCCCACCATGCCGTTCACGTAGGTGGGATTCGTGAAGTTGTCGAGCACCTGCACTTCGTAGATGTCCTGCAGGAACACGCCGCTGTTGGCGCGGTCCTGGTCCACCTTGTCGGGCGGCAGCTCGGGCGAGACCCACTCGATGTGCAGCTGCTGGTCGCCGAAACCCGCCTTCGTCTGGATGTCGCCGGTGCCGGGCGCGACGACCAGTTCGCCGTTGACGATGTTCCAGCGCGCCGGCGATGCGTCCTTCGCGCTCTGCCACGCGTCGAGGTTCTTGCCGTCGAACAGGATGATGGCGTCGGACGGCGGCGCGCCGGGCGCCGCTCCCGGCGTCACCTTCGCGGGCACGGGGAACCACACCTCCGTCGCCTTCGGCGGCGGCGGCAGGTCGTCGTCGCGGGTCAGCGGACGGATGGCGATGTTGCGGTAGAAGATCTCGGCGCTTTCGGCCTGCAACGCGATGCGGCCGTGATCGAGCTTGACCCAGGAATTGCTCGCCGCGTCCCAGGACTTGAGGTCGCTGACGCGCATGTTCACGACGCCGTTGACGATGTGCGTCGCGCGATCGCCGCGCACGATGATCTCGAGCTTGTTCCAGCCCGGGTATTCGTTCACGCGGCCATGGCGCACGCGTTCGAACTTGCCGTCGTTGCCGACGGTCAAGCCGACGCCGCCGTTCTCCGGCAGCGTGTAGCGCTTGGTCTTCGGGTCTATGAAGCTCGACGCGCGCGCCGATATCGCCCACAGGTCGCCCGTGTCCCCTTCCTGGATCTGCGATTCGATCGAGGCCGGCCAGTCGTCCGGACGGTCGCGGTACACGTGGTAGAGCAATCCCGCGTCGCGCACGTGATTCGCGCGCGGCGCGAATTTCTTTTCGCCCCATTTGTATTCGAGGCTGAGCCGGTAGTCGCGGTGCTCGGTGTTGGTCACGAGCACGACATTGGGTTGCTCGCTGCCGGCGGACTGCGTGGGATACGCATGGATCGCGCCGTCGGCCACGCGGAAGTAACTCGCGGGCGGCGGCGCGTTGTCGGCCGTCTTGGACGCATAGCTGGCGGTCCAGCCGTTGAGGTTCTTGCCGTTGAAGAGCGGCTTCCAGGCCGGCGAATCGCTACCCGCGGCGCCGAACGCGGTCCCCGCGACAAACAGGCCCAACACCGCCGTGGCGGCGGTCGAAATACGCAGCATGCTGTTCCCCCCGATGAGAAGTTCGGGGAGTTTATCGCGGGTCCTGGACGGGATGTGGTGGGTTGGGTGGGGATCGAACCCACGACCACCGCCTTAAAAGGGCGCTGCTCTACCGCTGAGCTACCAACCCCCGGGAAGGGCGCGCAGTCTACACATACCGTGTCGGATCGGCGACCCCCGCGGCCGCGAAGCCCTCGCGGCGCAGGCGGCAGGAGTCGCAGCGGCCGCAGGCGCGCCCGGAGGCATCCGCCTGGTAGCAGGAGACGGTGAGTCCGAAGTCAACGCCGTTATCGATGCCGGTGCGCACGATTTGCGCCTTGCTCATCGCGATGAGAGGCGCCCGGATGACCACGGTGCCGCCCTCCACGCCCGCCTTGGTCGCAAGCTTCGCGAGGTTCGCGAACGCCGCGATGAACTCGGGGCGGCAGTCGGGATAACCGGAATAGTCCACCGCGTTCACGCCGATGTGGATCTCCTCGGCCTCGAGCACCTCGGCCCACGCGAGCGCGAGCGACAGCATGATGGTGTTGCGTGCCGGAACGTACGTGACGGGAATGCCCGTCGTGGGCGCGGTGGGCACCGCGACCGCATGATCCGTCAGCGCGGACCCACCGATGCCCGCGAGATCAACCTGCATGATGCGATGCTCGCGCGCACCGAGCGCGCGGGCGATCGCGGTGGCCGCGTCGAGCTCCGCCTGGTGGCGCTGGCCATAGGACACCGACAGCGCATAACACTCGAGCCCGGCCGAACGCGCCAGCGCCAGGACCGTGGCGGAATCGAGTCCGCCCGAAAGCAATACGACCGCGCGTTTCATCATCGGTAGTCCAATTTCTGCCCGTTACTTTCCGGGAGTGTTGCCCCAGAGGATCTTGTGGAGCTGGAGCTGGAAGCGGACGGGGGCGCGGTCCGCGAGGATCCAGTCGGCCAGCTGGCGTGCGGGCAACTGATCGGCGCTGGGGCTGAAGAGCACGGTGCAGCGGGTAGTGAGACCGAGCTCGGCAACCTTGGCGCGGCTCCAGTCGTAGTCCGCGCGATCGCAGATCACGAACTTGATCTGCTCCTCGGGACGCAGCAGCGCGAGCTCCTCGTAACGATTGCGATGCTCCTCCCCCGAACCCGGGGTCTTCACGTCGACCACGCGGATCACGCGCGGATCGACGCCGCGGAGCGGCATGGCGCCGCTGGTTTCGAGGGACACGCGGTAACCCGCATTGCACAGGCCTTCGAGCAAGGGAAGACAGTTCTTCTGCGCCAGCGGCTCGCCGCCGGTGACACACACGTGACGCGTCGAAAAGCCGGCCACCGTCGCGAGGATTTCATCGAGCGTGCGCCACTCGCCGCCGTGGAACGCATACGCCGTGTCGCAGTACTGGCAGCGCAGCGGACAACCGGTGAGCCGCACGAAGACGGTGGGGAAGCCGACGGTGTCGGCCTCCCCTTGCAACGAATGAAAAATCTCCGTGATCTTCAGGCGGCGCGCGGTCGCGCCACCCGACTCGACGGATTCCGTTTCACCGGACACCTTGCAGTCGCTTCAAGCGCTCCGTGGCAAGTTGCGCCGCTTCCGTTCCCGGATATCGGCGCGCGACGTCTTCCAGCGTATTGCGCGCGTCGGCATTGCGGCCGAGCGCCGCCTGCGTGAACCCGATCTTGACCAGCGCATCCGGCGCCTTGCGCGAGTCCGGCCAACCCACGGTGACCTTCTCGAACGCCGCGATGGCACTCGGGTACTCGCGCGTGACGTAGTACGCCTCGCCTAACCAGTACTGCGCATTGCTCGCGAGCGGGCTGTCCGGGTATGTCGCGACGAAACCCTTGAACCCGCTGATGGCCTTCGGATAGTCCGAGGACTTGAGCGCGTTGAACGCCGCGTCATAACTCGCCTGCTCGGCTTGCGCCGATCCGCCCGCGCCGGGCGAGGCGGCCGGGGGCGCCGACGCGGAACCCTGCCCGACCCCGCCCAGCGTTTCGAGCGCGGCGATACGCCGGTCGAGATCGCCATAGAGGTTGCGGGTCTGCGTCTTGCCACCCTCGCTCTGGTTCTGCAGCAGCTCGACCTCGCCCCGGATCGCGCGCAGGTCAGCCTGCAACGCGTCGATGCGTTGCGCGAGCTCGAGCAGGCTCTGATTCGTCAGCACTCGTTCGATGCGCTGCACGCGGTTGTCGAGATCGTTCATGCGGATCTGCACCGGATCGTCCTCCGGCGCGACCGCGCAGCCGACCAGCACGGACGCCGCGGCGATGGCGAGCAGTCGATGAGCGTTCATCCTTGCTCCTATCTGACGTAGATGATTTCCACGCGACGGTTCTGGGCATACGCCTGCTCGTCGCTGCCGGCGGCCGCCGGGCGTTCCTCGCCGTAGCTCACGGTCGACAGCTGCACCTCGGAGACGCCCTGCAGCAGCAGCGCGCGGCGCACGGCCTGGCCGCGGCGTTCGCCGAGACCGATGTTGTACTCGCGCGAGCCGCGCTCGTCGGCGTGTCCTTCGAGCCGCACCTTCTGCGTGGGATTCGAGGCGAGGTAGCGCGCATGCGCGGCCACCACGGACTGCGAATCGGAGCGGATGTCGGCGCGATCGAAGTCGAAGTAGATGATGCGCTTCGACAGGAGCTCACCGGACGGGCCGGGAGCATCCGTGACTCCGGCGCCGGCGTCATCGACGCCGCTCGTGTCCGCGGTGGTCTGCTGCTGCGGCGGCGGTTCCGGCACCGTTTCGGGTTTGGATCCACAGGCCGTGAACAACAGCAGTGAAGCGACGAATGCGGTGGCGGTAGCGAGGTTTTTCATTTGCATGTCTTGGTTCCTGGGAAATGCCTTCTGGATGATGGTGGATGATTCGGAGTCCGTCGCGGGCCTCAGGGCAGGAACGGACCCCAGACGGGTTCACGCACTTCGCCCGCGTCGGCCTGCAGCCGCGACGATGTCTGCCCGTCTATCGAAATCGTTTGCAGCACGCCCCGTCCGCCATCGCGTCCGCCGAGGATCAGCATCGCGCCGTTCGGCGCGAAACTCGGACTTTCGTCCTGGCGGCCATGCGACAGGATCTGCATCGTGCCGGAGGCGAGGTCCTGCACGCCGATGCGATACGCGCCCTGATCGAGCGTCAGCACCGCGATCTGCTTGCCGTCCGGCGACACGCGCGGCCGGGCGTTGTAGGAACCCGTGAACGTGACGCGCCGCGGACGCTCCGACGAACCCACGGCCAGGCGATAGACCTGCGGATTGCCCGAGCGGTCCGACGTGAAGTAGATGGTCGACCCGTCGGGCGAGAACATCGCCTCGGTGTCGATCCCGGCATCGTCGGTGAGCCGCGTGAGCTGCTGCGTGGTCAGGTCGAGTAGATAGATGTCGAGGTTGCCGTTGCTGCCCGACAGCGTCAGTGCGAGCTTCTTGCCGTCCGGCGACCAGGCGGGAGCGCCGTTGATGCCGGCGCGCGCCGACACCATGCTGCGCTTGCCCGTGCTCACCTCCTGCACGTACACCGCGGAGACACGCCGCTCGAAGGAAACGTACGCGAGCATGCGGCCATCCGCCGACCAGGCGGGGGACATCAGCGGGTATTGTGAGTTGAGGACGACCCGCGGATTCTCGCCATCCGCATCGGCGACGATGAGCTGGTATTTCTGGTTCGGCGGCCTGCCGTCCACCGACACGTACGCGATGCGCGTCGCGAACGCACCGCGCACGCCGAGGATCTTCTCGTACACGGCGTCGGCGACGCGATGCGCGCCATTGCGCAGGTTGCTCGGCTTCACCGTCCATTTCTGTCCCAGCAGCCGCTGCCCGGTGAGAACGTTGACGAGCTCGGCGTCGATGGCGATGTCACCGTTCGCGAGCGCCGTCAGCCGACCGACGACGACGTAGTCGTTGCGCTGCTGCTTCCAGCCCGCGACGTCGACTTCGGACGCCGTGGTCGGCGTCGTGAGCATGTCGGTGCGCGCCATGGCCTTGAAGCGCCCGCTGCTCTCGAGGTCGCGTTGCACGATCGCGGCGACGTCCACCCCACCGTCGGCGGGGACCGCGCGCGCGAACGGCACGACGGCGATCGGGATCGGGTCGGTCACGCCCTGCGTGATGGTGAGCTTGAGCTGTGCGAACGCGGTGTTCGCGAGCCCGAACGTGGCGAGCAACAGGTAAGCAGCGAGTTTTTTCATGCGTTCAGTCTTGCGGGGCAAATGTCAGCTCCAGATTGCGCTCGAACAGTGCCGGGTCCGGCGGTGGCGGCAGCGGCGATGCGCGGTACACCGCGGCTTCGACCGACTCGCGCAGCGCCGGGTCCGGGATGCTGCAACTCAGCACGCGGACGGAGGTCACTTCTCCGCCCGGGACCTGCGAAACCGCAACCTTACACTCGATGCCCGCTCTTGCCGAGGGTGGGCGGATCCACGCGCGGGTGATGCGCGCGACGATCTGGTTGTACCAGCTGATGGCCTGCGGGCTGTTGCGCATCGCGCTCCTGCGCTCTTCGGCCTCGAGGCTGCTGCGCAATTCGGCTTCACGCGCGAGCCGCGCCTTTTCCTCGGCGGCCTTCTTCGCGGCGGCCGCCTCCTCCGCGCGCTTTTTCTCGAGCGCCTTTTTCTCGGCGGCGGCCTTCTCGGCGGCGGCCTTCTCGGCGGCGGCCTTTTCCGCGGCCGCTTTCGCCGCGGCCCGCTTCTGCGCCTCGAGGCGCTCGGCTTCCTTCTTCTCGGCGTCGAGCCGCGCCTGCTCCTGCGCGCGCTCCTGTTCCTGCTTCTCGGCTTCCAGCCGTTCCTGCTCGCGCTTCTCGGCGTCGAGCTTTTCCTGCTCTTCCTGTTTCTGTCTTTCGATCTCGGCCGGATCGGGTTCGGGCGGAGTCTCGGGCTCCACGGGCGTCGGCTCGGGTTCCGGTACCGGCTCGGGCACCGGCTCCGGCTCGGCTTGCGGCTCGGGAATGGGCGGCGCGTCGGGGATCGGCTTCAGGTTCAGCGCGCGCTCGTCGACCACCGAGCCCTCGACCGCCAGCGTCTCCGGCGGCGGCGGCTCGTGTTTCCAGGTGAACCAGCCATACACCGCCGCGACGACGATGGCCGAGTGCAGCAGCACCGACAGCGCGATCGCACGCGCCCGGCCGGGTTTCGGTGATTTCTGCGGCGGCATCGAGCGTCAGGGACCTAACGGTTCCGGAGCTTTTCCGGAGGCTGAGTGATGAACCCGACTTTGCTGGCGCCAGCACGCTGCAGAATGGTCATGGCGGATACGACTTCTCCATAAGCCACCCGGTAATCGCCGCGCACGAGCACCGTTGTTTCCGGAGCACGGCGCAGCACGGCGGCGGCCTGGGCTTCGACCTCGGCCGCCTCGAGGGGTTCATCCTCGGGTTTGTTGTAGTTGAGGAAGAGCTGTCCGCGCTCGTTGATGCTGAGCACGATGGGCTTGGAGTCCTTGAGCATCTCCGGCGGGATCGCCTGCGCATTGGCCTTGGGCAGCTCGACCTTGATGCCCTCGGCGAGCAGCGGCGCGGTGATCATGAAGATGATCAGCAGCACCAGCATCACGTCGATGTACGGCACCACGTTGATCTCGCCCATGAGGCGGCGCCGGCGGGTAGTTTGGTTCACCGATGCCATGACACCCTCACTTGCCCGCGTAGCGCTGCAGGATGGTGGAGAACTCTTCCATGAAGGCGTCGTAACGCAGCTCGAGCCGGCTCACCTGGTCGGCGTAACGGTTGTAGGCGATCACCGCGGGGATCGCCGCGAACAGGCCGATGGCGGTGGCGATCAACGCCTCGGCGATGCCGGGCGCGACCATCGCGAGCGTCGCCTGCTGCACGCCGCCGAGCGCGACGAACGAGCTCATGATGCCCCACACCGTCCCGAACAGACCGACGTACGGACTGGTCGAGCCGATGGTCGCGAGATTCGAAAGACTTTCTTCGAGCCGCTCGATCTCCTTGAGCTGCCCGACGCGCATCGCGCGACGCGCGCCTTCGAGCAGCTGGTCCGACGGAATGCCGCTTTGCTTGAGGCGCGCGAACTCGCGGAAGCCGAACTCGAAGATGCTCGACATGCCCGTGGCGCCACCGCGCCCTTCGATCTGCCGGTAAAGCGCGGTGAGATCGCCGCCCTTCCAGAAGCTGTTCTCGAAGGATTCCGCCTCGGACCGCGCGCGGGATATCAGAGAACGCTTGCGGAAAATGATCGTCCAGGAGACGAGCGAGGCCAGCAGCAACAGGCCCATGACGACCTGGACGACCGGGCTCGCGTTGAGCACAAGTCTGACAATCGAGAGTTCGTTATCCATTACGTACCTTTCACGAAATCCGGCAGTGGTCGGGGACGGAACGTGGCGGCATCGACGCAGGCCACACGCACCTCGCCCTCCGCAAGCACCTGGTCGGTGCTGGCATTGCGGATGGTTTGTTTGAAACGGATCGAAGCCCGCCCTTCGGGCACGGGCTCGCAACTGATCGACAACTCGTCATCGAGTCGGGCGGGCCGCCGGTAGTTCACGTGCGCCTCGACCACGGCGAACACGAAGCCATGCGTCGTGGCGAGCTCCTGCTGTGAATGGCCGAGCGATCGCAGCCATTCGGTGCGCGCGCGCTCCATGAACTTGAGGTAGTTCGCGTAGTAGACGACCCCGCCGCCGTCGGTGTCTTCCCAGTAAACGCGGGCTCGCCAGGTGAAGGCGACCGTCACCGGTCGGCCTCGAACAGCGGCAGGTTGGACGAGGCGCGTTCGGGCACCTTGAGTCCGAAGTGCAGGTACGCATTGCGCGTGGCGATGCGGCCGCGGGCGGTACGCATGAGGAATCCCTGCTGGATCAGGAAGGGTTCGATGACGTCCTCGAGCGTGCCGCGTTCCTCGCCGATGGCGGCCGCGAGACTTTCGATGCCGACCGGCCCACCATCGAACTTCTCGATGATGGTGGACAGCAGCTTGCGGTCGAGCGCGTCGAAACCTTGCGGATCGACTTCGAGCAGATCGAGCGCGGCGCGCGCGACCGCCTCGTCGATGCGGCCATCGGCCTTCACCTCGGCGTAGTCGCGCACGCGGCGCAGCAGCCGGTTCGCGATGCGCGGCGTGCCACGCGAGCGCTGCGCGATGCGGCCCGCACCCGCGGCGTCGATCGGCACGCCGAGGATTCCGGCCGAACGCGTCACGATGCGCTCGAGCTCGCCCACCGTGTAGAACTCGAGGCGTTGCACGATGCCGAAGCGGTCGCGCAGCGGCGAGGTCAGCAGCCCCGCGCGCGTCGTCGCGCCGATCAGCGTGAACGGCTGCAGCGATAGTTTGATCGAACGCGCGGCGGGTCCCTCGCCGATCATGATGTCGAGCTGGAAGTCCTCCATCGCGGGATACAGGACTTCCTCGACGACCGGCGCGAGACGATGGATCTCGTCGATGAACAACACGTCGCGCGGCTGCAGGTTCGTCAGCAGCGCGGCGAGATCGCCGGGTCGTTCCAGTACGGGTCCGGATGTCTGTCGCAGGCTCACACCGAGCTCGGCGGCGAGAATGTTGGCGAGCGTCGTCTTGCCGAGGCCGGGCGGTCCGAAGATGAGCGCGTGATCGAGCGCTTCGCCGCGTTTGACCGCGGCCTGCACGAAGATCTCGAGCTGCGCCTTCACCTGCTCCTGGCCGACGTAGTCGGCGAGTTTCTTCGGCCGGATTGCGCGATCGACGGCCTCGTCCTCGCGCGAGCCAGCCGCTTCGACGATGCGATCCGCGCCACTCATTGCGGCCGCACCGTGCCCTGCAACGCGCGACGGATCAGATCCTCGGTGCTGCCGCCCGATCCGGCGAACGGCTTGAGCATCTGCGTGACTTCGGCGGGTTTGTAGCCGAGCGCGACCAGCGCGGTCCACGCCTCGCCTTCGGCGGCATTGCCGCCCTGCATGCCGTTGAGGGCCGCCGCGCCCGCGGGGCCTTCCGCCAGCGCGTCGATGCGATCGCGCATCTCCACCAGCAGCCGCTCGGCGGTCTTGCGGCCGACGCCCGGAATGCGCGTGAGCGCGGAGGCGTCCTGCAACTTCACGATGGTGCCGAATCCCTCGACGCTCACACCCGAGAGGATCGCGAGCGCGAGCTTGGGACCGACCTGCGACACCTTGAGCAGGCTGCGGAACAGCGCGCGCTCCTCCTGCGTGCCGAAGCCGTACAGGATGTGCGCATCCTCGCGCACCACCAGGTGGGTCAGCAGCCGCACGTCACTGCCGAGCGCGGGCAGCGTGTAGAACGTCGACATGGGCGCTTCGATGTCATAGCCGACGCCGCCCACGTCCACGGTGAGATGCGGCGGCGCCTTGACGACGAGTTTGCCCCGTACGAATCCGATCATGCGAACTGCAGCTCGCGGGAATTCGCGTGGCAGATCGCGACCGCCAGCGCATCCGCGGCATCCGCCGTCAGACGCGCATCCACGCGCAGCAGCTGGCGGACCATGTGCGCGACCTGCGCCTTCTCCGCGCCGCCCACGCCGACCACCGCGAGCTTGATCGCGCGGGGCGCGTATTCGTGCACGTCGAGCGTCGCGGGCACGGCCGCGAGTGCGGCGCCGCGCGCCTGACCGAGCTTGAGGGCGCTGTCGGCGTTCTTGGCGAGGAACACGCGTTCGATGGCGATCTGTTGCGGCCGATGCAGGGCGATGAGCTCCGCGACCCGGGAATGGATGGTTCGCAAGCGGTCGGCCAGCGGCCCGCCGGAGGTCGCGATGCAGCCCTGGGCGACGATGCGCATCTCGCCGCGCTGGCAGTCGATGACGCCGAAGCCGGTGCGCAGGGAACCGGGATCGAGACCGAGAATGCGCGCGTTACCCCGCGGTGACATCCGCACGACCACCGCGGCGGAAGGCTGCGCCGCGTCGGGACGGTAGGAGCGCCACGAGGATCTCAGCGGGTATCGCGCCATCAGTCGGTAACGCCTCGCGCCCCTTGAAAAAACTGCGCGTATGATAGCCGCAAATCCGCCGCGCCTCACGCTCCGGCGGGCCCACCTCGCCGTGCACAACCTTCGTTCCTGCTCGCCCGAGCTCAAAGCTGTCATCGATGCGCACGCCACTCGCCTGGAGAGCTGGGGTGTCCCGCGTCATGCCCTCGATCTGGCGGTCGAGTCCGCGGTCATTGTCGCGTCGCTGACCGAGGACGCGCTGCTCGCCGCCGCATTGCTGGCGCAGGCGGCACTGGATGCCGCGCCGGGCGAGACCGCCGAGATCGAGCAGCACTTCGGTCCCGCGATCACCTCCCTCGCGCGCGAGCTGCGGCATTTCGGCGACATCCGGCTCACCCCGATGGCGGCCGCCTCGCGCGAGCTCGAACCGGCGCAGGCCGAGGCGCTGCGCAAGATGCTGCTGTCGGTGGTCAGCGATCCGCGGCTGGTGCTCGCGCGCCTCGCGCGCCAGCTCGTCGAGCTCAGCGCGGCCAAGGACGGCCACGCGGCGACGCGCGAGCGTCTCGCGCTCGAGACGCGCGAGGTGTTCGCGCCGCTCGCGAATCGGCTGGGGCTCTGGCAACTCAAGTGGGAGCTCGAGGACCTGTCGTTCCGCTACCTGCGGCCCGACGACTATCGGCGGATTGCGTCCGCGCTGGCGGAGAAACGCGCCGACCGCGAACGCTACATCACCGAGCTGTGCCGCTCGCTGGAAGCCATGGTGCGCGCGGTGGGCATCGACGCCGAGATCCAGGGCCGGCCGAAACACATCTACAGCATCCATCGCAAGATGGAGCGCAAGCAGCTCACCTTCGAGCAGGTGTTCGACCTGCGCGCGGTGCGCATCGTCACCGCGACGGTGGCGGACTGCTATGCGGTGCTCGGCATCGTGCATGGCAAGTTCACCTACATCCCGGGTGAATTCGACGACTACATCGCAACCCCGAAGGACAATTTCTATCGCTCGATCCACACGGCGGTGATCGGCCCGGAGGGCAAGGCGGTCGAGGTGCAGATCCGCACGCGCGAGATGCACGAGCAGGCGGACCTCGGTCTCGCGGCGCATTGGCGCTACAAGGAATCGCGCGCGCACGACGTGTCGTACGACCGCAAGATCGAATGGGTGCGCAAGCTCCTCGACCCCTCCCACGCGGGGGACGGCGGCGACAAGGACTTCCTCGACTCCGTGCGCAGCGAGTTGTTCGAGGATCGCATCTACGCGCTAACCCCGAAGGGCGAGGTCGTCGACCTGCCGCATGGCGCCACCCCGCTCGACTTCGCTTATCACGTGCACACGGATCTCGGGCATCGCTGCCGCGGCGCGCGCGTGAACGGCCGCATCGTGCCGCTCACCCGCCCGCTCGCCAACGGCGAGATCGTGGAGATCATCACGCACAAGCATCCGCAGCCGAGCCGCGACTGGCTGTCGGAGACACAGGGATTTCTCGTCAGCCCCCGCAGCCGCTCGAAGGTGCGGGCCTGGTTCCGGAAGTTAGACGAGGAAGCCGCGAAATTCGCGCCGGCCGCGCCTGCGGCCAGCGCGGCGCCTCCGCCCGCGCCGTCAACCGCTCCGCCGCGCAAGAAAGCCGCGAAACGCCGCAGCTCGCGCTCGCCGGTGGTGCTGGGCGGAGTTGAAGATCTGCCGACCAGTTTTGCGCGTTGTTGCGCGCCGGTGAAACCCGAGCCCATCGCGGGCTATGCCACCGTGGGGCGCGGCGTGACCATTCACCGCGCGAATTGCCCCGGATTGAAGCGCATGAGCGCCGCGCATCCCGACCGGCTGATCGCCGCGTCCTGGGCCGACGCGGCCACGACACAGCCCGTGACGCTGACGATTGTCGCGATCGACCGACAGGGACTGGTGCGCGACGTCGGGGATCTGCTCGCCAGCGAAAAAATATCGATCGAGATGATGCACACCACTACCGATCGGACGCAGTCGACGGCTACCATTGACCTGCGCGTCGGGGTTGATGACGCGCCGCATCTGACGCGACTGCTGCAACGTATTCGTAGGGTAGCCAGCGTCCTCAAGGTACGACGGACCGCTTAACTTAACCCGGTTCCGGAATCCCTTGGGGGCCGGCGAAACGTGACGCGTTGCGACGCCAGATTCCGTCTGATCGCGTTTACTAATAACGATTTTTTCGCATTTATCCGGGGTATTGGACGCACATGCGTGTCCTGCTGGTCGACCATGACTCAGAAGGTCTCGAGGCCGTCGCTCGTGCGATTCGCGGCGTGCTCGAGCTCGACTGCGTCACCAGCAAGGGCGACGCGCTGCTGCTGCTGCGTCAGAACACCTACGACGTACTGATCGCCTGCGAGCGCTGCGTCGACGGCTCCGGACTCGACCTGCTGGCGCGCACCACGCGCACGGCCACGCCGCTCAAGCGCATTTTCTCCGCGCCCGCCGACCGTCTGCAGTTGTTAGGCCCGCGGCTCGCGCCGTTCAAGGTGCAGCGCACGATCAACTATCCCATCGATCTCGAGGAACTGTGGCTCGCCATCGCGCAGGTCACGGGCACCAGCGACGACACCGACGGGACCATCGAACGCGTCGTGCTCGATGAGCGCGGCATTCCTTCCACGGGCACCGTCCCGCGTTCTCCGATTCCGCCGCGGCCGCCCGCGCCGCTGCGCGAAGTGCGCCCGGCGCCGAGTGCTCCGCCCGCGCCGGCCATCGCGACGCCGATGACCGCGGCCGGCGGAGGC
>JAEWLQ010000048.1 GCA_023457495.1 Pseudomonadota bacterium
AACTCAGTCTTTTCTCACCCGGCACCAACTCCAGCAACCGCGCGAGGCGGATCAAGGGATCGTCGAGTTCGAGCAGAGTCTGCTTGTCCTCGAGCGCGAGGGGCAGCAGTTCGCTCAGCCGTGAGCCGACCCAGGCCGCGTCGTCGAAGCTGCGCTGGACGTGCGTGTACTGGGCCGGCAGATCGTCGAGCGCACGCTTCACGGTCGCGCGTAACACCGCGTATTGCTCGGGCAGCGGCAGCGCCGCTTCCTCTGGAAGCCAGTCGATTTCGGCCATGTTGAGGCCGTCATGCGCGCGCCATACGCGCAGCACGCGGAACTTGCGGTCGCCGATGCAGCTGATGCCGAGCAGTCCGTCCTTGAGCTTGAAGAAATCGACGATGCGGGCGCTGCACCCTACGGTCGCGGTCGTGGCGACCTCTCCGGCTTCATCGCCCTCCTCGATGAGCACGACGCCGAACACCTGCTGCTCGCGCATGCAGCGGCGCACCATGTCCGTGTAACGCGTCTCGAAGATGCGCAGCGGCAGCGGACCGCCGGGGAAGAGCACGGTGTGGAGCGGAAACAGGGGAATGACGCTGTTTTCCGCGGCGGCCATCATGCCCTCCCGGGCACGTCCTTCGGCGTCTTCGCCGCCAGCCGCTCGAGTAGTTTGCCGTGCAACCCACCGAACCCGCCGTTGCTCATGATGAGCACCTGGTCGCCGGATTGCGTGGCACGCAGCAGGCCCTCGAGCAGATCATCGAAAGTCCGCGCGAGATTGCCGCGGTTACCGAGCGAGGCGACCACCGCGTCGGCGTCCCAGCCCAGATCCGGCGGCGCGAAAATCCACACCGCATCCGCCGCCGACAGCGACGGCGCGAGCGTGTCGCGGTGCACGCCCATCTTCATGGTGGCCGAGCGCGGCTCGAGCACCGCGACGATGCGCTTCTTGCCAACCTTGCGGCGCAGGCCGTCGAGCGTCAGCGCGATCGCCGTCGGGTGATGCGCGAAGTCATCGTAGACCGCGACGCCCTGCACTTCCCCGCGCAGCTCCAGCCGGCGTTTGACGCCGCGGAATTCGGCCAGCGCCGCGATCGCCTTCTCCGGCGGAATGCCGACGTGACTGGCGGCCGCGATCGCCGCCAGCGCGTTCTCCGCGTTGTGCGCGCCCAGCAGCGACCAGCGCAGGCGACCGAGTTGCCCCGGTCCGTGAAACACCTCGAATTCCGAATAGTCCTGGGGCGCGTCCCCGCCCGGCATCCGCAATGTCCAGTTCGGCGGCGGCGGCGCATCGGGCCCATCGCGGCCCGGATCCTTCGAGAACGTCTCGCGCGGCGTCCACGCGCCCATCGCGAGCACGGTCGCGAGGTTCGCGTCGCGGTGATTCCAGAGAATCCGGCCGGACGCGGGGATCGTGCGGACCAGGTGATGAAACTGCTTCTGGATCGCGCCGAGGTTCTCGTAGATGTCGGCGTGATCGAACTCGAGGTTGTTGAGGATCGCGGTGCGGGGGCGGTAGTGGACGAATTTCGCGCGCTTGTCGAAGAACGCGGTGTCGTACTCGTCCGCCTCGATGACGAAGAACTTTCGTCCGCCGAGCCGCGCGCTCACCGGGAAGTTTCCGGGAACACCGCCGATCAGGAATCCCGGTGCGAGCCCGGCGTGCTCGAGGATCCAGGCGAGCATGCTCGAAGTGGTGGTCTTGCCGTGTGTGCCTGCAACCGCGAGCACGTGCTGGTCGCGCAGCACTTCGCGGGCCAGCCATTCGGGTCCCGAGGTGTAGGGAATGCCACTGTCGAGCAGCGCTTCGATGACCGGCACGCCGCGAGTCATGACGTTACCCACCACGACGACATCGGGCCGCGGCGCGAGCTGCGCCGCCTCGAAGCCGCTCGTGAGCTCGATGCCGAGCGCCTCGAGCTGCGTGCTCATCGGTGGATAGACGTTCCTGTCGGAGCCCGTGACGCGATGCCCCGCGGCCTTGGCGATCGCGGCGATGCCGCCCATGAAGGTGCCGCAGATGCCGAGAATGTGAACGTGCATGAAGGTCCTGGGGCGGGCTTCTGTCAGGCGGGTTTTTCCGGGGCGCCGAACAGCATCCAGAAGACCACGGCGCCCGCGATATTCTGGCCGAACAGGAACGCGATCGACACGACAAACGGCCACTCGAACGCGGCGCGCACGATGCGCACCTGCACGATGAACATCCAGACGGCGATCAGCGCGGTGAGGATGAGGAGCGCGAACGGCGGCGGGACCTGCGGGTCGTGTGTCTCCATGTAGGGAAGCAGCGCGCTGGCCATGGGCAGCAGCGCGGGCAGGAACAACGCGCTCACGCCGAACAGCGCCGTGATGGTCTGCGCGAAGCGCTCGCGTTTCTGCGTGATGCGAAACGCGAGGTCGAACCACAGCAGGGTCACGAGGGTTCCGACGATGAGCTGCAGCGGCCAGTTGCGCGGCGCGTTCGGCATCGTGGCCGTCATCAACGCATAGACCACGAGATTGAACACGACCGCGCCCGCCATCAGCGCCGTCGAGGCAGGCAGGCTCTCAGGCCCGCGCCGCAACAGCGCGATGTCGAAGATGACGCCGAACAATGCGCGCAGGTTCCCAAGCATAATGCGGCCGGGATTGTACACGTCACCGGAGTTCCCAGACCTTGATGATCGACACCGCCGCTGCGCTCGCCGCGTTTTCCGACAAGTCCCTGCGCGCCTCCACGCTTGCGCTCGACACGGAATTCATGCGCGAGAAAACCTACCGCGCCGACCTGTGCCTGCTGCAGATCGCGGAAAATGGCGAGGCCGTGTGCATCGATCCGATCGCGCTGCCGGATTTCTCGGCGCTCGTGCCGGCGCTGACCTCGCCCGCGATCGTGAAGGTGATGCATGCGGCGCGACAGGACCTCGAGGTGCTGCTGCCGGCGGTCGGACTCGTGCGCCCGGTATTCGATACCCAGATCGCGGCGGCGCTCGCCGGCCATCCATCCCAGATCGGTTATGCCGAGCTCGCGCGGCGCCTGCTCGGCGTGGAGCTCTCCAAGGCCCACACGCGCACGGACTGGTCACGCCGCCCGCTGTCGCCCGAGCAGCAGGAATACGCGCTCGACGACGTCCGGCACCTCGGCGCGCTGCGCGACAGCTTGTTAGAGACGCTGCGCGCCAAGGACCGCATCGCCTGGCTCGACGAGGAGCTCGCCGCGCTCGGCAACGAGAATGCGCTGCGCGTCGATCCGGACGACGCCTGGAAGAAGGTCAAGGGATTGCCCTCGCTCGATGCGGAGCGTCAGAAGCTCGTGCAGGCATTGGCGGCCTGGCGCGAGCGGCGCGCCGATGAGCGCAACCGTCCGCGCGGCTGGATCCTGGACGACGTGGTGCTGCGTGAAATCGTGCTGCGCCTGCCGCGATCCGCGGAAGCCCTGGCCGCGCTGCCCGAGATGCCGGAGTCCGTGGCCCGCAAATGCGGCGAAGAGCTGCTGCAGATCGTGCGCGACAGCGGGATATCCGATCCGCCGCCGCCGCTGCCCAGGCGCGAACGTCCCGACGCCGCGCAGGTCGCGCTGGTCAAGCGCCTGACGGAGGTCGCGGCCGGCATCGCGCAGGAGCTGGGCATCGGCGCGGAAGTGCTCGCGACGCGCCGCGAGCTCGAAAAGCTCGCCTCCGGCCGGCGCGACGTTTCCCTGCTGCGCGGCTGGCGTCAGCAGGTGGCGGGCGACAAGTTGTTAGCGGCGCTCTGACTCCGGGCGCGCCGCGGGACTATCTACGCGACGTCCTGCGCGACGCCTTGGCGCGCGTAGACTTCGCCGCGGCCTTGCGTTTCGCCTTGACGCGTACCTTGCGCGCCTTCTGCCGCACGATCGAGCGGGTCTTGGCCTTGGCGCGCCGTGTCCGCGCGATCCGCGACGGTCTCGGATTCGCCTTCTTGAGCCGCACGACCTTGCGCGCGCGCTTCTTCGCCTTGACCTTGGCGCGCTTCGCGGCGATGCGCGTGCCCTTGACCTTTCCCTGGGTCTTTTTCGGGGGCGCGACAGCGGCTCCACCGCCGGCCGCCAGTGTGTCGAACATCCGTTGTGTGACCACGTCGATGTCCCCCTCGGCGTCGATCACGCGGATCAAGCCGGTGTAGGAGTAGTAACCGGAAACCGGTTTGCGGGTCTTTTCCTCGTAGACGCGCAGGCGCTCACGCACCGTTTCTTCCTGGTCGTCGGGCCGCTGCACGACCTGGTGGGCGGTGCTTCCCGGCACGCATTCCGGAGGAATGGATGGCGGCGCGGTGACGACGTGGAAGACCTTCTTGCACAGCTCGCACACGCGCCGGCCCGAGAGCCGCTGCACGAGCTGGTCGGTGTTCACCTCGAACAACAGCACGGCGTCGACCGGCTTGCCGAGCTCGGCGAGCAGCCGCGTGAGGCCTTCCGCCTGCGCGACCGTGCGCGGGAATCCATCGAGGATGAATCCCTTCGCCGCATCGGGCTGCGTGAGCCGTTCGCGGATGATCTCGAGCATCGTCTGATCATCGACGTACGCGCCCGCGGCCATGATTTCCTTCGCGCGCAGACCCAGCGGCGTTCCGTCCGCCAGGTGCTTGCGCAGGATGTCGCCGGTGGACACATGCGGGATGTGGAAGTGATTGACGAGACGCTGGGCCTGCGTGCCCTTGCCCGACCCGGGCGCGCCCATGAGTACGATGCGCATGCTAGATTCTTGACCTTGAAACCTGCCCCCTCGAAGGGGCGTCACACTACCCAAACCACTCCGCGCAGGCAAACGCCCGCGCAGGACATATCACGAGACAAACGAGAGACCTATGAAACGCCCCTCCGCCAAGAAACAGAAGCCCATGAATGCGTTTTATGCTCAATCGGGCGGCGTCTCGGCGGTCATCAACGCGTCCGCCGCGGGCGTCATCGAAGCGGCGATGAAGTCGAAAAAGATAGGCAAGGTATACGCAGGTCGACATGGCATCGTCGGCGCGTTGACCGAAGATCTCATTGACGTCAGCAAGGAGTCGCTCGCGACCATCAAGGGCCTGCGTCATACCCCCGCCGGCGCGTTCGGCAGCGCCCGCTACAAGCTCAAGAGCCTCGAGCAGGATCGCGCGAAGTACGAGCGCCTCATCGAGGTCTTCAAGGCGCACGACATCGGCTATTTCTTCTACAACGGCGGCAATGACTCGATGGACACCGCTAACAAGGTGTCCCAGATCGGCGACCAGCTCGGTCACCGCGTGATCTGCGTCGGCGTGCCGAAGACCGTCGACAACGACCTGCCGCACACGGACTGCACGCCGGGCTTCGGCTCCGTCGCCAAGTACATCGCCGTTTCCACGCGCGAGGCCGCGCTCGACGTCGCCTCGATGGCGAAGACCTCCACCAAGGTGTTCGTGATGGAGGTCATGGGCCGCCACGCCGGCTGGATCGTCTCGGCCGCGGGCCTCGCGGGCAAGGGTCCGGACGAAGCGCCGCACATCATCCTGTTCCCCGAAATCGCCTTCGACAAGGAGAAGTTCCTCGCGAAGGTCAAGGACGTAGTTAGCCGCGTGGGCTACTGCGTGGTCGTCGTCTCGGAAGGCGTACACGACGCGGACGGCAAGTTCCTCGCGGACGCGGGCACCAAGGACGCCTTCGGCCACACGCAGCTCGGCGGGGTCGCGCCCGTGGTCGCGAACATGGTTCGTGAAGCGCATGGCTACAAGTATCACTGGGCGGTGCCGGACTACCTGCAGCGCGCCTCGCGCCACATCGCCTCGAAGGTGGACGTGCAGCAGGCTTACGCGATGGGCAAGGCCGCCGTCGAACTCGCCGTGAGCGGCAAGGATGCGGTGATGCCGACCATCATCCGCAAGAAGTCGAAGCCGTATAAGTGGGTCGTGGGCAGCGTGCCGCTCAGCGAAGTGGCGAATGTCGAAAAGAAGCTGCCGCGCGATTACATCACCGAAGATGGCTTCGGCATCACCGAGAAATGCCGCGCCTATCTGCAGCCGCTGATCGAGGGCGAGGATTACCCGCCGTACAAGGATGGCCTGCCGGTGTACGTGAAGATCAAGGGCGTCGCGGTGAAGAAGAAGCTCAACACCGAGTTCAAGCCGTAATCGAGGAAGCTGCCGCCGCGCACGCTCGAGCGTGCGTGGCGGTTCCATCCGAATGTGCGACCGGTGTCGCGAATTCGGGAATGTTGCGGTCGTGGACGCGCGTCTATAAGTAGCTCCTGAAGTTCATACCGCAGGAGCCGTCATGCCAAGGTTCGTTCTCGCGCTGGTCGCATTCGCCGCGATGATCCTGTCCACGATCGCAAGCGCCGATCCACCCGCGCACGCACCCGCGCACGGCTGGCGCAAGAAACACGACCCGGCGTACGTCGGCTACACGGGTACCGCGTGGGAGCGCGACTATGAAGTCGCATCCGGTACCTGCAATCGCGAAGAGATCGGTGCAGTGGTCGGCGGCGTCATCGGTGGCGCCATCGCTGGCCGCAACACGTCTTCCGAGAACAGGGCCGTCGCCGTGATCATCGGCGCCGCCGCCGGCGCGCTAATCGGTTCGCGCATCGGCCGCGCGCTCGACGACGCGGATCGCGGCTGCTTCGGCCACGTCCTGGAAATCGGCGCCGCCGGACGTCCGGTCAAATGGGTCAACCCTGCGACGGGGGTGAACTTCACGCTCGTGCCCGGCGGCGGAAAGCTTGTCAACGGCAAGTCCTGCCGGCAGTACACGCTTACGACATCGCGGGGCAAGGACTCGGAGAAGAAATCCGGGACCGCGTGTCAGACGGGAGTTGGAGTCTGGAGTCTGGCCTGATACTTCCCGCCCTCCCAGCCTGAAACCGCCCGACGTCAGCAGGAGGCGAACAGCAGCTCAACCGCCGGCGCTGTCCCACGTTGTCATGTCCCGAATTGGTTGGCCGGGCCACCGCTCGGTGGTATTGTCCGCGCCCTCTTATGAGCGGCCTGCTCGCGGGACGCTCGTAACCAACTAATAAATCGCTGATTTCCGACAGGAGTTCCGCATGACTGCCACAACGTGGCTGTGGCTGGCCATTGGTGCCGGCATCGTCGCCGTTCTTTACGGCGTGTTCTCGATGATGGCGATCCTCAAGCTACCCGCGGGCAACGCGCGCATGCAGGAAATCGCGGCGGCCATCCAGGCTGGCGCCAAGGCCTATCTGAACCGGCAGTACACGACGATCTCCGTCGTCGGTGTCCTGCTATTCGTGGTCATCGGCTTCGCGCTCGACTGGGCGACGGCCGGTGGCTTCGCGGTCGGCGCGATCCTGTCGGGTCTCGCGGGTTACATCGGCATGAACATCTCGGTGCGCGCCAACGTGCGCACGGCCGAGGCCGCAAACAACGGCCTCAACGCCGCGCTGCAGGTCGCCTTCAAGGGCGGCGCCATCACCGGCATGCTGGTGGTCGGGCTTGGCCTGCTGGGCGTCGCCGGTTACTACGCGCTGCTCGCACCGCGCATCGGCAGCGAACCTGCGTTGCACGCGCTGGTCGGCCTCGCCTTCGGCGGTTCGCTGATCTCCATCTTCGCGCGACTCGGCGGCGGCATCTTCACGAAGGGCGCCGACGTCGGCGCGGATCTCGTCGGCAAGGTCGAAGCCGGCATTCCGGAAGACGATCCGCGCAATCCCGCGGTGATCGCGGACAACGTCGGCGACAACGTCGGCGACTGCGCCGGCATGGCGGCCGACCTGTTCGAGACCTACGCGGTGACGCTGGTCGCGACCATGTTGCTGGGCGGCCTGATGATGTCGGGCATGGGCGAGAACGCGGTGCTCTACCCGCTCGCGCTCGGCGCGGCGTCCATCGTTTCCTCGATCGTCGGCACGTTCTTCGTGAAGACCTCCGAAGGCGGCAAGATCATGAACGCGCTGTACAAGGGCGTCATCGTCTCGGGCGTCATCTCGGCGGTCGCCTTCTGGTTCATCACCGAAGCACTGATGCCGAGCACGGCGCAGGATCCGAACCTCACGCGCAACATGTTCATCTGCGCGCTGATCGGTTTGGCTCTCACGGCCGCGATGATCGTCATCACCGAGTACTACACAGCGACCGAATACGGCCCGGTGCGCAAGACCGCGGCCGCGTCGCAGACCGGTCACGCCACGAACATCATCGCGGGCCTGGGCGTCTCGATGAAATCGACGGCGCTGCCGGTCATCGCGATCTGCTTCGCGATCTGGGGCGCATACGAGCTCGGCGGCCTGTACGGCATCGCGATCGCCGCGACGGCGATGTTGTCGCTGACCGGCATGGTCGTGGCGCTCGACGCCTACGGTCCGATCACCGACAACGCCGGCGGCATCGCCGAGATGTCGGGGCTCGACAAGAAGATCCGCGACATCACCGATCCGCTCGACGCCGTGGGCAACACGACGAAGGCGGTCACCAAGGGTTACGCGATCGGCTCGGCCGGTCTCGCGGCGCTCGTGTTGTTCGCCGATTTCACGCACAACCTGGAAGCGGCCGGCAAGCTGGTCGAGTTCTCGCTGTCGGATCCGGCCGTGATCATCGGCCTGTTCATCGGTGGCCTCGTGCCCTATCTGTTCGGCGCGATGGCGATGGAGGCCGTGGGCCGCGCCGCGGGCTCGGTGGTGACGGAAGTGCGCCGCCAGTTCCGCGAGATCAAGGGCATCATGGAAGGGACCGCCAAGCCGGAATACGGCACCGCCGTCGACCTGCTGACGCGCGCCGCGATCAAGGAAATGATCATCCCGTCGCTGCTGCCCATCCTGATCCCGGTGGTCATTGCCTTCGGCATGAACTGGCTCATGGGTGACGGCGCCGGCATCCGCGCGCTCGGCGGCCTGCTGATCGGCACCATCGTCACCGGCCTCTTCGTCGCGATCTCCATGTGCACCGGCGGCGGCGCCTGGGACAACGCGAAGAAATACATCGAGGAAGGCAACTTCGGCGGCAAGGGTTCCGAGGCTCACAAGGCATCGGTCACGGGCGACACCGTCGGCGATCCCTACAAGGACACCGCGGGTCCCGCGATCAACCCGCTGATCAAGATCATCAACATAGTCGCACTGCTCCTGGTGCCGCTGTTGTAAGAAATGGGGACATTCACCGTTTCCTAGCAAACGGGGACAGACCTGACGGTCTGTCCCCGTTTTGCTTCTGGCGAACCGGAAAAACGTCCCCATCTGTCCGATCCGATGAATCGAACCTGGAGTACGACATGACAGGCGAAAAATTCGCGGTCGAGAAATCCGAAACCGAGTGGCGCTCGCTGCTGACTCCGGAACAATTCCGCGTATTGCGCGAACACGGCACCGAGCGCGCGGGCACGAGTTCGCTCAACTACGAGAAGCGGACGGGCCAGTACAACTGCGCGGCCTGCGGTCACCCGCTGTTCGAGTCGGGCACGAAGTACGAAAGCGGTTCGGGCTGGCCGAGCTTCTTCCGCCCGCTGCCGGGCGCGGTCGCGACGACCACGGACAAGTCACACGGCATGACGCGGGTGGAAGTGCATTGCGCGAACTGCGGCGGCCATCTCGGTCACGTGTTCAACGACGGGCCCGCGCCGACCGGCCAGCGGTACTGCATGAACGGCCTGTCGCTCGCGTTCGAGCCGAAGCAGCCCTAACTAACGACGCCGCACCCCCGGCCGCACCGACATGCGGCCGGTATCGCCGGTCGAAGCATCGCCGCCCGCGTCCTTGCCGGCCTCGACGGGCCCGGCATTCACCAGCACGGCGCTCACGAGCTTGTTGAGGCGGGTGCAATAGGCGGCGACTTCCGGAGCCGCCTGTTCCTGGTAATCCTCGAGCGCGTGCGCGATGTCCTGCAAGCGCCGCTCGATGCGCGTGTCCATCTCGAGTGAGTGCGTGACACAGGCGCTGACACAGGCCGTGATCTCGGCGTCGAGCGCGCCAATCTGGGTGCCGGCGATGTTCAGACCGCGCACTTCGAGCGGACAGCCCGCTTGCAGATGCTCTCGCCACATTTGCGACAGTTGCATCGCTCATCGCCTCCCCGAAGGTTAGCGGCGGAAGCTACCGCAAATTCTCGCAACAGTCCTCTGCAATTTCTCGGCCGCCCGACCGGTCTTTCTCCACGTCGGGACACGTCGGTAGTGAGGCTCGCGTGGCGATCCGCCCACATGGGAGGTCATGGGGCGGCCCGCACGATTGTAACTATTTGATTGGCTTGGGCCAGAGCGAAGCACGTGACTCGTTGCGCAGCAGCATACGGCCTTCGCGGACTAACAGCCCGCACAGCGCAGCCGTGACGAATCTCGACCGGGTCCAATCCAACTACTGTGGAGCGACGATGAGGATGTTTGCCAGGTTCACTACCTTCGAGTCCGGTCTCACGCGGCTCTTCGCGCTGCTGCAGCCGCCGCTGCTGCTCGGCATCCGGCTGTGGGTGAGCTGGCAGTTCCTCGCGTCCGGCTGGCTCAAGCTAACTACCTGGAACACGACGCTCGAGCTGTTTCGCAGCGAGTACCGCGTACCATTGCTGACGCCCGCACTCGCCGCGGTCGCGGGCACGTTCGGCGAACTCGTCTTCCCTGCGCTGCTGGTCGCGGGACTGTGCACCCGGATCGGCGCGCTCGGGCTGTTCGCCGTCAACGCGGTCGCGCTGATTTCGTACTGGCACGTGCTCGGCGCCGAAGGCTACGACGCCGCTCGCGCGCAGCATTACCTCTGGGGATTCATGCTCCTCGTGCTGATCGGTTTCGGCGCGGGCCGCTGGTCGATCGATGCGCTGCGCGAAACGGGAACGGGCCCCGTGCTAACAAGAGGCGTCGGCGCGCGCTGACAGCGCATCGCGCCGCACGCGAATCGCCGCGCGACCGTGGGGTGTCACAATTCCCGCGATGGAGAACAGCACCACCTGGCTCTCGCTCGCATTCGCGATCGCCGTCATCGCGCTCGGCGCATGGCTGCTGCGCGCCCGCGCTCACGCCCCACCTCTCGCGAACTTCGCCGGCTGGGCCGCGACGGCGCTCGGATACGGCTGGGTCGGGATCCTCTCGTTCGCCTTCCTCACCGGCAGGTTCGGCCCGGACAAACTCTGGTTCCGCGCGCCGGCCTTCTATCTATGTGTTGCGATCCTGCTCGCGGGCGCGGCCTGGTGGTTCTCGCGACCGGCGCCAGCGCGGATCCGCTTCGGCATTCCCGCGGCGGCGCTCGCGCTGCTCGGCGCGCTCGGCTTCCTGCTGCGGGTAGATGGGCGATCGACTCCGCTCGCGATGATGATGCCGACGATGAACGCGCGCGCGCCCGATCTCAGTTACTTCGACGCCGCCGGAAGCCGCCGCACGCTGTCGCAGCTGCAGGGCAACGTCGTGCTGCTCAACTTCTGGGCCACGTGGTGCACTCCCTGCCGGCGGGAAATGCCGCTGCTCTCGAAGATGCAGCGCGAGCACGCGGACGATGGCTTCGTCGTGTTGTACGTTTCGCTGGAAGAGCCCGCGGTGCTCGAGAAATTCCTCGAGACGAACCGCTTCGACGGCATCCAGGGCCGGCTCGATCACGCACCCGATTTCTATGACGCCGGCAAGTTCTATCCACTGAGCTACCTGATCGGCCGCGATGGCAGCGTCGCGGAACGCTGGAGCGGCCGGCCGGACGAGGCGTGGCTCACCACGATCATCGGCAGGCAGCTCGCGGCCGGACCCCCGCCGCAGCTCCGCTCCACACGCGTCGAGCACGATTCCTCGGCCCAGGCGCATTGAACCGGGCTCGAGTCTTTCGCGGACCGGTTACAGGTGGCGTATTTCGTCCGGCGGATTCCACCAGGCGTTGTCGCGCCCGTTTGAATAACGCACCGGGGCGTCGATGAGCTCTCGCGGATCCAGATCGTCCAGGCAATTCACCTTGACGGACACGTACGCCCCGCCGATCTGCTCGATGTAGCCGCGCTCGAACGAATGAACGCCGCAGTTCCTGCAGAACAGGTGCTCGCCCTGCATCGACCCAAACCTGTAGTTGGACAGCGCGTCTTCGCCGGACAGCAACCTGAACGCGTCGGGCCTGATGGCCGCGCTCCAGTTGCGCGTCTTCGTGCAGATCGAGCAATTGCACTTGCCCGTGCCCTGAGCGAGATCGATGTCGGCCTCGTAACGAACCGCGCCGCAATGACAACTGCCGTGGTAGGTTTTGAGCATGCCTCGAATTCAACACCCGCCCGGCCGCGCCGGGAAGTCACGAATCGCATGAACACCCCGCGTCGCAGCAAGTTGTCCCTGGTATTCGGCATCGTGTTCCTGGCCCTAGGGCTGCTGGTGGTCTTCGGCAGCTGGCGCGGCTATCAGCTCGACCAGCGAATCCTCGAGCAAGGCGCGCGCGCGGAGGGTCACATCACGAAGAAGGTCGTGCTGGCGGCCGCCGATGGCGACAGCGATCACGGCATCGACTACTGGTTCACGCTGCCCGACGGCCAACGCATCGAGGCGCACGCCGGGATGCCGAAGCCGACCTGGGACGGACTGCGCGAAGGCGACAGCATCGAGGTCGCCTACTCCGCGGAATACCCGCGGCGCAATTTCCCGGCCGGCGGCAGCGTGACGTCCGGCGGCATCACGGTGTTCGTGGGGGCGTTTGGCGCGGTGTTCGCGGCGCTGGGCGGATTGCTGATCGGCAGCTACCTGCGCGCCGGGCGCGCGGCTTCCTGATCAGGAACCGCGCCGTGACGGCG
>JAEWLQ010000049.1 GCA_023457495.1 Pseudomonadota bacterium
GGCTATAGCTCCTCTGAGCTGGAACGATCCAATCTTTAGCGCCGTCACCACTTCGAATTCGATCACCGTCAAAAACGGCGGGTCGGTTTCGTATAAGAGCATTACGGACACGGGTTCCACGGCCTCGATCGTCGGCCAAGGTTCTTTCACGCTCGATCACGTCCGCATCGATTCGGCAGAAGGAGTCCGCATTGGCGGCTCTGGTGATATCGTTATCAATAATTCCTACATCGAAACAACCGGCTCGGGCTCGGATCACGCCGACGGCATTCAGGCTTACAGCCCCGGCAGCAGCGGCAATCTAACGATCACCAACACCACGATCGTATCGCATAACACTGCCGCGACGGCCGGCCTCTTCATCGCCGACAACTACGGCGGCACCGTCACGCTGAACAATGTGGTCTTCCAGGGCGGTCCCTACGCGCTGCGCGTTCACGCGGACAACCAGGATGTCACGATTGCCCTGAAGGACGTCTATTTCGTCGGTCCGTTCATGTATGATCCTCTCCTTATTACCGAGGTGAATGCAGACATCCACGTCACCCAGTGGGAAAACGTTCGCTACGCGACAATCGTGGACGGCAAGATCGTTCCGGGCGCGCTCATCCCGTCGCCGTTTCCGGTCGAGGGCGGCGGAGCGCCCACAGTACCGCCGGTCGAAGATCTGGCCGCCGCTATTTCGTCATGGTCGCCCGATAGCGGCAAGACCGGCGACGGCGTGACGAACTCCGACAAGGTCACCCTCAAGGGGACCGCGACCGCGGGCAGCACGGTCAAGGTTCTCGACGGCACGAAGCTGGTCGGGACCGTGACCGCCGATAGCAGCGGCAACTGGAGCTTCACCAGCAGCGCCTTGGCCGATGGCAGCCACAAGTTCTCGGCGACCGCGACGAAATCCGGCAGCACGAGCCCGGCCTCGACCGCCGTTTCGGTGGTGGTCGACACGGCCGCCCCGGTTGCACCGACGGTCGCTCTCTCGAGCTCGTCGTCGACCGCCAAGGCCGCGCTGGCTACCGCTCCCCAGGTGGCGGTCCTGACCGGCACCGCGGAAGCCAACAGCACCGTGAAGGTGTTCGACGGAACCACGCAGATCGGCACGGCGACCGCCGGCACAAATGGCGCGTGGACCTTCACCACGTCCAATCTCAGCACCGGCAGTCACAGCTTCACCGCCAAGGCGATGGACGCAGCCGGCAATACGGGAACGGCCTCTAGCGCCGTATCGGTGACGATCTCGAACCCGACGACGCCGACGGCACCTGGCGCGCCGACGATCGCGACCTTCTCCCAGGACAGCGGCGTCGCTGGCGACAAGATCACCAACGACAAGACCCTGACCCTGACCGGAACGGCGGCCGCCAACACCACGATCAAGGTGATGGATGGCACGACCCAGGTCGGCACGGCGACGACCGACAGCAGCGGCAAGTGGACGCTGACGACCTCGACGCTGAAGGATGGCGACCATAGCCTGACCGCGATCGCGACCAACGCTTCCGGCCAGACCAGCGCCGCCTCGACGGCTCTTGCCATCAAGGTCGATGCAACGGCGCCGACGGCCCCGACATTGTCGGTCTCTTCACAGGCCGGTGCGTCGGTCGGGAGCTCGACCAGCCTCAACGACTTCATCCTGAAGGGCACCGCCGAGGCCAACAGCACGGTGAAGGTGTTCGACGGCACCACGCAGATCGGCACGGCGAAAGCCAATGCCAGCGGTGCCTGGACCCTCGATATCGACCCCGTGAGCAAGGGTACTCACAGCTTCACGGCCACTGCGACGGACGTCGCCGGCAACGCCAGCACGGCGTCTGCTGCCAAGAGCGTGAGTGTCACGACGTCAACGACGCCGACGAAGCCTGGCGCACCGACGATCGCGACCTTCTCCCAGGACAGCGGCGTCGCTGGTGACTATATCACCAACGACAAGACCCTGACCCTGACCGGATCGGCCGCCGCCAACACCACGATCAAGGTAATGGACGGCACGACCCAGGTCGGCTCCGCGACGACCGACAGCAGCGGCAAGTGGACGCTGACGACGTCGACGCTGAAGGACGGCGACCACAGCCTGACCGCGCTCGCGACCAACGCTTCCGGGACCAGCGCTGCCTCGACGGCTCTTGCCATCAAGGTCGATGCAACCGCGCCGACGGCCCCGACATTGTCGGTCTATTCGCAGGCCGGCGCCTCGGTCGGAAGCTCGACCAGCCTCAGCGATTTCATCCTGAAGGGAACGGCCGAGGCCAACAGCACGGTGAAGGTGTTCGACGGCAGCACGCAGATCGGCACGGCGAAGGCCAATGCCAGCGGTGCCTGGACGCTCGATATCGACCCGCTGAGCAAGGGCGCTCACAGCTTCACCGCCACTGCGACGGACGTCGCAGGCAACGCCAGCACGGCGTCAACGGCCAAGAGCGTGAGCGTGACGGCGCCGTCGGCGCCGCCCGCATCGATCGAGTTCACCAGCCTCTACGAAGCGTGGAACTACGCCACGATCAAGGGTACGGCCGACGCGAACAGCCTGATCAAGCTATTCGACGGCTACACCGCGATCGGTACCGTGACCTCGGGGGCGGACGGCTCTTGGACC
>JAEWLQ010000050.1 GCA_023457495.1 Pseudomonadota bacterium
TGGCCGCGGGCAGCCGTTACTGCGCGGCGATCCTGCTTCGCTCACGAATGGACGTACCGCGCGGTTGGCCGTACCGCTACGCGCTTCGATGAGTCCCTGAAGACGACCGCGCGAACGGCGACTGGCAAGGACGGTGCACACGCGATGGGGCTTCGCGTACGCGGCGCATCCGGCGTTCGCGCAAGGCACCGAGCCGGCAAACGACTCCCTCAGACTGCGCTAGGCGCCTTTCTAGAATGGCAGAGACAGATAACCCGCCCGCACGGCCGGCGGGCCACAAATCTGGCGCACCCAACAACTGGAGTGCGCCGCGGGAGCGACACCCCATCGCGTGGGCGGCGGCCTTGCCACGCGCAGCCCAGCACAGTCGTCTTCAGGGACTCATCGAAGCACTTACCGATACGACCCACGCCCCCCAGGTCTGTCCCCGTTTGCTAGGAAACGAGGAATGTCCCCATTACCGCAGCATGAGCTTCAGGCGGTTGGTGAAGGACGCCATCTTGCGCGAAAACGAACCGGCGCCGCTGCCGTATGCGGACTGGGCGAAGGCTTCGTGGCAGCCGCCTTTGCCGAGGTAGATGCGGTAGTGGCGCAGCCGCCTGGCGGCTTCGGGGCTCAGAGACGCTTTCTGTAGATAGGCCTTGAGCGCGGGGGAATCTTCGACCTCCGCGACTGCCATGTCGCAACCCAGGATCAGGCCGGGCTTGCAGTCTGCGTAGGGCGTGAAGCGATGCCAGCTCAGCCGGTGGAAATGGATGATGTACGGCGGCAGGTCCGTCATCGCGATGGTCAGCAGCGACTCGACATCGTTCAGGGAAAAGGAGCAGCTCTCGAATCTCTCCGAGTCCATCGTGGGCAGCAGAATGCGGGGGACGACGTTGATCGCCATGCGCGGCGAGTATCGCCAAGGAGGCGGACGGATGCCGCAATCGCCCACCGGAAACTGGCGCTGTGTCTCGAAATCCGTCGGGCCGGCGCGACCTAACTTGCGCGTTTCGCCTCGAAGCGCAGCAGGTACAGTCCGCTGCCGATGATCACGGCGGCGCCGATCAGCGTGCTCCACGCCGGGATCGCCGACCAGACCAGCAGGTCGATCGTCATCGCCCACGCGAGCCCGGAGTATTCGAGCGGCGCCACGGTTGCGGCGGGCGCGCGTCGGAAAGCCTCCGTCACTCCCCACTGCCCCAACGCGCCCGAGAATGCGACGCCGAGGATGATCCAGTAGTGCTCGGCCTGGATCGGTCGCCACCCAGGCAACGCGATGGCGGTCGCACCGATGGCCAGCATGCAGGTCATCCAGAACATCATCGACTGGGTGGTGTCGGTGCGACCGAGAATGCGCACCAGCACCGACGACAAGGCGTAACACAACGCGGTGCACAACACCGCGAGCGTACCCAAGAGCCCGAAACCGTGGGTTTCCGGCCTGAGCACGATCAACACGCCCGAGAACCCGACGAAGATCGCGAGCCACTGCGCGCGCCCGACCCGCTCGCCCAGCAGGAAGATCGAGAGGATCGCGATCAACAGCGGCGCGACGAAGAACAGCGAGTAGGCCTTCGCGAGCGTCAACTCCCGCAGCGCGAACACGAACGTGATCATCATGAAAATCGACAGGACGCCGCGCGCGATGTGCAGCGGCCAGCGGACTCGCACGAGCTGCGTCAACCCGCCCGAGTACCAGGCCCACACGAAAACCACGGGCAACGCGGCGGCGCCACGCAGTGACGCCACCTGCGCCGCGGAGTAGTGCGCGGTGAGCAGTTTGAGGCCCGTGTCCATGAAGGCGAACGCGCCGGAAGAGATGAGCATCGCCGTCATGCCGGCGAGCCGGTCGTGCCGCGATACCATCAACGGGCCGCGTCGGGCAGTTCGCCCGCGAGGCCGAGTGCGCGTTCGATGAACAGTCGTTTCGCGAGCGTCGATTTTCCGACCCACGGCAGCCCGCGTTGCGCGAGCTGCGCGAGACGTCCGCTGCCGCGCGCGAGCAGCCGGTCGAACACGTCGATGGCGCCGCTCATGATGTCGTTCTCGGAGCGCCGCCAGCGTTCGTAACGCCGCAGCAGCCGCTCAGCCCCCGGGTCCTCGTGTTCGCGTACGCCGTCGGCGATCACGTCGGCGAGCGCGGCCGCATCGAGCAGGCCGAGGTTGGCGCCCTGCCCCGCGAGCGGATGCACGACGTGCGCGGCATCGCCGACCAGCGCGACGCGCGGACAGGCGTAGTGCTCCGCCTCGAGGCGCCACAGCGGAAACTCCAGTCTCTGGCTCGCGAGTTTCACCGCTCCCAGCACACCATCGGAATCCTCGAACAACGCGCGCTCGAACCGCTCGGGCGTCACGGCCAGCATCTGCCGCGCGCGTTCGGTGGGGATCGACCAGACGATCGAGCTCAGGCCATCCGCGAGCGGCAGGAAGGCCAGCGTCCCGTCGCCGAGGAAGCGCTGCCAGGCGGTGCGCAGGTGCGGCCGGTCCGTGCGCACCATCGCAACGATGGCGATCTGTCCGTAATCCGTGCGCCGCGCCGCGAGCCCCGAGAGCTCGCGAACCCGCGACCGCGCGCCATCCGCGCCCACGACCAGCCGCGCGGTGATCTCGCGGGTTCCACTGCGTACCCGCACGGCCTCCGGCAACTGCTCGAGCGCATCGACCTCGCATTCTTCGAGCACGATGCCCGCGCGCCGCGCGGCGCTCGCGAGCGCGGCCTGCAAGGTGTTGTTCTGCACGATGGCGCCCAGGTCCGGTTCGTCCGCTTCGGCGGCATCAAACACCAGGGCCTCGCCGCCGTGAGGCGGCACGTCGGCATGCCATACCTGCATGCGTTCGTACGGCGCCGCCTGGCGCGCCACGTCGTCCCAGGCGCCGGCCGCGCGCAGGATGCGCTCGCTGGCGCGCGACAACGCGAACACGCGCAGGTCGAGCGGCGGCGGGTGTGCCGCATCGAACGACGCCGGGATGCGTCGGTCGAGCACGGTGATGCGCGCACCCGGGATGATCGCCTCGCGTGCGAGAAGAACCGCCGTCGCGAGGCCAATGGGCCCGGCGCCGACGACCGCCACTTCGAACTGCGCTTTCACGGCGCGGCTCATTCGAGCGGCAGGCCGCGCGCCAGGCGCGGCATGCGGCCCGCGAATCCCCAGCTCACGCGCGAGAGCGCGCGCTTCGCCGTCGGGCTCATGTCGAACAGCAGCAACCCGAAGTTGCGCACGACACCCAGGCCCGGCGCATCGCTGCCGAAGAGTTTGACCAGGCCGTCGGTGAAACGCGTGACGCCCTTGCGATCCTCTTCGCGCCACACCGCGAAGCGCGCGAGTAGTTCGTCGATGCCCTCGTTGAAACCCCCGCCCTGCGCATCCTGGGGCGCGGCCTGGGCGAGCATCTCGGCAAGCGTGGCCGCATCGCGCAGCCCGAGATTGAAGCCCTGCCCGGCGACCGGATGCAGCGCCTGCGCGGCGTTGCCGACCAGCACCACGCGGCCCGCGACGGTCCCGGTCGCGCGCGACAAGGCCAGTGGATAGGTGTTGCGGCGGCCGACCTTGGTGAATTTCCCCGCCCGCCAGCCGAACGCGGAGAGCAGCTCGGCGGCGAAGGCCTGGTCGTCGAGCGCCAACAGCTCCGCCGCGCGCGGCGGGCGCACGGCCCAGACGACGGTGTAGCCGCCGCCGGCGGTCGGCAGAACGGCGAGCGGGCCCGAGGCCGTGAAGCGTTCGAATGCCTCGCCGTTGTTAGGCCGGTTCGTGAAGGCATTCACGACGATGGCGACCTGGCCGTAATCCTCCACATCCGCATCGATGCCCGATCGCGCGCGCAACACGGAGCCCGCGCCATCGGCGGCCACGGCGAGCCGGGCGTGCACGGTTTCCTTCGCGCCCGCGCGGGAGACTTCGAGCGTCACGCCGTCAGGTTGCAGCGTCGCGCCGGTCAGTTCGGCCGGCACGGCGAGCTCGACATTGGCCGCGGTGCGCAGCTCCTGCCACAACGCGCGGCCGATCACGCGGTTCGGCACCACGTAGCCGAATGCGGGCACGCCCTGCTCCTTGCTGTCGAGGCGCGCCACGCCGAATCGTCCCGCGTCGGAGACGTGGATCGAACGGATCGCGGCCGCTTCCGGCGCCATCGCCGCCCAGCAGCCGAGCGATTCGAAGATCTGGCGCGAGCCATTGCCGAGCGCCGTGGTGCGCTCATCGAAACTGGGTTGGGCCGCCGACTCGGGCGACACCCCCTCGATCAGCAGCACCTCGAGCCGCGCGGCCCGCAGCGCGAGCGCGAGGCTGGCGCCGACCATGCCACCTCCGACGATCGCGATATCGACCGTTTTCATGAACGGCGCATCATGCGGCCGATGCCATGAGCCGCTCGATGGCGACGGCGTCCTTCGGCACGCCATCGGTGAGCACTTCGCATCCGTCGCGCGTGACGACGACGTCGTCCTCGATGCGGATGCCGATGCCGTGGAATTCCTTCGACACGCCCGGGGTCCCCGGCGCGACGTAGATGCCGGGCTCGATGGTCAGCGCCATGCCCGGTTCGAACACCCGCCACTCGTCGCCGATCTTGTAGTCGCCGACGTCATGGACATCCATCCCCAGCCAGTGGCCGGTGCGGTGCATGAAGAACTTGCGGTAGGCGCCCGTCTCCTCGAGCTTGGCGACGCGCCCCTTGAGCAGGCCCGCCTTCACGAGCCCCTGCGTGATCACGCGCACCGCCGCTTCGTGCGGTTCGTTCCAGTGATTACCCGGCTTCACGCGCGCGATAGCCGCGTAATTGGCTTCGAGCACGATTTCGTACAGCGCGAGCTGCGCGGGCGTGAAACGCCCGTTGACGGGAAACGTGCGCGTGATGTCGGAGGCGTAACACTCGACCTCGCAGCCGGCGTCGATGAGCAGGATGTCGCCGTCCTGCAGGCGCGCATCGTTCTCGCGGTAATGCAGGATGCAACTATTGGCGCCGCCCCCGACGATGGGCAGGTAGGACAGGTCCGCGTTGTGCATTCGGAACTCGTGCACGATCTCGGCGGCGATTTCGTATTCGTGCCGACCCGGCGCGCAGGCGCGCATCGCCCGCACGTGCGCCTGCGCCGCGATCCGTGCGGCCTCGCGCATGGTGTCGACTTCCGCGCGGCTCTTGAAGAGGCGCATGTCGTGCAACACGTGATCCAGTGCGACGATCTCCTGCGGCGGATGGCGTCCATTGCGCGCCTGCGTGCGCAGACCGTTCACCCAGCCGACTACGCGTTGGTCGAATTCCGGATGCGTGCCCATGGCGTAGTAGACCTTGGCGCGGTTCTCGAGCAGACCGGGCAGGATCTCGTCGATGTCGGTGATCGGGAATGCGTGATCGGCGCCGAAGCTGCGTACCGCGCCCACGGGCCCGGCGCGTTTGCCGTCCCAGGTTTCACGCGCGGGGTCGCGATCGCGCACGAACAGGATGTATTCACCCTGCGGACGCCCGGGGATGAGCACGGCGACGGATTCGGGCTCCGCGAATCCCGTCAGATAGAAGAAGTCGCTATCGGGGCGATAGGCGTATTCGACGTCGTTGTTGCGCAGGCGCACGGGCGCGGTGGGCACGATGGCGATCGAATCGCGACCCATCAGCTTTATCAGCGCGCGGCGGCGCCGCTTGAATTCATCGCGCGGCATCGCCGCCGGTCGCGCGGGTTTCAGCGGCGTCCTGGAACGCGCGCCTGTCTGCTTCTGCATGGAATCCTCGATGTGCCCCTTCAATGGAGCGATGCGGAATCGGGCGACGGGTCCGATCCGCGCGCGGGCGCGAGTTCGACGAACAGCAGCTGCACGCCGACGCGCACGAATTCGACGACCTCGGCGAACGCGGTCTCGTTCTCCTCGTTCTCTTCGTCGGCCTCGACCCCCACATGCGTGATCTCGGTCAGGTCGCGGATGATTTCGCCGGCCTCGGTGGACACGTTGCCCGGATCGGCGGTGGCGCCGGAACCGAGGCCATACAGAAATCCCTGGCACCACAACGACAACGCTTCGGCGCGTTCGCCGAGCGGGGCTTCGTCATCGGGAAGCAGCGGTGCGAAATCGGCGTCGTTGCCGACCAGCGTGCGCACCATCGAGTCGTAGACGTTCTGCAGCACCGAGCTCTGCAGCACCGCCTCGTCGGCGGATTCGTCCGGCAGGATGTCGCGCAGCCATTCGATGAGGCCGTAGTCGCGCGAGCTGCACAACGCGCCGGCGAGGGTGCCGTGCGCCTCCGCGGGCTCGGACAGGGCGTGCGCGTCACGCAGCACACGCTCGAACTCATCGTAAGTGGCGGCCAACATGGGGGAATTATGCCCCGAATTTGACCCCCACGAGAGCGGAGCCCTATAGTCCCGCGCCATGAACGACAACAATAATGAATCAGGGAAGAGTGGCAAACCCGGCTTCGATGGGGAGTTCGCGCAGCTCGAACGCCGTGTCGAAGAACTGCTCCTGGTGGTCGAAGCCCTCCGGGAGGAGAACCGCGCCCTGCGTCAGCGTCAGGAATCGCTGGCCGCCGAACGTTCCGCGTTCGCACAGCGCAACGACCAGGTGCGCGCGCGCGTCGAGGCCATGATCGGCCGCCTCAAGACGATGGAGCACACTGCGTGAGCGACAAGGAACCGGCGCACGTCAACGTGCGAATCCTCGAGAAGGAGTACTTCGTTTCCTGTCCTTCCGACGAGCGCGCCGATCTGCTCGACTCCGCCGAATACCTCAACAAGAAGATGCGCGAGATCCGCGACACCGGCAAAGTGGTCGGCGCCGATCGCATTGCCGTGATCGCGGCGCTCAACATGGCCAACGAGCTGCTGCGCCTGCGCAAGCACGAGAACGAATTGCAGGGCCCGGTGAGCGGACGCGTGAAGCACATGCGCGAGCGTGTCGAGAATGCGCTACAGAGAACCCGCCAACTGGATCTCTGAGCGGCATCCCACAAATTTTCGTGAACGCCGTCGTTTCGACGGCGTTTTCCTATGTGGCGCTTGCGCCTGAAACGTGTAAAGTCACTCGTGCGCTGCCTGTGGTGTTCGACAGCGGGTCGGGTTACCTCTCGACCGTAATGTAAACGCCCAGGGACCACGCCTTTCCGGCAGTACTGTGCAAGTCCGCTTCGAGCGGAAAGCCTTAAATGTCGGGGCCGGTCCCACCTTGTTGCTCTGGTTCGAGAGCAACGATTCGCACCGGCATTTACGGGTAGCGCTTTATCTCTTTCACGTGTTGACGAAGCAGTCCCTTCGCAAGCAACTCCTCGCCCGGCGCCGTGCCGTCCCGCCCGGCGAGCGGGTGCGCGCCGCCCGCGCGGTCGCCGAGGCCATCTCCCGCACGAATTGGCTCGCTCCGGGCAAACGCATCGGTCTGTACGCATCGATGCCCCAGGAACTGGGTACGCAACCCCTCATCGAGCTCGCGACGCGGCGCGGCTGCCGCATCTACCTTCCCCGGATCACCAGCATGCGCAGACGCTCCATGCGTTTCGTTCCATTGAACGCGGATGCAAGGCAACACGACTTCGGGATGCTCGAACCCGAGGGACACGAATGGATCGGCGCCCGCTTTCTCGACACGATCTTCTGCGCTGGCGTCGGATTCGACCGTCGGGGTGCGCGCCTGGGGCATGGCGCGGGCTTCTATGATCGCGCGCTCGAGTTCCGCCGGTTGCGCGATCACTGGCGTGGGCCTCGCCTCGTGGGTCTCGCCTATTCTTTCCAGGTCGTGGACCACATACCCGTGACGCCCAACGACGTATTCATGGATCTGCTCGTCACGGACAGGGGAATCGATGAACTACTGGCTCATGAAGACCGAGCCGTCGACGTTCGGAGTCGATGATCTCGCGAAAAAGCCGCGCAAGCGCGCGATGTGGGACGGGGTGCGCAATTACCAGGCGCGCAACATGCTGCGAGACGACTTCAAGAAGGGCGATATCGCGTTCCTCTATCACTCGAGTACCGATGAGACCGGCATCGCGGGGATCATGGAGGTCGTGCGCACCGCGTATCCCGACCCGACGGCATTCGAAAAGAAGAATGCGCACTACGATGCGGGCAGTGATCCAGCGAATCCCCGCTGGTATGTAGTCGACGTGCAACTGAAACGCCGCCTGAAGCGCGTGATCACACTCGACGAACTTCGCAAACACGAGACGCGCGAACTAGATGGGATGCTGCTGCTCAGGCGCGGCAACAGACTGTCGATCACACCGGTGAGCGAGGCTCATTGGAAGTTCATCCTCTCGCTCGAGTGATGGTCATGACGAGTGTCGATGTGAATGCATCAACGATTCTCGACAACCCTTGCTTGAATTTTGTCAACGCCTGCGTATACTCGGCCTCGGACTAACCCGTAACTACTGGAGATGTGCCATGGCGAAAGCCAAGAAGAAGGCCAAGAAGAAAGCCAAGAAGAAGTAATTCTGGCCTTGCAGACACGGCGGACGAGAAGAAATTCTCGTCCGCCGTTTAGTTTCTGAAGACAATGCCCGCGCAAGCGGGCATTGTCGTTTCAACGGTCCGCGATTCGGGGAGCATTGGTGAACAACGCGCAAAACACTGGAAAACAAGCTGCGGCGCGCGCTGCGCTCGAATTCGTCGAAGCCGGAAAGGTGCTAGGCGTCGGCACCGGTTCGACGGTCAACTACCTCATCGAAGAGCTCGCCCGGCAGCGCGTGCATATCGCTGGAGCCGTATCGAGCTCCAATGGATCCACTGAGCGATTGAAGGCCGCCGGTATCCCGGTACTCGATCTGAACGACGTCGGAGAGATCGACACCTACATCGACGGGGCCGACGAAACCAACCATCGACGTCAGCTCATCAAGGGCGGCGGCGCCGCCCTGACCCGCGAGAAGATCATCGCGGCGGCGTCCCGCCGTTTCGTCTGCATCGCCGACGAGGGGAAGCTGGTGGATACCCTGGGAACGTTTCCGCTGCCGGTGGAAGTGATCCCGATGGCGCGCTCCTACGTGAGCCGCAAGCTCGGCGAACTGGGCGGACGCCCGGTGTGGCGCGCGAACGTCGTCACCGACAACGGCAATCACATCCTCGATGTGCACGACATGCGCATCACGGATCCGACGGGACTCGAGAACACGATCAACCAGATCACGGGCGTGGTCACCGTGGGATTGTTTGCCGCTCGTCCCGCGGATCTCGTGATCCTCGGCGGACCCGGCGGCATTCGTCGCATCTAGAAATGGGGTCAGACCCCTTTTGCCAGGAAACGGGGTCTGACCCCGTTTCGCGGCCCCCATTCATGGACGTCCGCGTTGTGTCCGCTGTCCGCGCGCGGACAGGGTGGACGCCAACGACCCTCGATACTCCGCACACCCACTCCAACTGAATTCAATCGCTTAGGCGGCACATGGGCCATCGCATGGCCCTTGGCATGGCGTGTGCTTTGGCAATGGCATGACACTGCTATTGCGAGATGTATCGATGCGCGGCACCCAGGCCCAGGACAGGACTGTGGCCCTGCCCGCCAGCCGCCGCGAACAATTGCATCGATACCTGCGTCGATACGGATGGATCGCCGCGGCGGCATTGGTGCTGCTGGTAGCCGTCATCGTGGCCGCACGCGCGTGGCTGTCATCCGAGAAAGTGATTTCGCGCGAACGCCTGCGCGCCGCCGTCGTCGAGCGTGGGCCTTTCGTCCGCGATGTGGCGGCGACAGGCATCGTCGTCGCGGCCGTGAGCCCCACCCTGTTTGCCGAAGCGCCCGGCACGATCACATACGAGGTGCGCGCGGGTGATGCCGTAAAGGCCGGGGACATCCTGGGATCGGTCGAGAGTGCGGCGCTCATGAATGAATATGAACGCGAGCGCGCCGAGCTGATCGGCGCGGAGGCCGCGCTCAACCGGCAGACGATCGAAGTTCGCCGCACGATCCTCAAGAGCCGCCAGGACAGCGACCTCGCGAAGGTGCAGATCACCGCCGCGGAACGCGAGTTCAAGCGCGCTGAAGAAGCGTGGAGCATCCATGTCATCCCCGAACGCGATTACCTGCGCGCGCGCGATGAACTCGAAACGGCAAAGCTGAATTACGCCCACGCCGTCGATACGGCGAACCTGGAGAAGGATAGCCTCGAGCTCGAACTGCGCAGCCAGCGTGCCCAGCGCGATGCGCAGGCCCTCCTGGTTGCCCGCCTTCGCGAGCGTGTCGAGGGCCTCACTCTGAAGTCCCCGGTCAACGGCGTCGTGGCGACACTGACCCAGGTCGAGCGCGCCCAGGTCGCCGAGAATGCGCCGCTCGTGACCGTCGTCGATCTGTCCGCGCTCGAGATCGAGTTCCAGGTCAGCGAGAGTTATGCCAACGAAATCCGCGCCGGAATGAACGCGGAAGTCACGCTCGACGGCCGCAAGCTGGTCGGTACGGTCGCCGGCATCTCGCCCGACGTGCGGAATTCACAGGTCACGGGCCGCGTGCGTTTCGCGGAGCAGCCCAAGAGTCTCCGCCAGAACCAGCGCGCCTCCGTCCGCATCGTCCTCGACGAGCGCAACGACGTGCTCAAGGTGGCCCGCAGCCCGTTTCAGGATTCGGAGACACGCTTCGTCTACGTGGTCCGGGACGACGAGGCCATCCGCGTGCCCGTCGAATTCGGCGCTGCCGCAATCGGTGAAATCGAAGTTCGCAACGGGCTCGCCGTGGGCGACAGCGTCGTGCTCTCGGACATGCGCGACTACAAGGACGCGCCCAGCGTTCTCATCGGCAACTGAACGAGTCAATTTTCAAAAGAGGAAGGTCCATGCTCTCCATGTCAGACGTCAGCAAAGTGTTTCGTACCGACCTGATCGAGACGCACGCGCTGCGCAATTTCTCGCTCTCGGTCAAGGCGGGCGAATTCCTCGCGGTCACGGGGCCGTCAGGCTCCGGCAAGACCACGTTCCTCAATATCGCGGGCCTGCTCGAGCCTTACGACACAGGGACCTATCAACTCGACGGCGTCGACGTGACGACCCTCTCGGACGATGCGCGTTCGGGACTGCGCAACCAGAAGATCGGCTTCATTTTCCAGAGCTTCAACCTGATGCCCGATCTCAATGTCTACGACAACGTCGACGTACCGTTGCGCTACCGCCGCATGAAGTCCGCGGAACGCGACCAGCGCATCAAGAACGCGCTCGAGATCGTGGGGCTCGCGTCCCGCATGAACCACATTCCCGCCCAGCTATCGGGTGGCCAGCAACAGCGAGTCGCGATCGCGCGCGCAATCGCCGGGGATCCCAAGCTGGTGCTGGCCGATGAGCCCACGGGCAACCTGGATTCGCTCATGGCGCGCCAGGTCATGGACCTGCTCGAAAAGATCAACGAGATGGGGACCACCATCATCATGGTCACCCACGACCCCGAGCTCGCACGCCGCGCGCATCGCAACGTCCAGGTGGTCGACGGACAGATATCCGATTTCAAACCCTATGAATCGCATGCCGCGGCAACGCCCGGGCACGCGCACATCAAGGCCGTCGAAAACACCGCCGGAGCCTGAAATGTTCTCTTACTACGTGCGCCTTGCCTTCGCGAGTTTCCGCCGCAACCCGGGACTCACGGCGTTGATGGTGTTCGCCATCGCGCTCGGCATCTCGGTTTGCATGATCACCCTGACCAGCTACCGCGCCGCCGCGCACAACCCGGCCGGAGAACGCGGCAAGGTGATCTTCGCGGCATCGCTCGACAGCTGGGATCCCGAAGAGCCTTACGACGAAGACAACAAGTCGCTCGCGCCGACCCTGCTCACCTATCGCGATGCGAAGGCGCTGTACGAGTCCAACATCCCCGACCGGAAAGTCATGATGTACAAGGGGGGCGGCGTCCTCAGCCGCGGCGACAAGGGCATGGATCCCGAGTACGTCTCGACGCGCATGACCAGCGCGGATTTCTTCCCGATGTTCGAGGTGCCCTTCCTGTTCGGCGGTCCGTGGGATGCCAAGGCCGATGCGGGGCCCGAGCCGGTCATGATCCTCAGCAAGGAGACCAACCAGAAAGCTTTCGGGGGTGAGAACAGCGTCGGCAAAACCGTGCGCTGGCAGGATCGGGAGTTCCGCGTGGTCGGCGTTCTCGATGAGTGGACCCCCGCGCCGAAATACTTCGACGTCAGTAATGGCTCCTTCAACGACAACGAGGGCGCCTATGTACCCGTCGCCTGGGGCCCGATCCTGGAGATGGGCAGTCACGGCAACACCAATTGCTGGAAGACCGAAGACATCGAAAACTTCCAGGCCTTTCTGAATTCGGAGTGCGTCTGGGTGTTCGACTGGTTCGAGATTCGCAGCGCGGAGAAGCAGCGCGCCTTCCGCGAATTCCTCGACAACTACGTCATCGAGCAGAAGAAGCACGGCCGCTTTGGCCGGCCACTGAACAACTACCTGTACGACGTCGATGGCTGGCTCAAGCGCAACAAGGTGGTCGACGACGACAACAAGGCAATGCTGGTGCTGGCTTTCGCATTCCTCGCGGTGTGCCTGGTCAATACCGTGGGCCTGCTGCTCGCGAAATTCCTCAATGCGGCACCGGCCGCTGGCGTGCGGCGCGCGCTCGGCGCCAGTCGCCGCGACATTTTCCATCAGCACCTGACCGAAGCGGGTCTCGTCGCGCTGGCGGGTGGGCTCGTCGGCGGCTTGCTGGGCTGGAGCGGTGTCTGGGCGATGCGCGCGTGGTATTCGCACTTCCTCGACGCGCCGCTGAAGTTCCTGCCGTTCGACGGAATGAACTTCGTGATCGTGGTCTCCATCGCGGTGCTCGCCGGGCTCGTCGCCGGCCTGTATCCCGCGTGGCGTATCGGGCGCGCGGCGCCCGCCTCCTACCTGAAGGTGCAGTAATGGGCCTCCGACCAATTCTCTCGGCACTGGGACGCAATCGCGCGGGGGCCATCCTGGTGGCGCTGCAGATCGCCATAACGCTCGCGATCGTCGTCAACGCGGTCTATCTCACGCAACAGCGCGTCAGCAAGGTCGGCCGTCCGAGCGGTATCGACGACCAGAACATCTTTTCGTTCTCCGTCGAGGGATTCGAAAAGGATTTCGATTTCATCGCCATGGTGCGCGAAGACATGGCGCTGCTTCGGCAGATGCCGGGTGTCGTCGATGCGGCGCCCATGCACCAGGTGCCTCTATCTGGCAGCGGCAGTTCCTCGGGTTATTACTCGCTGCCCGACAAGAAGGGCAAGGACTCTCCGGCAGGCTACTACCGCACCGACGAGCACGGCGTCACGGCGCTGGGCCTGAAGCTGGCGGACGGAAAGACGTTCGATCCATCGATGGTCGAGTGGAAGGCGAAGGATGAGCAGGGGCAGCCGCCGCATGCCGTCGTGAGCCGCGCGTTCGCCGAGGCGCTGTTCCCTGGCGAGAAGAACCCTGTTGGCAAGGACTTCTACGATGCCCAGAGCAAGCCCATCCGCATCGTCGGAGTCATCGATCACATGCACGGTTCGTGGGTGGGATGGGACAAAGTGGATCGCGCGATTCTGGTGCCGCGGATCTCGGAATGGACGCGCTACATCGTGCGCACGCAGCCCGGTGAGCTCGATCGCGTCATGAAGGAAACCGAGACCGCGTTGCGCAAGCGCGATCCCAACCGCGTGGTCGGCAAACTGCGCAAGATGGCGGACGACAAGCAGCGCAGTTATTCCAGCGACATGATGATGGCGTTCACGCTGGCGGTGGTGACCGGACTGGTCCTGGTGTTCAGCTCCCTCGGCATCTTCGGCCTCGCGACGTTCAACGTGAACAACCGCACTCGGCAGATAGGGACGCGGCGCGCAATAGGCGCCCGCAAGATCGACATCGTGCAGTACTTCCTCGCCGAGAACTGGATCGTGACGACCATCGGAGTGGTTTTGGGCTGCTGCCTCGCGCTGGCCGCCGGCTACTGGCTTTCCACCCAGTACCAACTGCCCCGGCTCGACCTCTATTACCTGGTCGGGGGTGTGCTCGGCCTCTGGACGCTGGGCCAGCTTGCGGCCTGGCAACCGGCGTTGCGCGCTGCAAAAGTCTCCCCCGCCATGGCCACACGCAACGTGTGATTCACCACCCTCGTCCCTGGAAATCGTGCCCTCCGTTTGCAACCCCGGAAGAGGACCGCGCGTCTTAGCCATGCCCTCAGTCACTTCGACCCTCGAGGATCGCCTGGCTCACCGCACCGTACTGGTTGCCGACGACAGCGAGGCCGTGCGC
>JAEWLQ010000051.1 GCA_023457495.1 Pseudomonadota bacterium
GGCGGCGCTTCGCGGGGAGGCGGAGCGCTGCCGGGTCCGCGGGGGTCGGATGGGCCACCGGGATCGAGCGGCGCGATGGGGTCCGGCATCGGAGTCGGATCGGGCGCGACCGGATCGACCGCGGATCCGGGTCCGTCATTGCCTGAGGACCGGCGCGGATCCGCGAGATCCTTCGTCCGTCCGTCCGCCGCGTTGCCGGACCGTCGTGGTTTCGGCGGCGGAATCTTGCGCACGATCTCGTCGGGCTGATTCGCCTCCGGATCCACGATGATCTGCATCGTGACGTCCGGATCCTCACGTTCGCTCGCCACCGGCGCCTGCGCGAGCGCCGCCGGGACACAGAAGGACGAGACCACGATGAGCATCAGGCGTCGCGTGGCGCCCTTGTTGCTCTGACTACTACCCATGTTCTCGATCATCGCCCTGCGAGAGACGCGGCGCTGTCATCCGGCGGCGAGACTGTCGGTAGGCGTAAGGGCAGTGCCTGGGTGCGTCGGCGCCGAGGGCCGCCCGGCGTTGCCGCGTGGCGCTCGTACCGGCAGCATGTGACGGATCACGACATGGAGAGTCCCGATGCTCGATCACACTGGAATCGTCGTAACCGATCTTCCCAAGGCCCGCGCGTTTTATGACGCGGTCGCGAAGGCGCTGGGTCTCGGAATCGTCACGCCCCACAAGGATTTCTTTCTGTTAGGCCGCGGCGCGGGCCAGATCCCGTATCTGTGGATCGGAACCCTTCGGCCTTCCTACTGGGTGGAAGGCTCGCGCGCCGGCCTCAACCAGATGCACGTGGCGTTTTCGGCAAAGGACAACGCGATGGTCGACGAGTTCTACCGCGCCGCGCTCGCGGCCGGCGGCCGCGACAATGGCAAACCGGGACCGCGAGAGGCGGGCTATTACGGGGCCTTCGTGCTGGATCCGGATGGCAACAACATTGAGGCGGTCGCGCGCGGCTGAGCGACTACGGCAGTTCCGCGAGCAACGCGAGCGCCGCCTGCGGATTGCGCACTTTCGCGCCGCTGATGAAATACAGGAACACATCCCCGTCGCGCGCGAGTGTCTCGGCGCGCTGCCGCCAACGCGTGAGGGCGGCGGGGGTGTAACCGGCCTTCGCGCCGGCTTTCGTGCCCATCAGGCGCAGGTAACTGAAGGACGCGGTGCGTGCTTCGATCAGTGGATGGGCCGAATCGCCGGCTAACACGAGGCCGACTTCGTGAGCGCGCAGTAGTTCGATCAGCTCCGGGCAATCGAAGCTCGCGTGCCGCGCCTCGAGCACGTGACGCAGCGCGCGGCCCTCCAGTTTGCGCGGGAGCAGGGCGAGGAATGCCGCCAGGTCCTGCGCGTCGAACTGCATGGTCGGCGGGAGCTGCCAGTTGATCGGGCCGAGCTTCTTACCCAGCCGCGTGATGCCGCCGTTCAAGAAGCGTTCGACGCTGGATCCGCTCTCCGCAAGAAGCCTGCGGTTCGTCACGAAGCGCGGCGCCTTGAGGCTGAACATGAATCCGTCCGGCGTTTCGTCGTTCCATTTCTGGAACGTCGCCGGCTTCTGCAACCGGTAGAACGTGGAGTTGATCTCGATGGCCGTGAGCTGCCGGCTCGCGTAGTGCAACTCCTGCGCCTGCGGCAGCCCCTCCGGATAGAACGTGCCGCGCCACGGCGCGAAGTTCCACCCGCCGACGCCCACGTAGATCCTCCCCGCTTTACCCTTGCCCATGACCCCAGCCTAAATGGGGACAGTCCCCAATTCCTAGCAAATGGGGACTGTCCCCATTTTCTGACGCCACCTCAACGGCGTGGGCCTACAGGTTCGCATGGCGCGCCTGCCCATACTCCTGCGCACTCGTGAACGTCTTTCACCGCTGCGCATGGCTGGCCGCAGGTCTCGTCCTCCTGGGCGGCTGCGCGTCGATGCGCCCTTTGCCCGAACCGCCCACGCCCAAGTCGACCGACGCGATCGCGCCGCTGTCCATGATCGGACCCGACGGACGCGTCGATCCGCGCACCCGCGCGCGCGTTTCCGCCAAGCTGATGGAGCTCGGCGAGGACAACCTGCTTGCGCAAACCTTGCTGGCCATGGAAGCCGCGGGCGGTGGGCCGCTGATCGCGGGCAATCGCGCGCGATTGCTCGTCGACGGGCCGCGCACCTACGAAGCGATGTTCGCGGCCATCGCGGCCGCGCGCGACAGCGTCAACATCGAGATGTACATTTTCGACGAGGCGCAGCACGAGGGACGCAAGCTGTCGGACCTGCTCGCGGAAGTCGTCGCCCGCGGCGTCGCGGTGAACGTCCTCTACGACGGTCTCGGCTCGTCGGCCACGCCGGAGGAAGTCCGCGAGAAGCTGCGCGCCGCGGGCGTGCGGCTGTGCGAGTTCAACCCGGTCAATCCCGCCGACAACCGCACGGCGAAGTTCGTGCAGCGCGATCACCGCAAGATCGTCGTGATCGATGGCATCCACGGCTTCGCCGGCGGCATCAATTTCAGTTCCACCTACACGAGCGGCTCGCGCGGCAGCGTGAAGCGGGATCCCGTGACCGAAGGCTGGCGCGACACGCAGGTGCAGGTCGAGGGCCCGGTCTCGCGCGAGCTGCAGCGCCTGTTCCTCGAAAGCTGGAAGAAACAGAAATGCCCTGAGCCAAAGCCGGCAAACTATCGGCCGCCGGCACGCGACGCCGGCAAGACGCTGATGCGAGTCGACGCGACCTCGGTCGATTCCACGCGCAACGAGACCTACGTCAGCTCATTGTCCGCGCTGACCTTCGCGCAGAAGTCGATCGACCTGACCATGGCGTACTTCGCGCCCGACGACCAGGTGGAAGAGGCGCTGCTGAACGCCGCCCGCCGTGGCGTGAACGTGCGTCTGCTGCTCGCGGGCCTCACGGACTTCAGCGGCATCATGCACGCCGGCCGCGCTCATTACACGAAGCTGCTCGACGGCGGCATCCGCATCTTCGAGCAGAAGGACGTCCTGCTGCACGCGAAGACCCTCGAAGTCGACGGCCTCTGGAGCTCGGTCGGCTCCGCGAACTGGGACTGGCGCAGTTTCGCGAACAACGACGAGCTCAACATCGTGATCATCGACGAGGGCTTCGCCACGCAGATGCGAGAGATGTTCGACTCGGACCTCGCCGCCGCCACGCCCATCACGCTCGACGCGTGGAAGAAGCGTCCGTTGAAAGATCGCCTGCTGCAGGGGTTCTGGGTGATGTGGGAGCGGTTGCTGTAGCTTCCGCAACCTTGTGGCGCGTCAGCGCGGCATGCGGGCGAAGAGGGCGTCCTTGAACCGGCGGCTGAGGCGCAGCACCTGCCCGCCGCGCAGCCGCACCTCGTGATCGCCCTTGAACAGCGGCACGAGCGAGGTGACCTCGGCCAGGTTCACGGCGGTGGATTTGTGGATGCGCACGAAGCGTTCGCCCAGTTGATCGAGCAGGTCCGCGAGCGTGCGACGCACGAGGTAGCGCGCGCTGGCCGTGTGCACGTGAACGTAGTTGTCGTCGGCCTCGAGCCAGAGGATGCCGGCGGCGTCGATGAGCTCGAGCTGCTCACCACGCGGCACCAGCAGGCGCTCGGTGGAGCGAGTCTGGGCGCGCGCGACGTTCACGGCCGGGCGCGGCGCGGACGTGCCCTTGCCGCGTCGTTCCCGCAGGCGCAGCAGCGATTTCTCCAGCCGGTCGCGGTCGTAGGGCTTCAGTAGATAGTCGACGGCGTTCAGGTCGAACGCGCGGATCGCGTGCTCGTCGAATGCCGTGACGAACACCAGCAGCGGCGCCGAATCGCTCTCGAGTTGCGCGGCGACTTCGAGGCCGGACAGGCCCGGCATCTGGATGTCGAGGAACACGGCGTCGGGCTTCAGGTTCTCGATCGCCGCCGCGGCCGCGAGGCCCTCGGCCGCTTCGCCCGCGATCTCGATGTGCGGGTGCACGCCGAGCCAGCGGCGCAGCTTGTCACGCGCCGGCGCTTCGTCGTCGACGATGAGCACGCGCATCAAGCGCGGAACGGCTCGTATGGCACGATGACCGTCGCCGTCACGCCGGCCGCGTCTGGCGCCACCTTGAAGGTCGCGCGATCACCGAAAACCAGCGCGAGGCGTTCGCGGCAGTTGCGCAGGCCGATGCCTTCGTGCCCGGAGTCCTGCCACGGACCCGTGTTGTGCACCGAGATGTGCAGGTTGTCTCCCTCGCGCCGCGCGTCGACGCGAATGTTCACCGGTTCGCTGCTGAGTTCCACCCCGTGTTTGTAGGCGTTCTCGAGCAGCGGCTGCAAGAGCATCACCGGAATCGAAGCGTCGAGTGCCGCGTCGTCAGCCTGCATCGAGAGCGCGGCCCGGCCCGCGAAGCGCTCTTGCATGATCGAGGCGTACAGCTCCAGCAGCTTCCACTCCTCGCGCAACGAGGTCTGATGCCGCGCGCCCACCGTGAGACTCGCGCGCAGCAGGTCGGCGAGCCGCGTGAGCAGCCGATCCGCGCGCTCCACGTCCGACTGCATGAGCGCGGAGATCGTGTTCAGCGCATTGAACAGGAAGTGCGGCTGAAGCTGCGCCTTGAGCTGCGCGAGCTGCGATTCCGCCAGGTGCTTCTGCATCTGCAACAACCGCTCGCGCTCCTGCTTCCACCGCGCAAAGCTCGCGAAGCCGAAAATGATCGCGAGCCACAATGCCGTGAACAACGCGAGCTTCACCGACTCGTACAACAGCACCAGCCCCCACGGCTCGTGCTCGTACGTCTCGTTTGTAAACGAATAAATGCCGTGCCGGAGCGAATACACCACCGCGACGAAAGTGAGCGCGATGAGCGGCAGCCACGCCATGTGCATCCCGAACCACTTCAGCGGCTGCGCGAGGTACTTGTCCCATCGCCGGGCGGTGTGTTGCTGAAGCAGCAACCACACCGTGGCCACGAGACACGACGTCCCCTCCCACACCAACGGCTCCCACCACTTCACGTACGGATCGGCAATCTCGTCCTGCACCGCGACCGTGACCATCAGCAGCCAGAACAGCGTCCACAACCCGAACAACGCCTTCCGCTCATTGGTCGGTGCCGCCGTCGGTGCCGGGTGAGAAATCGCGGAGTTAGCTCCCATGCGCGTAATTGTAAGGTCGCCTCCGCTCCCGTACGCCCCAAGTGGCGACCGGGAAATGGGGTCAGACCCCATTTCCTAGAAAACGGTGCCGGACCTGGCCCGCTACGCCACGACGCCTTCGCGGGCCGCCGCCGTGACGGCTCCGGTCAGCGGCGGTGGCGGCCCCGCCTCCTGCACGAGCCGCGGCGCCATTTCCTTCAAGAACACGCGCCGCCGCCGTGCATTCACGATGCCCATGAAGATCAGATACACGATGGGCGTCAGGCACAGCGGCAGCAACACGAACCCCGGCTGGATCGCCGCCACGGCCACGGTAGTTAGCGCCCACACCGGCACCAGCAACCACGGCCGCATCTTCACGAACTTGCGCAAACGCGGCAGATCCAGGTAGCGGCGCAGATCGTGGTTGTAGAGGAACAGGCAGTACTTGCCGTCGCCTTCCCACACCGCCAGCACGCGGTGACCGCGCCGCACGTCGAAGTCGTGGTTCACGAGCTTGAGACTGTCCTCGCGCCCATCGACGCCGCGGACGAACATCGTGACGATGTGCGTGCGCGTATGGCTCACCGTGGTGAGCCCGCTCGGGTTCCCCTGTGCGTCCCTGGGCGTGTGGTAGTGGGGCGTCTCGCGCACCAGGTCCTTCACGTCTTCCACGAGCACCTGCTCGAAGCGCATCGGTCGCAGCTCGCGTCCGCGCTGCAGCTTCCACGGATCCTGCGGCGACAGGCGGAAGGGCACGGTGCGTGTCGCGACCCCAAACACCAGCCAGACGATGAGCAGCGCGATCCACACCGCGCCCGGAACCGCGAGCACCGTCTCCGCCCGCGAGCGCCACGGCTCCGGTAGCTCGGCCACGTACGCCTCCACCGGATTCGTCGGTTCCTGGCGCGTGTACACGTTGACCTGCCGCCCGAAGTAATCGAGCGCGTACGCGCGCAGCGCGCCATCCAGCGTCTTCTCATACACCCCGCGCATGACCTGCCACCCCTCGCGCAGATCCGAATACATGCGCGCCGACAGCTCATGCGCCTGGCGCCCCTGCAGCGCGCGCTCCGCCTCGGGAAGCCCGGCGACGAGCGCGGCGTGATACTGGTTCACCTGCTTCTTCAACTCCGGATCACGCAGCCCCGGCGCGATGGACGCGGCCATCTCGCTGAACTGCTGCAGAACCATCATGCGATCCACCGCGGCTTCGCCCGGATCCGAGCGCTTGGGCAGCGCGGCCTCGATCTTCGCGACCGGCGGCAGCGCCTGGATCAGTCGAACCTGCTCGTCCGTGAGCTCTGCGGCCGCCACGGCGGCCAGGGGAAGGGTGAAGGCCACGGTCATGGCCAGCGGACGAAACAAGTCTCGAAGCATCATTGGCGCCTTTGTTCTTTGTTAGGGAGCGAATATGACACGAGCCATTTTGCCAAAGCCAGCTGAACGCCGGCTGAGGGCGGCGCGCGCAAGATTACGGGCTCATTTCCCCCCGGGAGTGTTGCCACGACGGAACGCCTGTATCGGATTCCCCACGTGACCCGATCCTCATGCCCGACGCTCGCCGATGCCCACTCGTCGATCCGCTGACACGCGCCGCTGGTCGGACGATGACAAAGAAGCCAAAAAACGCGCGCCAGACTTCGCATCACTGTGCGGAGGGGCGGCGCGATGCAAACTTCGGGGACGAAGCTCGACACCATCCACTCACTCGATTGCGACGACCCACCTTCTCTCGTCCCCTTGGGCACGCTGCTGCGTTGTGATCCGAGGAACGGCGGGCTCGTCTGCACCGACAGCGACCCTTACTTGTACGGACTGAGGTCCGGCAGCGCGCGCATCTGCGCCCCGACCGCGGACGGACATCGGCAGATCGTGGACTTCCTGCTGCCGGCGACCTGTTCGGCATCGGCCCGTACGGAACGCAGGATGTATCGGTCGAGGCGATCGTCGCGAACACCACGATAGCCCGGTATCCGCGCACCCAGTTTCAACAACTCTCCGAAGCGGATCTGCAAGTGAGCCGCTGGATTCAGGAAAAGACCTTCCAGTCCATTTGCAGATTGCACACGCGGATACACGTCATCACGCGCAACAGCGCGAGATCGAAGGTGTGCGCATTCCTGCTGCTGTGGATGAAGCGCTCGCCCGATGCCGACGTGGCGACCATCAGCCTGCCGATGTCCCGCCACGACATCGCTGACTATCTCTCCATCGCCGTCGAATCGGTGAGTCGCGCGCTGACCACACTGCGTTCGGAGAGTGTGATCGCGTTCCAGGGGAGCCGGCAATTGCAGATCCTCAATCGGAGCGCGCTCGAGTCGTTCGCCGAAATGGATCATCACGTCGTGAGCATGCAGGAGGTGGCGTCACCGGCATGACGAATGTCAATGCGCGCGGCCAACCGGTGTGAGCCAATGCATGGCAGGGGTGGGTCGCGTCTAGCGCGGATGCAGGTTCGATTACAAGGATCTGCGCGTCGGGCCCATGTCGGTCACGGTGAACGTGACGAACACGGGCCAGGTTGCCGGCAGCGAGATCGTGCAGGCGTATGCCGGGGCACTGCCCGGGGCGCCCGTGCCTACCGCGCCGAAGTCGCTCGCCGGTTTCGGCAAGGTCGAGCTGCAGCCCGGCGAATCGCGGGACGTCATCATCGCGCTGTCGCCCGAATCCATGTCGTACTGGGATGAGGCGACCCACGCGTGGGTGCGGCCGCCCGGCGATATCCCGATCCTCATCGGCGCGTCGTCGGCGGACATTCGGCTCAATGGCGTGTTGCCCGCGGAGGAGCCGGCGCCCGCACCCGCGCCGTAGCACGAGCGCGGCGGATGACATCACCGGGGGCATCGAGGACTCGCGTCTTCCTGACCTCCCTTCTCGGCTTGCTACTGGCGGCGAGCTGCGGGGGAGGCGGAGGCGGCGGCGGGTCGTCGGTTCAACTACCGCCCCAGCCCGGACCGCCTGCGACACCTCCGCCGCCCGCGGAAATCCCGGTCACGGTGGTCCTGACGACCAACGACCAGGCGACGCGCATGGCCGAACAGTCGCCCGCGACCTTTTCCGCGCCGGGCGCGAACATCCAGCCCATCGACGACAACACCATCGTCGTCGACGAGAACCAGCGCTACCAGACCGTCGTGGGTTTCGGCGCGGCCTTCACCGATGCGTCCACCTGGTTGCTGGTGCGCGTCGCGACGCCGGCCGCGCGCGAGGAGGCGATGAACAACCTGTTCACCCGCAACGGGCAGGGCATCGGCCTCAACGCCATGCGCACCACGATCGGCGCGACGGACCTGTCGCGTTATCACTATTCGTACGACGACATGCCGCGGGGCCAGACCGATCCGACGCTGGCTAACTTCTCGATCGACGTGGACCGGCCGGAGCACATTCCCATCATCCAGCAGGCGAAGCAGCTCAATCCGCAGATGAAGCTGCTGGCGTCGTTGTGGAGCGCTCCCGGCTGGATGAAGACCTCGGACTCGCTGCTCGGCGGGACGCTGTTGCCGAGCGCCTACGAGGCGTACACGCAGTACTTCATCAAGTATCTGCAGGCGTACGCGGCCGAAGGCATCAACGCCGATTACATCTCGCATCAGAACGAGCCGGAGTTCTCGCCGCACGACTATCCGGGCATGCCGGTCGACGCCGAGACGCAAACGCTGCTGCTGCGCGAGTTCATCCTGCCGGCGTTTCGCGCCAACAACATCACGACGCGCGTGCTCATCTACGACCACAACTGGGACGGCGCCGATTTCCCCATGCACGTGTTGAGCGACCCCGAGCTACTCAGCTCCGACCTGATCGCCGGAACGGCCTGGCACTGGTACGGCGGCACGCCGGGCGCCATGACGACGGTTCACAATCTCTTCCCGACGAAGGGCAACTACGTTACCGAGGCCTCGAGCGGCGCGTGGATCTCGGATCCCGTGACGAATGATTTCGAGATGATCACGCAGTCCATGCGCAACTGGAGCCGGAGCTTCATCAAGTGGGGGCTGGCGCTGGATGAGAATCGCGGCCCGCATGCCGGCGGTTGCGATACCTGCGCGCCGCTGGTGACGGTGAATAGTCAGACGGGCTCGGTGAGCTACGAGATTGGTTACTACACGCTCGGGCACTACAGCAAATACGTGCAGCCCGACGCCACGCGCGTCTTTTCGAGCGACGCCACCGGCAGGATCAGCGTCGCGTTCCTGAATCCCGACGGCTGGAAGGCGCTGGTCGTGTTCAACGATTCAGCCAGCGACAGTCCGTTCCGCGTCGTTTGGGGTACGCAGGAGTTCAGCTATTCGCTGCCGCCGTACAGCGGCGCGACGTTCACTTGGAGCGGAACGCAGGCCGGCGGTTACCGCATTCCCGCCACCACGAAAATCCAGGCGGCTAGCTACAGCGATGTGAGGGGACTGCAGACCGAGACGACGGCCGAAGAGGAGGGTGGTTACAACGTCGGTTACGCCTCCGATGAGTCGCATGCGATCTACCGCAACATCGAGTTCACGCCGGAGGTGACCGCGGTGGAGGCGCGCGTGGCTAATCCCGGGAGGGCGCGTAATGGCAGCCGGCTGCAGTTCCGACTGGATAGCCTGACGGGGCCGCTGATCGCGACGGTGGAGATTCCGGATACCGGCGGATTTCAGAATTGGGAAACAGCGTCCGCGCCCGTGGCCCGGGTGAGCGGGATTCACGATCTGTATGTGGTCTTCGAGGGCGACGGCACGATCGGGAACTTGAAGTGGTTTCGGTTCAGATAGCCGTTCCGCGGGCGCAATGAAAAAGGGCGGGTGATTGCTCACCCGCCCTTCATATCAACCTGAGGTCTGTCCCCGTTTGCTAGGAAACGGGGAATGTCCCCATTACGCGGCCACAGCCTTGCGGCGCTTCTCGACCTCGGCGATGACTTCATCCGCCTTGTTCTTCGGCACCGGATCGTAGTGCGAGAACTCCATCGTGAAGCTCGCGCGACCCGAGGTCATCGAACGCAGCTGGCCGATGTAGCCGAACATTTCCGACAGCGGAATCGTCGCAACCACGGCGATGTTCGTGCCGCGCTCGACCTGCTCGAGGATCGTGCCGCGACGGCGGTTCATGTCGCCGATCACGTCGCCCAGGTAATCCTGCGGCGTCACGGTCTCGACCTTCATCACCGGCTCCAGCAACTGCGGGTTCGCCTTGCGGATGCCCTCGCGGAAGCACGCCTTCGCCGCGATTTCGAACGTCAGCGCGTTCGAGTCGACGTCGTGGTACGAGCCGTCGTGCAGCGTCGCGCGGAAGTCCACCGTGGGGAAGTGCGCCAGAACGCCGTCTTCCTTCTGGATCTTCAAGCCCTTTTCCACCGCCGGCACGAACTCGCGCGGCACCGAGCCGCCGGTCGTCGCGTCGACGAACTCGAAGCCCTTGCCACGCTCGAGCGGCTCGAACTTGATCCACACCTCGGCGAACTGACCCGAGCCACCCGTCTGCTTCTTGTGCACGTAGTGCTCGTCGATCGCCTTCGTGAACGACTCGCGGTACGCCACCTGCGGCTCGCCCATGATGCCTTCGACGCCGAACTCCGTGCGCATGCGATCGAGCGTCACTTCGAGGTGCAGCTCGCCCATGCCGCGCAGGATCGTCTCGTTCGTCTCGCGATCCGTTTCGAGGTAGAGCGAAGGATCGGCACGGACCATCTTGCCCAGCGCCGCGCCGAACTTCTCCGCCTCGCCCTTGACCTTCGCCTTCACCGAGACGCTGATCACGGGGTCCGGGAAGCGCATGCGCTCCAGCACCACCTGGTTCTCGGTGTCCGCCAGCGTGTCACCCGTGTCCGTCTCGGCCAGCGAGACGAGCGCGATGATGTCGCCCGCGCGCGCTTCTTCGATCGGATTCTGCTTGTCCGCGAACATCTCGACCATGCGGCCGATCTTCTCGCGCTTGCCACGCGTCGTGTTCGTCACCGACATGCCCTTGGTCAGCACGCCCGAGTACACGCGCACGAAGGTCAGCGCGCCGTAGGCGTCGTTGATCACCTTGAACGCCAGCGCGCTGAACGGCTCGTCGTCGGCCGTCTTGCGCTCGCCGATCGGATTACCGTCCACGTCCACCGTCTTGATGGCTTCGACGTCCGTCGGGGCCGGTAGATAGTCGACCACCGCGTCCAGCAGCTGCTGCACGCCCTTGTTCTTGTACGAGGAGCCGCACAGCACCGCGTTGAAGGCGCCCGAGATCACACCCTTGCGGATGCACTTGCGCAGCACCTCCACGCTCGGCGCTTCGCCGTCCGTCAGGTACTTCTCCATCGCCGCGTCGTCCATCTCGAGCGCCGTGTCGACGAGCTCGGTGCGGTACTTCGCGTAGCTGTCGAGGATCTTGCGATCCGAGGGCACCGTGATGCCGAGCTTGTCCGCGAGGCCCGAGCCGTCGCCGACCGGGATGATCTGCCACTTCGCGTCCTTGTCGTCCGAGTCCCAGACCAGCGCTTCCTGCGTGACCAGGTCGATCATGCCCTTGAAGTTGTCTTCCGAGCCGATCGGAATCTGGATCGGCAGCGGACGCGCGCCGAGGCGGTTCTTGATCATGTCCACGCAGCGCACGAAGTTCGCGCCCGAGCGGTCGATCTTGTTCACGTAGCAGATACGCGGAACGTTGTAGTTGTTAGCGAGGCGCCAGTTCGTCTCCGACTGCGGCTCCACGCCCGCCACGCCGTCGAACACCACGACCGCGCCGTCGAGCACGCGCAGCGAACGGTTCACTTCGATCGTGAAATCGACGTGCCCGGGGGTGTCGATGACGTTGATCTTCTTCTTGCGCCAGGTGGTCGAAACCGCGGCCGACTGAATCGTGATGCCGCGCTTCTGCTCCTGCTCCATGTAGTCAGTCGTCGTCGAGGACTTCAAGTCCTTCGTCTCGTGGACGTCGACGATCGTGTGCTTACGACCCGTGTAATAAAGAATGCGCTCGGTCGTGGTGGTCTTACCGGCGTCGACGTGCGCGATGATTCCGATGTTGCGAATGTCGGCTAAAGGCGTTGTACGGGCCATTGCAAAGTTCCGTTTGGATTCAGGGGGTTGGGCCGGGGAAACCCCGGTCCAAGGGCAATTTTCGAGCGGCGAATGGTAGTGAAAAACGGGGGAAATTGCTTGGGAGAGTGGCGCGATGGAACGTCGCGCCGAAAATATTGATAAATCAATGATCTAGGAAGCTGGCGTGTACCGGCGCTCGAGCTCGCACGGGGCCCGTGCGTTCACGCAGTTAATTCGCGGGGCATGGGAGGAGTGACAAGTGCTCCCGCTATCCGAAGTGCTGCTCGCGTATGGGGTATGGATTCCGCAGGATCTTTCAATCTGACACAAGATACAGCATAAATCTCCAGTAGTTTGGTCTAATAAGGTCTCTATGAACGCGACATGAAGATCAATTCCAAGCCAGATTCACGACGGGACTTGGTCCCGAGGACTGTCTAGTGAGCGAGCCATCGGAGATAGACAAGATTCGGCAGGAATGCTGGAGGAAACGCTTTTACAGTTTTGGCACGACAAAAATCTTCGAGAAGAGGGCGCGATCCCTAGAGCTGCGGCGAAAGCTCATTACATTCTTAGGCCTCGCTGCTCCTGTACTCCTCGGAACGTTTGTAGCGGCTTATTACACTGAATCTCGGGCACTGAAAACAGTCGTGCTTCCAGTTGTCGGCGCGATCACAATAATTCAGGCCGCTGCATCTCTTTGGTCACTGGTTGCCAGGTGGGACGAAAAATATGCTTATGCAATCGGCGCAATTAGGAGTAACACGCACCTAGCGTCAGCCTTTGAAGAGCTCGCAGTTTCGTCGGAAGAAAAGCTGATGAAGAAAATTGATCACTTGAGAGATGACTACTCTCAACGTGAGATTGAAGACACAGCTCAGGGTATTTCCACGAAGGAAAAGCGTTTTGCGCAGCGAAGCTCGCTATTTCAATACAGATCGAAGTGCCCTACCTGCAATAAAGTCCCGATTTCAATGAAGCCTGAGAACTGTGATTCCTGCGGAAACTATTAGGAAGGTCATATGCCGATATCAACTAAGGTTGCACGTGTACTGAGGGGCGTGTCGGAACTAAATGACGCGCAGCGACAAGAATTTATTAGGGCAGTAAATGATCTCTTATCCCAGGACCCAACACGGACGCGACTAGTAGAAGAAGAGTTTGCAAGAAGCTTATCTGTCACTTTCGGACCTGCTCCGACGACATGTCCATGCTGTGGGCGCTAACAATTGGTTTAATGCCGGCTTGTGGGTGGCGCTTAAGTTAGCCAAGATCATGAGCTTGCAGGAGAATCTCAACTTCAGCGAAAGCACTGTGTCTTGTGCAGCGAGTGAGGTGATAGTCTGCAACAAGGCTGGTTTGAGATCTAATAAAAACGCCTACCGAAGGATGATGCTTTGCTACTTGGCATTGCGATGACTTCACGAGAATGCGTGTAGGGTTTGGCAATCAGGTACCGCGTGTGAGGAATTGAGTGCGTATCCAGCGTGGTTCACTAAATAGCCTGATCTCGGCTATTAGAGTCGAAGGGCTGTTTGGCCTATATACGTATAGATTGCCCGGCGAGGGCGAATTGTCTGACGCAGCAATCCTCTACGGTGAAAACGGTGTAGGAAAAAGCACTCTACTCAGACTGTCTTTTCATTTGTTATCCGGTGCTGGCGATCGGGGACACCGCGGAGCGCTGTACAACGCGCAATTCAATCGCCTGGAGATCGATTTAGCGAATGGCACAACTCTCGTTGCGGCCAAGAATGATCCAAACTACCCAAAGTTAGTAAACCTTTGGATTACCCGTGGTGAAAAGCCATTGGCTTGGTGGCCCTACTTACCGCGCGAAGAACGCCAATCTGCCGAAGAACAGTACTACTACGACCCAACCGAAGGTTTGCGGATAATCCGAACAAAGAAGATGCCTGAAAGGCTGGCTTTGTTTGATAAGTCAGTTCCATACGGAGAAGAGGCATACCTGAAAGCACTTCGTGAACAGGTGCCCATGGTGTTCATCCTTCACGCGGAACGCAGGCTGGATAGTGATTCCGTTTCCGATCCAAACGATGAGATAGAGCTTCGGCGCCTACTGCGACTTGACGAGCCCAAGCGAATAAGTGATCTGGTCGTTAGGTCGCGTTCGATCGCTCTGAGTCAGGCGTTGGCTGCGGCGGCGCGCTGGGTTCAGTCCAAAGCCGTCCAGGGCGCCAATCAAGGCTCAATGAATGTGCATTCAGTTTACAAAAACGTTCTTGAGCATCTCATGACTCCTCGCCCAGTCCGCGCTGATGCCGTACCTGACAGCGCTTTGCCTTCGCTTATTGGGCGGCTTAGAGAAATCGAGACTAAGACGACTGACCTCGCAAAGTATGAACTAGCAACAAAGCTTTCCACGTCAGATTTCATAAAGGCTCTCAGTGGTGGAAGAAAAAGAAAGGACAAGCAAATAGCGGCCAGCTTGGTCCAGCCTTACGTCGAGAGCTTAGAAGGGAGGCTAAAGGCGCTCGAGCCCATATACGATGTTGTTGACCACTTTGTTACTACGCTTAACGAGTTTCTGGCAGACAAGAGCGTTTCTTTTAAGCTCAGCAAGGGCTTCAAAATCGTAAATCGCCTTGGCGCGCCCCTTGATGCAGCTCAGCTCTCCTCTGGAGAGCAGCAGTTGTTTCTCCTATTCTGCTATGTGTTGATAGCTAGGGACCACCCAAGCGTATTCATGATAGATGAGCCTGAAATCTCACTGAATATCAGATGGCAAAGGAAACTGATTCAATCGTTGCTGGATGTGACACGCGAGGCTCGCATACAGTTTATCTTCGCTTCCCATTCGATGGAGCTTCTTGCTCAACACAGGAGTCGTGTAGTCAAGCTTGAAAACCTCAAATGAGCGAGATCCCAAGATGGACGTTGGCCGACCTTTCGGCTCGGTACGAGCTTGAGCCAGGCCTCAAAGATGCCTTCGTCGAGGGCATGTTTGATCGCGAAATAGTTGGCCAGTGGCTTCGCCTCAATAGCAGAAAGGATTGGACTATTTACGAGATCGATGTGGTTGATGTGCCGGATCAACTTCTCGAAACTCTTTCGCTAACAAAGGGGAACAAGAATCGAGTTGTTGCACTTGCGCGAGCACTGGATAGCGTGCCGAGCGAGTGTAGTTTGCGGTTTATTGTCGATCGAGATTTGGATCATTGGTTTGGAGAACTTGCCGAAGTCCGCTCGCTAAAGTGGACAGACTACTGTGCGATAGAGCTGTACTTCTTATCGGCAGACATAATCGAAGAGATACTGCTCATTATCGCGAGAGCGAAGGTGTCAGAGTGGGCGGCCTTCTACCAATCAATGGTCAGACTATTGAACACACTTTATGCCATTAGGCTTGCCAATAGAGCACTTGGGTGGAACATGGTGTGGCTGAGTCCTGATCGATGCTTGATGCTTGAGGGAAATCGACTTGAGTTCGACGAACAAGAGTTCGTCAGTCGGTTGCTCATGAGAAACAGGCGGTCCGCGGAAGGCGAAAAGTTCAGAAGTCAGGTGGATGAATGGAAGGCGAAGATAGGCGGAGATCCTCGGTTAGCGGCAGATGGTCACGACTTCACTTCTGTTATTGCGTGGTCAATTGGAAAACTGAGAGGGTTGAAGCAGTTCGCTGAAGAAGAAAGCATTGAACGGCTATTTGTGACTATGGCCGGGCGACTTAAGGAACTGCAGCGCCTAGTGGACTAGTTGCGTAGTGGTTCGCGTGGTAGTCATGAGCTCACCACAGGTTCTGTGACCCTCTCGTCTTCGGGGGGGTCGGAAGTAGATGATCAAGGGATTCTCCTATCCGGTAGTGGCGGGCTGACAAGCGAGCGAGTGATTGTGGCGGCGCTCCTTAATGTGCCTCAATCGTCTAATCATGAACGAGCGTTGCCTTTTCCTGAATTCGCACTCGAGACTAGGGATGCTTGGAGAACTTCCGAATCCTTGGCCAACTACGAAATGATTAAGAATTTCCGAAAGCTGCCTTTTTTTGCCCCGATCTTGGAGGTAGACATGTCGAACCATTTTGGGATGGGTTACTTTGAGCGGAAGGATTCAGCTATCGAGCAAGTTGTCGCCAGTTCAGGCGAAAGAATTTACTTGCTTCACTTTAGGTAGTTGCTCAACACGTAAACGCATCAGTGGACATTACCCAGCTCAGATTCTTGGAGAGCGCAGAGACAATTAAGGAACTCGTCCAAGTCAGATCCCGGCGTTCAATCTCCACAGCCCGCGCATGTGAAATCACTTCGTGCTTGCAGCAGGGTAGGCAATTCTTTGAATCGGCGCTTGATGCGCCGTTGGAGACTCGTCCCTTAGTGCAGTTTTATGGAATGTTGGCGTTCGCGCGCGCAATAATTGTTGCTAGGCGCGGAGTTTCGCTGGCCACTCTTTCGCGAAGCCATGGACTGCGAGACATATCTCCAGACGATGCAAGAATCGCCGATCTCGCCGTTAGGATTGAAGCGGCAGGTACGTTTGCAGATTTCAATGACGTTGTGGCAGGTATCAATCGGATCTGCTGGGCGGATTCTCGCGGAGATCGTTTCAATACGCTGGTGCCCTGCTCAATGAGCGCGCCAATTGCCTCACGCGAAATGAAACTTAAGGAAATCTTCTCCCGTCTACCGCGCCTCTCAGGTCTCTATAGCCAAACTTATGGCGAACCTGCGAAGTCTGCGTCATTTAACTATCTAAGGTTTGTGGATGATAAGGACCTGTTTGAAATTCAGTTTTCTGATCCGCAGAAATTTGACTCACGCTCCAGTTTGCAGTCGATTGTTGAGCGCTGGCGGGAGAGATTCCCATACTTGCGCAGATGGCGTGTGTCTGAGGCGCAAGTCTCGTGGGGTGAAAGCTTCATCAGCTTGATGAATTCCCCTTGCGATGTGAATCTCGAATTTTCCGAAGCTGAGCTGTCTGGTCCCGTCGATTCTCGATTTGTCTTGGCGAAGGACCTTCCCAACGTGCGAGTGGGGCCGGAGAGCCTAATTGGAGTTGGCGGTGGGTACACTGAAGAGCTATATGGTATCGAGGCGGTCGATGGCGACTACATTAACGAGTTTGCACTCACTTACTTGGGAGCTTTTCTGCTCAGCTCACTAGTTCGATACCGTCCGGATATCTGGGCGCATTCAATCTCTAGAAGATCAATACAGAATCGCCCTTTGGACGATCGATGCCTGGCGCTCATTGAGCGCTTTCTCGAACAAAACATCGATGATGTGTCAAGGTTCGTTGTGGTCGCTCTCAATCCTTACGAGGATAGGTACTGGAGTCGAGTCCGACCTGAAACTCTGCCTTAGTGCCGAACGGGTGTAGGGTCTGCCCCTTCAGGAGCAGACGATGAAGAAGAACAGGCTTACGGAAGATCAGATTGCGGTGCTGAAGCAAGCCGAGGCCGAGGCGAAGTCAAAGGAGCTGTGCCGTCGGCATGGAACCAGTGAGGCGACCTTCTACGACTGGAAGGTGAAGTACGCAGGGATGACGGCGTCGGAAGCTAGGCGGCTCAAGGAGCTGGAGGCGGAGGAACGCCAAGCTCAAGCGGCTGATGGCCGATGCCGAGTTCGACAAGGCGGCGCTGAAGGACCTTCTCGGCCGAAAATGGTAAGCCCGCAGGCAAAGCGCGAGCCGATCTCGACACTGAGGCGTGACACGCGCTTGCGGGCTGGTGCAGATCTCGAGATCTTTGTATCGGTATCGCAGCCGCAGGCCTGTGTGCGTAAAGCTGCGCGAGCGCATTGCCGAGATCGCTGAAGCGAAGCGGCGCTACAGGTACAGGTGCATCTACATCCGGCTACGACGCGAAGGCTGGCAGCTGAACCGCAAGCGGGTATACCGCGTGTATCGCGAGGCAGGCCTTCTGGTGCGGCGGCGCAAGCGTAAACGCATTTGCCTGGTCAAACGCAAGCCGCTGCCGAAGCCTGCGGCAGCAAACATCAGCTGGTCGATGGACTTCGTTAGCGTTGGGTTGGCCGATGGAAGACGCCTTCGGTGCGAACATCGTCGACGACTGCACAAGCGAGTGCGTGGCGATCGAAGTGGACACCTCGATCACCGGAACACGCGTGAAGGCGGTGCTCGAGCTCCTGACTGACACCCGCAGCCTACCTAGATCAATCACGGTGGATCACTGTCCTGAGTTCGAAGGCCAGGTGCTCGATGCGTGGGCATACGAACAAGCGGTGCATCTGTCGTTCATCCGGCCCGGCAAGCCCAACGAGAACGCCTACATCGAGAGCTTCAACGGCAAGTTCAGGGATGAGAGTCTGAACGAGCACTGGTTCGTCACGATGGCGCAGGCGCGTCGGATCATCGAAGCTTGGCGCATCGAGTACAACACCGAGCGCACACACAGCTCGCTCGGCGATCTGCCGCCGCATGAGTTTGCCGAAGAAAGTTTGTCGAGACGGAAAGTCGGAGTATCTTTAACCACGGGCTCTAAGCCAGGGCGGGACTAAATCGGGTGTCAGGTCGCTGGTAAGTTGTGAGCTCTTCGAGAAACAAACGAACAACAGCTATTCCAACAGTAGCGATTCTCGAACTCAGCGCTAGTTTGGTGTTACCGATAGTAGTGAGGGAGCATGAATCAGTTTACGCAAATGGTATTTGTGATTGGCCGTATTACGCCTAATCACGTCGAAATGGTCGGCACTGGATTTCTTGTCTCAAACAATGGCGTGATCGCGACTTCTCAGCACGTCGCGGGCGCCAATGATTCAGGTCTCGTCATTTTGGCGCCACACACTAAAAATATTCATGCATATCAGGACCTCAGCGATAACAGCTGCGCTACGTCGCCTGTACGAATTGTCGAATCGGATCCAGTCCGCGACATTACGCTTCTGAAGGCAGACCTTTCATGGAACGGGCCGATTCCGAGAATCGGTGGGTTTGACGACGACAACGTTGGTGATGAGATTGGGATTTTCGGATTCCCGCATTGTGTGGAAGGAAGAAGAACGCTGACCTATCAGCGGGCAGAGATAGGCGCCAAAGTGCTTCTCGAGAGCAACGGGATCAAGTCAAAACATGCCGTGATAAATACACAGGCACGCCCTGGACAATCCGGCTCGTTGATTTTTTCTCCGAAGGACAATTCAATTTCGGGCGTGCTGATCGGTGCGTGGGTACCAAGTGGCGGCGGCATTTCTCTTGGCGGTATAAATCCACGCGAGCTGCATCAGACAACTCACTGCGTCTCGGCTGAGTACATCAAGGAAATGCTCTAATGTGCTCCGTGACAATTCCCGATGGATCGCTTGAGGATTGGCTTTCGGTCCTAAAGCCGTATCAGCGATCCATAATTCATGCGTTCATAAAATCCGGCACAGTCGAGGAAGCGGCGGAAAGATGGTTAGGTGCAACGGGCTCTCCAAACATTGTCCCCTTTGGTGGCGCGCGAGACACAAAGCCATTCTGGGAGCGTTTTCAGGCTGAGTTTTATAAGTATTTGTGTGACGACAGTGCATATGTGGAAGAGAAGAAGGCGTTCGCAAGCGCAAATTCGGCGAGCAAGGCCATGATAGTTAGTGGCGTATCGGCGGCGCTCGGTGCAACAATTGGTTTCTCTGCTACTGTCTTGGCTCCGGCGGTCGCGATCCTAATGTTCAATGTCGGAAAGATGGGAATACGGGCGTATTGTGCGAAGGACGCTCAGGTTTAAGAACGGCTAAAGAGTGATGCCCGTGTGCTAGATCTGCCTGTTTTCCAGCAGCGCCGCATGAACAAACTACTTAACCGACTTGGATCGGATCATATTAGGCATAAACGGATGCCGCGGGATAGCTCGTGACTAGCGCGACTCTGTCGATTTCATGATTCATTTCTATGGGTGCGTCCGCGGAGATTGAGCATCAGAACGGCAGCCGACGTGCGACTTTTGAGGCGATAGCCCTGGTGGCTACGCTCGAGGTTGTAGTGGCGCAGGAAGCGATCCAGGTCACGCTGGATGCTCCCCGCGGCCGCCTTCGGCTCGGACAAATCGAATCCGAACGCGGGAAGGGTCGCGATCGTCACGGGCTCCTCCCGCGGCATCGGCGCCGCGACGGCGCGGCGCCTGGCGCGCGACGGCTACAGCGTCGTCGTCAACTCTGTCGGCAACCGGGAGCTCGCCATGGGTGTGGTCGGTGACATCGAAAAGGCGGGCGGCCGCGCCACCTGGGAGCCTGCGGATGTCAGCGATCCGGCCGAGGTGCGCCGGTTGTTCGATGCCGCCGAGCGCGCGTATGGCGGCATCGACGTGGTCGTCAGCAACGCGGCCATCATGCGCCTGGCGCCGATCGCTTCGATGTCGGACGACGATTTCGTCCGCATGATGGACGTCAATCAGAAAGGCAGCTTCTTCGTGATGCGCGAAGCGGCGCGCAGGGTCCGCGACGGCGGACGCATCATCACGTTGTCCTCGAGCATCGTGGAATTGCGCAGCCCGACGTATGCCGCCTATGCGGCGACCAAGGCGGCGCAGTCGATGTTCGCGAATATCCTCGCGAAGGAGCTGGCGGGGAGGATGATCTCGGTGAATGCGGTTGCGCCGGGGCTCGTCGATACGACGTTGTTCACGGATGGGAAGAGTGATGCGCAGATACGGGAGTTTGCCGGTCGCACGCCTCACAAGAGGTTGGGAGAGCCGGAGGATATTGCGGGGGTGATCTCGATGCTGTGTTCGAAGGACGGGGCGTGGATCAATGGGCAGACGGTTTTTGCGAATGGTGGGTTTGTCTGAGCACTCGATGGACGTTCCCGCTGGCGAAAACGTAAGGGGTTCGCTGACATAAAGCTCGAACGAGGCGCAATCGTGCGGGCGGAGTTACACTGGTATGAGGCGGCCGGCATCGGCAAGCGTGAACTCAGATCAAGCGCCTGTTTGGCGACAAGTAGCCATGGCAAAAGAAAAGCGAAATCTCGTCATTTGCGTGGATAACGCCGGATACGAAGTATCTCTGGAGCGTCGCAAGATCTATGAAGCAATAGACGATGTGGCTGCGGCGAAGAGCGATCTCGTTCGCATCATCGACGAATCAGGTGAGGACTATTTGTATCCTGTATCGCTGTTCGTGGCCGCAGAGCTTCCCGCTGCCATTCGCCGCGCGGTGATACGGGCGGCGTAAGAGCGGCGAAGGCAGAATCGATCTGTTCAGCCTCGCGGGCCGCTTGAGGGCAGGCGACAAAGTACTTCGCTGACGCACTGTAAACGCTCCTGCCATCCGGCCGCTCAAAATGTTGGCGTGATATCCGCTCAGCGACAAGAACCCATGCCCAAAAAGAAGACAACCGCGCTCGCGACGTTCGCATTGCTCCCACTCGTGTACATCGGCGCCGCAACGATGCTCGCATTGCGCAATGATCCGATCCCCGTCCTCGAGAACTCTCCCACCTGCTGCGAATCGATCATGATCTTCGGCGCCAGCGGAACCGCCGGGGACGGAATCCTGAAAGCCGCGCTGGCGAGTCCCGACATCAAGATGATCCACGTCATTACGCGTCGCCCGACTCCGCGAATCGATCAAGGAGTCGCGGCGGGAAAAGTGCGGATGTCTCTGCACCAGGACTATCTGGACTTCGCGGCCATCGAAGCCCACATGAGATCCGTGGACGCGGTCTACTGGGCGATCGGAATCAGCACGTTCGCCGTCGATGAGAAAACTTACGGCACGATCCATGTGGATTTTCCCGCGAGCTTCGTGACGAAGTGGCTCACTGTCAGTGACCGGCCCGCGCCTTCCTTTCACTACATCAGCTCCAGCGATATCTCGGCGGACTCGAGCGCGATGTGGGCGCGTGAGAAGGTGCGCGCGGAGCAGACGCTGTTCAGGCTCGCCGAAGGAACGAAGCTGCGGGTGATTGCATATCGGCCTGACTACATCGGGCCGACGGAAGAGGAGGCGCACCTGGGGCAACGGATGCTTTATGGGTTCTTCGCGCCCATCGGCGCCGCGGTGAAAGCCGAGAAGATCGGCAAGGCGATGATCGAAGTCAGCGCCCGATCCGACGAGTTCGCGAATGGGGACAAACTGGGTACTCGCGGGATCATCCGGTACGCCGATGCACTCGACCGGCGGCACACTTCTGCCGGACGCGAACCTTGAGCAGATAGTCGAAAGCACTTGCATCGTGACCCGTTCGCGGTCAGCGCATCCTTGACGTCGGGGCCCATCCTGGGTACTGGCGGTTGCGCACATAGCCTGCAGCCGAGAAAGTCGTCAGCTGATGCAGACGACGTTCCAGCGGGAACGTCTACCCCTCGAATCGGTTCGATTCCGACAGCACACGTCCGGACCGCCGGCACAGACTGCCCCCATGACGGCCCCTCACGAAAACTGGACGGTCCTCCCGCACGGCGAGGTAACGCGGATCAACGACCGCATCCTGACGGTCGTCGGCGACCTGACGATGCCGCTGATGCATCTGCCGCGGCGCATGAGCGCGGTGCGGCTCGCCTCGGGCGAGCTCATCATCTTCAGCGCCATCGCGCTCGACGAGTACGGCATGGACGAGCTCGAGGCGTTCGGTCGCCCGGCCTACCTCGTGGTGCCGAGCCAGATGCACCGGTTGGACGCGCCTAGCTACGCGAAGCGCTATCCCGACATCGGCGTCGTGGCGCCGCGTGGCGGGGCCGAGAAGATCGGCAAGGTCGTTCGCATCGACACCAGCTCGCCGGACTTTCATGACGCGGGCGTGCGCTATGTCGAGATTGCGCACGACTCCGTGCTCGAAGTCGATTGCGCGGATGGCCTGACGCTCATCGTGAACGACCTGATCGGCGACATCCACGGCGAGAGCGGTGTCGGTGGCTGGTTGCTGCGGATGATGGGCTTCGCGGGCGATGAGCCGCACGTGCCCGCGCCGGTGAAGTTGACCATGGGCAAACACAAGAGCGAAGTGTCCGCGCAGTTTCGCAAGTGGGCGGAGCGCGAGGACCTGCGCCGGATCATCGTCTCTCACGGCGACCCGATCGTGTCCGATCCGCGGGGAGCATTGCGAAAGTTGGCGGCGAGTCTCGACTGATCGGGACGCCGCGGCGAGGGACCGCGCGCGCTGCTCGAGCGATCCTGCTCGCCGATGCCGATGCAGGTAAGCCATCCGACGCCGCCACCCGCGCCGGCCGTGCAGGAGCGCTCATCCTTGCCGGATGCAACTAGATAGAACATGATGCGGCCCGGATGAAAACATCCCTGAAGATCCTGGCTGCGCTCGGCTTGATTGCCATCCTGTCGCTCGGCTGGCGGCATTATTCGAGTCCTCCGCCGAAGGAACTCGCTACCTACTACAAGCTGGAGATTACGGGCGAGATAACCCCTGAGACCTTTATCAAGGCCAGGGAGCATCTGGTTGGAGCCGCGGCTGACTTGAAGTTGGTCGTGATCAACTCAGGGGGTGGCGACGGCATGTCGGCACTGGCAATCGGGAAGCTCATGCACCAACACGGTTGGGATGTCGAAGTCGGTGACTCCTGCATTTCTTCTTGCGCCATCTTCATTTTTCCGGCCGGAAAGAAGAAGTATCTGAACGAGAACTCCTTGCTCATGTTTCATGGTGGCCCTTACCAGGAAAACATGATGGAGATGGTCAGCAACTTCGATCAGGAAATCGCGAAGAACGGCGTGCCGTCCGACGAAGTAGTTCTTGGTCAACAAGACAAAGAGGGGACCTTCCGCTTTGTCCCGGGTGGACCGCCCGGGCTCGATGCGGTACTCGATTTCTTGTCGATGAAAAGAGATTCGACCGCAGTCGAAAGGCTGCGTGAATTCAGGAATGTATCGGACAGGTTTTACCAGGAGTTGGGCGTCAATCCCTTGCTGGCGATTCATGGCCAGATCGGTATTTATGAGCCGTTGTACAAGTCCTACGAACATGACGGATTCATCTATCGTCTCGACTCGATGCAGAGACTGGGCGTGAGCAATATCGAGCTGAAGAACGGAGAATGGCACCCGGAGCGCCATCCTGATTACAAGATGGCTTACGAAGTGACGTATCCGTAGCCGCGGGATCATCGAAAGTGATGCAGATAGCCCGCCACGAATTCGATTCCGCCGCCTCGCAAGCGCTGTTCGCCCGTTCCGAAAGCCGCTTCCGCCAGGTAGTTGCGCGAGGCGCGCCGGTGGACACGCTGGCTTTGTCGGTACTCGGCAACCGCGCCCTGAACTTGTTAGGCGACTGCTCGGTGTTCGACCGGCAGCACGACATCCTGCGCCTCGCGGCGCGGATCCTCGCGCAGGCGCGCCTGGGCCTGGTGCTGCTCGGCACGCGCGAGCGCGGCGCGACGGCGGACTTTCCCATCGGCGAGGTCACGGTGACGATGACGTCGGCGGGTCCCGAGGGTCTTTCGGACATCGGTCGCTGGCAGGAAGGGTGGTATGGCGCGCTGATCGCCCGCGAAGCGCCGGCGTTCGCTGGGCTACGCGCCATCAACCCCGACCGGCTGCGGGAGTGCGCCGATCTTGACGAATACCACTACGCATGGCGGCGCGCGTTGCTCGCGCTGGACTCGGCGCCCGCGGAGTCGGTGGCGCGGGTCGAGAGCGCGCTCCTGCTGACGGACCCGGCGCACGCGACGATCGCCAAGCCGGGAGTGCCGGGCGTCGCGGCGAAAATGTTCGCGATGTTGCCGGCCATCGTCGAGCGCGACGCGGCCCGTTTCAATGCGACGCTCGCGGGAGCACTCGAAGCGCACAAGGCCTTCTGGGGCGAAGAAACTCCGCACGGCTCGATCTCGTGGTTCTCTTTGCCCGCGCAGGCGATGTGTTGCCTTGCCCACGACCGTGGCATTCGGATCGAAGTGGAATCGGACTATCTGTTGCCGGCGCTGTTTGCGCCGCCTCGATGAGCCGAACCTTGGTCTGATCGACTCACTTCCCGCGCCGCCTCTTCAATCACCTTCGCCACCGCCTTCGGCTTCGTAATCAACACCGCGTGACTCGCTTTGACTCGCGTCACCTTCGAGCCCGCCCGCTGCGCCATGCGCTCGGCGGCTTCGGGGTCGAGCGACCGATCTTCGGTCGCCAGCACGTAGTAGCTAGGCTTGTCGCGCCACGCGGCCACCTCCACCTTGCTTTCGAACGCGCGAATGGCCACGGGCATCTGCGCGTGTGCGATGAATTCGGCGTGGGCGCGCGGCAGGTCGGCGCCGAAATTCTCCGCGAACTTCTCGGGCCGCAGCATCACGAACCCGTCCGGCGTCGCGATGAAATTGCCGAGCCGTTCCGGGTCGGGTGGCGCGGCCTGGCCGGCGGTTTCGCCGGCATCGGGGACGAGCGCGGCGACGTAGACCAGCGCTTTCACCTTGGGGTCGGTGCCGGCGACGGTGATGATCGCGCCGCCGTAGCTGTGACCGACGAGCACCACGGGTCCGGTCTGCTGGTCGAGCACGCGGCGGGTGGCCGCGACGTCTTCATCCAGTCCGGTCAGCGGCTGTTGCACGACGCTCACGTGATAGCCGTCGCGCACCAGCACGTCGTACACGCCGCGCCAGGCGGAGCCGTCGATGAGCGCGCCGTGCACGAGGACGATGGAGGGCTTGGGAGCGGGTGTCGCCGTGATGGCGGGGGCGGTGAGGGTGATAGCAAGGAGGCTGGTAATCGTGCGGAGCACGGCTTTGGTTTTCATGGCCGCAGTGTCGTCTAAATCGGCGCGGAATTTAACGCTGGCGTTACGCGGATCCTGCGAGAACCTGGAGCTTTCCGCCGCGCGGGTAGTCAGACGGGGATGCCGGCCGTCCTCGCGATCGCGGCGATCGCGGCGATCACGGCGATCCCGGCGACGGGATATACGGGCATCCTGCTCGGGCCCGCGCGCAAAGGTTTCGCTGACATAGGCCTGCCCGCAGATATTCGCGCGCTCGCAGCTTTGGACTGTGCACGTCCGTGGCGCTTGCAACGATCGCCGCCGTGATCTCTCACTCCAGCACGGCAAACTCAGCCCGCGCCCGCCGTACGACATCCGAATCTTCCTTGTAAACGACCTGCATCGTGCTCATCGCCGCCCGATACTCGATCTTCGCCTCCGCCGTCTTGCCCTCGGCCATCCGCACGCGCACCAGGTTCAGTCGCGACCGGGCGACGTTGGGATGCGCCGCCGAATAGTTCTTCAGATTGATCGCGAGCGCGCGCTCGGCGAGCGGCGCGGCCCGGTCGGCACGACGAAGCTTCACGAAGTAGAGCGCCTGCCGGTCGAGGGCATAGGCCACATCCGGGTGATCGGTACCTTGCGATTTCTCCCAGATCATCTGCGATCGCAATAGATAGGTCATTCCCTTTTCATACTGCCCCAAGTCCCCGTAGAGGCAGCCCAGGTTATACGCGGCGTAGCCGGTCTCGGTGTGGTCGGCGCCGAGCACACGTTCGCGGATGGTGAGCGTCTTCTCGAAGTAAGGCTTGGCCTCGGCAAACTGCCCGGACTCGGCATGGAGGATTCCGATCATCTGGGTCGATGTGAGCGTCTCGGGATGATCCTGGCCGTACACTCTCTGATCCATGGCCAGCGCCTTGCGGGCGTACCCGAGTGCGCGATCGCCCTGGCGCGCCTCCTGAGTGAGAAGCGCGAGGCCGTAGTAAGACTTCGCGATGTCGGGGTGCACGTCGCCGAACAGCCGCTGGCGCATCTCGAGACCCTGGATCGCGTAGGGTTCTGCCTGGGCAAAGCGCGCCTGTTCCCGATGTAGATAGGCATACGTGTCGAGCACGTGGGCCGCTTCGGGTGAGTCGCCATCGGCCAGCAGCTTGCTGGCGGCGTCGAGTTCGGCGAGAGCCTCATCGGGTCGATTCACTTTCACGAGAAGGTTCGCGAGACCCACATGCCTGCGAATGCAGGCGATGGAATTGTTTTCGCAAGGGCTCAGCATCGAGAGGCTGTCGCGAAACTGCTTCTCCGCGTCCGCCGCATTGTCGGTGCCGGCGTTGAGCAACGCCATCGAGTAAAGCGCATCGGCGCGTTGCGCGCTCGGAGCGTCACGTGCCAGGTGCAGAGCGTTGACAAGCAGCGCGCGCGCGGGCGCATTCAAACCGAGCTGATGGTAGACGGTGCCGATCGAGCCCAGGAGTCTGCTTTGAATTTCGGCACCGCCGGCCTTCTCGGTCTCGATGCGCGCGGCGGCGCGATCGAGTAGTGCACGGGCGGTGATGGTATTCCCGAGTGATTCGCTGGGCGCGGAAGTGCGGAAGATGGAGATCAGGAAGTCCGACACCTGGCGCGCGGAATCCGCTTCACGCCGCGCAATCTCGGCGTTCGCGATGGCCTCGCTGCGGGCATGCCAGGCATACGCGGCCAGCGTGAGGGTGACGAGCAACACGCCGGAGACGGCCGCCATCGCGCGCCACAACAATTTCTGGCGGCGCTGCAGCTCGCGCCGGCGGATGGCATCGAGGCCGACACCGAGAAGTCCGGCGGCGAGCTGTTCGAGCGCGGGGTTGAGTGCGCTCCGTCCCTTGCGGATGTCTGCAGCCAGTGGCTCGGTGTCGTCGATGACGCCCGGCAGCAGCGCGCTCGGCAAGCACTCCCGCTCATCGGCTAATCCGCGCGCGCGGGTGTTGGGCCGGCCGCCCACGAGAAGGCACAGTACTCGCGCCTTGCCATGCCGGCGCACGAAATACTCGACCTCGTTATTGACCCGCGGCGAGCGCGCGGCCGCGGGGGAGCACACGACGATGAGGTAGGCGGATGCGTCCAGTCCCGCCTGGAGCGCGGTAGTCAGGTCCGGCGAACTACCGAGCTCGGCGCGATCGAAGAATACGGGCGCGAAACTTTCGTCATTCAGGCCCAGAGCCTGGGGTCGATCTGCCAGATCCTTGGGAATGGCGAATCGCTCGAGCATGGAATGCAGCCACTGCGCATGCAGTGCATCTTCGTGCGAGTAGCTGATGAACGCCCAATAACGTTTGTCGACTGACATCCGTGCTCTCCCCGGTCAGCTCTTGTTCTTCGTGTAGTATCGACACCATGGCAGCAACGACGGGATTCACATACAAACATCCGCATCCGGCCGTCACGGTGGATGTGGCTACCTTCACGTACCACGAGGGAGAGATCAAGGTGCTTCTCGTCCGCCGCGCGGTCGAGCCGTTCAAGGGCCAATGGGCGCTGCCGGGTGGATTCCTCAAACCCACGGAAGGGCTGGAGGAGGCTGCGCGTCGTGAAATCGAGGAAGAAACCGGTCTCACCGGGCTGCGTATCCAACAGGTGGGCGCGTTCGGCGATCCCGGTCGCGATCCCCGTGAGCGTGTGGTCAGCATCGCTCACATGGCCGTGGTGCGCCATGAGGACGTGGCGCCGCGCGCGGGCAGCGATGCGGCGGAGGTCGCGTGGATGCCGCTGTTCTCGCCACCGCGGCTGGCCTTCGATCACAAGCAGATCCTCGCGTTCGCGCACCAGCAGCTCGTGCACCAGATACGCGAGACAAACCTCTCGGTCGATTTCCTGCAGGAGGAATTCACTCTCACCGAACTGCAGAAAGTGCACGAAGCCGTGATGGGTGCCGAGATGGACAAGCGCAATTTCCGCAAGTGGGTCGCGACCATGGAGTTCCTGAAGCCGACGCGCAAGCACACCACGGGCGGGGCGCATCGGCCGGCGCTGCTGTACCGCGCGGACCGATCCTTGCGATGAACTGATAACGCCACGAAAGGCCGGAGTCCGGCCTTTTTTTGGCCGCCAAAACTAAGTGTTGACAAGACACTAAGTGATCCCCTAGCCTGTAAGTGTCGAATCAACACTAACACCGCAAGGGGAGACGCTCATGAAAATCGGCAGTGTGTTTGCCGCGGCCATCGGGGCCGCCAGTCTGTTTGCCGGCACCGCCGTTCCGTTCGCGTCGGTGGCGCAGGCGGGCAATGCCGACTTCTGCCTCGTCGCGCGTGAGCGGGGCAATGGTGGACAGGAGCTCTACAACCGCTGTCAGGAACCCGTGGAAGCCGCCTGGTGCCACTACGACGACAACTACTGCGCCCGGTTCAACAACAGCTGGACCATCGGCCCGCAGCAGAGCTACCCGGTCGAAAGCGGCACGATGTTGTACGCAGCCTGCCGAGGCGCCAACTCGATTGCGCGCATCAGCCGCACGTTCCTGGAATGCGCATAGCGCGGGACGAGGTCGGAGCCAGTCATGTCCACTTTCAGCAATCGCCTGGTCGCACTGTTCCTCGCATTCTCGGCGCTGACGGTTTCAAACACTTCTCGCGCGCAGGTGGAATGCGACTGCTCGAAGATCATCGGCGACTGTGGAGGAGGGCTGCGACTCGTTTCGCAACGCTTCAAGCCCGCAAATCCAGTCACCCGTGATCTCGCCGAGATTCACTGGGTCGTCGAACTGAATGCCGGCCCTTCGCCGCCGAAGTGCGCCCTGGTCTCGGGGTCCGTCGAGGGGGCCGGCTCCCAGGGCATGAACGCCTACACCGAGCTTTTCGGCAGAAGCATCTACAAGAAGGTCGTCGTGAACGGCGTCCCGGTGCAAGTCGCCGACTGGCAAAGCACGACGCGGGAGTCGGTCACGATCTCGTACTCCGGCTATCACGCCAGCTGCAAGGTGTGTGAAGCCAGGGACAAGGAAGAAGAGAAGAAGAAGAAAGAGAAGGAGAAGGAGCGCGAGTCGGGTGGACAGGAAGCCGCGGGCTCGGCCGCGGATCCCGTTGCGGCCGCGCTGGCCCAGCAGTCTGCCCAAACCTCGCAGCAGATGACTGCGAACTCTGCGCGGGGATACGAGCCGCCTAACCAGTTGTCCGCCGCCGAAAGACGCAGGCGCTCGGAAATTCTGCAGCGCGGGACGCAGCAGGCTTCGGGACTGGCGCGGCGGGCATTTTCTGGTGGCGATTCACTTTCCCATTCCTATTCGATGTCGGGTCAGGAATCGGGTGACGGCTCGGATTCAACTCCATGCGCGCCGCTGGAGGCCGCGGTCAGAGAGTTGGACCTGACCGCGGACAGCATATGCGGCATTGCGGCTCGCGAACAGCAGGCAGCTGCGCGATTGCGCTCCGCCGCAAGCTCGTGTTCGGCCGATAACCAGCGATGGGCCGCGGACCATGCGAGAGCGCTCGAGACGCATGCGGCGGAAATACTGCGCGATTCTTGTGGAAACTAACTAATTCGGGAGAAGAACGATGACTCGGACCAAGTTGACGATACTGGCTGCGCTTTTCGCGATGTCCGCGGCAGGGACGCATGCGAAGGACAGTCCCCAATTGCAGCCGCAAAAATCCTGGCGAGCCAAGGAGTCGGTACCGGTGCACCCGCGTGCAGGCGTCGGAGCGGGCAAGGTAATCTTGCTCCGATATCCCGCCAGCATCGATCCCTCGGTCCAGCAGGTCCTTGCCAACAGCTACGCCTCCGCGCGTACGTTTCCGGGTTCGTACTCCTGTGTGAGCAATGGCTATGCGGACCGCAACTCGCTCACCGCCGCCATCGCGCGCACCGTGTACTTCTCGTACGACGTGTACTCGGGACTGCGCGCGACCTTTCCGGATGCGCGCGTGATCCTCAGTCCCGGCCGGATTACACAAGACACCGATCGCGCGATTGCCGTGAGGACCGATGCTCCTCCCGCGGACGTCTACGTCGACTTCTTCGCGTTCGAACATCCCTGCGACGACAACAGCCAGGGATTGAGCACGCGAGGCCGGAAAGTCCTGCCTATCTTCGCCATCAGTGTTCCCGATCAGGGCAAAGGGCATCGCTTGATCGCGGTCACCCATAGTCTGGTGCCGCTCATCGGTGCTTCGCCCAATCGGAAGCCGGACATCGCGCTGCTCTTCAACTCGAACGACATCGCCTATGCCGCGATGACGCAGGAGCCTGGAGTCAAAGGCACTCTGCCCGTCGCCGAATACCGGCAGCTCTGGGATTCTGCCGGATCGGTCGAGCGCATGCCGTTCTCCGCGTTCGAAGTGCTGGAGCGCGCAGACTCGCGCTGGGAGATTGCCCCTGTATTTCATGCGGTGCTCGCCAGGACGGTTACCCGCGCAATCGAAGAGTCGACGAAGCCAGGTTCGCCGTCGGCATTGGAAGCCACGCTGAAGCTCTATGATCCGGCCGCCAGCCTGAGCGCGATCTCCGCGGAGCAACGGCAGCGCCTGGATCAGATCCGTGAGGCGGAGCTGCAGTTCTCCGCGGACTTCTACGGCAAGGCGCTCACCGAGTATTCGCTCGGCTCGAGCGGCCTGAAGATGTCCGCGCTGATCAAGGAAGAGGCGGGCATGGACCGCGACCGGAAGGTCAACAAGGCATTCAGTCTCTTGATGCTCGCGGGCGGAATTGCCGGCGCGGCCGCGGGAGATGTGGCCGCTCCGTCCGCCGCTGCCCAGGCCATCTCGATGAACGCCCCGATCTGGGACTTGCGCGTGCTGCAGGGCGAGGAAGCGTCCGCCGCGGAAGCCGATCGCACTTATCAGACGTCGATTGGTGCGACGTCGGTGGTCGCCAGGAACTTCGAGGAGCTGCGGGCGGTGTTGAAGGGGATCTATGCGCAGTCATCGAACTAATCGCACGACGTAACCTGGCAGGATTGACCACGTTCCAGGCGGAACGTCATCATTTCGTGCGACAACCCATGAAGATAGACCGCCACCCATTCAACTCCGAAGCGCTGCGAGGGCTCACGCAGGCGGCTGCAGCCAAGAAGCTGCACCCGACACAGCCGCGTTTGAACGCGTTGCTCAAGGGGAGAATCGAGCTGTTCAGTCTCGATGCCCTCGTCAACATCGCCACGCTTGCTGGGTTGCGCGTCGAGCTGAAGGTCAAGCGCGCTGTCTGAATTCGGAAGAGTCTCGGCATTGCGATCGAAGTCGAGTCGGACTATCTGTTGCCGGGGCTGCTTGCGCCCGAACTCAAATCGGCTGGCTGATCTTCCACTCGTAACCGAACGGATCGAGAAAGAAGAACACGCGGTCACCGTAGTACTCATCCACGGGTTCCGCGAGGACCTGGAGCTTCCGGCCTCGAACGAATTCGTAAACGGTCGCGAGATCTTCAACCTGCAGGATGAGCGTAACGCCCGCGCCGCGCTGACCGGCCGTGCTGCTCGCGAGCATCGACGCGCGCGGATGGCTGGGATAGGGGGATACATCCAGCCGTCCGAGGAACAGCGCATTTCCTTCCTTGCGAAGATGCGCATGAACGATTCTTCCGCGCTCGTCGGGAATCGAGGAGACCTCGCTGAAACCCAGGGCCTTGTAGAACTCGAGAGCATCCTCGACTTGTTCCACTGCCAGCACGGGAATGAGCGAAGGGGCCTTCAGATCGTGGTTCATATTGTATGGTCGAAAGTGGACAGGGCCAAAAGTCTAACAATTTAGGCAGGGCGACGGCCTTGTGCGCCGAGCGGCCGCACGGACCGATCTCCTGGTTCTCGCGCCCGCGCAGGCGCTGTGTTGCCTGGCGCATGACCGCGGCATTCCAATCTGAGATCGAGTCGGACTATCTGCGGCCGGAATTGCTCGCTGCTTCTCATTAGTCGAGCAGCTAGATAGGCATGCTCATAGTGTCTCGAGTTATGGCATTTGCCATATTGGTAACTCGTCCCCAACGCTGCTCCTGATCGCTGCCTCACAAGGGGCTGTCAGCATTCGCGAAGCAATGACAGATTGTGAGCTAACAACTGGAGCCTGAATCGTGGGAACAAGAATGAAGCTGTGGGCCGGCGTCGTTATCGCAGGTCTTTTCACGAATGCCATGGCCGCACAAGGAGGCGTTTCGTCACTTGCGGTTGGCTTCTACGACTCCGACGAGAAGGCATTGCTGGGTCCTGCATTCATGAAAGCCGTGAACGCCTATCTGCGGCGATATGAGCCTCGATTGGTTGAGCGCCGCCCCGAGGGTGTGAAGATGCAGGTCGATTACGACTACTTCTATGACATCGAGCTGAAAATCAAAGGCGATGAATACGAAATTGTCGTGTCGCTCGCCGAAATGACGAGCAGATACTCAAAGGCGCAAAAGGCAGCCTCCAAATTGTCCGCCGGCGTCCTCCGAGCGATGGAAAAGGAATTGGTGCGCGGATCGCGGGTTCGAAGCAGGGCACACCGATGAAACTGAAGCCAAATTCACGTGCAATCCCAGCATTGCTCACGTGCGCATTGCTGGGTGGCTGCACGGCTATTCGCGTGCAGCCAGTATCGTCGCAGGAGCGCATCGAACACGTATGTATCGAACGCAATCCGCGAGTCACCATTGGTGACTTCATTCCCGTGATGCAGGAAGGGTTCCGCAACCATGGAATTGAAAGTAGCGTTGTCGATTCTTCAGCGAATTGCCGATACACATCGGTTTATACCGCTCGGCGTACCTGGGATATCACGACCTATCTTTCTCAAGCGCAGATCGATATTCGAAGAGCTGGCAGGACTATCGCGACCGCGCACTATCACTTACGTGGCAAAGGCGGCTTTGCATTGAACAAGTGGGCGGGGACGCGAACGAAGATACTTCCGGTCATGGAGCAGTTGCTCTCTCAATTGCCGCGGCCGGATAAGTACACCGTACGAACTATCGTTGAGCCGGCCCCTGAGGTGCTGCCTGTTTCGACTCTCACGTCCGCCACAAACTCCGATAAGCCGACCGAAGGAGAACTCCTGAGAAAGCTATCGGAGCTGAAGGACGCCTACGAAGCTCAATTGATCACTAAAGAAGAATACGAGGCGAAACGTCGAGCATTGATTGATGCGCTCTAGCAGATTGGCTACGAACCCGGGTGTCGCGGAGGCTATTCCTGAACTCCAGAATCGGCGCCACGCCGAAGTATTGGCGCAAACGTTCCAGCTGGAACGTCCTCGCCGCGCTTCGCCTGCTGCATGAGCACCTCGACCGCGAGATCCAGGTTCATGCGATCCCCACGCCAAACCGAGATCGGTTCGGCTGAGGGAGGCAGACGCCGCCAATCTCCCAACGGCTGCGTGCAGCCGGGCGCCACGCTATCCACGCTCTCACCGTTGCGCTTCACGAACCGCAGCGCGCCGTCGTCGAGTCGTTCGATGCGGATGCCGCCTTCGTGGACGGCGTGATGATGGAAGCGGCATAGCGAGACGAGGTTCGAGGGCTTCGTTTCGCCGCCGTTGGCCCAGTGCTCCACGTGATGTGCATCGATGTAGCGCGTGTTCGAACAGCCGGGGAAGCGGCAGCTCTTGTCGCGGGCATTGAGCACGCGGCGGAGTGGGGCGGAGATGGTACGGGTCTTGCGGCCGACGTTGAGCGGCTCGCCATCATCGTTCTCGATCAGCGCGACGACGCTCGCATCGCAGGCGAGTCGGCGCGCGGTCTCGGCGGCCATCGACGGACCGTGTTCGAACTCGCAGCAGCCGGCAGTGCGGTCACGCAGGGTTTCGGCGGCTACGTGAACAACGATCTGGTGGCGATCCGTGCCAGGCGCTTCGATGGCTTCATGCGCAACAAAGCTTTCCGCCACCAGCGCGAGCGCATCCGCGCGGCGCGCGCTGAACCGCACGCGCTCCTCAGACGTTCCAGCTGGAACGTTTTCAACCGCGATGTCCAGCGCATTCAGCACCAGCGCGCCGACCTCGGCCGTGAGGCGGGCATTAATAATGAGTGAGCCATCGTCGTCGTATCGGTACATGAGGCTGCGGTTCTGCTGTTGCCGCGCTTCGCGGGAGAGTTCTTCGGCCTCTTGGCAACGCCGGTACGCGCGCACGAGTTTCTCGACATGATTCGCCGTGCCGTGCTCGGCAATCATCAGGAAATAGTCCTCGGTCGCGGCATTCGCCACGCGCGTGATCTCGCGCACCTTGGAATAGCTGATCCGGCCGCTCTCCATCGCGGCGCTGAGCTTGGGCAGGCTCTCGAGCGCGCGGCTGACGCGCACTTTCTCGCGCGCGGCGCCCATCGCGATGCCGCACTTCCAGTTGAGCCAGTGCGCGCAGGACTGTGTCGCGCCGTCGGACCAGCCGGTGCGCCGGTCGAACTCGGCGATCAGCATGAGCCAGCGATGATGCGCGGCGTTGAGGTGGCCGGTGAAGCCGCAGATCTCGGCGGCGAGCTCGTCGATGGAACGCATGGACACCTCCGTGTGGCCAGGCTGGCGACTGTGTTTGCGTACAGTATACGCGCCGCGCGCGCGGCGTGCATCGCGAAAGCGCATGCTTCGCGACGAAACTCGACGTGCCGAACTAGTTAGTTGAAGCGGCGGTGCCGCCGGCGAGCGCGAGCGACTTCGGCGCCTGCCGACTATCTGCGCGCGTGCAACATCCTGTACAGCGGATCGCCCTTGAACCCGTGATGCTGACGCGCATACGCGTACTCCCAGAGCAGTGGCGTCGAAAACATCACCGTGCCGTCACCGGTCGCGGGATCGAGCGCCAGCGTGATGCTCGCGGGACAACGGGTGCGGATGCTGCGATCGCGGGGCGGGCACCAGCGCCAGATGCCGAACTTGCGTTCGCGGTGATCGGTGGTGTCGCCTTCCATCGTTTCGATGATCACCTGGCCGCTGCGCGTGAACTTGTCGGGTCTGCCGAACCGGGCGATGAGTTTCTCGAGCACGCGGTCGTAGGTGGTCACGTGCCCGCCGGGCAGCTTGCGCAACTCCTCGCGTGTTTCACTGCGGAACAACATGCGCACGCCGCAGAACTTGTTCATCTCGTCGAACTCTTGCGGCACATCGAGTTTGACGCCGTTCCAGTTCGCGCAGAATTGATAGATCACGGGATGCAGGTAAACGCCGTTCTTCTCGCTGCCGAAGCGGGCGCCCTGGTCGTCGACCGTGTATTCGGACAGCACGTAGAGCCCGCCACCCTCGAACTTCGCGCGCATGCTGTTCAGCGTCGCCATGGGTTCGCATTTGCCGGGATCCGCGCCGTCCTCGACGACGGCATAGCCGCCGATCGTTATGCAGGTGAATTTCAGATCCGTCTGCACGGGGCGCATCCACGCGGCGCCAACGCCGATCGGCGTCTCCGGCAGTTGCGCGAAGCCGGGGCTGGTGCGCAGCGCTTCCCAGAGCTGGCCGCCGAAGCCGTCGGGCGCGGCGTATTTCACTTTCTTGGGTTTGTCGGCCGCGTGCGCGGAGAGGACGGCCGTGAGCAGCAGTGCTGCGAAGGCGCGCAGGTACGGAGAGGACGGGTTCTTCATGTCGATTGTTGTTATAGCGAAATGCCGCCAAATCGACTAGCCGGCCGCTGACTTGGCCTTGTACCACCCATTCACCGCGTAGATCGCGAGACCCATCCAGATGAGCACGAATCCCATCGCGCGTGCGGCCGGAAACGGCTCGTGAAACACAACGAGTCCACAAACGAGTTGCAGCGAAGGACCAATGAACTGGATCACTCCCATCGTCGACAACGGAATGTGTCGCGCGCCGTACGCAAACAACACCAGCGGTATCGCGGTGACCACGCCGCTCGCGAGCAGCAGCCCATCGACGAGTGGACTCATGTGTCCGAACGCGCCGATGCCCGACATCTCGCACCAGATCAGATAACCCACCGCGAACGGCGTGAGCAGCACGCATTCGACCGCGAGGCCGGGCAACGCCTCGACCGCGACCGTCTTGCGGATGAGCCCATACAACGCGAACGACGCGCCAACCATGAGCGCGAGCCAGGGCGTGTGGCCGGCAACATAGGTGAGGTACATAACGCCGGCGGTCGCGAACACGATGGCGATCCACTGCACGCGGTCGAGTCGCTCCGACAACACGACGATGCCGAGCACGACGTTGATGAGCGGGCCGATGTAATACGCGAGGCTGACGTCGAGCACGCGGTCGTGGTTCACGGCCCACGCAAAGCCTATCCAGTTGACGCAGATGAGGAACGCGCTGCAGGCGAGCCGCAGCAGTACGTCCTTGCGCAACATCGCGTCGCGCAGCTTGAAGAGGTCGCGGGTGACGGCGAGCCACGCGATCACGAACACCAGCGACCACGCGATCCGGTGCGCGGTGATCTGCATCGCGGACACGCGCACGAGTCCGATCAGATAGAGAGGAAAGAATCCCCAGATGACGAACGCACTGATCGCCGCGGTGTAGCCGTGCTTGCGCATGTGATGGGCTTGGCCCCGATAACTGTATCAGTGGACGCGGCAACTCGTCCGCTAAGGGTCGGCGCAAGCGTCAATTCACACATCTGGCCGCGAAACGAGATATATCGGGCTATTCGCCTCCCGACGTGTTAGGGTCTTCCTCGCTCGTGATCCTTTCGCCTTGACTCCTTGGCCGCGCGCGCCTTCCCGGCGCCTCTCTCAGGCCAGAGCGCCATCTCAAAAGCCTCCCGAACCACCGACGCGCCTCGCTAGAGCGCGGCGGCGACCTTTCATTCACTCGAGATTTTTTCAATGACCAAACTTTATGTCGGAAATCTTCCTTTCACGGCCACCGAAGACGCCGTTCGCAACCTCTTCGCAGATCACGGTACGGTGGAGAAGATTTCGCTGATCAATGACCGCGACACGGGCCGTCCCCGTGGCTTCGGTTTCATCGAGATGTCGAACTCGGATGCCACGCGCGCCATGCAGGCGCTCAACGGCAAGGACTTCGATGGCCGCGCGCTCAAGATCAACGAAGCGCAGGACAAGCCCCGCACGAGCGGATATTCACGCTATTGATGGGAGACGCTGATGCAAATCCATAGTCAGGCCATGCTTCGCAGTCATCTGCCGCTGCCGGATTACCCGGAGCCTGCTGTGGAACTTGCATCCAGCGACTTCAAGATCCTGATCGTCAACGAAGACATGCGCTCGGCGGATACGCTGAAGCGCACGTTGCACGATCTCGGATACTTCACCACGTTCACCGCGTACTCGGCGCGTCGCGCGCTCGAGGTCGCGGTGGACTTCTCTCCGGCGGTCGCGTTGCTCGATCTCGAGCTGCCCGACATGACCGGCTATCAACTGGCGCACCGGCTGCGGTCGCATCTGTCGACTTGCGTCCGTCAGGTGCCGTTGCTGGCGATCGCCGAACTACCCATGTACGGCACCGCGGAGCTCACGCGCGCGGCGGGTTTCATGGGTTGGCTGGCGAAGCCAGTCGAGCCGGCTGCGTTGAACGCGCTGTTGAACCGGCTGCTGACAGGAGAACCGTCATGAGCAAGAACATGGACCAGAAGAAGAGCTCGAAGAAGAAGGCGTTGAAGACCTTCGACGAGAAGCGCGCCGCGAAGAAAGCCAAGAAAGCGGAAAAGGCTTTTCTGCATCGAGCTTGACGCCGGTGCCGTCAGACGCCACCTGCAACGGCGACTGACAGACCATGGTCCACTGGCAACGCGGGACGGGGCGGCTACGCTGAAATGAAATAGCCGCTGGGATGGTTCTGCGATGCCATCGTGCAACCGATTTCTTTACCTGGCTGTCCTCGCCTCGCTACTGACGCTGGGCTGCGCCGGTACGCCTCCCCCTGACGCCGAAATGGCGCGCGCAAGAACCCTCATTTCTCAAGCCGAGAGCAGCGGCGCGCAGCGCTACGCGGCCGCCGACATCGATCGCGCACGCAGCAAGCTCGCGGAAGCGCAAGCCGCGCTCACCAGCAAAGACTTCGACGTGGCGCGCATGCGCGCGGACGAAGCCGCGGCGGACGCCGAGCTCGCCGCCGCCCGCGCCCGCAGCAGCGACGCGCAACGCGCGGCCGACGAGATGCAAAGAAGCGTGGACATGCTGCGGCAGGAAGCGGAGCGCGGCCTGCCGAGGAGTCAGCCATGAAACACGCACACGCATTCGCAGTTGCGGTGATGGTGGGATCGCTCTCGGCAATGCTCATGTCGTGTGGCTCCGGTCCGCCGTTGAACACCAATGCGCTGCTCGAGGCGCGAACCCGCGTCGGGCAGCTGTCGGATAACCCCGCCTCCGCCGAAGTCGCGAGCCGCGAACTATCTTCCGCGCGCAACCAGCTGTCGCTCGCCGAAACGGCGCTGAAGGAAAAGAACCAGGCCGCGCTGGATCATCACGCCTATCTCGCGTCCCGCCAGGCCGAGACGGGCAACGAACGCATCCGCGAGCGCGACGCGCGCAGCGCGGTCACGCAGAGCGAAGCCGAGCGCAACCGAGTGCTGCTCGACGCGCGCAACGCGGAGCTCGAGGCGCGCAAGGCGCTCGCGGCGCAGGAGACGGCGCGCGGCACGGTGCTGACGCTCGGCGATGTGCTGTTCGACACTGGCAAGGCAATCCTCAAGCCGGGTGCGGACGCGACGCTGAACCGCGTGAGCGAATTCATGAGGCGTTATCCGCAGACGCGGCTGCGCATCGAAGGACACACGGACAGCCAGGGCTCCGAGCGGATGAACTACGAGCTCTCGCAGCGCCGCGCGGTGGCGGTCGCGGACGCGTTGACCGCGCGCGGCGTGGCGCGGGATCGCATTCTGACGGAGGGCAAGGGTCCGTCGATGCCCATCGCCAGTAACGACACGGCGGAAGGGCGTCAACGGAACCGCCGCGTCGAAATGGTGTTTTCCGACAGCAGCGGCAATTTCGTGGGTGGCTGACGAGCGCGCGAGCCTGATTCTGTAATCTCAACCTGAACGGCTCGACTTCGAGCTATGTAAGGAAAGACAATCCCGCAGCAGAGATATCCAAGGCCCGTAGAGGCGGAGGAGTCTGAGGTGGGTACAGGGAGCAGATTCGTCGCGGCGTTACTCGCGCTCGCGCTTTCGTCGTTGGTCCCGGCAGCCGAGCGGCCACACATCGGCTTCGCGGAAAAGATCGTGGTGACCCCCGGAACGGCGCGGGTGCAGTTCGACGCGTACGGCCGCCGATTCGCCCTGAACCTGCGCAGCAACGACCGCGCCCTCGGGCGGCTGAGTCTCAAGCAACGGACCTCCATCGCCGGAACCCGGCTCTGGCGTGGAACGCTCGAGGGTCAATCCGGCTCCTGGGTACGGCTGACGGAAAGCGGCGGCGCGAGCGAGGGCGTGATCTGGGACGGTCACGATCTCTATGTCGTCACGCGATACGAAAACATCGCGTCCTCGCTGGGAGCGCCGCTGACGGCCAAGGCCGGCGACACGGTGATCTTCCGGCTTTCGGATTCCACCAATCTACTGCCCTCGGGGTACTGCGGCACCGGGCCGTCGCCCGACGGCCTCGCGTCTAACAACGGTCTCGTGCAGTACCGCAACATGGTCGCCGAGATGAAGATCCAGTCGCGGATGCAGGCCATCGCGCCTTCGGCCCGGCAGCTGGAAATTTCGATGATCGCGGACAGCACCTTGGTGGCGCGCACGTCCGACGCGATGGCCTCCATGCTCGGCATCTACAACATCGTCGACGGAATCTATGCCGAACAGTTAGGGCTGCTGATCGTTCCGGCGGACATCCGATTGATCCCCGCGGCAGGCGATCCATTCACGTCAACCAATCCCGCGACTCTCCTGGGACAGCTCGAAACGTACCGGCTGAACACGCCGGCCATCGCCTCGCTTGGAATCGCACATCTTTTCACCGGACTCGATCTCGATGGCGACATCGGTGGAATCGCGCGCCTGGGCGGGGCCTGCCAGGCGACCGAAGCGGTGTCGCTCACGGAAGGTTGGCTCGACAACTTGTCGTCAGCGCTCATCATGGCCCACGAGATCGGGCACAACCTCGGCGCTGACCACGACGGCACCGGCGCCTGCGTAACGGTTCCCGACTCTGACTCTTACCTGATGTCGCCGACTTTCAACTACAGCCAACGGTTCTCCCAATGCAGCCTCGATTCGATGAATGCGTTCCTCGCGACCGCGTCCTGCCTGGCGCCGGCCGTTTACGCAAAGGTGGAGTTGCCACGGGACTCGCGCTCATTCTTCGTCGATGTCGACGTACCGATGACGATGCCGTTCGATCTCCATTCCACGGGTACCAGCACCATCAATGGCGCGAAGCTGGACCTGAATGTGCACGAGAGTTTCGTGCTGACCGCCACGACGCCTGGCGTGACCTGTACTCCTGTGCCGCCCTTGCTCAGCTGCGACGTGGGTTCGATTCCCGCGGGTGAAGTGCGACGTGTCGAGCTGACCTTCATCCCCGGGCAACAGGGCTACTTCGACATGGGAGCGACGGTGTCCGCCTCCAACAACCAGAACACCCGCGATACCTCGCAACGCAATTCGATCAACGTGCGGCCGAACATCGATGTGTCGGTAGCCGTCGCCACTTCCACCTCGATTGCGGTCCTTGGCGACATGGTCGACGTCACGCTGACCGTGCGCTCGCTGAGGACACGCACGGCGCTCGATGTTCGAGTCAGCGTTTCGGGTGGTGGTTTGTCGGCCGAGTCGTTCGATGCGCCGGCTGGCGTCACTTGCCGGTACGGCGTAAACATCGCCGGCGACGCCATCTGTAGTTTGGGTGACATTCCCGGCGGTGAGACCCGGACCATCGTCATGCACTCCAGGGCATCGCAGGTCGTGCATCAGGTGTTGGGCAGGGCGTACGTGACCGCGAGCAACGAGTCGTCCGGCAACCTCAACAACGAGGCGACGTTCACGATGAGTGTCGGCGCCGGGCATGACGTCGGCCTGGAAGACCTGATGCCCATGGAGCCGGTGCGGTACAACATGCCTTTTGAGTACCGCGCCAACCTGCGTTCCTATGGCACGGAATCCGTGGACGGCGTGCGCGTCAACATCGAGCTCAACATGCAGGTTCCGCGCGCGCTCGACTCGATCACTTCCGTAACCCTCGGCGGAAACGCGTGTATCCGGCACTACAACTGGAGGTATGAGTGCATCGTCGGAACGATGGCGGCCGGTGAAGTCCTGCCCATTTCGATCGTGGGCATTGCCACTGGAGTGGGGGTAAACCGCGTCACGATGGATTCATACGCCACGGTCAACGATAACCCGTCCAATGACCGTGTCTCCCGCAGCTGGATAGTGCTCTATGGACTGGACGCTTCTCTCCAGGGCGGCGTGTCTGAGCTGATCGAAGGAGTGGAAGGAGGTGGTTCCTTCGGAGTGTGGTCGAACGGCATTCAGGCGGCGAACGATGCGGTGTTGAACGTCGAATTTCCGGAGCAGGTGCGCCTGACGCGGATCGACGTGAGCCAATTCAGCACGGCTAACTGCTCGATCGTCGATCCTCGGCACTTGCGCTGCACATACGACTTTCCGCCTTCGAGCCTCCATCAGAGTTTCTCGTACTACGTGATCAGCGACGTGCCGGGCACATACCAGGCGACCGCGACGCTCGAGCTCGAGGGCGACGAGAATCCAGCAAACAACACTCTTCAGTTCCCGGTCAACGTAGCTGCCTACATCGACGCCGGCGTGCGCAGGCCGGAGACCCTGCCGCTATTCATGCTCACAGGACAGGACCTGACGATTCCGTTCGAAGTATTCATCGGCCCGCGTCCGGTCAGCGACGTCTCGCTGGAAATATTCGCGCAGCAAAGCGCCGAGATCTCGTCGGTATCCACCGGAAGCGGGACTTGCACGCGTGTCCTTGCGAATCAGTACACCTGTGCGCTCGGTGACCTGCCGAGCGGCAGCGTCGTGAACCTCTCCGCCGTGTTCACGACGACCAATACAGAGGGCACCGCGTATTTCAGCGCGAGCGTCTCCACGCCCGGGGACAAGATCCCCAACAACAATAACGCGCACGCCTCCATGAGGATCACGGCAACGGGGGATGCCCGCGTTACGGCGCTCCCGACGGCCATCACCGCGACGGCCGGAACCCCATTCGATTTGCCGGGCATCGTCGTCTCGCACCAGGGTCCGGTGGTGGCAGGCAGGCTCACGATCACGATTCCAGCCGGAGTGCTTCCGGTTTCTTTGTCCGGAACGTCGCTGGTGTGCTCGGGTTCGGCCACGATCGAGTGCTCTCTGCACCAAGGCTGGGCCGAAGGCCAGGAAGAGCGGGTGGACTTGAGGTTGTTAGCGCCGGCAGTGGGCAACTACGTGATCACGGCGAGAGTTACCGCCGCCAACGACCTCACGAACACGAATGATGAAACCAGGATCGCCGTGACCGTGAGCGCAGCGCCCCCTCCGTCGACGAGTCCGCCGCCAACCGGCGGGGGCGGAAGCAGCAGTAGCAGCAGTAGCAGCGGTGGTGGCGGAGGCGGCGGAGGCCGCATCGAATGGCCCATTGCGCTCTTGTTGGGTCTCTTGCTGGTCCAGCGGTTACGACTCAATCGAGCTTCACGCGCATCGACTTGCGCTCGCGGAAATGGGACGTCACGAGCGGGCGAAACCCTTCGCGCGTGCGAGCCAGTGCTTGAGCGCGCCGAGAACATGGAGCGCCGCGAGCCCCACTAGAATGTTGAACAGCAACTCGTGCAGGTCTTCGAGCGTGTCCTCGCTGCCGAGGACCAGTCGCGGAATCTCGAGCCCGTTGAAGAACCGTAACGGCTCGTTCTCGGCGGAGGAGAGCGCCCAGCCGGAGATCGGGATCGCGAACAGGAGTAGGTAGAACGCGACATGCACGAAGCGCGCGGGACCGATTTCGTAGCGCTTCATGTCGGCGGGCCACGCCGGCGTCGGATTGACGAGACGCCAGTGGCGCCCGGCCATCGTATGAATCGCTACTCGCATAAGCGTACGTCCGTATGCGCTTTTCGCCGACTTGCCCCAACGATGCGTCGGCGGATACTCCGGACAAACGAGGGGCGCGCATGTACTACATCGTCGACTCAACCAAACCATTCGACCAGGCGGCCAGGGACCTGGACGCCGCCGTGAAGGCGGGCGGCTTCGGGGTCCTGCACGTTCACGATCTCGGCAATACCCTGCGCAACAAGGGGCAGGCGTTCACCGAGCAGTGCAAGGTGTTCGAGGTCTGCAATCCGGCGCAGGCGTCGAAGGTGCTCGCGACGGACATGCGCCTCAACATGGCGTTGCCGTGCCGCATTTCCGTGTTCACGGATCACGGCAAGACGCGGATCGGCATGATCCGGCCGGCCGCGATGCTCGCGCCGCTTTCGGCGGATCCTGCGTTGGCGCAGGTGGCCGCGGACGTGGAGCAGGCGACGATCCGCATGATCGACGCGGCCAGGTAGTTGCCGCTGATCGTCGCGGGCCTTCGAGGCTCGCCCAGGTTTCTGCGAGTTTCACCTGTCGCGCTTTGGCTCTACGGCAATCGACTGCCGTCGCCGATAGATCATTCCGCAAGCTGCGCCGACAGTTTTCGAAGGCGCCGATTTTACTGCCGGTTATTTGAACTCCCTTCTGCAAACAACCGTATAGCTCTCCACGATACGGCCGCTACTTAGGGTTCGGTCGGTTTGTTTGTCTGGGGGTCTCTTCGATGTTTCGCAATCTCTTCGCGCGCCTCGGCGGCGTGCTCTCTTTCATCGTGCTCTTTTCGGCCGGTACGCAAATCGCTGCGGCGCAGGCCACGTACTACACGAACTCGGATAACGAGAACAACGCCGGCACCCATGTCGCGGACAACGACATGGACGTGCAGGTGAACAACAACAGCCTCAATCATCCCATCGAATTCAACATCAACGTGACCACGTTGCCGCAGAACTCCGCGGTTCTCACGGTGTTCGCGAACGACGTGGACGAAGAAGACGGCGAAATCGACGACGTCTACTTCAACGGCCACTTTCTCGGGCGTCTGACGGGCGCCAACAACGTCTGGAGTTCCACGTCCTTCAACATCGACCCCTCCTGGGTGGTGCAGGGCCGGAACCTCGTCCAGGTCCTGGTGGACACGGGCGGAGACGCCGTGATCTGGGTCACGACCGTGGACTGGGGCCAATTGCTCATCGATGGCGGCGGCGCGACCGACGGCGACACGCGCGGCGTGCAAATCACCGGGACGTCCGTAGCCGGTTCTACGGTCACAATCAACACGTCGACCTTCGTGCACTCCATCACGGGCGGCAACTACCGCCTGCAGATCAGCCTGATCGACCCGACGGGAGATGCGGTCACGGTACTCACGCAGAACTTCGCCGTCGCGGCGGGCGCGGACGACACGCGTCTCGCGAACCCGACCTATCCACTGGCGCGTGCATCCGGCGTCTATACCGTGCAGGCGCAGCTCTTTTGGCTGGATCCCAACCAGGGCAACTTCCCCGTGCAGCAGGACATCGCCACCGCGCAGTTCACGCACACCACGGGCGTGGGCGCGGGCAATTTCGCCAATGACAGCGACGGCGACGGACTTCTCGATGGCGCCGAATCGACCCTCGGCACGAACCCCAACAATTCGGACACCGACGGCGACGGCGTGAGCGACGGCGCGGAAGTGGGTCCGAATCTGGCCTCACCCATCGACACCGACGGCGACGGCATCATCAACGCGCTCGAATCCTCGCTGCTCGACACCGACGGCGATGGCGTGAACGATCAGATCGACCCGGCCAACAACGATGTCTGCGTGCCGAATGCGAACACCGCGCTGTGTCTCGCGGCGGACAGCGACGGCGACGGCCTCACCAATGCGCAGGAAGATGCGCTGGGCACGGGCCGCAACACGGCGGACACCGATGGCGACGGCGTCAACGACGGCACGGAAGTCGGTGGCAACGTGAGCGCTCCAGTCGACACCGACGGTGACGGCGTGATCGACGCGCTCGAATCCTCCGTGACGGACACGGACGGCGACGGCGTGTCCAATCAGCTCGATCCCGCCAATGCCAACCCCTGTGTGCCCAACGCCAACTCGACGGCGTGCCTCGCGCTCGACAGCGACGGCGATGGCCTGACCAACGGCCAGGAAGAGACGCTCGGCACGAATCGCAACAGCAACGACACCGACGGCGACGGCGCGCTCGACGCCGCCGAAGTCGGCGGCAACATCAACGTGCCGGTCGACACCGATTTCGACGGCATTCCGGACGTGCTCGAATCGTCGATCATCGACAACGATGGCGACGGGATCGCGAATCAGTTCGACCCGGTGAACAACAACCCCTGCCTGCCGAACGCCAACTCCGCGGCCTGTCTCGCGGTAGATAGCGACGGCGACGGGCTCACCAATGCGCAGGAAGACGCGCTCGGCACCAACCGCAACGACGCCGACACCGACGGTGACGGCACTCCCGATGGCGTCGAAGTCGGCGGCAACGTGAACGCCCCGGTCGACAGCGATTTCGACGGCATACCGGACGTGCTGGAGTCGTCCATTCTCGACAGCGACGGCGACGGCACTCCGAACCAGAGCGACTCGACCAACAGCAATCCCTGCGCACCGAACCGGAACTCGACGCCTTGCCTCGCGCTCGACAACGACGGTGACGGGCTCACCAACGGCGAAGAAGACGCATTGGGCACGGACCGCGACAATGCGGATTCGGATGGCGACGGCATTCCGGACGGCCTGGAAGTGGGCGACCCGCGGTCGCCGACGGACACGGACGGCGACGGCATTCCCGATGTCTTCGAAGCCGGCGACACCGACGGCGACGGCATCCCGAACTCCGAAGACACGGACAGCGACAACGACGGCATTCCGGATAGCGTGGAAGTCGGCGCGGATCCGCTCAACCCGGTAGACACCGACAATGACGGCACGCCTGACTACCTGGATCGCGACAGCGACGGCGACGGCCTGCCGGATGCGCTCGAAGCCGGTTTTGCCAACGGCGTCGCGCGCGATACGGACGGCGACGGCACGCCTGACTACCTGGATCTCGACAGCGATGGCGACACGCTGCCGGATGCGCTGGAAGGCAACGCGAGTGGCGTCGACACCGACGGCGATGGCATCGACGACGCCTTCGACGCCGACACGCTCGGCGACGGCGACATCAATGGCGATGGCATCGGCGATTCGGCGACGCTGTTCGACCGCGACAACGATGGCCTGCCGGATCACCTCGACACCGATTCCGACAACGACGGCATCCTCGACTCGTACGAAGGAACGCCCACGGTGTTGACGGACACCGACGGCGACGGCATTCCGGACGTGCATGACCTCGACAGCGACAACGACGGCGTGCCGGACGTGATCGAGGCGGGTCTCATCGATGCCAATGGCGACTGGATGATGGATGAAGGCCAGACGCGCACCGGCCACCCGCTGGCGGCATACCGCACGGCGAACGGTCCTGTCGCCACCGGTCCGGATAGCGATGGCGACGGCATCCCCGACTCCATCGACCCGGCCCCCTATCTCTTCGGCACGTTCACCGATGCCGACGGCGATGGCGTGGGTGACTTGGTGGACCTCGACCTCGACAACGACGGCATCCCCAACGATGCCGACGGCTGGGACGACACCGACGGCGACGGTCTGCCCAACTACGCCGACCTCGATTCCGACGGCGACGGCTTGTCCGATCTCGTGGAAGCGGGCGGCGTGGATGCCAATCGCGATGGTCTGGTCGACAACTTCGTCGACGTGAACCGCAACGGCCTGTCGGACCAATACGAGACCGCGCTCGGTGGCACACCGCTTCCGCTGCCGGATCAGGACGGCGATGGCGTGACCAATCACCGCGATCTCGACAGCGACGGCGACGGCATCAGCGACGTGATCGAAGCGGGCGGAGCCGATGCGAATGGCGACGGCCGCCGGGATGGCGGAGGACTCTTCCTTCCTGCGCCCGATACGGATGGAGATGGCATGCCTGACCACCTGGATCTCGACAGCGACAACGATTCGATTCCCGATGCCCGCGAGGGCCGCGGCGATTCGGATGGCGACGGCATTCCGGACGCGCTCGACAAGCCGGGCAAGCTCAAGACCGCGGTGCGTGGCGCCGGCGCGTTCGAGCCTGTCACCTTGTTAGGCCTGTTCGGACTGATCACGTGGCTGGTGGCGCGCCGTACCGGGCGCGCGCGGCTCGCGGGCGCGTTGCCGGCACTGGCCTGCGTGCTGCTCGGTGCGCAGACCATCGACGCGCGCGCCGTTGAGCCGGGCTCGAGTGGCTGGCACGTCGGCGTCGATGTCGGCCTGTCGCACGTCGAGCCGCAGGTGCCCGACGGCGGCTACCGCATCGACGACAAGCAGGGTACCGGCTATCGCCTCAGCCTCGGCTACTCGTGGTCGCCGTCGTGGAGCGCGGAGCTGTTCCATGCGGACGGCGGCAAGGCCGGCATCGCATCGGACAATCCGTCCGTGGGACATCTCGGCGAGATCGACTACAAGTTGCTGGGACTCGGCGTGGAATGGGCGCCTTTCAAAGGGGGCCGCGATGCTGCCTGGTTCCCGCTCGCCAAGGCGGGCCTCGTGAAGATCCGCAACCGCGTGAGCACGACCGTGATCCAGTACGAGAAGAACAACGACCTCGGCTACTACCTGGGTGGGGGCGTGGGGCTGCGCCTCGGCGACCGATGGGTGGCGCAGGGCGAAGTGGTGAGCTACGACAGGGACGAGATGTTCTACACGCTCGGGGTGCGCATGCGATTCTGAGGGGTGCCGCTTCGAATAGGACCAGTGGGCCATTGTGGCCGCCGTACCGCTGCGTCACGGTTGGTGCTTCGAGAGTCACCATCGACAGGTACGCACATGCCTCGAAGAACACGAAGTTTGCTTCGCACCGCTGGACGAACGGCCGTCATTTCGGGAGTCGCCACCGCCACGGCGGGACGCGTCGCGCGCCGGCAGCAGGATAAGTTCGCGCGTCAGTCTGTCGCGCCCGAAATGGTCGCGGTCCAGCCGGCGCAGCCGGCGAGCCAAGCCGGTCACGATGACCTCATTGGCTCTTTGCAGATGCTCACGGCGCTGCACAACTCCGGCGATCTGAACGATCAGGAGTTCAAGGCCGCGAAGGCCAAGCTTCTGTCCTGAGTCAGGCGCAAGTTAGGGACAAGCACCTGCCGGCCATTCAAATGGCTTGCTCTACCCGTGCGCGAGAGGTATTTATCGGCTGACACCCGCCAGGTAAAACCACCATGAACCGCGCAACCCAGGGAATTCTGCTCGGCGGCTTCTTCGCCGGGCTCGCCGACTTCATCTATCCCACCGTCACCGCGGTCATGGCAGGCAATCCCTGGACGCGGCCCTGGAAGGGCGTCGCGAGCGGGTTGTTAGGACCCAGTGCCCACCAGGGCGGTCTCGGCATCGTCGCGCTCGGCGCGGCGCTGCACTTCTTCATCTGCTTCGCCGCCGCCGCGCTGCTGTACCTGATCGTGAGCCGCGTGAGGTTCGTGCCGCGCCAGTGGATCGTGCTCGGCATCCTCTACGGCATCGCGTTCGCGCTGGTGATGAACTACGTCGTGTTGCCGCTGTCGGCGATCGGGCGGCCTATCTATCCGGTCGAAGGGTTGCACAAGACGTTCTTCTTCCATGTCCTGCTGGTCGGGTGGCCCACCGCGTTCTTCGTCTCCAGGGCGTTGAAGTCCGCCAGCGGAGAGAACGCCAGGGTTTCGCTGACATGAACGCGGATTGACGATGCGCTAGACTGCGCGCCTTGACCTCATCCATAGCCGGATTTCCCGCGCGCCTCGCGACGCGCCTCGCCTTCCTCGTCGCCGGATTCGGCATCTCCTGCTGGGCGCCGCTCGTGCCTTATGCCAAGGACCGACTCGTCGTCGACGAGCAGGTGCTCGGCATCCTCCTGTTGTGCATCGGCATCGGCTCGCTGGTGGCGATGTTCTTCACGGGCATGTTGAGCTCCCGGTTCGGCACGCGGCCGGTCATCCTGGTGAGTGGTTTCGGTCTCGCCGCGGTGCTGCCCTGGCTCGCCATCTGCTCCACGCCGTTCACGCTTGGATTGGCGCTGCTGCTGTTCGGCGCCGCGCTCGGTTCGCTCGACGTGGCGATGAACATCCACGCGGTCGAAGTCGAGCGCGCGGCCGGCGAGCCGCTGCTGTCGGGATTCCACGCGCTCTACAGTCTCGGCGGATTCGCGGGGGCGGCGTTCGTCACGATGTTGCTGTCGTTCGGACTCGGGCCAGTGGTTTGCGTGTTCCTGGGCGCGGGGCTGATGGTGGCCGCGATGTTCGTGACCTGGCCCGGCCTGCTGAAAACCCGCTCCGCGGAAGGCGATCCGCACTTCGCATGGCCCCGCGGCGTGGTGCTGGTGATCGCCGCGCTCGCCGCGATCATGTTCCTCGCCGAAGGCGCGGTGCTCGACTGGAGCGCATTGCTCATCACCGGCAATGGACTGGTGCACGTGGAGCAGGGCGGTCTCGGCTACATGTTGTTCTCGATCGCCATGACGGTGACGCGTTTCGCCGGCGACGCATTGACCGCGCGCCTCGGCGATCGCGCGATCATGATCTGGGGCAGCCTGGTGGCGATCGGCGGATTCATCGTGGTCCTGACCACGACGTTGGTGACCGTCTCGATGGTGGGGTTCATCCTGATCGGCCTGGGCGCGGCGAACGTCGTGCCGGTGCTATTCCGCCGCGCGGGTAGTCAGACGGTGATGCCGCCGGTGCTCGCCATCGCGGCGATCACGACGACGGGATACGCAGGCATCCTGCTCGGGCCCGCGGTCATCGGCTTCGTGGCCGATCACATCGGGCTGACGCTGGCGTTCTGGATGATCCCGGTGCTACTGCTGTCCGTCCCGCTGTGCGCGTCCGTGGTAGCGCCGCGCCAGGATCGATGACTTCTCAACTCGGAGTAAGCACCATGCCCACATTCGATGTCCCCGCCGTCGGTCCCGTCGACTTTCCAGGTGGAACGGATGGTTATTGGCAGTTCGCGCTGCCGATGCGCGGGGGTGAGGTGCCGGTCGACATCAACGTCGACGGCGATGTATTCACCAAGGCCATGCTCGAGGAGATCAAGGTCTTCATCGCGGACGCCGTGCGCTTCGATGAAATCTCCCGCGACGCGCTCAAACAGGAGCACACCGAAAAGCCCGAGGGCACGGTGAGCACGTACCTGAGCCATCACGCGGAAGAGCTGAGCGAGAAGGAGCTGGTCAAGATCTTCGGCGTCGAGGATCCGGACGATCTCACCATCGACCATCTGATCGATGCGCTGCAGCTCAAGCGCATCGGTCTCTACCCTGGCGCCGATGATCTGACGGCCGTGTTCGACTACACGATCGACGAGGAGGCGACTGACTACATCCTCGCCGTCGAGTTCGATCGGGACGGGGAAGTGTTCGGCATCTCGATGGATAGCTGAGGTCGATTCAGCGCCAGGTGAATCGCACTCCATCGCTGCCGTCCGGCAGCGGGCCCGGGCTGTCCGCGACGATGCGACGTGTCGCGGGATCGATGCGCAGGAAGCGATTCGTCGCGAGCGACATGAGCACGAGATCGCCGTTCGGCGTCTCTATCCACTGAAAGGACTCGGCATCGCCCGCGGCCTTGCGCGACAAGGTCGCGCCGCCGTCGGCGGCGATGCTGATGAATCTCCCCCGATGCTCGAGTGCCACCCGGCCCAGCTGCATGTCGCGCACGCGGAAGGCCGTGGGTGCGGTGGCGATGAGCGCCTCGCCTTCGACCGCGAGCCCATGGGCCGCGCCAACGGACGCGAATCGAACTGTCTGTCCCACTGGAATCGGGCGCATCAGGCCGTGCGGATACGGTTGCTCGACCTTGAACGAATCGAACGACGCGGTGCCGCCGTTGCCGCCCGCGTTGTTGTACGCGAACAGCGAATAACGGATGCCCTGGAACGTGCCGAGCTGGAACACCATCGTGAACGGCTCGCCGAGCGGCTGGTAGTTCTTGCCATCGAGCGAGTAGGAGAACGTGGCGCGCTCGGTGATGAAATCGCAGTCGGCGCGCAGCCAGATCTTCGTCGCGTCGATGTCGCGCGATTGCGCGCGTTCGGCCTGGTCGTCGAACTGCGTGACGCGCGTCTTGCCGCCCACGCGCTCGACGCCGATCCAGGCATACGGACGGTTGAACAGCGCGAGGCCGGCCACGTCGCCGTCGCGCATCGCGGAAGTATCGAGCAGCGCGATGGGCGAGGAACGCGGGCCGATCGAGCGCTGCGTGAGGGTATTGCGCGCGTCCCAGAGACTTGTGGCGGGTAACGCATTGAGCCGCAGGGCTCCATCCTTCAACGCCCATGCACTATCTACCGGCACGTGATTCCACTGCCAGATGTGCTGGAGGCGCGGGCCGGAGAATTCGTCGTCGCGCACGTAGGGCACGGTGACGGGCTGCGGCGTCGCGGTTTTCGGCTTCACCCAGGTGCGCGGCGTACGCGTGAGATTCCCGGGCAACCCGAAGTACGGCCACCCATCCTGCCACGTGATCGGCGAAAGCGAGGTGAGGCGGCCCACCGAGTTGTAATCGATCATCGAATAGCCCCACCACTCGCCGAGCGGCGTCTGGATGATTCCGCCCTGGTGCAGTGAGAGTGTGCCGGTGAGCTTGGGATCGCCGGGGCGGATCACGAAAGGCTTGCTGCGCGCCCACGCGTCGGCGAGGCGATTGCCCTGCGGCAGTCCGAAATCCTCGTCGATGCTGATCGCCTGGTTGACCTCGTACGGACCTTCCGGCTTGTCGGCGCGCGCCGCGGGCATGCGCATGCGCCCGGCGTACCACGCACTCACGATGAAGTACTTGCCGTCGATCTTGTAGAAGTGCACGCCTTCGCCCATGCCCGCCGTCTCGGGGATGATCTCGCGTTCCGTGCCGGGGACGATGTCGTCGAGCGTGTCATTGAGCTGGGCGAACTTGATGCCGCGATAGCCCCAGATCACGTAGACCTTGCCGTCGTCGTCGAACAGCACCGACAGGTCGTGCAGCGTGCGTTTCATCTGGCGGTGCTGCCAGGGGCCGCGCGGATCCTTCGCGCTGAAGATCTGCGTGGTGTGCTTGTTCACGTTGCTGAAGATGTAGAACGTGCCGTCGTGATAACGGAACGAGGGCGCCCAGATTCCCTGGCCGTAGACGTTCTTGCCGTCCTCGAGCCGGAATTCGGGGCCGAGGTCCAGGCGCTGCATCGCGTAGCTCATGAATTCCCAGTTCACGAGATCTTTCGAGCGCAGCACGGGAAGGCCCGGCATCGAGTGCATCGTCGTGCCGGTGAGGTAGAAGTCCTCGCCGACGCGGATCATGTCCGGGTCGGAGAACTCTTCGTAGAAGAGGGGATTGGTGAAGGTCCCGTTGCCGTTGTCCGGCGTCCAGGTTTGCGCGTGCGCGGTCAGCGAGACAGCCAGCAGCGCGGCTGCCAGCACGGATACGGATCGCATGATGTGTTCACTCCCTCTGCGCCGGAGTGTAGGGCGCTGCGCGGCCGATCACGATCCGAACCGCCGGCTATTTCATACGAGTTTCCGTATCACGCGAAGGATCAGTGCTTGCGATTACGCAGCGCGGTCGCGCGCGGCGCCTCGTGCCAGTGCTTGCGCTCCGTGAAAAACGCCGGCTGCGCCTGGGCGCGTTTCGGCACCGGCTGCGCGAGCAGGTAGCGGTCGCCGAGCCAGGACACGGCGGTCTGCAACGCCAGGCCGTAGTCGTATTTCGGCAGGGGAAGGACGATTTCCTTGGGTCGTTTCATATGGAATGCTCCTTTGGTCTCGACGTTAAGGCGCCGGGACTGAACTCAAGCTGAAGACGGCTGTGAAAGCGGTCACCGACTCGAGATCCTGGTCAGTTTAACTTTGCTTACCCGTAGCCCCTGGACACACTCAGTGAAACCCGTAGTCGCAACGATCACTGCGTTCTTCGCGGTCAGCCTGCTGGCGATGCAGCCGGCGGCCGCGGCCCCCGCGCCGGACTATCTGTCGCGCGCGGACGTGCGCGAATTCATCGATTCGATGCGCGACGACTACGGCATCGATGCATCGGACCTCACGCGGATTTTCCGTGCCGCGCGCTTCCAGCCGTCGGTCGTGAGACTGATCGGTCCAATGCCGAGCTCCGCGCCGTCTCCGGCCCGCTCGTATGAGCGCTATCGATCGAAGTTCCTGACGCCCAGGCTGATCTCCGCGGGCGCGCAGTTCTGGGAGCAGCACGCCGACGTGCTGAGCCGCGCCGAAGAGGAATTCGGAATTCCGCCGGAGCTGATCCTCGGCATCATCGGCGTGGAGACTCACTACGGCAGCAACACCGGATCGTTCCGCGCGGTCGATGCGCTCGCGACCATCGCCTTCGACGGGCCCCGGCGCCAGGATTTCTTCCGCGAGGAACTGAAGGAACTCCTGCTGCTCGCGCGTGAGAAGGGAATCGACCCGCTCGAAATCAAAGGTTCGTATGCCGGCGCCGTGGGCTTGCCGCAGTTCATGCCGTCCAGCTACCGCAAGTACGCGGTGGACTACGACGGCGACGGTGTCGTCGACCTGCGCGGCAGCGCCGCCGACGCGATCGGCAGCGTCGCGAACTACATGAAGGCATTCGGCTGGGTTACCGGCGAACCGCCGAAGGCGCCGGTGCGTCTCCTGCCGGGCAGCGAGACGGAGCTGGTCAGCGGCCTCGCGCGCATCCACGACGTGCTGGAAGTGCAGAACCGCGGCGTGGTTTTCTCGGGACGCGAACCGCCGGCCGGACCCATTTCGATCTTCGAGCTGCCCACGCCCGGAATGCCGTCGAAGTTCTACGCGGGCTTCAACAATTTCGAAGTGCTCACGCGTTACAACCGCTCCACGTTCTACGCGTCCGCGGTGCTCGAGCTCGGTGAGGCGATCCGCAAATCGCGCGACCGCGTACTCGCCGGACGACTCTGACTACCCTCTGCTGAGCGCCGCGGCTGCCCCAATGGCGTGCAGCTTCGGCGGCCGCACTTCTTCCCGGTGCGCGATTACGTCCTGAAGGGGCTTGTTAGGCCCCAAACACGCTGGCATGCCGCTTGCTCCTGTTCACTCGACAACGGAGTGAACGCATGACGAACGAAGACATCGCGCGGATCCAGCAGAGCTGGTACTCGGTCGCCCCGGTGAAGCGCGTCGCAGCCGAGCTTTTCTATGTGAAATTGTTCGAGCTGGATCCGACGCTCAAGCTACTTTTCAGCGACGACCTGAAACTGCGCCAGCAAAAATTCCTGCAACTCATGGATGCCACGGTCAACGGCCTCGAGCGGGTCGACGTGCTCCTGCCCGCGATCCGCGAGCTCGGTATCCGCCACCCCCTGTTCGGCGACAGCGACGATCACCATGGCACGGTGGCCGCGGCGCTGATGTGGACGCTGGAGAAGTGTCTGCGCAAGGATCTCACGCCCGAGCTGCGCTCCGCGTGGATCAAGACCTTCGGGGTCCTATCGCAGAACCTGAGAACTTCGCCCTGGGTGACCGAATCGCAGGCGGCGTGAATCCGGCCCCTCGGGGCCGACTTGAATTTCGGGCGCGAATTTCCCATCTTGGGCCGGTCGGTCCCGGCCAGTGCTGCGTAGCCCAAGATGAAGACGAATCAACGCCTTTCCTCGCTGCTCCCGATCCTGCTCGGCGTGACGGTGGCCGCCGCCGGCCTGTTCGCGACCGGGTGCACTCAACGCGTCGAGGCCTCGCCGCGACCCATCACCCCGCGCGGTCAGCTCACCGAGGAGGAGCGGTCGAACATCGACGTCTTCGAAACCTGGAAAGGCTCGGTGGTGTTCATCACCACCACCGAACGCGTGCGGGATTTCTGGTCGCGCAACGTGTTGAGCGTGCCGCGCGGCACGGGCTCCGGGTTCGTCTGGGATGACCAGGGCCACATCGTCACCAACATGCACGTCATCGCGGGCGCGGCGGAAGCGACCGTCAAGCTGGCCGATGGCAGCGACTACCCCGCGTCGCTGGTGGGCGTGAGCGCGGCGCACGACATCGCGGTGTTGAAAATCGCGCTGACGGACAAGTCGCAGGTTCCCCTCGCCGTGGGAACCAGCGACGCCCTGCGCGTAGGTCAGAAGGTGTTCGCCATCGGCAATCCCTTCGGCCTCGACTGGACGCTCACCACCGGCATCGTGTCGGCGCTCGGCCGCTCGCTCGACAACGAGCGCGGCGTGATCCGCCACCTGATCCAGACCGACGCGGCGATCAATCCGGGAAATTCCGGCGGACCGCTGCTCGACAGCGCGGGACGTCTCATCGGCGTGAACACGGCTATCTACAGCCCCTCCGGCGCGAGCGCGGGCGTGGGCTTCGCGGTGCCGGTCGACACCGTGAATCGAGTCGTGCCGCAGATCATCGCGCACGGGAGTTATTCGCCACCCACCCTCGACGTGGAAGCCGACGACATGCTGAGCCGCGCGGTCGCGCGCCAGCTCGGCGTGCAGGGCGTCGCGGTGCTGCGCGGAGCGGCGCCGTTCCGCGGCGCGCGGCTCGGCACGCGCAACATGATCGTGCCGGGCGACGTCATCCTCTCGGTGGAGGGCAAGAAGGTGACCACCGCCGCGCAGCTCGCCGCCATCCTCGACGACTACAAGGCCGGTAGCGAGGTGGGCGTCGAGGTCTGGCGCGAGGGGAAACAGGTCCAGCTTCGCGCGAAGCTCAAGGCGGACGCGGAGTCCGGCGGAAGATAGTCCAATTAGTTAGCGCGGCCCGGATCTGGGATTCCGTTCACGCAAGTTTGCCCGTCCTTTTCCTAGGATGTGCGCATGTTCGGGAAGGATCCGGAATCGCGGGACTTCGTCATCGGATTGACGCTCACCTGTCTGATCGCGGGCGGCTTTTTCGCATACGCGCATTGGGGCGCGCCCGCCAAGGCCGAATTGGGCGCGATCCAGGATCCGCACCTGCAGCCGCGCCCGCGGCAGCACGAGCGCGTGCATCATGCTTCGGCAGATGCGCCGCGCGAGTCCTCCTCGGTCATCGCGACTGTGTACGAGTGTCATGACGAAAACGGACGAGTGCTGAGCGATCAGCCGTGCGGTGAGGGTGCGCGGGTTCGGGAAGTGGCGCTGCCCAATCTCATGACCGCGAATTCGCGGCTCGAATCTTCCGCGGGAGCGGTCGCGCCGACGGATTCCGCCCGCCCGCGTATTCCTCGCGCGAGGCTCGAGCGCGCCGTGAGCCGGAAGGACCGCACCTGCGCATCGATCGACGAACAGGTGGATCACATCAATGCGCGCATGCGGCGTGGATACACGGACTGGGAAGGCGAGCAATTGAGACAACGGCTGCGCGAATTGAGCGACCAACGCTGGGAAGCGGACTGCCGGAAGTAGCGCCCGGAGTCGCGACTCCGGAACGGTAAGCGCCGGGCGTGGTCCACTCGTGATGCCGGCGGAACCGGATCCGCTCAAACTAGCCACAGCACTGCAGCGCAGCAAGCGCTGGCTCATCGGGGCCGCGGCGTTCGTCAGGTTTGGCGGAGACGGCGATGTCCCCGTGCAACCGGAAGCCGAAAGACTGCGCGCCAACCGCACGTTGTGCATGTATGGCAGGGACGAGACGGATTCGCTGTGTCCGCTGCTGCCGCATGCCAGCGTCGAGGCCCTCGCGATGCCGGGCGGTCATCATTTCGACGGCGCGTACGAGCAGATCGTGTCCGTCATCGTCGAGCGCGCCACGGCGCACTGACCTAGTGGTTTGGCGAAGTCTTCGGATGCCAGCCGCGGGTCGTGGTGAAGAAAGGCCGGCGTTCCTCCTTCCGACGCCTGACAGGGTCGGCGAGCAGATAGCGGTCGCCCAGCCAGGAAACGGCGTTACGCAGGGCCGCGTTGTAATCGTGCTGCGGGAGGACGCGGTTGGATTTTTCGGGACTCGTCATTTCAGGCTCCAGTGCTGACGAGTCGATGATGCGCGACGGATATGTCGCCCGTGTTTCGAAAGTGTGGTGATTCGTTAAGAGAAACTGATCATCCCCACGGCGCGAGCGTTCGGCCGTCCACCATCGGGGCGTCGACATTCCAGCGGGGCCGCTCGCGGACTCGATTCTCACTGGCGTGATGGAATTTCCAGCGGTACTCCGCCGGCGACAGGCCGATCACGCGCTTGAAGACCCGCCGGAACGCGCCGGTGTCTTCGTAGCCCACGGCCGTCGCGATCTGTTCGACGGTTTCGCGCGTGAATTCCAGCCGTTCGCGGCCGCGCGCGATGCGCAGGCGCTGCTGGTATTCGCCGGGGGTCACGCCCGTGGCCGCGGTGAAGCGGCGCAGGAAGGTGCGCTCACCCAGGCCGGCGCGCGCCGCGAGGCTCGCGGCGCTGGAGGTCCTCGCGGGATCTGCCTGCAGCCAGTGCTGCACGTTCAGGACGGCCTTGTCTCCATGCTGGAGCCGCGGCGCGAAGTTGCCGAAGTAGCGCTGCTCGCGCCCGCGCGGGTCCATGAGCATGAAATGCGCCGTGCTGCTCATCACCGTCGCGCCGAGGAATCGCTCCACGAGCTTGAGGCCCATGTCCGCCCAGGCGAGCACGCCGCCGGCCGTGATGAGATCGTGGTCGTCGATCACGAGCAGGTCCGGGTTCACGGCGATGTCGGGAAAGCGCCGCTGCAGCTCTTCGGCGAACATCCAGTGCGTGGTCGCGCGCCGGCCGGCCAGCAAGCCGGAATCCGCCAGCAGGAACACGCCGCCGCACACCGCGGCCACGGTCGCGCCCGCGGCGTGTTGTTCGCGCACCCATGCGACGCATTCCGGCGCCATGCGCGGCTGCGGTGGCGCGATCTGGCACGCCGGCAGGATCACGACTTCCGGCGCGCGGCCCGTACCGGCCGACGATTCGAAGGAGCACTGTAGTTTGCCCCGCTCGGCGAATTGCCAATGCGTCACGCGCATGACGGGATCCATCGATCCCGAGTGCTGACGCGCGAAGTAGTCAGCGTAGCTGAACAGATCCGTGAGTCCGTGAATCGACGTGGCCTGCGATCCGGCGAACTGCGCGATGGCGATCTCGATCGGCCGGTGGTTTGTCAGTTTCGGCTTGTTATTTGTCACTTTCCGCCATCCCCTGCCGCAAGCCTCGCCGATATCTTGCGTGAATGAAAGAAGAAACCATCACCGGGCGCGGCGGCACGCAACTCCATCTGCGATCGTGGCGCCCCGAAATGGCGCAGGCCATCGTCGTCATCGTGCACGGCGTGAATTCACACGGCGGTCAATACCGGTGGACAGGCGAAGAGCTGGCGAAGGCCGGATTCGCGGTGTACGCCCACGACCACCGGGGCCGCGGCGAGTCGGCCGGCCCGCGCTTCTATATAGAAGATGTGTCTGACTACACGGAAGACCTGGGCACGGTGATCGCGCTCGCGAAATCCCGCCATCCGGGGCTGCGCGTGTTCGTGCTGGGGCACAGCGCGGGCGGTGTGATCTCATGCACCTGGGCGCTGGACCATCAGAACGAAATCGCAGGCTTCATCTGCGAAAGTTTCGCCTACCGCGTACCCGCGCCCGCGCCGGTGCTCGCGCTCGTGCGCCTCCTGGGCCGGATCGCGCCCAAGCTGCCGGTGCTGAAACTCAAGATGAAGGACTTCACGCGCGATCCGCGGGCGCTCGCCGCGCTCGAGGCGGATCCGTTGTGCAAGGGCGAGGTGCAGCCGGCGGGCACCGTGGCGGCGCTGCTGAAAGCCACCGACCGCATGAAAGCGGAATTCGGCACGCTGAAGCTTCCGCTGCTGATCATGCACGGCACTCTGGATAAGGCGACGGTCCCCGCGGGCAGCCGCGAGTTCTACGAACACGCAGGCTCGACCGACAAGACGCTCAAACTATACGAAGGTCACTTCCACGATCTGCTCAACGACATCGGCAAGGAGGAAGTGCTGGCCGAGATCGTCGCCTGGATCCGCGCACGTTAGGAGTTCCACCATGCCGCTTTTCAAGACCCGCGAGGGCGTCGAGATCTTCTACAAGGACTGGGGCAGTGGTAAGCCACTCGTGTTCCACCATGGCTGGCCGCTGTCCGCCGACGACTGGGACGCGCAGCTCATGTTCTTCCTGTCGAAGGGCTTCCGGGTCATCGCGCACGATCGCCGCGGACATGGCCGATCCTCGCAGACCTTCGACGGCAACGAGATGGATACGTACGCGTCCGACGTCGCGCAGCTCGTGGCGCACCTGGATCTGAAGGGTGCGGTCCACATCGGACATTCCACCGGCGGTGGCGAGGTCGCGCGTTACGTCGCGCGTCATGGCGCGGGTCGGGTCGCGAAAGCGGTGCTCATCGGCGCGGTGCCGCCGGTTATGGTCAAGAGCGAGAAGAATCCGGGTGGTCTGCCACTCGAGGTGTTCGATGGCTTTCGCGCGGCGCTCATCGCGAATCGCGCGCAGTTCTACCGCGACGTGCCTTCGGGGCCGTTCTACGGATTCAATCGGCCGGGCGCGAAGGTCCTTACCGGCGTCATCGACAACTGGTGGCGCCAGGGGATGATGGGCGGCATCAAGCCGCAGTACGACTGCATCAAGGCGTTCTCGGAAACGGACTTCACCGCGGATCTAGGCAACATCGACGTGCCGACCCTGGTGCTGCATGGCGATGACGACCAGATCGTGCCGTTCGCCGACTCCGCGCCGCTTTCTGCCAAACTACTGAAGAAAGGTACGCTCAAGGTCTACCCGGGCCTGGGTCACGGGATCTGCACGATCAACGCAGACCTCGTGAACGCGGACCTGCTCGCGTTCATCACGTCGGGCTGAGGCGCTCCAGTACTTCATCGCAGGGTTCGGCGATCTTGAGCGTCAACAGGTGATCGGCGCGGGTGCGGCCGAGATTGACGGCGGCGATCGGCTTGCCCGCGGCCGCCGCCGCTTCCGCGAAGCGGAAGCCTGAATAGACCATCAACGACGTTCCGACGATGAGCAGCGCGTCCGCGCGCGCGACGCCTTCGAAAGCTTGATCGACCCGCTCGCGCGGCACGGACTCGCCGAAGAACACCACATCGGGCTTGAGGATGCCGCCGCATTCCGGGCAATCGGGCACGAGGAATCCGGCGTAGTCGCGGCCGTCGAGGTCGACGTCGCCGTCGGGTGCGATGCGCCCCTCGATGTCCGCCCACGCGGGATTGTCCGCCAGCAGTTGCTGCTGCAAGTGAGCGCGCGGCAGCGAATGACCGCACTTCATGCAACGCACGAGGTGCAGCCGGCCGTGCAGGTCGATGACGCCGCGACTGCCGGCGGCTTCGTGTAATCCGTCCACGTTCTGCGTGATCACCAGCGACACGGGCCCGCGCTCCTGCAGTCGCGCGATCGCAAGATGCGCGGCGTTGGGCCGCGCGCGGCTGATGTTGGGCCAGCCGACGGTGCTGCGTGCCCAGTAGCGCTGACGCACGCGGACGTCGGTCATGAAGGGGCGGAACTCGACGGGCCGCGCGCGTTTCCACTCGCCGTGCTCGTCGCGGTAGTCAGGAATGCCGGAGCCGGTGCTCACGCCCGCGCCCGTAAGTACCGCGATGCGCGAGTGAGCCTCGATGAATTCGCGCAGCGCGTTCATCTCGGCAACAGCGGGGGCTGGGCCATGAACCGCGGACTCGTGCCCCGATGCGGCTGGGCGGCGTGCACGAGAAACGGATGACATAGATAGACCGTGCCGGCGTCGCCGCACGCGAGCACTTCGGGGCAATGCGCCGTTTCCGAAAAACCGTTGGCGGCGAGCTCGCGCAACGACAGGCCGGCCTCGCCGGCAGGCTCGAGCAGGCGCGCCATGTCCAGGTGTGAACCCGCGCGGATGCGGGTCGGCGCATCGTTCTCGCCGACATCCGAGAACAGGAACAGCATCAGGAGGGCGCGGCCGCGGGAACGTGCGTTCACGCGCCACGCGAGGAAGTCCGGATCGTCATAACCGAAGCTCGGGTCGATGTGCCATCCCGTATCGCCCGGGTCGTCGGGATGCGGGAAGCGCACGGGGAACGTGCCCATGCTCATGCACGGCGCCCACTTGCCCGGACCGACGAGTTGATCGAAGGCCTCGTGAAGTTCCGGGGTGTTTGCCGCGGCCACGAAGGGCGCCTGCGTATACATGCCCAGCCGGACCACCGGCCGGGACCAGGTAGTTGGGTCGTCCGGGTCGCAGCCCGTGTCCTTCCACAGGATGGCGCGGGCCTCTGCGGCCAGCTCGCGCGGAAACGCGCGCTCGATCCTGATGAAACCATCCACTGCGAAGCGATGAAGTTGTTTCTGCGTCAGCATCCGAGGTCGTCGAAATTTCGTCTGTGAGATCGGCTATACAGGGAGCACCCATCCGGAGGCAGCTCATGAAGCCCATTATCACCGCATTCGAGCGCTCGCCCGACCGGGGCCAGGGCCTGGCCCGCGATACACGCGTCCGCTGGGCATTGGAGGAGGTGGGCCAGCCCTACGACGTCCGCCCGCTGTCGTTTCGCGCGATGAAGGAGCCCGCGCACCTGGCGCTTCATCCCTTCGGTCAGATTCCGACTTACGAAGAAGGGGATCTCGCGTTGTTCGAGACCGGGGCCATCGTGTTCCACATCGCGCAACGTCACGCGGGTTTGCTGCCGCAGGAGAGCGACGCCCGGGCGCGTGCGAGTACCTGGATGTTCGCGGCCTTGAATACCGTCGAGCCACCCATTCTCGAGCTCACCTACGCCAGGTTCCAGGAAGGCGACAAGCCCTGGTTCGAGGAACGCCAGCTCATGGTCAAGGAGCGCGTTCGCGTGCGATTGGGTCAGCTTTCCACGCGCCTCGGCGATGCGGACTGGCTCGACGGGCCGTTCAGTGTCGGAGACCTGCTCATGGTCTCGGTGCTGCTGAGGCTCAAGGCCTCGGGTCTCGTCGACGAATTTCCGAATCTTTCGGCGTATGTCGCGCGCGGTGAAGCGCGGCCTGCCTACGGGCGCGCGTTCGACGCGCAGCTGGCGGCGTTCAAGGCCGCGAGTTGATCGCTAACCAATCGACAACCGGGTCCTGAACAATCGCGCCTGGCGACGCGACACCTCGACTTCCAGGCCGTCCCTGAGCCGCACGCGCAGCCGGCCGCCGTCCGCGGGTTCCACCTGCTGGATGAACTCCAGGTTGATGATCTGCCCGCGATTCGCGCGGAAGTACCGCAGCGGATCGAGCATCGACTCGACGGCAATCAGCGAGCGACCGAGCAGCGGCCGTTCCTTGCCCCACTGCAGCCGCACGTAATTGCCTTCGGCGCTGAAAACGGTGACTTCGCGCAGCGGCACGAACCAGCAGCGGTGCCCGTCGCGGATGAACAGCTGTTCGACCGGCGGCGCCTGGAACTTCCGCAGCGCGGCCGCGAGCCGCTCGGGCTCGATGGGCTTGAGAAGATAGTCGAGCGCGTTCACCTCGAAGGCCTTGACGGCGTACTGATCGTACGCGGTGGTGAAGATGATGCGCGGCACGCGTTCGAGTCGCGCCAGAAGATCGAAGCCCGTGCCGCCGGGCATCTGGATGTCGAGGAACACGAGGTCGGGCGACAGTCGCTCGATTTCCGCGCGCGCCTCGTCGATGTTGCCGGCTTCGCCCACGATCTCGATGGCGGAGTGTTCGTCCAGCAACCGCCGCAGCTCGCGGCGCGCGAGGGGTTCATCGTCGACGATGAGCGCCTTCATGCGGGCAACCGCGCCTCAGCGCGGGCGATGCCGGGCTGCGAAAGATCGAGTGCAAGGCTGGCGCGCACGCCGAACAACAGCCGCAGGCGCGCCGCGGCGTTGCGCAGGCCCACGCCGTCGCTCGAGGTCGAATCCTGCGCCGGCCGTGGATTCACGACCTGCAGTACGAGTTTCTTCTCCATGCGGGCGACGATGCGCAGCGTGCCGCCTTCCTTGAGCGGCGCGACGCCGTGTTTGATCGCATTCTCGACCAGCGTCTGGAGCAGCATGGCGGGAACACGCGCCGATCGCGTCGCCGGCGCGATTTCCCGCTCGACGCGCAGGCGATCGCCGAGACGCAGCGATTCGAGCGCCAGGTAGTCTTCCACCATCTGCAGCTCGTGTTCGAGGGATACGAGATCTTCCTCGCCCGAGGCGAGGGTGTAGCGCAGCATGCGCGCGAGCTGGGTCACGGCCTCGCGCGCGCGGGCGGGCTCATCGGCGATCAACGACCGCAGCCCGTTCAATGCATTGAAGAGGAAGTGCGGATTCAGCTGGGATTTCAGCAATCGCAGCTCGGACTGGTGCCGATGTCGCATCGTCGCGAAGGCGAGGTACAGCGCCACCCAGGCGCCATGAATCAGCAGGATCAGGATGAACTGGTTGCGGAGCTGTCCGGGCACGGACAGCCGCTGGTAGAACGCGGCCGTCAGCGGCGCCACGGTGGCGCCGTACACGGCCTGCGACATCGCCAGCGTCAGTAGATAGGACGCGGTCGCGAGGACGAGCGTGGCGGTGAAGACGCGGCCGAGCAGCGCGGCGGGCGGCAGCGACAACCACCGGTGACGATGGATGATCCAGCGCAGCAGGTGGGTGAGGCCGATGCTCGCGAGGCTGACTCCACCCCAGAGCGTGGCGGCCTTGCTCCAGGGCTGCGAGGCGAAGATCACCTCGCCGGAAGTCTGCGCGTAGAAGTAGAAGCTCCAGCCGAGGACCTGCAGCGCCCAGTAGGCCAGGGCGTTGCCTCTTACTTCGCGTCCGCGGCCAGCGTCTGCCGGTCGATGACTTCGCCGCGCAGGATGACCTTGTCGATGCGTGTCCATGCCTCGATGCTCGCCAATGGATTCGCGTCGAGCAACAGCAGATTCGCGATCTTGCCTTTCTCGATGGATCCGTAGTCTTTCGCGAGGCCGATCTGCCGCGCGTTGTTGAGGGTTCCGGCCCTGAAGATCTCCGACAACGGAATGCCGGCCTGCGCCATCAATCGCATTTCCTTGTACGTGTCATAACCGGGCTGGTTGCCGTACGTGGGAGCCGAGGGTGTATCGCTGCCTAACAACAGCGGTTGCCCGAGCTCGTAAAGATACCGCAAGGCGCGCAGGCCCTGCTCGGATGTGGCCCACTCGACGTTCGTCCCCGGCTGCGCCGCGGGCGCGCCCTGGGCTTCCGGTCCGAAGATCTGGCGTTTGAACCACTGACCCGCCTCGGTGCGATACCACGCGAGCAGCAGCGGCGGCACCACTTTCACGTACACCGGATCGTCGAGCAGTGCCGGGTCCAGCAGATCCGTGACACCCGGCAGGACTCGCAGGGTCGCCTGGTATCCGATCTTCTTCGCGTGAATATTGCGCAGGTGCGCGGCAACGGCGTCGGGCATGCCCGGCTGGCCGTTGAGTTCGTTCCAGTTCCACGCCCCGTGCAGGATGAGATCGACGTTGCCATCGACCGCCATGCGCTGCACGTCGATCGCATTCGCATGAACCGCGAGGAACATGCCGTGTTGCTTCGTCGCGGCGCGCACGCGCCGCAGCGTGTCCGCGCTCATGAGCGGCCAATCCGCGACTTCGCCGAATCCGTCTTCCAGCGTGATCTTCACGCAGGCCGCGCCGCTCGCGGCGATGCGGGCGACCACCGCTTCGGGTGTGTGTTCGGCGGGGTCCGCGCCTTCGGGCATCGGATGTTCGCGCGCGTTGGCGGGTTCGAAGATGTAGTCGGAGAAGATCTTGTGGCGGATGGACTTGTCCACGAACACGAGTGGATAGCCGTCGACGATCGGGGCCGCGCCGCAGCGGAAGATGTCCGGGTGCCGCGGCTGCGCGGCGAACAGCGCGACCCGATCGGGGCGGTTGGCGGTGTCGAGCACCTGCGTCACGCCGAAATAGAGATAGCTGCGCGGTTGCTGGGCGAAGAATGCCTTTTCCAGCGCGGCGTACTGGGGATCCTCCGAGCCGAAGGGCAGGCCGATCGCATCGGTCACGTGAACGTGCGCGTCCGTCAGGCCGGGCGTGAGGAATTTGCCAGTGCCGTCCAGCCGGCCTGCGCCCGCGGGCGGCGCAATCGCCTTGTCGCTGACGAGCGCGATGCGTCCATCGACGACCAGCACGTTGCGATTGCCGAGCGGCTGCGCCTGCTCGGGCGACAGCAGCGTGACGTTCTCGATGAGCAGGGAGGAGTCCGCCGCCGCAACGACGGAGTGGATCAGCAGCAGGGCTGCGAGGAGTCGCGTTGTGTTCATGGCGCGAGGCTAACGGGTTGCCGCGGCCCTCGCGCGAATCGATGTGGAGCGGTCGATTCGCCGTGTCGAACGGTCAGTTCAGCTTCAATTTCCGGAACGGCATGCTGCGCAGGCGTACGCCGGTGGCCGCGAACACCGCGTTCGCGATCGCCGGTCCGATGGGCCCGACGCCCGCTTCGCCCGCATTGCCGTGGCGGTCGTGTCCGCTCAGCGCGTCGGTGTGAATGCGGATCCGCGGGATTTCGGGGAGACGCAGCATCGGATAGGCGTCGAAATTGCCTTCGACCACGCGCCCGTTCTCGATGGTGATCTCTTCGTTGAGACACATGTTGAGCGCGAAAACCGCCGAACCCTCGAGCTGCGAGTGCACGGCATTCATGTTCAGCACCCGTCCGCAATCGAAGGCGATGTCGAGCGACCGAACCACGAGCTCACCGGCGGCGGTCACTTCCACGGTCGCGACCGCGGCCACGGTCATGCCCGCGTGCGGCTGGCCGTCGCCGCCGAAATTGCCGATCGCGATGCCGCGGCCCTGTCCGGCGGGTAGTTTGGCGCCCCAGCCGGCCTGTTGCGCCGCGACCTCCAGGCACTTTCTCCAGCCGGCATCCGGCCATTTCTCGAGCAACCGCAGCCGGTATTCGAGCGGATCGATGCCGGCCTTGGCGGCGCATTCATCGATGAAGCTCTCGACGAAGAAGCAGTGCGAGTTGTAGCCGGGGCCCCGGTATTGCCCCGTGAGGATGTGCATCTCGACGGTCGACGTTTCGATGCGCACGTTCGGGATGAGTCCCTTGACGTACACCGCGTCATTCATGCCGAACGTCACGGGTTTCCACGCGGCCACGTGCGAGGCGAGCGCCTCGGGCAATCCATCGGGCTCGAGCGCTGCGCGCAATTTCACAGCGTGCAGGTCGCGGTATTTGCCCTGGCGGAACGTCTCCTCACGCGACCAGATCACGTGGATAGGCGTGCCGGGGAATTTCTTCGCGACCGCCACGACCATGCGCACGTCGTCGCAGTTGACGCGCCGGCCGAAGCTGCCGCCGACCAGCGTCTGGTGAAAGTGGATGTCCTTCTCGGGTACGCCGGTCTCTTCGCTGGCGATGGCCAGCGCCTGGATCACGAGGCCGGTCGGATGCCACAGCTCGACACGATCCGCCGTGACGCACGCGGTGCCGTTGAGCGGCTCCATCGTCGCGTGATCGCACAGCGGCGTGTGGTAGTCAGCTTCCACGACGTTCGCGGCAGCGGCTTCGAGCAAGCGCGGCGCGTCGCCGGTGTCGATCTGCAGGTCCTGGGCGGGCTCCTTCAGGCGCGCGTACATCGCGTCGTAGATCTGCTGGGTCGTCTTCCATTGCTCGCCGGGGCCGAGGTCCCATTCGATCGGCAGAGCCTCGAGCGCCGTGCGCGCCTGCCAGTAGTGCTCCGCGATCACCGCGATGCCGGCCTGCGCGTTGGTATTGCACCAGTCCGCGGGCTTCTTGAGATTGCGCCGCGGCTCGTCCGGATCGACCACGGCGACTCCGCGCACGCCCGGCATGTTCCGGATCTTCTCGAAGTCGTAGCTCACGAGCCGCCCGCCGTGCACCGGGCATTGCAGCAGCGCGGCGTACAACATGCCCGGCACGCGCACGTCCATGCCGTACACCGCGCTGCCGTCCACGACGGAGCGGGCGTGCACCATGGGCAGGTTCCGCCGCGTGAGCAGCGTCCATTGCTCGCGCGGCTTCGGCGCGGGCTCCGTCGGTAGTTTGATCGACGCGGCGCGCGCCGCGAGCTCGCCGAAGCGCGCCTGGCGGCGCGTGCGCGCATGCGTCAGCACGCCGGACTTCAACTCGATATCCCCGACCGGCACTTTCCATTGCGCCGCCGCGGCGGCGCGCAGCCGTTCGCGCGCGCTCGCGCCGGCCTGCATCAGGGTTTTCATGACGTCGCCGGACGCACCGGCGCCGGCGAACGTGGACCAGATCCCGGTGGCGCCGAGGTAGACGTTCCCTTCGCGCGTGTTGCGGTTGAACGAGATCGGCTCGACACGCACGTCGTTCCAGTCGCAGCCGAGCTCCTCGGTCACGAACATCGCCGCCTGCGTCGAATTCCCGGTGCCCGTTTCCGGGCCGGGCACGCGCACGGTCACGGTGCTGTCGGCGCCGATCACGATCCAGGGCGTCAGCTCAGACGGAGCAGATGTCTGCGCGGCCTCCGACGCGCGTGGCGCGAGGCCGATGGCCATGCCCCCGCCCACGACGCTGGTCGCTATGATGAAATCCCGGCGGTTCATTTGCCCCTGCGCCTCCCGGCGTCGATACTGAGGTCGGTCTTCATGGGAAGACCAAGTATCGAACGGGGCGCCGCGGGCGTCTTGTAAAAAATCGGCAGGAGCGGCAGTGATCACACCCACCATGGCGGGCGACGGAATGCGCTACTGGCGGCTGCCGCCCGACGCGCGCCTGGCGCCATGGATCAAGTGTTACTGGTGGGTCGAGCCGCAGCGTGCGACTGCGCGCGCGGACGCCGACCGGCCGGACCTCCTGATTCCCGATGGATATTCGGAACTGGTCTTCCGCATGGCCGGCGAATTCTCGCGCTGGCAACTCGGCGCGCCCGCGAGTCGCGTGCGCATGGGCAGCAGTTATGTCATCGGCGGCCGCTCGAAGTCCGTCTTGACCCACAGCCCGGGCACGCTGCGGGCGGCGGGGGTCAAGCTCGATCCGCGCGCGTTGCGCGCGCTGCTGCGCAGGCCGTTGACCGACTTCCGGGACAACACGGTCGAATGCGCCGATCTCGGCTGCCGCGAGCTGATCGATCTCGAAGACCAGGTCGCGAATCTCCAATCGGTCGATCGATTGCAGGAAGTGCTCGACCGGTTCTTCCTCGGCAGGTTGATCGAGGATGTGCGGGACGACGCCGCGACCGAACTACTGCTCGGCAGGATCCGTGACACGCGCGGTTCGCAGCCCATCCTCGAATGGGCCCGTGTTCAGCGCCTCGACCCGCGCACGCTCGAGCGCCGGTTCGTCGCCCGCCTCGGGATGACGCCGAAGCAATTCGCGCGTGTCGAAAGATTCAAGCAGGCCTATCGCCTGCTAGGCGAACAGCGGCCGGGCGGACGCCGCGCGTATCTCGAGGCCTATTACGACGAGTCGCACTTCGATCGCGAGTTCAAGGACTTCATGGGCACGTCGCCGATGTCGTGGCTGAGCCGAAGGGCGGGCTTCACGACGGTCATTGGCGATCACCTGATGGAAGCGGAAACGGCCGGTTGATCGATGTCGTGACTGAAGGTCTCGATGGCGTCGAGCACTTCCAGCTGGTTGGACTGTTGGAGATAGTGCGTCGCGTTGCGCAGCTCGAGCACCCGGCCTTTCTCGACCCCTTGCCTGAATAGTTCGATGCTCCGGCGTTTCATGTCATCGCCGATCCGGCCGATCTCCTCGAGCGTCGACATCAGTTCACGATCGTTGGCGTCGTACCAGGACGGCAGTGGCTTGCCGGGATCCTCGAATGCATAGATGGCGAGCGCCGGGATCTTCACGGCGGCGTAGTCGGGAGGGCCGATGCCCGCCGTGATGGCCTGCAACGTGCGGGCGTCGATGTGAGGCGTTCCGGCGAGAAACGGCTTGTCGACGTTCCGGAATGCGATGAGCTCGCCCTCGGGCAGCCGGGCGTAGCCGCGCTGGATGAGTAGTTCGGTCAGGGCCGCATGATTGCGCAGCGCCCGGGGCGGCACGGGCGGTTCCGGCGGCAGGCTGTTCCTGAGTTCGCGCAGCCGGGTCCGCGAGGAGTCCGCGGAACGATCGTATGCGGCATCCAGGTACACGAGGCCGCTGAATCGCTCCGGGTGATGGCCGCCCAGCCACGTGAGCTCGTCGCCCGCGATGGAGTGGCCGACCAGGAGCGCCTTCTCGAGGCCCAGCGTATCCATGACCCGCAGAACGTCCCGCGCCAGGTGTGGCGTGTCGAAACCGAAATCCGGCTTGCTCGAGTAGCCGGTGCCGCGCCGGGTGATCGCGACGACGCGATGCGTGCGCGCCAGCAGCGGAGCGAGCTCATCGTAGCTGTGCGCGGTGGCGCCGAGGCCGGGCAGGAGCACGATGGGTGAGCCCTGGCCGCCGAAGTCCAGCACCTCGAGTTGCACGCCTTCGTCGACGATGACCGATGTCGTTTCGTGGGGCGCGGAGTCCCGCCACAGCGCTTGCTGGAAGTGAGCGCCCCCGGAGACGGGCAGTGGGCACTCGCTGACGTCATCGCCCAGGATGCCGGGCAACACCAACGATTTGTCCAGATAGCCGGCCACCTTCCAGGCGGTGACGTTGATGTGGTCGCTGGTTCGCAGGCGCGCCGATTCGAGGGTGAGATCGAGTCTCCGGCCGATCGCCCAACGCGTCCAGCGCGGCGAAAAATCCGGCGGGCCGTAGACGCGGCTCGCGGGAATGTCCGCGAGCTCGGCGCTGATCTGCGCGGGTGCGTCGAGGCCCGAGAAACATTCCACGTCGATGCGACTGCCGGTGGCGTCGGGCTTCGCGCTGCAATAGCCCAGCCTCGGGACGCGCCGGCTCAGGCCGTCGACGGGCAGCTTGAAGGAATGGGGCTCCAGGAGAGTGAGGTAGTAGCGCAACTTCAACTCGACCCGCGGCTCGCTGCTCAACCGGCGGACAGCGTGCTCGGGCAGCACCCAGGCGTGAGTCAAACTACTGTCTTCGACGTCGTACGCAACGGGTCGCAACGAATACATCGGCGACGCGGCCGCCGGCTCGTGGTATTCCGCCTCGACGAAGGCGAGCCTCGCGCGCCAATCCAGCGGCAGGCGGCGCGGTTCGATCGCGGTCAGCAAGGCGATGGAGTCCGGGCCGGCTTCGGCCTGGTCTTCGCTGGTCCAGGTTTTGACACTGCCGCTCCTGCGGGCGGCCGCGAATGCGGCATCCGCCGCCAGGTCGCGCACGCGTGTGGCGGGGAAACACGCACGAAGGTGACTGAGGTAGATAGAGCTGGTGTCGATGGCCTTCCCGGGACGAGAGAAGGTCGTTTGCGCCGCGTAGACCGTCTTCCAGGGAACCAGCCACATCGGCAGCAACACGAGCAGCAGGGCGACCACGACGCTGACGCCGAGCAGCGCGCGGGCGGCTCGCGTGTTCCGACGCCAGTACACGAACCAGCAACCGAGCGCCATCATGCACAGCATGGCCAGCATGGCGGGCGTGATGGACAGCCAGTCGAGGCCGACCGATGAAAGCGCCTCGCCGATGGCGGGTTCCAGGGGCCCGGGGGCGCTCACGAATCCCGTGGGAATGACGAACACGCACACCACGATCGCGAGAAGTACGCCAAGTCCCTGCAGCATGGTCCGCGTGACCATCGCGATGAACAGCACGGGGAGCAGCATCAGCAACGCCAGGGAGTCCTGGAGCAGGAAGGCCTCCTGCAGGGTTTCCGCGAGCGATGCACCGAGCAGCGGGTCGATGATCAGTGTCGCGATGACACGCGACAGGTACAGCAGCGCCAACAGCAGGATCAGCTTCGCGGTGAGCATTTCCGCGCGAGGCACGGGCCGACAGAGCCAGTCGTCCACCAGGCTGACCGCCGGGTCGGTGTGGATCACCGCGAAGATCACCACGGTGCCGGCCAGCTGCAGCAGCGGAACCCGGTACATCGACCACACGGGAATCAGGTCCAGGCGAACGAGGATCACGTCGGCCGCGAACAGCAACGCGGCGCCCAGCGCGAGTGGATAGAGGCTGCGAAGGTCCTTCTTCAGGATGGCGCCGAGGATGCGCAGGTTCATTGCCCGAGATTCCGCTTGCGCTGCTGCATGAGGGCGTTCGCGATGGCGCGCAGCGACATCGGCTCGCATTCGACCTTCACGGCGCCGAAGTGGCGCGCCAGTTCCTGGTGGAGCCCGGAATCGCTTCGATACTGGCTGGCGACGAAGCGCAGCCGATGCCCTTCGATCGTGGGCAGAAGCCAGTCGCCGGGAGCCGGGTCGGGCAGCTCCTTCACCGCCGAGAGCGTCACGTGTACCTCGCGAAAGCGCGCCTGGAGGGACTCGATGCCTTCCTGCAGCAACAGTCGGCCGCTTTGCATGAACGCCACGTGCGTGGTGAAACTCTCGATCTCCGACAGCTCATGCGAGGAGATCAGGATGGTGGTTTCGGCCGCCTGCTGCAGGAGTCCGCTCACCACTTCATCGCGCACCAGCGTGTCCAGGCCGCTCAACGGTTCGTCGAGCACGAGTAGTTGGGGCCGATAGGCGAGGGCGCCCACCAACAGGGCCTTCATGCGCATGCCGTGCGACAGATGCCGGAGCTTCCTCGAAGGCGGCAGCTCGAATTGCTGGCACAGCCGGGCTTCGAGGGCGCGATCCCACGGCGGGTAGATCGCGCGCAGATACTCGAAGTAATGCGCGAGCGAGAGGCCGGCGGGCAGTTTCTGGCTCTCCGATACGTAGCCGATGCGCTCGAAATCGCGGGGCGCGAGCTCGCGCGCGGGTGTGCCCAGCACGCTGATGTCGCCGCGGTCCGCGCGCAGGATGTTCATCAGCAGGCGGATCGTGGTGGTCTTGCCCGCGCCATTCGGACCGATGAGCGCGAAGACAGCGCCTTCCGGCACCTGCAGGTTCAGATCCTCGACCGCCTCGAAGCGCCCGAACTTCTTCGTCAGGCCTCGTGTCTCGATGATCATGCGGCGTCAACCATTGGAAATGGCCTTGAGTCCGCGCAACTCGGTCCAGGTGTCTGCCACCGCCTGCTGCACTTCATCGAGGCCCGCGTCGACGCGCATGGCTTCGACCACGAGTTTTTCCACCTCGTCCTCGAGCAGCCGCTTGCGGTCGCCGGCTCGCGCTTTCGGTGGTTGCGCGACCACGGTTCCCACGCCCGGCTGGGCGACCAGCCAGCGTTCCTGGATCAAGTGCTGCACCACCTTGTGAGCGGTGTTGGGATGAATCTTGAGATCCAGCGCCAACGTGCGCACGGAGGGGAAGGCTTCTCCCGCCTTCAGTTCGCCGGCCAGGATGGATTTGACGGCCGCGAAGCACACCTGGTCGAAGATCGGCTCACCAGGGACAAGTTTGAGCTTGAACGGAACCACGGGCCCTCCAGTGTCACAGCAGTACTGTGACACGTGGGAGGGCGCCGCGTAAAGCTCAGAAGGTGGCCTTGAACTGCACGCCCCAGATGCGCGGCTCGTTCAGGAAACCGGTCAGGTTGTTGAAGTCGATCGCGCCCACGGCGACTTCTTCGTTCGTGATGTTGCGGCCGAACAGCGCGGCTTCATATTTTCCCTCGCTCCAGTTGTAGCCCGCGCGCAGGCCGCCCTCGAGCAGCTCTTTGCCCGTGAACTCGGTGGACTCGTAGAGGAAGAAATTCACTTCGCTGCGATATGACCAGTCGGTGTACGCGAACAGCTCGCCGTTGCCGAGCGGGATGCCATAACGCAGCGTGAAGTTCGCGATCCACTCGGGCGCCTGCGGCAGACGGTTGCCGTCGATCACGGCCAAACCACCCACGAGAGGATCGGTGACCGTGCAGGCGAAGCAGACGCCGACCGCGATGCCGTCATCCTGGATCTCGGTGTCGTTGTAGCTCGCGCCCAGCGTCACCAGTAGTTTGGGCGTCAGATATGCCTGCACGTCGAGCTCCGCGCCCTGGCCCACCGTCTTGTCCGCGTTCAGCAGCCGGACGGCGTTGCTGGCGCCACCCACGGCCGTGAGCTGCTGATCCTCCACCTCGTAATAGAAGAGGTTGAAGTACACGCTCGCCATCCGGTCGAGCAGATCCGCCTTGATGCCGATTTCGTACGAGGTGTTGGTTTCGGGCTCGGCGACGGATTGATTGCCGAATGGTCCCGCGGGCTGCACGCTCGCGCCGCGAAAGCCGGTCGCGATACGCGCGTACAGGTTGACCGAATCGTTGAGGGAATACGTTCCCGACAGGTCCCAGCTCACGTTGTCGTCGCTCAGGTGCGCGGTGGTCGGCTGGGCAGGATCGGGAAATGTGAACCCCTGCGGCACGCCTGTGACGAAATCCTTTTCGTCGTTCGTGTAACGCACGCCGGCGCGCACTTCGAACGCATCGGACACCGCGTAATTGATCGAGCCGAACACCGCCCACGCCGTGTTGGTCTGATTGGCGCGCAGATACTGGTTCTGCACGCCGCCGGCCAGGCTGTCGTAGGAGAAAAATTCGGTGTCGTAGTCCTCGTCGAACCAGTACACGCCGGCCTGCCAGTTGAACGCGCCGGTGGATTGCGATTCCAGGCGCACTTCCTGGGTGATCTGGTCGAGCGTCGGAATGCCATCCGCCGTTTCGCTCGCGAAGGGAACGAAGCCCGGACCATTCGGCAAACCACAGAATCCGCAGCCGAATCCGCCGTCGATGTCGCCGCGGCTGTACGCGTCCAGCGATTCATAGCCGGTGATCGAATACAACGTGACCGCGCCGAGATTCCAGCGCAGCTGCACGCTGCCGCCGAGGATGTCGAGCTCCTGGCGGTTGCGGCCGTCGAGCAATACCGTGTCGGGATCGAACCCGGCGACGAGATCGTTGGTGCCGGACTGGATGATGTTGGCGCGGAACAGCCGCGCGGTGCCATCGAGACTGCGCACGTGCGCGTTGAACAACGCGCTGAACTTGTCGGTGCGTTCGTACCGTAGCTGCACTCGCGCGGCGCGATCGTCATAACCTTCGTAGATGTCGTCCTCGGCGGTGAGCGCGTTGCTGACGAAGTCGTCGCGATGTTGATAGAGCCCCGAGACCCGGGCCGCCCAGCCCTCGCCGAACGGAATGTTGATGGCGCCCTCGAGGTTCATCGTGTTGTAAGTCGCATCGGACACGTTGACGTAGCCGCCGAGCTCGGAAGAGGGCCGGATCGAATCGAACTTGACCACGCCGCCGGGCGTGTTGCGGCCGAACAAGGTGCCCTGCGGTCCGCGCAGCACTTCGATCTGATCGAGATCGAAGATGGGGAATCCCTTGAGGATGGGATTCTCCTGCACGACCTCGTCATAGATGAGTGAGACCGGTTGCGAGGCATTCAGCCGGAAGTCGCTATTGCCGTAGCCACGGATGTAGAAGCGCGGAAACGCGCGGCCGAATGACGACTCGACGTTGAGGCTCGGCACGCGCGCCGCCAGCAGCCGCACGTCCTGGCCGCCCGTGGCGAGCACATCGAGGTCCGCGCGGCTCACGGTGGAAATCGAGCTCGGTACGTCCCGGATGTTCTCCGCGCGTCGTTCGGCGGTGACGGTGATTTCCTCGAGTTGACCGGGCGCTTCCTGCGCCGCCGCGGTGCCCGATAGTGAGGCGACGCACAGCATCACGCCCGGTGCACCGCACCATGAGATGGCTTTCTGCTTGTTCATGACGTTCCCTGTCAGGCAGTTTGGCGCAGCATACATCGCTCGTTCAGTAGGCTGACATCCATTCGTGCACGGCCAGGCTTCAATACCGGCATGAAAGCAGCCGTATTACACGCGCCCCACGATGTGCGCTTCGAAGACCGACCCGATCCCCGGATCGAACAGCCGACGGATGTCATCCTGCGCCTCGCCGCCAGTTGCGTGTGCGGCTCGGATCTGTGGCCGTATCGCGGCGCGCAACCCGTCGAACGGGCCACGCCGATGGGTCACGAGTACTGCGGCATCGTCGAGGAGGTCGGCAGCGACGTGAAGACCGTGAAGCGCGGGCAGTTCGTCATCGGCGCCTTCGCGTTCTCGGACAACACCTGCGCGAACTGCCAGGCCGGATATCAGTCCGGCTGCCTGCACGGCGGATTCTTCAATACCGCGCAGGCGCCATTCCTGCGCGTCCCACTGGCGGACGGCACGTTGGTGCCGACGACCGGCAATCCCTCCGCCGGAATGATTCCCGCGATGCTCACGCTCTCCGATGTGATGGGCACCGGATGGTTCGCCGCCGACGCGGCGAGCGTGGGCCCGGGAAAAACCGCCGTGGTCGTTGGCGACGGCGCGGTGGGGTTGTTAGGCGTGCTCTCGGCGAAAGTCATGGGAGCGGAGCGCATCATCGTTTTCAGCCGGCACGAAACGCGCCAGGCGCTCGCGCGGCGTTACGGCGCCACGGACATCGTGACCGAGCGCGGCGAGGAAGGCATCGCGCGTGTCATGGAACTCACGCGCGGCATCGGCGCGGACTCGGTGCTCGAGTGCGTGGGCACGCAGCAATCCATGTCGCAGGCGATCGGCTCCGCGCGGCGCGGGGGATACGTTTCCTATGTCGGCGTGCCGCATGGGGTGAGCTTCGACGGCCGGGAACTGTTCTTCACGCACGTGCACCTGCACGGTGGGCCGGCCCCGGTACGGCGCTATCTACCGAAACTGATCCGGCTGGTGGAAGAGGGCCGGATGGATCCGGGCGGCGTGTTCGATCTCACGCTGCCGCTCGCGCAGGTGGCCGAAGGTTATCGCGCGATGGACGAGCGCCGCGCGATCAAGACGCTGTTGCAAACCTGATTCGCCTCGCGGATCCGTTGACTTCCTCGGTGCGAATCGCCAGCGTTCGCCTCATGAAACTCCCGATTCATCGACTGTTGCTGCTGCTCGCATTCTCCTTTCCCGCCCTGGCGCAGGGCGAACTGCGCTTCGCGGACCTTTCCGGCTGGTGGTCCGCGCATCCATCCCACGGAGGTGAGTCGTCGCCGGTCGTGCTGCATTTCGCCGAGAAGGACGGCAAACACGAAGCGCGCCTTTCGCTCATCGCCATCGGCGCGTACGACATCAATCTTGGCGAGGTCGTCATCGACGGGAACTCGATTGGCACCAAGGGCCTGTCTTTTCCACTGACCTGGAATCCGGCCACGAAAACGTTGAGCGGACACATTCCCGCCGAAGCCGCGCCGGTCTATGACATTCCGATCGAGTTCGAGCGCAGCGAGCCGTTCGAGAAACCGGCGCCGCATGAATGGAGCGCGCCGCGACCCACGCTCGTCTGGTCGGTCGACACGGCTGCGCCGGTGTGGGCGGGCCTCGAACGTGACACCGATGGATCGATCTACGTCGGCAACGAGCGCGGAGATCTGAATGCGATCGACGCCAGCGGCAAAATGCGCTGGAAGTTCGAAACCGGCAAACCCATCCGCGCGCAACCGAAGGTGATCGGCCAATACGTCTACGTCGCATCCGATTCGGGTTATCTCCACAAGCTCGACCGCGGAACGGGCGCGGAAGCCTGGCGCGCGCGCATCGACCAGGGCAGCGAGCCGCGCATCCCGACGAACCAGCCCAAGACCCGCTGGGATCGGTACGGCTCGAGCGTCGTCGCGGACAAGAAGTCCCTGTACGTCGCGAGCCGCGACAAGAACCTCTACGCGCTCGACCTGGCCACCGGCCGCGAGCGCTGGCGGGTCGCGGCCGGGGACATCATGACGGCGACCCCCGCGCTCCACGGCGACACCGTGATCTTCGCCGCCTTCGACGGCAAGGTGCGCGCGGTCTCGGCGCGCGACGGTGCGCCGCGCTGGACCCATGACGCGAAGCTCGCGATTCCGGGCGACGTGGTGGTTGCCGGTGACCGCGTGCTGGTGGCGAGCCGAAGCTACGACCTGATCGCGCTCGATGCGGCGACGGGCAGGGAGCAGTGGAAGCGCTACTACTGGTTCTCGTGGGTCGAATCTCCGCCGGTCGTTCGCGACGGCGTGGTCTACACGGGATCTTCCGATGCGAAACACGTCTACGCGCTCGATCTCGACGATGGTTCGTTGCGCTGGAAGACGGCCGTGCCCGGGTGGGCGTGGTCGCGCACCGCCATCGATGCGCGGTCGCTGGTGGCCGGCACGGTCGGCGGCGGCAACTATCCCGGCGCCCCGGCGGGCGCGCTGATGGCGCTCGACCGCGCGAGCGGGGCGGTGCGCTGGATCCACCAGGAGCGGCCCACGGAAGAATTCATCAAGTCCGGGGAGAACTGGGGCTTCGGCGCGGCGCCGGTGATCGCGGATGGCGTCGTGTACGCGGCCGACCTCGGCGGCAAGGTGTATGCGTTCGAACTGAAATGACGAGCCGCGCGCCGGTCAGCGATTCAGGTTCCGATCCCGCAGCCAGGCCACGACGGTCGACACGTTGCTGAACCGGAAGCGCGCGGCAGTCTCCGTGAGATCGCCGACCCGAATGGAATGACCGCCCATCTCGTTGACGGCCTCGAATCCCACTTCGTCCGTGGGATCGTCGCCGACGAAAACGGGTGTTCGCCCGGCGAATTCCCGCTGCTTCATGAGCAGCTCGATGGCGCTGCGCTCCGAGAAGCCGCGCGGCATGATCTCGATCACGCACTTGCCGGGCCTGACCACGAAATCCCCGCCGAGATCCGCCACGAGCTCGTTCATCACGGCGTTCACGTCGGGCGCCATGCGGGGAGCGAGTCTGAAGTGCACGGCGAGCGCGGCGCCCTTGTCCTCGAGCAGGAGTCCGCGGTTCTCGCCGGCCAGCGCGCCTAACCACCGGCGCGCGGGATCGAGAACGGCGGGATCGATATCGGGCCTGACGATCTCTCCCGAGGGCAGGCGCACCTCGAGGCCATGTTTGCCGGACGCCACGAATTTGCAGGGTGCGAACAGCTCGTCGAGCTCGGCGAGCGATCGCCCGCTCAGCAATGCGAGCGCTCCATGTTCGCGCGCGCAGGCGAGTTGCAGCGTGTTGCGCAGCGCGGCGGGCACGTGAACGCGATCCGGCGTCGCGGCGAGCTCCAGCAGCGTGCCGTCCACGTCGAGGAACAACGCGAGCGCGCGCTCTCGGAGGAATGTCGCCCGGTAACTCATTTGCGTGCGCGGCCGGTGTGGCCGGGGCCTGCCTTCGAAGCCGGGCCGGAGGCGGGCAGCAGACCGAGCAGCAACTCCACGCTGCCGGCGAGTTGCTCTAGCTGTCCCTGTGGAAGCTGACAAACCGCCCGCTGCAGCGTGAACGTGGCGCGGCCGGCGGTCGCGCGCAGGACCTGCCTGCCCGCGGCCGTGGGATGAATCTGCACCGCGCGTTGATCCAGGTCCGAGCGGCGCCGCTCGATCCAGCCTCGCAGGGTGAGACTCTTGAGAGTCTGACTGACGGCGGGCCGGCGCATCCCGAGGCGGGCGGCGAGCCGCGAGGCCGTCAAGCCCGGTTCGTCGCCGATGCACACGAGCGCGCGGTGCAGGCCGATGGGCGCGCCGGTGAGTTGTTCGAGCTCGCGATAAAGCGATCGCATCCGGTCCACCAGTTCGCGTGCCGCCAGCAGTGCCCGCCGTTCGAGCGCCGCGCGCGCGGCCGTGTTGTTCGACTTGCTCAAGGAAAAAACCCGTATCGAGAATTGTGAGTAGCGTATCACTCCGCGTCTTCGCGCAATGTCAATGGTTCACATCTGGAAATGATTGCGTAGAATGAACTAATCATGAGAGAGCCGCCCATACCAGACGGCCGCGAATGTTGTTTGTTCCTCGATATCGATGGCACATTGCTGGACATCGCGCCGACCCCGGATTCCGTTCAGGTGGATGAAGCCCTGCGCTCACTGCTGCGCAGGCTCGGGTACGCCTGCAACGGCGCCCTCGCGCTGATCAGTGGCAGGACCATCAGCAACATCGACGACCTGTTCGCGCCGCTGCTGCTGCCGGCCGCCGGCGTGCACGGCAACGAGCGACGCGATGCCAGGGGTTATTGGCACCACGAGGCGGTCCGCGGTCCCGCGTTCGAGGAATTTCGCGAGCGGATGAGCGCCGCGCTCGCGCCGCTCGCCGGCATCCTCGTGGAGGACAAGGGATGCGGCGTCGCGCTGCACTACCGCCTCGTACCGAACATGCACGCGCCGCTTCGCAAGGCGATCGAGCGGCTCACGCCGTGGTTGCCGGAGACGCACGCGATCCTCGAGGGAGACGAAGTCATCGAGATCAAACCCGTCGCGCATGACAAGGGCACCGCGATCGATGCCTTCATGCGCGAAGCACCGTTCGCGAGGCGTTATCCGATATTCATCGGCGACGACCTCACGGATCGCGATGGCTTCGAGGCGGTTCGCAAGTGGGGCGGACTCGCGATCGCCGTCGGCAGCAACGTCCATGCGGATGAGCACCTCGACAATCCCCGCGCGGTGCGGCGCTGGCTCAGCACGTTCCTGGAGGCACGAGTCGCGGCATGAGTCGCCTCGTTGCCGTGTCCAATCGCGTTGCGGTGCCGATGAACCGTGGCACGCCCGGTGGCCTCGCCGTCGGTTTGCTCGCGGCGCTGGAATCGCGTGGTGGCGTGTGGTTCGGCTGGGACGGTCAGACCACGGAAGCGGCCCCGGGGCCGGCCACCGTCGTGCGCCACAAGAACATCGACTTCGTCTCCACGTCTCTTTCGGAAGCGGAGTACCGGGACTTCTACCTCGGCTTCAGCAACTCCGTGCTCTGGCCGCTGTTTCACTATTTCATCGCCGAGTTCCGCTACTCGGAGGCGAAGTTCGAGGCGTATCGGCGCGTCAACGAGCGCTTCGCGCGGGAGCTGCTGCCGCACCTGGAACCGGACGACCTGGTCTGGGTCCATGACTACCACCTGATTCCGCTCGCGCAGCAATTGCGCGAAGCGGGGGCGCGTCAGCCGATGGGATTCTTCCTGCACATACCGTTTCCGAACATCGAAGTGCTGCGGGTGCTGCCGGTGTTCGCCGAGCTGCTGCAGAACCTGCTGGCGTACGACCTGGTCGGCTTCCAGACCAGCAAGGATCTGCAGGCGTTTCGCGAGGCCGTGCGGCACGTGTGGCCGGAGGCCGAGATCCGCGATTCGACCATCCGGGTCGGCAAACGCAGCACCAGGGTGATCGTGTGCCCGATCGGCGTCGACGTCGACGGCTTGCAGGCCCAGGCCACCGACGCGTTGCAATCGGACGAGTGCCGGCGAATGGTGAACGGACTGCTCGGCCGGCGCCTGATGGTCGGCGTCGACCGTCTCGACTACAGCAAGGGGCTGGTGCAGCGCTTCCGCGCCTACGAGCGATTCCTGGAAACACATCCCGAGAACCGCAATCGCGTGACCTTCCTGCAGATCGCGCCGCTGTCGCGCACCGACGTGCGCGCCTATTCGCAGATCCGCCGCGACCTCGAACAGGCGACGGGCCGGACGAACGGCAGGTTCGCCGAGACCGACTGGACTCCCATCCGCTACCTGAACCGCAACTTTCCGCGCGAGATCCTCATGGGGTTTCTGCGCTGCGCCCTCATCGGCATCGTCACGCCGGTGCGCGACGGGATGAATCTCGTCTCGAAGGAATTCGTCGCCGCGCAGGATCCGTCCGATCCGGGGGTGCTGGTTCTATCTACCCTCGCCGGCGCGGCGCACGAGCTGGGCGCGGCGCTGCAGGTGAATCCTTATGACACGCGCGCCATGGCCCACGCGATCCAGCAAGCGCTCAACATGCCGTTGGGCGAGCGCCGCGAGCGCCACGCGACCATGATCGCCGCGCTGAAGCGCAATTGCATTCATGCATGGCACCGGCGTTTCGTCGGCGCGCTCGAGGACAGGCGCGAGCTGTCGGCCGCGTGATGCTGCGGGTCAGGACGCAAGGAGTGTTTCCATGCCTGAAATGAACTCGGACCTTTTTGGCGCCGAGCTCAGGACCTGGATCCTGGGCGGCGCGATCGTGCTGCTGGTGGCCATCGCGCACGCGACGATGAGCTGGTGGACCCGCCGCCACGCGCGCCGGGATCGCGAACAGCCGATGGAGCCCGGAGAGTCTCCCGGGGTGCGCCACTGGATAGCCCGCGGCCTCCGCAACGCGGTGCCACCGCTCGCGTTCCTGCTGTGGTTGTACGGCGTGCATCTCGCGTCGACGACGCTGCTCGCGGAATTTCCGCAGTCGGCGTGGACGACGCGCGGCCTGGTGGCGCTCGACTGGCTGCTCGGTGTCGGCACGTTGCTGGGCCTCGCCTGGCTGCTGTATCGCGTCGCGCGCACGCTCGATTCGTTGCTGACATCGCTGGCCTCGCGCACCGAGGCGCGCTGGGACAACGTGTTGATGCCATTCGCCGGCCGCGCGCTGCGGCTGGTCCTGCCGATGCTCGCGCTCATCCTCGGCGCTCCGGCGCTGAGGGTCTCGCCCGAACTGAAGGAGCTGATCCAGAACGCGGTCAGCCTGCTGCTGGTGGGCACCATCGCCATGGTGCTGGTGCAATTCGTCAACGCCATCGCGCAGCTCGTCCTGCAGCAGTATCGCATCGACGTGGCCGACAACCGGCGCGCACGCGGCGTGTACACGCAGGTGACGGTGTTGCGGAAGATCGCGATCGTGACGATCGTGCTGTTCGCCGTGGCGGCGATGCTCATGGTCTTCCAGCCCGTGCGCCAGCTCGGCACGGCGATGCTGGCCTCGGCCGGACTCGCCGGCATCGTCATCGGTTTCGCGGCGCAGCGCACCCTGGGCACCTTGCTCGCGGGACTGCAGATCGCGATGACGCAGCCGGTGCGCATCGACGATGTGGTCATCGTCGAAGGCGAGTGGGGCCGCATCGAGGAGATCACGCTGACCTACGTGGTGATCCGGATCTGGGATCTGCGCCGGCTGGTGGTGCCCATCACGTATTTCGTCGAAAAGCCGTTCCAGAACTGGACGCGCCAATCAGCGGACATCCTGGGCTCGGTGTTCCTGCAAGTGGACTACACCGTGCCGGTGGATGCCGTGCGCCAGGAGCTCACGCGGATCCTCGAGGCCTCGACGCTGTGGGACCGCAAGGTCAACGTGCTGCAGGTGACCGACGTGAAGGCGTCGACGCTGGAGCTGCGG
>JAEWLQ010000052.1 GCA_023457495.1 Pseudomonadota bacterium
GGGTCGCTCCGCGCACGCCGGCCGCGGCCGCGAACGCGGCTCTGCCGGAATCACCGGTTCGCGAGCTCGAGTTCTTCAACGGTCTCGGCGGTTTCTCCGCCGACGGAGCCGAGTACGTGATCGCCCCCGAGGCGGGCCAGCACACACCGGCGCCGTGGATCAACGTGATCGCCAACCGCGACTTCGGCTTTCACGTGTCCGCCGACGGCGGCGGCTACACCTGGGCGCGCAACAGCCGCGAGAACGCGCTCACGCCCTGGGTCAACGATCCGGTCACCGACCGCCCCGGCGAGGCTATCTACCTTCGCGATGACGACACCGGTGAGATCTGGAGCCCGACGCCCGCGCCGATCCGGCACGAAGGCGCGAGTTATTCCTGCGCGCACGGCCACGGCTACAGCCGCTTCGAGCAGCGCTCGCATGGCCTCGAGCTAACGCTCGCGATGTGGGTGCCGCCCGAGGATCCGCTCAAGATCTGCCGGCTCACGATCCGCAACACCGGCACTCGGCGGCGCCTGATTTCCGTGGTGGCCTACGTCGAGTGGGTATTGGGTCCCTCGCGCGCGGTGGGCGCGCCCCACGTGCTGACGGAGGTCGATTCGAGCACGCAGGCGCTGCTCGCGCGCAACCCGTGGAATACCGCCTTCGATGGCGTCGCCTTCGCGGACCTCGCGGGCAAGCAGACCGAATTCACCGCGGATCGCCGGGAGTTCCTCGGACGTCACGGGACGCTCGACGCGCCGGCCGCGCTCGTCAGCGGCGCGCCACTGTCGGGGCGCACCGGCGCGGCGCTCGACGCCTGCGCGGCCTTGCGCACGCGGGTCGAGCTCGAACCCGGCACGAGCACGGAGGTGGTCTTCTTCCTCGGCCAGGCAGCGGACAAGGGCGAGGCGCGCGCGTTGATAGGCAAGTACCGCGCGGCGGATCTCGACGCCACGCTCGCCGCGGTGCGCGAGTTCTGGACGGAAGTGAACGGCCACGTGCGGGTGAAAACGCCCGACCGCGCCTTCGACATCATGATGAACGGCTGGCTGCTGTACCAGACACTGGCCTGCCGCACCTGGGCACGCGCGGCGTTCTACCAGGCGAGCGGGGCCTACGGCTTCCGCGATCAGTTGCAGGACGCGATGGCGCTCGGCCTCGCGCGTCCGGAGCTGCTGCGCGCGCAGATCCTGCGCGCCGCCTCGCGCCAGTTTCCGGAAGGCGACGTACAGCACTGGTGGCTGCCGCACAACGGCAGCGGCGTGCGCACGCACATCAGCGACGATCGCATCTGGCTGTCGTTCGTCACCGCGCACTACATCGCCCTCACCGGCGACCGCGCGATCCTCGACGTCGAGATTCCGTTCATCCACGGCGCGCCCCTGCCGCGCGACCGGCACGACGCGTTCTTCGAGCCGACGGTGAGCGAGGACACCGCGACGTTGTTCGAGCACTGCAAGCGCGGACTCGAAGGCTCGCTCTACATGGGACCGCATGGCCTGCCGCTCATCGGCACCGGCGACTGGAACGACGGCATGAACCGCGTCGGCGAACATGGACGCGGCGAGAGCGTGTGGCTCGGCTGGTTCCTGCACGCGACGCTGACCACATTCGCGCCGCTCGCCCAATCACGCGGCGAGCTCGCGCTCGCGACCAACTGGCTGACGCAGGCCTCGAAGCTGCGCGTCGCGCTAGAGCAGCACGCCTGGGATGGCGAATGGTACCGGCGCGGATTCTTCGACGACGGCACGCCGCTCGGGTCCGCGAGCAGCGACGAATGCAAGGTCGATGCGATCGCGCAGTCCTGGGGCGTGATCTCCGGCGCCGCGAACCCGGCGCGCGCGGCCCGCGCCATGGCCGCGGTCGAGGCGCAGCTCATCCGGCGCGATCCGCCGCTCGCGCTGCTGTTCACGCCGCCGTTCGAGAAGTCCACGCAGGAACCCGGCTATGTGAAGGCCTATCCACGTGGCATCCGCGAAAACGGCGGGCAATACACGCACGCGGCGATCTGGACCGTCATCGCGCTCGCGTTGCAGGGCAAGGCCGATCTCGCGATGGAAGTCTTCGCGATGCTGAATCCCATTCGACGCGCGACCACGCGCGCCGACGTGCAGCGCTACAAGGTCGAGCCGTACGCCGTCGCCGCCGACGTGTACTCCGAAGCGCCGCATGCCGGGCGCGGTGGCTGGACCTGGTACACGGGCTCCGCGGGCTGGCTGTATCGCGCCGGACTCGAATGGATCCTCGGCTTCCGGCTGCGCGAGAACCGCCTGACGCTCGCCCCCTGCGTTCCGTCGGCATGGCCGCAATTCACCATCCATTACAAGTATCGCGGGACGCCTTACGAAATCACCGTCGACCAGATGCCCGGGGCGGATGCGCTCGCGCAGCTCACGGTGGATGGGAAGGTTATGAGCCCGGGTCGGAATACCATCGAGCTCGTCGACGACGGCGAGCCGCATACGGTTCATGTTGCCTGGCTGCCGGCCGCCACAGGCGAGGACTCGCAAGTCGGCGCGGCGCCCAGCGTGTAGGTGCCGGGTGAGAAATCGCTGAGTTAGCTCGAGCGCCTGGGTTGTTAGGCGCGCGGCACGCGCCTCGCGGACGACGCGCTCGATTGCGCGTAACCGCTGGCGGGAAGATTCCCTCGAAACGAGCCACTCCAGCCCCCGGCCGGCCCGATCAGCGGTCCAAACGAGAATCGCTCGCATCGGCCCATGAGCGAGTGAAACTGACGGCATAATCGCCGCACCCATGATCGCGTTGATCGAAGCGCACCGCGCAGGCCTGCTGCAGCGGACTCACCTGTGGCGCAACTGCGTCGCGGGCCTCATCGTCGGCATCGTCGCGCTGCCGCTGGCGATGGCCTTCGCGATCGCCTCGGGCGCGACGCCGGCGCAGGGTCTCTACACCGCGATCATCGCGGGACTCGCGACGTCGCTGCTCGGCGGCACGCGCGTGCAGATCTCGGGGCCGACCGGCGCGTTCATCGCCGTGCTCGCGGGAATCACCGCGCAATACGGCGTCGCTGGCCTGCAGGCCGCGACCCTCATGGCGGGCTTCATCCTGCTGCTCATGGGCATCGCGCGCCTGGGCAGCGTGATCAAGTTCATTCCCAATCCCGTGATCGTCGGCTTCACCACCGGCATCGCGATCATCATCTGGGTGGGGCAATGGAAGGATTTCTTCGGCCTGCGTCCGGCCGCCTCCGGTCTCCACTTCCATGAGAAATTGGCCGCGCTGATCCAGGCGCTGCCGGGCATCGACCTGCCGACCACGGGAATCGCCGTCCTCACGCTCGCGGTCCTCATCGCCGGCAACCGGCTGTTCGAAAAGGTCCCGATTCTCAACCGCGTGCCCTCGCCGCTGGTGGCGATGTTGCTGGCGCTCGGCGTGCAGGCGATCTGGCATTTCGAGAGCGTGGCCACGATCGGCAGCGCCTTCGGCGGCATTCCGCGCAGCCTGCCGGGATTCGCCTGGCCCAAACTAGCTATCGCCGACATGCTGCAGCTGGTCGGCCCCGCGTTCGCCATCGCGTTGCTGGGCGCGATCGAATCGCTGCTCACCGCGGTGGTCGCCGATGGCATGACCGGCACGCGCCACAACTCCAACCAGGAACTGATCGGCCAGGGCGCCGCGAACATCCTCGCGCCGCTGTTCGGCGGCTTCGCGGCGACCGGCGCGATCGCGCGCACCGCGACCAACATCCGCAACGGCGCGAACAGCCCGATCGCCGGCGTCGTGCACTGCCTGTTCCTGGTGTTCGTCATCGTCGCGCTCGCGCCCTGGGCGGCGCTCATCCCGCTGGCCGCGCTCGCGGCGATCCTGTTCTTCGTCGCCTGGAACATGGCCGACCTGCGCCATGTCAGCCGGCTGTTGCGCACGGCGCCGCTGGCCGACCGCTTCCTGCTGCTGATCACGCTGGTCCTCACCGTGTTCGTCGACCTGGTCGTCGCCGTCAACGTCGGCGTGGTGCTCGCCGCGCTGCTGTTCATGCGCCGCATGGCGGAGACCGTGCGCGTCGGCACGCAGGAGTTCGGCGGAACGAACGGTGCGCCCGATCCCGCCGAAGACGTGGTGCTGCCGGCCAACGTCCTGGTCTATCGCATCGAAGGCCCGCTGTTCTTCGGCGCGGCCGAGAAACTCGAGAGCACCCTCGAGCGCACGCACCTCGGCGTGGATACGGTGGTCATCCGGCTAGGACGCGTGCCCTTCATGGACGCGACCGGCCTCATCACGCTGGGTGAGATCGTGCAGCGTTTCCAGCGCCGCCGCGTGCGCGTCCTGCTGTGCGGCATCCACGAGGAACTGCGCGCGCCGCTCGATGCGGCGGGCGTGACCGCGCTGGTCGGCGCCGACAACGTCTGCCGGAACATGGACGAGGTCGCCGCGCGAACGCAGGTACCCGCTAAAGCTTGAGGCTCGTGCGCAGGAACTCATCCGAGCGGCGCAGCATGTCCGCGCGCGCGTTGCCGTCGCGCAGGCTGTGCTCGAGCTTCGGATATTCGATGAGCTGGCTCGCCTTTCCGGCGCTTCGCAGTTCCTTCTGCATGAGGCGCGACTGGCCGATGTCCACATTCAGATCGTTGTCGCCATGGAACATGAGCACGGGCGCCTTGAAAACCTGCGGATTCTGCGCGGGCGAACCTTCCTTCACGTGCGGCCCGCTGCCGATGAAGTCCGCCGTCAGGAAGCCGTCCGTGTACATCATGTTCTTGCTCTTGAGCAGGCCGAGGTCCGTCACGGGCGCCACTGCCACCACCGCCTTGAACAGGTCCGGGTCGAGCACGTTCGACTGCAGCGCGGCGTAGCCACCGTACGACCAGCCGAAGACGGCGAGCTTCGAAGGATCCGCGATCCCCTGCGACACCATCCAGCGTCCGGCATCGTTGATGTCGCCCACCGAAGTCTTCCAGCCCTGGAATCCGTTGTTGACGAACCATGCGGAACCGTAACCATCCGATCCGCGGAAGTTAGGCTGGAGCACGGCGAATCCGCGCTGCGCGAAGTACTGCGACAGCCAGTCGAATCCCCATTCGTCGCGCGCGCCCGGGCCGCCGTGCGGCATGACGATGGCGGGCAGGTTCTTCGCCTCGGTGACTCCAGGGGGAAGAGTCAGGTATCCCGGGATCGCCGTGCCGTCCGCCGCTGGATAGGTCATCGGCTTCATGGCGGACAACGGTTTTCCCTTGAGCGCCGGACGCGCCGTCAAGAGCGGCGACAGCGCCTTCTTGTCGCGGTAATAGATGTACCAGGTGCCCGGATCGATGTCCCCGCTCGCATGCACGACCAACACCTGCTCGTCGGCGCTCGCGCTCATGAAGCCGATCTGCGGCTGCTTCGGCAGCGCCTTCGAGAGCATGTCGTGCAGCGTCTTGTAGTCGGCGTCGAAGTAGGCAGTCTGGCGGCGTTCGGTGGCGTACGACGCCCCGATCACGCGTCCACCGCGGCCGATGGTGATCACGCCGTCGATGTCGACCTGATTAGAGGAGGCCACGAGCTCGCGCGCGAGCGACTCGTCGAGTTTCACGCGGTACAACGCACGACGACCGTCCAACGGCTGGATGACGTAAGCGGCATTGATGGCGGGATCGACGGCCAGTGGAATCATCCCGGTGCCACGCCCGCCGCTGGCGCGATCCATGGTCCAGTTGCCGAGCGGACGCCAGGCGCGATCGTTGAGCAACCGATAGGAGTGGTTGTCGACGCCGGTCAGCATCCCCGAGGTTTCGGCGACCGCCGTGGTCGTCATGATGCGGATGTTGCCTCGGCCGTCGGAAATGTAGTTGGTCGCATCGTCGCCGGGACGCTCGACCCGCGAGGCCTTGCCCGTGCGCGTATCGATGCGATCGACACCGAGCCCCTCTTCCGTGCGCGCCAGCATGCGGCCCGTGGTCGACTCGGGCACGTAGCTGCGCGACATCAGCACCGTGCCGTCGGTGCCGCCCATCCAGTCGACTACCCAGCCATCGCCGAATCGCTTGCCGATCTGCTCGAGGGTGTCCTTCTGTCCGAGGAAGCGCTGGTTTTTTCCGTCGACATCCATCGCGAGCGTGCGCGATAACGTGACCAGCGCGCTCTGGAAGCGTTGCAGGCCGTAGAGCTGGCACACCAGCCGGTCCGCCGCCGTGAACTCACAGGAGCTGATGTTGACCGGGTTGCCGTCGGCGCGGGCCACCTGCGAGGCCGTGCCGCTCTCGAGATCGACGACCACCGCGATGGTGCTCGCATCGGTGCCGGCACCGACGTACACGAGCTTCTTGCCATCCGCGGACAAGGCTGCGTTGTTGACCGTTTCGCGGGCGCCGAATGCGGCGGCGTCGTCGGCTGGCGGGGTGGCTGCGAAGGAAACGGAAGCCAGGGAGGAAGCGAGTAAGACCCGTCTTATAGTTTTCATGGACGGGAGTCTGCCCGAACGCGCAGGCGCGGTGTAGCGGCGCGCGTCAAACTAGAACAGGTCTCGCCTCCCCTCAGGATTCTCCCTGACTACTCTTTCCAGCCGCCACCCAGCGTCTGGTAAAGCCGGACGATATTCGACGCCCCTGCGAGACGCGTCACGATGAGCTGGCGCTGGGCGGTGTAGAGATCGCGCTGCGCGATCAGCGCGCCGAGATAACTGTCGACGCCGCCGCGGTAACGGACATCGGCGAGCCGGTAACTCGCTTCGGCGGCGCGCGTCAGCGCTTCCTGCGCGCGCAGCTGTTCCTCGAGCGTGCTGCGAGCGACGAGCGCGTCGGCGACCTCGCGGAACGCCACCTGGATGGATTGCTCATAACGGGCGATCTCGGTGCGCTTGCGCACGTTCGCGAGATCGAGCCCCGCGAGATTGGCGCCGGCGTGGAAGATAGGCAGCCGCACGACGGGCGTGAAACTCCAGCTCGCGTGTCCCGACTGGAACAGCGCCGAGAGATCGTCGCTCGCATTGCCGTAGAAGCCGGTGAGACCGATGCTCGGGAAGAACGCGGCGCGCGCCGCGCCGATGTTCGCGTTCGCGGCCTTGAGCGCGTGCTCGGCGGCGCGGATGTCGGGCCGGCGCGTGAGTAGCTCGGCGGGAATGCCCGCGGGCAGCACCTGCGAGAAGGTCTGCTGCTCGATGGGTTTGCCGTTCGCGGCCACATCCGGCGGCAGCGGCTCGCCCACCAGCAATGCGAGTGCGTTGCGGTCCTGGGCGACGCGGCGCTTCTGCTGCGCGATGTCGATCTCGGCCTCGCGCCACGCCGACTCGGAGCGGTGCAGCTCGACTTCGCTCGACACACCCGAATCGAAGCGCAGCTTCGTGAGCTCGAACGACTTGTGCTGGCTCGCGCGCGTCTCTTCGGCGAGCGCGAGCAGCTCGCGATCCGCGATGAGCGTCAGCCATGCGTTGGCGACTTCGGACACGAGCAGCAGCTGCGCCGCCGTGCGCGTCTCCTCGAGACTGAAATACTGCTCGAGCGCCTGGCGCCGCAGGCTGCGCACCCGTCCGAACAGATCCAGCTCGAACGCGGTCGTGCCGATACCCGCCGAATACGTGCGTTGCAGCGTGGTGTCTCCCGTGGGCGAGACGGAGGCCGGTGTCCGCTGATTGGTCGCCGTGCCCACCGCGTCGATCGACGGCAAGAGATCGGCGCGGCGGATGCGGTATTGCGCCCGCGCGGCCTCGACGTTCAACGTCGCGATGCGCAGGTCGCGGTTGTTGGCGAGCGCCCGGCCGATGAGGTCCTTGAGCTCCTGATCCGGGAAGAACTCGCTCCACGCGATGTCCGCCGCCGCGACGGTGGCCGCGGTGGGCTCCACGCCTTCATAGGCGGCCGCCGCCGGCGAGGCCGGCTGTTCGTAGCGGGGCGCGAGCGTGCAGGCGCTCAAGACTGCGGCGATCGCGAGCACGCCGATTGAACGTAGATGGCTCATGTGGTGCTCGCGTACGGCTCGTCGGCCGGCGTCTCGTCCACTTTCATCGTCGTCGGTTTCACCTTGAAGTAGCGCAGGATCACGACGAAGAACACCGGCACGAAGAAGATGGCGAGGAACGTCGACGACAACATGCCGCCGATCACGCCGGTACCGACCGCGTGCTGCGCGCCGGAGCCCGCGCCCGAGGCGAGGGCCAGCGGCAACACGCCCGACATGAACGCCAGCGACGTCATGAGGATGGGACGCAGGCGCTGCTTCGTCGCGTGCATCACCGACTCGACGAGGCCCATGCCGCGGTCGAAGTTCTCCTTGGCGAACTCCACGATGAGGATGGCGCTCTTGGCCGCGAGGCCGATCGTGACCAGCAGGCCGACCTGGAAATACGCGTCGTTCGTGAGCCCGCGCCCAAGAGTCGCGATGACAGCGCCCAACACGCCGAGCGGCACGACCAGCAGCACGGTCGTCGGGATCGACCAGCTCTCGTACAAGGCCGCGAGGCACAGGAATACGATCGCGAGCGAAAGCGCATAGAGAATCGGCGCCTGCGAACCCGAAGACTTCTCTTCATAGGAGAGGCCGTTCCACTCGAGGCCGACGCCCGCGGGTAGTTTGGAGACGAGCTCCTCCATGGCGGCCATCGCCTCGCCCGAACTGCGGCCCGACGCGGGCGCGCCCTGGATCTGGTACGCGGGCACGCCGTTGAAGCGCACGAGCTTCTGCGGGCCGTAGGTCCATTCGCCGCGCCCGATCGCCGAGAACGGCACCATGCCGCCATCCTTGTTGCGGACGTACCAGCGGTTGAGGTCCTGGGGCTGCATGCGCGAGGCGGGATCGCCCTGCACGTACACGCGCTTCACGCGGCCGCGGTCGATGAAATCGTTCACGTAGGTAGATGCCCAGCCGGTCTGCAGCGTCTGGTTGATGTCGGTGATCGAGACGCCGAGCGCGCTCGCCTTCTCGCGGTCGATGTCGAGCTTGAACTGCGGCGCATCCTCGACGCCGTTGGGACGCACGTTCGCGAGGCGCGGATCCTGCGCGGCCATGCCGAGCAGCTGGTTGCGTGCCGCGAGGAACGCTTCATGGCTCAGGCCGCCGCGATTCTGCAGCATGAGATCGAAGCCCGCGGTGTTGCCGAGCTCGAGCACGGCGGGCGGCGGGATCGCGATGACGTTCGCGTCTTTGATAGACGCAAAGAACTTGTTGGCCCGGGCAAGCACGGCGGCGACCGACAACTCACTCTTCTTGCGCTCGTCCCAATCGCGCAGCTTGATGAAGAGCAGGCCCGAGTTCTGACCCGGTCCCGCGAAGTTGAAACCATTCACGGTGAGCACGCCTTCGACGGCGTCCTTCTCCTGTTCGCTGAGATACTGCTGCGCGGCATCGAGCACGGCCCAGGTGCGCTCCTTCGACGCGCCCGGCGGCGTCTGCACCTGCCCGTACGCGAAGCCCGGATCCTCGGCCGGCAGGAACGACGTCGGGATGCGCGTGAAGAGCACGCCCAACATCACGACGATGCCGAGATACACGAGCATCGAGCGGCGCGGCCGCGCGAGCATCGCGGCGAGTCCGCGTTCGTGACGATCGCGGCCCTGGTCGAACTTCTTGTTGAACCACTTGAAGAAGCCCTTGTGCTCCACGTGGCCGGATTTCGGGAGTGGTTTGAGAATCGTCGCGCACAACGCGGGCGTGAGGATGAGCGCGACGAGCACCGACAATCCCATCGCCGACACCAGCGTGATCGAGAACTGCCGGTAGATAACGCCGATCGACCCGCCGAAGAATGCCATCGGCACGAACACCGCGCCGAGCACGAGTGCAATCGCGACGAGCGCGCCCGTGATCTGGTCCATCGATTTGCGCGTGGCCTCGCGCGGCGACAGCCCCTCCTCCGCCATGACGCGTTCGACGTTCTCGACCACGACGATCGCGTCGTCGACGAGCAGTCCGATGGACAGCGCCATGCCGAACATCGTGAGCGTGTTGATCGAGAAGCCGAACGCCGCGAGCACGCCGAAGGTTCCGAGCAGCACGATGGGCACGGCGATCGTCGGGATCAGCGTCGCGCGCGCGTTCTGCAGGAACAGGAACATGACGAGGAACACGAGGACGACGGCCTCGACCAGCGTCTTCACGACCTCGAAGATCGACGTCTTGACGAACGGCGTCGTGTCCAGTGGATAGACGACCTCGAGGCCGCGCGGAAAGAACGGCTGCAGGCGTTCGATCGTCGCGTGGATCGCGTCCACGGTATCGAGCGCGTTCTGCCCCGCCGCGAGGCGGATCGCGACACCCGCCGCGGGCTTGCCGTTGTACTTGGTGTCGCGCGTGTAACTCTCGGAGTTGAGGGAGACACGCGCCACGTCGCCGATGCGCACCTGCGAGCCGTCCGGATTGACGCGCAGCAGGATGTCGGCGAACTGCTCGGCGTTCGAGAACCGCGTGGGCCCGATGATGCTCGCCGTGATCGACTGGCCGGGCGTCGCCGGCAGGCCGCCGATCTGTCCGACCGACACCTGCACGTTCTGCGTGCGGATCGCCGTCACGACGTCGCCGGTCGTCAGGCCGAAGTTGTTGAGCTTGGCCGGATCGAGCCAGATGCGCATCGCGTATTGCGAGCCGAACATCGTCACGTCGCCGACGCCCGCCGTGCGGTTGAGCGGGTCGAGGATGTTCGTCGCGACGTAATCGGTGAGGTCCTCGTTGCTCATGCCGCCGTCGGCGGAGATGAAGCCCATGACGACGAGGAAGTTGCGCGCGGGTTTGTTGACCCGGATGCCCGCCTGCTGGACCTCCTGCGGGAGCAGCGGCAGCGCGGTTTGCAGCTTGTTCTGCACCTGGACCTGCGCCGTGTCCGGGTCGGTGCCCTGCGCGAACGTCAGCGTGATCGTCGCGCTGCCGTCCGAGTTCGCCTCGGAGGTCACGTACGTGAGGTTATCGATGCCGTTGAGCGATTGCTCGATGACCTGGATCACCGTGTCCTGCAGCGTCTGCGCCGACGAGCCCGGGTAGTTGGTGCTGATGCCGACGGTCGGCGGCGCGATCGCGGGGTATTGGCGGATCGGCAGGTTGAGCACGGACACCGTGCCCGCGATCATCGTGATGATCGCGATGACCCAGGCGAAGATCGGCCGATCGATGAAGAAGCGCGAGAGCATGACTATCTATTCACCTTGGGGAACGGCGGATCAGCGCTGGACGACTTCGGACTGGCTGTCCGCGCGCCGCTCGGCATTGCCCTGTTCGGCGGCGGGCACGGGGCGCACCTGGCTTCCCGGCTTGACCTTCTGCAGGCCGTCGAGCACCACGCGCTCGCCGGGCGCGAGACCCGCCGTGATGAGCCACTCGCCATTGATCGCACGGTCGGCGGTCACCACACGTTCGCTGACCTTGTCGTCCGGGCCGACCACCATGACCGTGGCCTCGCCGCGCGGCGTGTGCGAGACACCGCGCTGGGGCACGAGCAGTGCGGCGGCGCGTGTTCCGCGCGTCAAGGTCGCGCGCACGAACATCCCCGGCAGCAGTTCGCGCTTCGGATTCGGGAACACGGCGCGCAGCACCACCGAGCCCGTGGATGGATCGACCGACACCTCGGACACCTTGAGGCGGCCGGGCTCGGCATACGTGCTGCCGTCTTCGAGCGTGAGGCCGACCGCGGTCTCGTTGTCGTTGGTCTTGACGAGCTCGCCGCTCGCGAGCTGGCGCTGCAGCCGCAGCATCTCCGTGGACGACTGCGTGATGTCGACGTAGATGGGATCGAGCTGCTGAACGGTCGCGAGCGCGCCACTCTGTCCCGAGGTGACCAACGCGCCCTCGGTGACGAGCGCGCGGCCGATCCGGCCGGTGATGGGCGACAGCACCTGCGTGTACACGAGATTGATGCGCGCGCTATCGACCTGCGCGCGGGCCGCGGCGATGTCCGCATCCGCGCGTGCGCGCGCCGCGATCGCCTCGTCGTTCTCCTGCTTCGAAACCGCGTTGACCGCGATCAGCGGGGCATATCGCTCCTCGAGCAGCTTCGCCGTGACCGCCTGCGCCTCGGCGCGCTTGAGCGCCGCCTCCGCCGACGACAAGGCGGCGCGATAACTGCCGGCATCGATCTGGAACAACTGCTGGCCGGCCTTCACTTCCGTGCCTTCGGCGAACAGGCGCTTCTGCACGATGCCCGTGACCTGCGGCCGGACCTCCGCGACGCGAAACGCGGTGGTGCGTCCCGGCAGCTGGTCGGTGATCGCGACCGCACGCGGCGCGAGCGTCATGACGCCCACTTCGGGCGGCGGCGGCGGGCCGGCGTCTTCCTTGCCGCAGGCGATGAGCGTCAGCGCGGCGAGCGCCAGCAAGCCGGTACGAGAAACATCAAGGCGCGTCATCGCGGGCTCCGTTCGCGAGCATCCGGCCGAGCAGGCCATTGAGCAGCGCGAGTTCTTCTTTCTTGAATCCATCGAGGTGCACGTGCATGCCATCGACCACGATCGGCCAGATCTTGTTGGCGACTTTCTTGCCCTTCGGGGTGAGGTGCAGGTTGACCACGCGGCGGTCGGTCTCGCTGCGCTCGCGGCGCAGGAGATCTTTTTCCTCGAGGCGATCGAGCATGCGACTCATGGCCGCGAATCCCACGCCCGTCATGCGCGCGAGTCCCGCGACCGTGTCGGCGCGCCTGAGCCACAACATGAGCACGGGCTCCCACTGCATGCCCGTGAGCTCGAGCGGCTGCATGTGCCGGTCGACGCGGCGCACGAGTGAGTTCATCACCAGCTTCAGCTGCCGGCAGATCGTGCGATGCGGATCGTCCTCGGGCGGCGGAACGATCTCGGGGGCGCTGTCGCGCAATCGTTCGCGTGTCGGGCGGGGAGCGGCGGTCATGAAGGCTCGCGGGGGATTCGGGGGCGCGCAGGATCGCGTGCCAGTGAAATAATTGTCAAGGCAACTATTTCACGGTCAAGTGTTGCGGCGCGCCAGGCCCGGAGGGGCGGCCGGTCCCGATCTCGGGACGTAGCCCGCTGTTTGACAAAGGAAACCCCTACCCTGCCGGGCCACCGGTGCTGGCGCGGAGCACAAGCTCCTCTTAAGTACAGAACAGGAAATCCCGTGCGAGTGGCCCTTGGCGGCCAACCCTCGGCTCATCGAAGATGAATACATGAACGGAATCGACAAGCGCCTGCTCGGTGTGATGATCGCCGCGGGCTCGATCCTCATGATCACGATGGGCCTCCGGCAATCGCTGGGCCTGTACATCGCGCCGATCATCGACAGCACCCATGTCGGTTATGCGGCCATGAGCTTCGCGATGGCCATCGGCCAGCTCATGTGGGGCATCGCCCAGCCCGCGTTCGGCGCCCTCGCCGACCGTCACGGCCCGCGCCCCGTGCTGCTGGTGGGCGCATTGATGCTGGCGGCGGGCGTCGCGCTCACGCCGTTCGCGTCGAGCGAGCTCGCGTTCATCGCGACGCTCGGCGTGTTGGTCGCCGCCGGCGCCGGCGCGGGCAGCTTCGGTGTGTTGTTCGGCGTGGTCGCGCAACGCGCCCCGCCGGAGTCGCGCTCGTTCGCGTCGGGCTTCGTCAATGCCGGCGGCAGTCTCGGCCAGTTCGTGTTCGCGAACGTCAACCAGGCGCTGATCAGTACGTTCGGCTGGATGGCCGCCATGTGGGCCATGGCCGTCGCCGCGCTCGCGACCATTCCGCTGATGCGACCCCTGCTGCGCAGGCCGGATCCCAAGAACCTCGAGAAGACGAAGAGCAACGTCGCGGCCACGATGCATGCGCCTCCCGCCGCCTCGGCGCTCACGCTGCGCGAGCAGCTGCGCATCGCGGCGCGCGACCGCAGCTACTGGTGCCTGCACCTCGGCTTCTTCACCTGCGGATTCCACATCGCGTTCCTCGTCACCCATCTACCCGGCGAAGTGCAGCTCTGCATGTTGCCGGCCGAGGTCGCCTCGCTCTCACTCGCCATCATCGGGCTCGCCAACGTCGCGGGTAGTTTGTGGGCCGGCTGGGCCGGCGGAGTGATGCGCATGAAATTCCTGCTGTTCGCGATGTACGCCAGCCGCGCGGCCGCCGTGCTCATCTATCTCGCGGCGCCCAAGACTCCCACCACCTTCTACGTGTTCGCGGCCGTGCTCGGCTTCACGTGGCTCGCGACCGTGCCGCCCACCGCGGGACTGATCGGCAAGCTGTTCGGCATCCGTTATCTCGCGACGCTGTTCGGCCTCGCGACCTTCACGCACCAGATCGGCGGCTTCTTCGGCGCCTCTCTCGGTGGCTGGGCAATGACGCGCTTCGGCGACTTCTCATGGATGTGGTACGCCGACGCCGCCCTCGCATTCCTCGCCGCTCTGATCAACCTCCCCATCCGCGAAGCCAAACTCAAACCCGTCCCCGTTACCGCATTGGAGTCCGGCATCTCGACGAAGTGAGTTGGGTGGGACGGCCGGACGTCGAAGCACCTAATGTTCTTTCGCGCTACGCAGCAGGCCGTCAGTCCAGCGCGCGAGCTGTGGACCGACATTCGCCGCCTCGAGCTCATCGCGCGCGCCGCCACGCTTCGTGCCGAGCAGCCGGCCGTCCGCATCGAACAGCGCCATCATCGGGTAACTCTTCACGCGCACCTGGTCGATGAAGTCACGCGCGTTCGGCACGACGCGCCACTTGAACCGATATCGGTCCACGAACGCGCGCGCTTCTTCGGCCTCATCGAACGTGATGGCGACGAAGTTCATGTGCGGTCGCGCCGCCGCGAACTCGTTCAGCGGACCTACCTCGAGGATGCACGGCTTGCAGGTCGCGAAGTAGAAGTTCACCAGCGTGGGTTTGCCTTCCAGGCTCTCGGCCGTGATGCGCTTGCCGTTCAGGTCGCGCAGGTCGAACGCCGGCATGTGTGAGATCGGTGGATAGGGCGCCGGGCACGCCGAGGCACCGCGCCCTCGAACCGTCAGCGTGATGGCGGTCCCATCCGTCGATCGATCGGTATCGGTGCGCATTCCATCCAGCGACATCTGCTGCGCGAATTCCTCGAAACGCACCGGCTGGCAGGCGAGATTGCGATAGGCAATGTGCAACGTGGGCGCGAATCCCATGCTCGCGCGAAAGGATTCCTCGGTGAGCTTCGCGGGCCCGGCCACAGCCGGCTCCGCTGCAGCCGCCTGCGCGGCGTGAGCCAGGGACATTGCGAACGCAAGAATGACGAGCCGCCTCAACATGCCGCGCATTATGGCCGAACACTCACGAATGGGCTGCCGCGTTCGAGGAACCGGAGCCGCCGGTGCTGATCGCGCGACAACCCGATTCGCGTGGACACCTGGATATCGACGACTCCGCGCGATCCCCGCTCGAGCCACAGGATCGGGCTCCGCGTCAGGTCGACCCCCGAAAGCTCACGTCCCACGCCGAGCGCGGCGCACACGCGCCCGGGCCCCCGCGCGAGATCGCGCAGCCGCGATGCCGGGCGGTTGCGCAGCATGTGTTCGATGCCCTCGGTGGGCTCGAGCGCGCGAATCAGCACCGCCGCGCCGACGCCCTCCTCTTCGGCCGCGAGATTCAGCGTGAGGCAGGACCCGTACACCATGCGCACGTAACCATGTCCGCGCGCGGCGAACAGCGGCGCATTGCTGAGCGTGAGGCCGGGCCGCGCGTAACCGGTGGGATCGCCCGGTGGATAGGCCTCGGTCTCGACGATGCGTCCGGCCAGTCGTCCGGCGGGAGTCGCATGTACCAGCACCTTGCCGATGAGGAAGCGTGCGAGCGGAACCGTTGCGATCGGCAGCGATCGACGCGTGACGCGCGCCACTCAGTGAAACCAGGGCAACGTGAGGAATCCTTTCACGATGAAGGCGTTCGCCAGGTCGACGAAGAACGATCCGGCAAGCGTAACGATCAGGAACGCCTTTGGCGATGGTCCGTAGCGCGATGCCACGCTGTCCATCGTCGCCATGGCCACCGGCATCGAGCTCAGCCCGAAACCGAGAAAACCTCCCACGGCCACGGCGGCGTCGTAATCGCGCCCCAACCAGCGGAACAGCAGCAGGATGCCGATCGTCGCCGCCACGATCACCTGCAGCAATACATCGGCGATCAGCAATCCGATCACGGCGCCCAGCGTCCACAGTTTGAGGCTCATGAGGTACATGGCCAGAAACCCCTGCAGCGCGAGCTGCCCCGCGCGTTCGGTCGAGAACATCTCGACTTTCGCGCCGCAGACATCGGCGACATTCGCGATCGCGACGCCGACCAGCATCGCCGTCAGGAATCCCGGCAGGATCAATCCGGCTTCGCGAGCCCACGCATTGAGCGCGCCACCCGCGAGCACGGCCAGCGTGATGACCAGCCAGACCTGGAACGTACGCGTGATCGACAACGCGGCGGCGGGCGGCGCCTGCTTGGCATTCGTCCACGACGAGGCGACCTCGCCGCCACCGGATCCGCGCAGGTTCTTTCGCCGGACCAGCCACCCCGTGATGGGTCCCGCCACGAGCGCTCCGACGATCACCGCGAACGTCGCCGCGCCGACCGCCACTTCCGGCGCGCGTTCGAGGCCCTCCGCCTGCGCTTCCTTGGCCCACGCGGCAGCGGTCCCCGGGCCGCCGACGAAGGAAATGCTGCCGATGAGCAGCCCGTATTGCGGATGCGATCCACTCGCCAGCGCGACCGCGAGCCCGACGAGATTCTGCGCCACGAGCAGCAGCACGGTGGTGGCACAGAGAATCACGAGCGGCTTCCCGCCGGCCCGCAGCTCCGAAAACTTCGCCGACAATCCGACGGTGGTGAAGAACACGAGCAGGAAAAAGTCCGTCAGTCCGGTCGCAAACTGGACCGATAAGCCTTGCGCGGCATGCAGCACGGCGACCACGCCCGCGATCAGGAGGCCGCCGATCACCGGCGTCGGTACATTGATCCGGCTCAGCACTGGAACGAAACGAACGATGAATCCCGCGACCACCAACGCCAGGAGGCCCACGGCGAAGGTCTCGACCTCGTTCAGCGAAATCGCTTCCACCCGGCTGATTGCATCACAGTGGCGCGAAGCGGGGAGATGAGACCAAAATCCGATGCGTGCCGGGCGCCGGCATCAATCGTGGCATCGAAAGACCAAGGAGACGCTCGGGAATGTTCGGCAGAACCGTCAGATTGCTCGGCGTGTTGGCGTTCGCGGTCGCGCAGTCGAATGCGCAAACACCCGCCAAGCCCGCGACCACGACGCCCATCGAACCACCCGAATGGCTGTTCCCCATCGACGTCGAAGCGCTGCGCGCCGCCACGGCCCAGCCGAACCCGCCGAAACTCGACGACGTCGAACTACTGAGCGTTCCGGACAGCGCCGAGAAGTTCACGCGCGCTCGCATCAACGACAAGTTCAATCCACCCGACTGGCGCCCCGCGAGCCACACGCCGATGCCTGACATCGTCGCGAAGGGACGCAAGCCGAACGTGTGGGCCTGCGCTTACTGCCACACTCCCGGCGGCCAGGGCCGCCCGGAGAATTCCGCGCTCGCGGGATTGCCCGAGAACTACCTCCGCCAGCAACTGCGCGACTTTCGCAGCGGCGCGCGCAAACCCTTCGGCCCGGAGAAATACGCGCCGAGCCGCGACATGCACAAGCTCGCGAAATTTCTCACCGACGCGGAGATCGACGAGAGCGCCAAATATTTCGCGCAGCAGAAACTCAAGCGCCGCGTGTACGTGATCGAGAGCCTGCGCATCCCGCGCGCCGAGCCGGCGTTCTGGATCTACAAGGAATGGGGCGGCACGGAGGACCTGGGCGACCGCCTGCTCGAGGTGGCGCAGGACATCGATCGCCACGAGCTACGCGACGACCGGCTCGAATACATGGCCTACGTTCCACCCGGCGCGATCGCGCGCGGCAAGAAGCTCGCGGTGGAGGCCGAAGGCAAGAAGGCGCTCGCCTGCGCCACCTGCCACGGCGCGAATCTCAAGGGCAAGGACGACGTGCCGGCCATCGCCGGGCGCCAGCCTAGCTACCTGCTGCGCCAGATGCTGGCGTTCAAGGCGGGGACACGGACCAACTCCGAGGCCCCGCAGATGACCCCGGTGGTCGAGAATCTCGATCTCGCCGAGATGATCGACGTCATCGCGTACGTCTCATCGCTCTACCCCTGATGCACATCCGCGCCGTCGAGCGCGCGGCCGAGGTTGTCGATGAGGCCGAGCGTGCCGCGTTCGCGGCTGCCGGCGTCGTCGTAACCGTCGAGGTAAGCCCCGTTCTCCGTGACGATGAGTTTGGTCCCGGCGCCGACCTTCACGAACTCGATCGTGGCGAGTGAAACGGACAACTTGTTTCCCTGGAAATACATGTCGTACGCGTAGACCAGCCGGCGGTCCGTGAGGACGTCGAAGTACAGGGCCTCGAAGCGCGATTCGGATCCATCGACGAACCTGCCGATCACGCGTTCGCGGCCGCCGGGACGCACATCCATTTCCCGCACCTGCTCTTTCCACTTGTCGTGTGGCCCGTTGAACCAGCGGGCCTTCGCATCCGGTTGAGTCCAGGCGCGAAAGACGAAGGCGGGGTCGTGATCGAACCTGCGCTCGATGACGAAGGTGCCGTGTTTGATGGATCGCGCGCTCGAGCTCATGACATGCCCCGCAGGTAGTTCGCCATCTTCTCGTAGGTCTGTTTGCCGAGCTCGATCGCGCCGCGGCTCTTCGCCGCGTTGCAGGCCTCCACCGTCGGGAACACCATGCGCGCCCGGTACCGCGTACCGCGCCCGCTCTCCTCGAAAGTCACCGTGACCCGGAACCAGGGTCTCTCGAAATCGCCGTGATCGAACACGATGCGCGCCGGTTCCACGACTTCGAGGAACCAGAATTTGTTGGGGTAATCCGTGCCATCGGGCGCGTGCATCGTGAACTTCGCGACGCCGCCCGGACGCAGGTCGTATTCGTAGTAGGTGTTGCGGAAACCATCCGGGCCCCACCAGTGCACGAGGTGCTCCACCTGCGTGAACGCGCGCCATACCAGCTCGCGCGGCGCGTCGAAGACCCGTTCCAGAACGATTTCGCGATCGGCAATTTCAGCGTTTGGCGCGGACACGGCGTTTTCCTTTCTGCACGGCGGAGGTTTTGACGAGAGTACGCAGGTAATCGTCGAGCCGGTCGAGGCGCTGCTCCCAATGGCGCCGGTAAGGCTCCATCCACTGCGCGGCCTCGCGCATCGGCGCGGCTTCGAGACGGCAGGGACGCCACTGCGCCTCCCGCCCCTGTGAGATGAGTCCCGCGCGTTGCAGGACCTTCAGGTGCTTGGTCACCGCCGGCAGGCTCATGTCGAACGGCGCCGCGAGTTCAGTGACCGATTTTTCCCCGGAAATCAGCCGCGCGAGGATCGCGCGCCGCGTGGGATCGGCGAGCGCGGCGAAGGTGGCGCTGAGCGAATCGGGCGTCATGGGAAACCCACGAGTTAATTAACCGATGGGTAAAGTACAGCGCGCCCCGGCCCGCGTCAATCGCGGCGGAACAGGAAGCGTGGCCGACGCATTGTCGTAACTGGAAGTGCCAACCGCGCGCGATACGCGCCGATGGGGGATTTATGAATCATGGGATGCTGACGGTGATATTCGGCGCCCTGGCCGCGCTGCCCGCCGCGGCCGGCGCAACCGACCGGCCCGGAGAGGATCCGGCCAACCACGAGTCGCGGCAGCTGCGCGAGGGACGCGAGGCGTTCCGCTACGCGACCTTCGGCGACGAGGCGTTCTGGGGCGACGGACTCGGACTACACCTCGCGATCGCGGGCAAGGACCACGGCGGAGTCGGTCCCGGCGTCTCGCCCAGGACCGCGCTCGAAGTCGGCCTCAAGGTCGACGTGGCGGCGCTGCCGCGTGCACTGCAGCGCCCGGCAGCCCGCGGCGAGGTCGACCTCGATGATCCGGCCACGACACTCGAACTACTCAAGCTCAACGCCGTGGTGGGCGTCACGGGATTCTTCGACCGCGAAGGAAACATCACATCGATGGGAATCCAGTGCGCGCTGTGTCACTCGACGGTCGACGATTCGTTCACCAAGGGAATCGGCCGGCGGCTCGACGGCTGGGCGAACCGCGATCTGAATGTCGGCGCGATCGTGGCGTTGGCGCCGCGGCTGGAACCTTTCGCGAAGGTGCTCGGCGTGGATGTCGACACCGTTCGCACCGTGCTGAACTCCTGGGGTCCCGGGCGCTTCGACGCCCTCCTCGTGCTCGACGGCAAGGCCTTCCGCCCCGATGGCAAGTCCGCATCGGTGCTGATCCCGCCGGCCTTCGGACTGGCGGGCGTCAACCTGCATACCTCCACGGGATGGGGCAGCGTCCCCTACTGGAATTCGTTCGTGGCCAATCTCGAGATGCATGGGCAGGGCACGTTCTTCGATCCACGCCTCGCCGATGAGGAAAAATTCCCGGTCGCCGCGCGCAATGGCTTCGACGATGTCCGCGGCGAGGAGGACCTGATCACCCCGCTGCTGCCCGCGCTGCAGGCCTATCAGCTTTCACTGCGGGCGCCGGCGGCGCCACGCCGCAACTACGATGCGGACGCGGCCGGGCGCGGTGAGGAGTTGTTCAACGGAAAGGCGGACTGCGGCCGCTGCCACGTGCCCCCGCTCTACACCGAACCGGGCTGGAACATGCACACCCCCGAGGAGATCGGGATCGATGATTTCCAGGCAAACCGCTCGCCCGATGAACGATATCGGACTGCGCCCCTCGGCGGCCTGTGGACCCACGGCAAGGGTGGCTACTACCACGACGGCCGTTTCCCGACGCTGACGGCGGTCATCGAGCACTACGACTCGCACCTGTCGCTCGGCCTCACGAGCGGCGAGAAACGCGACCTCGAGCAATTCCTGAAATCGCTGTGAGTATGGCGCCTGGCACGGGAAACCCCGGGTAAAACGTTCGCCCGCTTGCGAGATGGCGGCCTGTTAGGGTAAACGCTGGTCGATGGATGTCATCGACCAGCGCCGCCGCGATCTCGGCGGATTCGAAGTCGGACGTGTGCTGCCGTATACGCGGCGGCACATGGTCGGACCGTTCATCTTCTTCGATCACATCGGGCCCGTGCACTTCCAGGCCGGGATCCCGAAAACGGTCGATGTGCGCCCTCATCCGCACATCGGCCTGGCGACGGTCACCTATCTATTCGCGGGCCAGATCATGCACCGCGACAGCGTCGGCGTGCAGCAGGCCATCGAACCCGGCGAAGTGAACTGGATGATCGCCGGCCGCGGCATCACGCACTCGGAGCGCTTCGAGAAGGCCCGCGCCGAGGGCGGCCCGATGCATGGCATCCAGGCGTGGGTCGCCCTGCCGCGCGAGCATGAAGAGACCGATCCCGAATTCTTCCACTACGGCGCCGCGGATCTGCCGGTGCAAGAGCACGACGGCCTGCAACTGCGCCTGCTGGCCGGCGACGCGTTCGGACTGAGCGCGGGCGTGAAGACACACTCCCCGCTCTTCTACGCGCACTGCCAGCTCGCGGCCGGCGCGCGCACGTCCCTGCCGGACAACTACTCCGAGCGCGCGCTGTACATCGCCGCCGGCGAACTCGAGATCCGCGGGCAGCGTTACGGCGTGGGCAAGATGCTGGTATTCGCGCCGGGCGAGGACTCGACGGTCACGGCGCTGCAACCGTCCATAGTCATGGCGCTCGGCGGCGAGCCGGTCGGCGAGCGCTTCATCGAATGGAATTTCGTGTCGTCATCGAAGGCGCGCATCGAACAGGCGAAGGCGGACTGGCGCGCGCACCGCATGAAACTGCCCGACTTCGACAACCAGGAATACATTCCCCTCGCATGAAAGCCGCCCTGATCCCCGCGCTGCTCGCGATCGCGGGGTTGACCGGCTGCGCGGTGCAGGCACCCGCGCTGAAACACGACTTCAGCGTCCGCCAGGTTCCCTTCACTCCCGACAGTGGTTCGCTCGCAATCCGTTGCGGCCGCCTCATCGACGGCATGCTCGTGCACGACCGCCGCAACATGCTGATCGTCGTGCGCGATGGCAAGGTCACCGAGGTCATCGACGCCGCGAGCTCGCGGATGGCGGCCGCGACTCATCTGCCGGTGCTGGATCTGTCCGGTTACACCTGCCTGCCCGGGCTCATCGACATGCATACGCACCTGACCGATGCGCCCGAGGACACGGCGGACCTGCGCGTGTTGTTCACGCGCACGGCGGAGGAGACTCAGCAACTCGCCCTCGCGAATGCCTCCGCGACCCTGCTCGCAGGCTTCACCAGCGTGCGCAACGTCGGCACGTATGTGATGCATGCGGATACCGCGCTGCGCGACGTCATCGACGCGGGCCGCGCGGCGGGTCCACGCATGCAGGTCAGCGGCCCCTACCTCACGACGCCGCACGGCGGCGGTGATCTTTATGTACCGGGCTACCAGGAGCCCGCGGACAATGCGCGATTTCACGCCGGCGTCGCGCGCGGTCCGGGCGAGTTTCGCGCGCGGGCGCGCGATCTGCTGAACAACGGCTCGGACCTGCTGAAAGTCATCGCGTCGGGCGCGGTGCTCGCGTTCGACAGCGTGCCCGGCGAGCCGGAAATGACCGAGGAGGAAATCACCGCGGTCGTCGAAGTCGCGCATGCGGCCAACCGCAAGGTCGCCGCGCATGCGCATGGCGCCGAGTCGATCAAGATGGCGATGCGCGCCGGCGCGGACACCATCGAACACGCCTCCTATCTGGATGACGAAGGCATCGCGATGGCGCGTGATCTCGACGTCGCGCTCGCGATGGACGTCTACAACGGCTCGTATATCGACACCGAGGGCCGGCGCATGGGCTGGCCCGCGGATTTCCTGCGCAAGAATCTGGAGACCACCGAAATCCAGCGCCTGGCTTTCACCAAGGCCGTGCGCGCCGGCGCGACGATCGTGTTCGCGACCGACGCCGCGGTGTATCCGCACGGGCTCAATGCCCGGCAGTTTCCGATCATGGTCGAGCGCGGAATGACGCCGATGCAGGCGATCCTTTCCGCGACGTCGGTTGCGGCGAAATACATGGGCTGGAGCGACCGCGTCGGGATGGTGGCGCCCGGCATGCTTGCCGACATCATCGCCGTGCGCGGAGACCCGCTCCAGGACATCACGGTGCTTCAGAAAGTCGACGCCGTCATCAAGGGCGGCGTCATCTTCAAACTACCGTAGAAGAACCGCCGACCTATTCGAAGTAGCGCGCGTATTCGGCGGGCATCGCGGGGATCGGGCGGATCGCCAGGTCGCGATAGAACACCTCGGCCGCCTCGCTCTGGATCTGCAGCTTGCCGCCGGTCATCGGCACGATTTCATCGCCCCGTTTGAAGCGCGCGTTGGCCAGCGCCATCACGACCTTGCCGTTCACGATGTGTACGCAGTCGTCCTGGAAGCATACGAGCTCGAGCAGGTTCCATTCGCCCGGCCGGTCCTCGTCCGTGCCCGCCAGCGCGTGGTTGTTGGGCGAGCCGAAGGCCATCCACGGCGCCCGCGGATTCCAGCGCGGCGCCTCCTCGCCTTCCTTCTTGGGATCGGCGCGGATGTCGAATCCGGACGTCGCCTGGCTCCAGTATTCACCCATGCCGTGCTCGATGACCTGGAATTCCTGCGACAGCGCCCAGGACTTCCAGTAGTCGACGCCGAACGGTCCCTGGCTGTGATACAGGATGCCGGAGTCCTTGGGCTCCTCCAGGCGCGGCTCCCATTTCTTGTCGCCCCACTTCACGCGCGCGCGGAAGTGGTAGTTGGAGTAGTCCTCCCGGGTGACGAGGCAGCCGTACCACTCACCCGTGATGCGCAAGGTCGGCTCGCCGTCCATCGTCACGACCGAGAACACGTTCTGCGTGGCCGGATTGAGGCCGACAGGTTTCAGCGTCGCCGGCGCCGTCCCGCGGATGACGCCGAGTATCTCGCTGCCGTGATAACTCAGGTAGATGTCGAACTTCGACAATTGCGTGTCGAGCAACGGCTGCCAGTTCGCATCCGCGGCATGCACGGACGGCAGCAGGAAAGCGGCGACCGCCGCGAGGATCGTTTTTTTCATCCCGCGTAGCGTACCGGGCTGGTCGGTGCCTGGCACCGACTTCTACGCGGCTTCGTCGTGCGGATCCTGGGCGCGGGACTCGAGGTTGGAGATGAGCCACTTGCGCGCCTCGGCCTGCGACCAGCCCTTGCGCGCGGCGTAGTGCTGCGTCTGGTCGAGGTCGATCGGCCCGACGGCGAAATATTTCGCATCGGGATGCGCGAAGTACCAGCCGCTGACCGCGGCGGTGGGATACATCGCGAAGCTCTCCGTGATCTTGAGATCGATTGCGCGCTCGACGTCGAGCATCTGCCAGAGCGTGCCCTTCTCGGTGTGATCCGGGCAGGCGGGATATCCCGGCGCCGGACGGATGCCGCGGTATTGCTCCGCGATGAGCTGATCGTTCGTGAGCCGCTCTTCCGGCGCATAACCCCACAACTCGCGCCGCACGCGCAGGTGCAGCGCTTCGGCCGACGCCTCCGCGAGACGGTCGGCGAGGGACTTCAGCAGGATGTCGTTGTAGTCGTCGTGATTCTTCACGAAGCGCTCGAGATGCTTCTCGATGCCGATGCCGGCCGTCACGGCGAATGCGCCGATGTAATCGACCTTGCCCGAATCCTTTGGCGCGATGAAATCGCTGAGCGCGTAGTGCGGCTGGCCGCTCGGCTTGCCCTTCTGCTGGCGCAGGTGATGCAGGCGATGCAGCACGCGCGAACGCGTGGAGTCGCTGTAGACCTCGATCTCCTCGTCCACACTGTTGCATGGGAAGAACCCGACCACGGCGCGCGCCGTGAGCCAGTGCTCGCGCAGCACCGTCGCGAGCATTTCCTGCGCGTCCTTGTAGAGCGCGCGCGCGGCTTCGCCGCGTTTCGGATCGTCGAGCACGGCCGGGAACGTCCCGCCGAACTCCCACGCATTGAAGAACGGCATCCAGTCGATGTACGGCGTCAGCGACGCCAGCGGCACGTCCTCGAATACCTTGCTGCCGAGGAAACGCGGCACCGGCGGCGTGTAGTTGGCCCAATCCGTGGTGAAACGGTTGGCGCGCGCCTGACCGAGCGTCAACTGCGCGCCCTTGACCTTCCTGCCCGCGTGCTGCTCGCGCCGCCGCACGTTGTCGGCCTTCACTTCCGCGACGTACGCCGGCTTCATCTCCGGCGTCACGAGCTGGCGGCACACGCCCACCGCGCGTGAGGCGTCCTTCACATAGACCACCGGCCCGTCGTACTGCGGATCGATCTTGACCGCGGTGTGCGCGGGCGACGTGGTCGCGCCGCCGATGAGCAGCGGCACCTTGAAGCCGCGGCGCTGCATCTCGCCCGCAATGTGCGTCATCTCCTCGAGCGACGGCGTGATCAGGCCCGAGAGCCCGATCATGTCGGCGCCCAGCTTCTCCGCGGTCTCGAGGATCTTCTCCGCCGGCACCATCACGCCGAGATCCACGATCTCGAAGTTGTTGCACTGGAGCACGACGCCCACGATGTTCTTGCCGATGTCGTGCACGTCGCCCTTCACGGTCGCGAGCACCACCTTGCCGTTGGTCTTCTGCAGGCCATCGGCGAGCTTTTCGATGAACGGAATCAGGTGCGCGACCGCCTTCTTCATGACGCGCGCGGACTTCACCACCTGCGGCAGGAACATCTTTCCCGAACCGAACAGGTCGCCGACCACGTTCATGCCGTCCATCAACGGACCTTCGATGACGTGCAGCGGATGCACCGCCGCGAGGCGCGCTTCCTCGGTGTCCTCGATGATGTATTGATCATTGCCGGACACGAGCGCGTGACTCAGGCGCTCCTTCACGGGCAACTGACGCCACGCGAGGTCTTCCTTGCGCTCCCTGGCGCCGCCGTCCTTGTACTGCGTCGCGATCTCGAGCAGCCGCTCGGAGGCATCCGCCCGCCGATTGAGGATCACGTCTTCGACGCGGTCGCGCAGTTCGCGCGGAATTTCCTCGTAGATGGACAGCTGGCCGGCATTCACGATGCCGAAGTCCATGCCGGCCTGGATCGCGTGATACAGGAACACCGAGTGCATGGCCTGCCGCACGGGCTCGTTGCCACGGAACGAGAACGACACGTTGCTCACGCCGCCGGAGATGTGCGCATGCGGGCAGCGCTTTCTGATCTCGCGCGTCGCCTCGATGAACGCCAGGCCGTAGCCGTTGTGCTCCTCGATGCCCGTCGCGATCGCGAAGATGTTCGGATCGAAGATGATGTCTTCGGGCGGGAAGCCGACCTTCTCGGTCAGCACCTTGTAACTGCGCTCGCAGATCGACACCTTGCGCTCGAGCGTATCGGCCTGGCCCTGCTCGTCGAACGCCATGACGACCACGGCCGCGCCGTAGTTGAGGATCTTGCGGGCGTGTTCGATGAACGCCTCTTCGCCTTCCTTGAGCGAGATCGAATTCACGACGCCCTTGCCCTGGATGCACTTGAGGCCGGCCTCGATCACCGTCCACTTGGACGAGTCGATCATGACCGGCACGCGCGCGATGTCAGGCTCCGAGGCGATGAGATTCAGGAAGCGCACCATCGCGGCTTCCGAATCGAGCATGCCCTCGTCCATGTTCACGTCGATGATCTGCGCGCCGTCGACCACCTGCTGGCGGGCGATCGACAACGCCTGCGGATAGTCATTCGCCTCGATGAGCTTGCGGAACTTCGCCGAGCCCGTGACGTTGGTGCGTTCACCCACGTTCACGAAGCGGATGTCGTCGGCGAGATTGAATGCCTCGAGGCCCGAAAGCTTGAGCCGCGCTTCCGGCTCCTTCTTCTTCCGCACCGGCTCGCAGCGCACTCGATCGGCAATGGCCTTGATGTGCTCGGGTGTCGTGCCGCAGCAGCCGCCGACGAAATTCAGGTGACCGTGGTGCGCGAGATCGCCGAGCACCTTGGCGGTATCTTCCGGCGCCTCGTCGTATTCACCGAAAGCGTTCGGCAGTCCCGCGTTCGGGTACACGCCCACGTTGGTATCCGCCAGGCGCGCGAGCTCCTCGACGTAGGGACGCAGCTGTTTCACGCCGAGCGCGCAATTGAGACTGATCGTGATCGGCTTCGCGTGGCGCACCGAGGCCCAGAAGGCCTCGACCGTCTGGCCGGACAACGTGCGGCCGGACGCATCGGTGATGGTGCCGGAAATGATGATGGGCAGGTCGATGCCCGCCGCATCCAGCGTCGAGCGCACCGCGTAGATAGCCGCCTTGGCGTTCAGCGTGTCGAAGATCGTCTCGATGAGGATCGCGTCCGCGCCGCCGTCGATGAGACCGCGCGTCGCCTCGCTGTAGGTGGCCACGAGATCGTCGAACGTCACCGCGCGGAAGCCCGGATCGTTCACGTCGGGCGAGATCGAGGCCGTGCGGCTGGTCGGGCCCAGCGCGCCGGCGACGAAACATTCGCGCCCCAGCTTCTGCGATTCATCCGCGGCCGCGCGCCGCGCCAGCTTCACCGCCTCGCGATTGATCTCGTAGACGAATTCCTCGAGCCCGTAGTCGGCCAGCGACATCGAGTTCGAGTTGAAGGTGTTCGTCGCGACGAGGTCCGCGCCCGCCTCGAGATAGCTGCGATGGATTTCCTCGATGACCTGCGGCTGCGTGATGACCAGCAGGTCGTTGCAGCCCTTGAGATCGCGCGGCCAATCCTTGAATCGCTCGCCGCGAAAGGCGGCTTCGTCGAGCTTGCGCCGCTGGATCATCGTGCCCATCGCGCCGTCGAGGATGACGATGCGCTCGGCGAAGAGCGCGCGCAGACGTTGCGCGCGCTCGTGCTGTAGTTTGTCAGGCATTGGCCACCTTGCGCGCGCCCTGCTTCGGACGCACACCGAGTGCGTGGCAGATCGCGTAGGTGAGCTCGGAACGGTTCAGCGTGTAGAAGTGGAACTGCTCGACACCGTGACGCTGCAGCGTGTGCACCTGGTCGATCGCGACCGAGGCGGAGATCAGCTTGCGCGTATCCGGATTATCCTCGAGTCCGTCGAAGCGGTGCTCGAGCCAATCGGGGATCGACGCACCACAACGCTTCGCGAAACGCGTGATCTGCGGAAAGCGAGTGATCGGCAGGATGCCCGGCACGATCGGCGCGGTGATGCCCGCCGCGACGCAGGCATCGCGGAAGCGCAGGTACTTGTCGTTGTCGTAGAAGAACTGCGTGATCGCACGAGTCGCGCCCGCGTCGATCTTGCGCTTGAGATTGTCGAGGTCGAATTCCGCGCTGGGCGCTTCCGGGTGGGTCTCCGGATACGCGGCGACGGAGATCTCGAAATCGCCCACCGACTTGAGACCCTGCACCAGGTCCGCTGCGTAGGCGAAGCCGTCCGCGCGCGGCTCGTACTTCGTGGTCCCCGTCGGCGGATCGCCGCGCAGGGCGACGATGTGGCGGATGCCCTGGTCCCAATACCGGCGCGCGATATCGAGCACCTCGCCCTGGCTCGCGCCGATGCAGGTCAGGTGCGGCACGCACTTGAGGGCCGTCTCCTGTTGAACCCGCGACACCACGTTGTGAGTGCGCTCACGCGTCGAGCCATCCGCGCCATAGGTCACCGACACGAAGGTCGGGTGCAGCGGCTCGAGATAACGAATCGATTCCCACAAGGTTCGTTCCATCGCCTCGTCGCCGGGCGGGAAGAACTCGAAGGAGACAGAAACGGGGGCGTGGCGGGACATTGAATTCCTGATACCTGTCATATGGTTACGTGATGTAGCTTAACGCACTACCCGGAGCGCGTTGACGCCAATTCTTGACTATGAACGAGCGCTGTTTAGCATGTTTGCACCATGAATTCCGGGAAAACAGGTCATGACTACTGAAAAACTCGACAAGGTGGACGCCAGGATCATGGAAATCCTGTCGCGCGAGGGCCGGATCAGCTGGCGCGACCTGGCCGAGCAGATCGGACTGTCCCTGACCCCCACCCTGCGGCGGATCCGGCGCCTGGAATCCGAGGGCTACATCACCGGCTACAGCGCGCAGTTCGACGAACAGAAACTCGGTTTCGGCATCACGATGTACGTGTGGGTGTCCCTCGAGCGCCAGGTCGAGGAAACACTCAAGGTGTTCGAACGCCGCATCGCCGATGTCCCGGAAGTGATGAGCTGCTACCTCATGACCGGCGAAGCCGACTACGTGCTGCGCATCGTGGTGCCGGACCTGCCTAGCTACCAGCGGTTCATGCTCGACGTGCTGACCCGCATTCCCGGAGTATCGCGCATCCAGTCGGGCCTCGCGATCAAGCCGGTGTTCCACCGCGCCGCGCCGCCCATCCCCCGCTAGTCCACCCGCAATGTCGGAATCTTCCGACAGTGGCTAACAAAGCTGTGAGACTCCGCCGATAGGCGGCCCCTTAATATCCTGCGTCAATACGCGTCGCAGGTTTTTTCAACTGAGTCTGCGCACGCGTGAGCGGCCGCCGGTGGAGCATCCCCACGGGCGCGTCACCCCTCCACGATTCGGACTCAGGTTGCATGGCCAGGAAAAAATCCTCGCATCGGCAGATAGACAAGGCTCCCACAGGGATTTCGGGACTCGATGACATCACTTTCGGCGGACTGCCAGCGGGCAGACCCACGCTCATTTCCGGCGGACCCGGATCGGGCAAGACATTGCTCGGCATCAGCTTCCTCGTCGAGGGGGCTCGCAGGTACAACGAGCCTGGCGTGTTGCTCAGTTTCGAGGAGAACGCGGAGGATCTCGCGCAGGACGTGCGCTCGCTCGGATACGACCTCGACCGGCTCTGCAGCGAGAAGAAGCTGCTCGTCGACTACATCCACGTCGATCGCAGCGAAATCGAGGAGACCGGCGAATACGATCTCGAAGGTCTGTTCGTCCGCCTCGACCACGCCATCAATCAGATCGGCGCGCGGCGCGTCATGCTCGACACCATCGAAACACTGTTCGGCGGGCTTCGCGATACCGGCATCCTGCGCGCCGAGCTGCGCCGGCTGTTCCGCTGGCTGCGGGACCGCAAGATGACCACCATCGTCACCGCGGAGCGCGGCGAGAAGTTGTTCACGCGCCAGGGTCTCGAGGAATACATCACCGACGCGGTGATCTCGCTCGACCATCGAGTGCACGAGCAGATCTCGACGCGCCGCATCCGGGTCGTGAAGTACCGCGGCTCGACGCACGGCACGAATGAGTACCCGTTCCTCATCGATCACGATGGCATCACCGTGCTGCCGGTCACCTCGCTGCTGCTCGAGCACGACGCGCCGCACGAACGGGTCTCTTCTGGACTCGCGACGCTCGACGGCATGCTCGACGGCCAGGGCTATTACCGCGCGAGCACCATCCTGCTTTCCGGCGCCGCGGGTACCGGCAAGACCACGCTCGCCGCCCACTTCATCGACGCGGCCTGTGCCCGCGGCGAGACCTGCCTGTATTTCCTGTTCGAGGAATCCCCGCAGCAGATGATCCGCAACATGCGCTCGGCGGGAATCGATCTCGGGCGCTGGGTCGAAAAGGGTCTGCTGAAATTCCACGCCGACCGCCCGAACCGGCATGGTCTCGAGCGACACCTGCTCGAAATGCACAACGCGGTGGACACGCTCGACCCGGACGTGGTCGTGATCGATCCGGTCACCAACCTGATGGCCGTTGGCACGAGCGCGGATGTGCGCGCGATGCTCACCCGCGTGATCGACTACCTGAAGACGCGCGGCATCACCGCCCTGTTCACGAGTCTCACCACGCCGGCGCAGACCGTCGAATACACCGAGACGCTGATCTCCTCGCTGATGGACACCTGGGTGCTGGTCGCCGTCGACACCGTGGGCCACGAACGGCGCCGCAAGATCTACGTCCTCAAATCGCGCGGCATGCCGCATGCGGAGGAAGTGCGCGATTTCCGCGTCACATCGCGGGGCATCGAGATCCTGCCTGCCGCGCGCCCCCAGCGGGGCGCGGGGGCCGGGGAC
>JAEWLQ010000053.1 GCA_023457495.1 Pseudomonadota bacterium
CCCCCCCTCCCCGCGCCCGATTGGACTCAGTCCTGTGCGTTGCGCGGCTTACTGGGCGGCTGGAAACGCGTACAGCGTGTAGTAGGCGTTCAGCTCCGCGGGCGCATCCGCATCGAACATCGTCTGCGAGGCGAGCTTCGCGTGATACACCCGCGCGGTCTGCCGCGGATGCACCTTAGGCACGTCGGTCGAGGCCAGCGCGATGTCCACGCTCCGGCGATCCGCCGCGATGTTCAGCGAAGAGATGGCGTCCTTGCGCAGATCGAGCTCGGGAGAGCCGTAATCCGGCGCGTCGCGGTACGTCCACGACTCCACCGACAGCGCGGCCTTGAGCAGTTCGTCGCTGACGCCTTTGCCCAGCGGCTGCGTGAACTCGAGCCTGAAACCTTTCGGCGTCGCGAACATGGCGACGACCGCCGGCGCGACGGTCTTACCATCCCAACGCACGTGTTGCAGGCTCGCGACCTTGCCGCCCTTGGCCTGCCAGCCGCGGCCGGTCTGGCCTAACAACAGGCTGCCGTCGGCCAGGATCAGCGGACGCATCACGCCCGACTCGAGCCCGTCGAAGAACGGCATGACGCTGCCCTGCTCCTGGTTGCCGACCTTCTGCGTCACCACGCGCAGCAGGTTCGACTGCGTCTGGTCACCGATCAGCATCTGGCCCGCGAACGGACCGAACTTCTTCGTGGTCACCCACACCGGGTTGCCCGGCGAGTTCGCGACGCGGTTGTGCGGGAACAGGACGACCGCCTTCTCGCGGGAGTCCGCCCATCGGTCGTACGCGATTTCGGGTGACGCGGGGGTCATGCCGGGCAGGTCGACGAGACCGGCGGGATGGCCGTAGAACGCGTCCTTCTTCAGCACGAACAGCTTCGATGAGCCGACGAAATCGCCCTGGTTGTCGGCATACCAGACGCGGCCGTCCGGACCCGCACCCACGCTCGCGGGGCTGCGCAGGCCCTTCGCGAACAGCTCGAACGTGCCGTCGGGCTTCACGCGGATGGTCCAGCCGTTGAATCCGCCCCACGTACCCATGACGTTGCCGCCGGCGGTATAGGCCGAGCCGGTGCCGTCGTGCACCAGGTTGAGCGCGAAGTAGTAAGAGCCATCCGCGGCGCGAACCGGCCCGTGCATGTAGCTGTGGTAGTTGGCGTGGAACGAGTGCGCGTCGAACAAGGTGTCGTACTTGTCCGCGATGCCATCACCGTTGGTGTCGGAGATGCGCGTGAGCTCGGCCTTCTGCCCGGCGACCACGGTGAGACCCTTGCCGTCTTCGACCACGACGCCGAGGCTGTCGAACAGGCCTTCGGCGAACAGGCGCCACTCGCCGTCGACGATGCGCCAGATGCCCGCGGTGCGGCTGGCGACGACGATCGTGCCGTCCTTCGCGAGCGAGAGTCCCAGCGCCTCGAACAGCTGATCGCGGCCGTAGTTGTCCTTCGGCGGATAGTAGTTCTCGATGCTGTAGCCCTTGGGCAGGTTCGCGGTCGCGGGCGCCTTCGACAGCGGCGCGCGCTTGAACGAGTAGGTGGACGCCGGCGGCTTCCACGCATTAGCCGCCACCGCGATCGAGGCGCGTAACGTCGCATTGCCGTTGCCCGCCGGTACGGTCCACTGATCGCCCGCGAGATTCCCGCCGCTCACCGTCGCACCCTTGAGCAGCAGCGGATTGAGCGCGAACGACTGCGGGGCCGCGAGTTTGCCGCCGATGCGGATCACGAGCTCGCCCCTGTCGGAAATCGTGGTCGAGGTCTCGATGACGTTCTTGCCGACGCGATAGCGGAACACGGGCGCCGCGAGCTTGTCGCGCGAATCTCGCGAATAGCCGAGGAACTGCGCGTCCTGCGCGGCGATCTTCGCGAGCTGGTCTTCCTTGCCGTCGAGCTCGGCCTTGAAGGTGGCGAAGTCGCCGAACTTGCCTTCCTTGAAGGAGAAGTCGACGGGGTTACCCGCGGCATTCAGCGGCGCAAGCAGGAATTCGTGGTCGCCGAAGGAGATGTCGCGGCTGTCGTGACCGAGCGCGAGACCGCGATTGCCGCGGTTGACGAGCTCGCCCGACATGTCGAGGAAGCCGCCCTGCCAGATCTTCACGACCGCGAGCAGCCGCGGATCGAACGAGTAGTGAATGCCGTTGGGATTGCCCACGTGAACGCTGCGGCCCGACGTGCCGACGAGCGGGCCGCGCTGCAGGCGCACTTCGTCGCCCACCAGCCACTGCAGGTTGTCCGCCATCGGGTCGTAGGGCGCGGACGGCGCCTGGTCGACGAGACGCGTCGCGGGGCCGCGGTTGCCCGGCTCATTGAGCGTCGCGAGATAGTCGGCGAGCGCGTCGATCTGCTTGTCGGTGAGGATCTCGCGCGTGAACGCCGGCATCACGGGTAGATAGGGCTGGCCGCGCGTCGGGCCGCTCTCGGCGACCGCGAGCTGATCCGCGGGCTCGCGGATCGAGCGGAAGAGATAGTCACGGTTGGCCTTCACCTGGAAGCGGTGGCCTTCGGCCTCGGCGACTTCGCGCGGGCGCGCCTCGGGGCGCATCAACCCGAACAGATTGGGACCCGAGCTCACGCCGGTCGCATCCGCCGTGACCAGGTGACAGGCCTCGCAACCCACCGAATGGAACAGGTCCTTGCCGATCGCGACGGAATCGATGAGTTCTTTCTCGTTCGTCTCGCCGCCCGAGACGGTCGGCACGGTCAGCGCGTCGAAGTCCGCGGCCTCGTGCGACACGTTGCGCAGCGAGAACGGCCCCTGGTCGACGAAGAACACGATCGGCCCGCGGAAGTCCTCCCCGTCCCAACGCGCGCCCTCGCTCGGCTTGTCGAACACCACGTTGCGGCGTGCGTCGTTGCCGACTCGCAGGTCGAGCATCAACGCGTTGGCGACCTTGTTGTATCCGGCGTCCATGCGCGGCGCGCGGAATCGCACCGCGACGCTCTGCCAATCGCCCGTGCCGGCGAGCTCGACGGCGTAGCGACCCTGGAAATAGGCCTTGGCGCCCGCGCCCTTGGGCGCGCGGAATTCGAACGAGGTGATGCTGTCGCCGAACGAGCCGCGCGTGTACAGCGCGTTGTCGCGCGAAGGCGCAGCGTCGTAGGTGACCACGCCGTCGGCCGTCTTCCAGGCCGGGCTGTCACGCAGCGCGGAAATCGATCCTCCGCCCTGGGCGAGAGTGAAACTTGCAAGGGCAAAGCTGGTCAGAACCGCGGCGACGCGGTGGGAAAACTTCAACATGGAACCCCCTCCGAGGCGGCTACACTAACCGAAAATTCCCCTTCTGAAACCGGTTTCCCGGAACACGACCGATATACAAAATGAGCTTGTACCTTGCTGTTCTTGCCGCCAGTGGCGGCGCTGTCACCCCTGCCCCGCAACTCGCACCCCAGGCCGCCCAGGCCGAAACCGTCGTGGTGACCGGTTCGCGCGTCGCCACGGACCCCGAAGACATCGGCGCCAACGTGACCGTGCTGAAGCGGGAGGATTTCGACGTCGAAAAGCCGTCCCAGTTGTCGGACATATTGCGCCGGGTGGCCGGCGTGCACGTGGACCAGGTCGGCGGCCGCGGCGGCACCGGCTCACTGTACATGCGTGGCGCGGATCCCAACTACACGCTCGTGCTGGTCGATGGTGTGCGCGTGAACGACCCGACGAACGCGCGCGGCGGCTCGTTCGACTTCTCCACGTTCGACGTGGCGGATATCGACCGCGTGGAAATCGCGCGCGGGCCGTATTCGGCCGTGTACGGCGGCGATGCGCTCGCGGGCGTGATCAACATCGTCACGCGCCAGCCGCCGCGCGAAAAGACCACCGCGACGCTCGACGCTACCGCGGGTGCGTACGACACGCGCGAGCTCACGCTCTCGGCGGGCGGTCCCGGCGGCGGCGGCAACTGGAACCTCGGCGCCAGCGACACGAACCAGGGCGAGGTCGTGCGCGGCAATGATTTCGAGTCGCAGCGGATCTCGGGCAGTTTCGACACGGAACTCGGCGCGAACACGTCGTTGTTCGTCACGGGCCGTTATTCCGAGTCCGAGCGCAGGGGCTGGCCGGACGATAGCGGTGGTTATGATTACGCCGCGATCCGCGAGACCGAACATCGCGAGTCCGACGAGACGTTGTTCGGCGCGGGCATCAACACGCGGGCGGGCAATGCCACTTTCGGCCTCACGCTCGGCTACTTCAAGCGCGACGATGTGATCGACTCGCCGGGAATCGCGCCCGGCATTCGCGATCCTTTCGGCGTGCCGCCGAGCGTGGTCGACACCAATCTCTCTCGCTACTCGGCCACGTTCACTGGCACGCAGAAGCTGCTCGAGGGTGTGACGCTGGCGTACGGCGTCGACTGGCTGCGCGAGGAAGGCCGCAGCGACGGCGCGCTCGATTTCGGCGGCGGATTCATGTTCCCGACGTCGTTCGAGCTCACGCGCACCACCTGGGCGCCGTTCGCCGAGATGCGCATCGAGTCGAAGATCGGCTTGTCTACGCAGCTCGGCGTGCGCGTGGACGAGCCCGATGGCGCGAGCTCCGTCACGAGTCCGCGCGTACGCGTGGCCTATGCCGCGGGCGACTCCGGCTTCACCATCGCGGGCGCGTGGGGCAAGGCGTTCAAACTACCGAGCTTCTACGCGCTCGGTCATCCGATCGTCGGCAATCCGGATCTCGTGCCGGAGCGCGGCGAGTCCTACGAGCTCGAGCTGTCACAGGAAGTCCTGGGTGGCGCGGGCCGCGTGAGCTTCACGTGGTTCGACAGCGAGTTCCGCAATGCGATCGACTTCGATGCGGGTCCGCCGCCGATGCTCGTGAATCGCAATCGGATCGACACCGAGGGCTTCGAGCTCGCGGGTCGCGTCGGCCTCAATGAGCAGTGGGCGCTCGATGCCAGCGTCACGCAGGCGAAGAGCGAGATCGCCGGCACGAACGAGCAGATGCGCAACCGGCCCGAGTGGCGGGGTGGCGTGGGCGCGCACTGGACGCCGTTCGCGGCGCTGGAGCTGTCGGCCGCGGCGACGTATGTGGGTTCCTCGCGCGATTCGTCGATCGCGACGGGAGATGTGAATCTGTCGTCGTACACGCGCATCGACGTGAGTGCAGCGTGGCAGGTATCGCCGAAGTTGCAGGCGTACTTCGCGGTCGACAATCTCACGGATGAGCAGTACGAAGAGTTCATCGGCAATGAAGTGCGCGGCATCCTGCCGCGCGCAGGCGTGCGGTTCAGCTTCTGAGGTAGGTGGGGACAGGTCCTAGGCCTGTCCCCTCTCCTCGTTCGCCTCACCGAGCGAAAGCTGATTCCCGTCCGGATCTTCGATCCGGCCGTCGCGCATGCCATACCAGCGATCCGCCAGCGGCACGACGACCTTCGCGCCGGCCGCGGTCACCCGTTCGAAATACGCGTCGATGCCTTTCACCTGCACGTAGGCATGCGCCGGGACGGGTGTTGGAAATACCGAGATCATGATTTCCACGGCCTCGCGGCACACGCTTGCGATATCGGTCGGCTCGCCCGCTTTCCAGCCGACCTCGAAGCCCATCACGCGCGTGTAGAAGTCGAGGCTGCGGTCGAGATTCGCGACCTGGAAGATGGGGCAGATCGACGTCAACTTCGGCTCTTCCATGTCGCCTCCTCGATGTCCTCTTCCAAAAAAAAAGGGCCGGACTTTTGAGGTCCGGCCCCTTTTGCTAGCAATTGGGGACTGTCCCCATTATTTGATGTCGAGGACGACGGGTTTGTAGCCGCCGCGGCGACGGAACCAGAGGATAAGGCCTAGATAGACGACGAGCATGATCACGGGTAGCCACGCGATCGTGCGCAGCGCCTCGAGCTTCGACTCGGCGTCGATCTTGTCGACGACCGCCTGATCGTCCGCGGAGATCGTGGCGCGCTTCTCCGGATCCACGGCGGTGTACGTGCCGAACATGCCCTGGCGCTCGACGGTGACCGCCGCCGAGAGCTGCGTGTTGTTGCGCGCGTCGTGCTCGGCGATGTGCTGAACCATCGCGCGGTCCTGCACGCCGCCGATCACGGGCGAGCCAACGATGCCGGCGGCCAGCATGCCGACGCCCGCGACGACGTTCAGCGTGATCGCGCCGCCCCGCGGCGACTGCTCGGCCACCACACCCAGCGACGTGGGCCAGAAGAACGCCTTGCCAACGCCATACACGGTCGCCGCCAGCAGCAGCATCACGCCCGTGGTCTTGGACAGCATCACGAGGCCGATGGCCGCGATGGCCGCGGAAATCGCCAGCAGTCCCAGCGGCGAGAACTTGTGCACCAGCGGGCCCGCGAACAGGCGCAGCACCAGCACCAGCGCCATCGCGTAGATGAGCACCCAGCCACCGGACAGGCCGATCTCGGCCATCGCCGGCGTCATCATCGCGGTGATCCAGCCGTCGGTTCCGAGCTCGGTGACCGCGAGCGGAATCATGACCAGCGCCATCACGATGAACAGCGGCTTGCCGGGCGAACGCGCCCAGATGCCGTAGCCGATCGTGATGGCCGCGATCAGCACCCACTCGATGGTCGACGACCAGCCGAACACGCGGCCGAGCTCGAGGATCATCAGGACGGCGACGATGAACGCGCTCACGAAGCCGGCCTCGGCCAGCATCTCGCGATACGACACACCCGCGGCGACACGCTCGCTCTGCGGGAACACGCGCGGCACCAGCATCACGATGTACGTGATCACCGGGATCAGCATCAGCGCCATCTTGTAGCGCCAGCCCATGTCATCGGGCAGCGCGAGTGCCAGGAGGCCGCCGATGACGAAGCCGGCCGGCCAGCCCGCGTGCAGGCGGTTGAGCCAGGTGGTCTTGTCGTGCCGGAACTCGCGCGCGATCAGCGGATTGATGCCCGCTTCGACCGCGCCGTTACCCAGCGACAACACGAAGCTGCCCCAGTACAGGCCCCAGTAACCGTCGGCCTGCACCAGCAGGATGAACCCCAACACGTGCGAGGCGGCGGCAAACCACAACGTGGCCTTGAAGCCGATCTTGTCGATGATCAGCGAGAGCAGAATGATGCTGATCGCGAAGGGCCACAGGCCCACGCCGAACAGCTCGCCCTTCTGCGTTTCGGACAGGCCGAATTCCACACCCCACGCGTCGATCGAGAACGCGCGCAGGATGAAGCAAAACGACGTAGCGACCAGCGCGGCGAAACACACCGCGAACGCTTTCTTGGCCTCGGCAGACGCCGGCACTGCGCCGGTCATAGTGGCTTCTGTACTCATTGCCCAACCCCTCGTGAATGTTTGCTAGGTCTTCTACTTCTTCAGATCTTCGTCCAGGCGCTGTTGGCCTGGCCCGACTTCAACACGGCCTCGATGAACGCCATCACGCGCGTGCCGGTGACGACATCGGGCGCGAACAGCGACGCCGCCTGCGGCGAGCGATTCTCCAGCCGCGCGGTCACGCGTTCGGCGAAATCGGTGTAGAGCTGCGAGAAGGCTTCGATGAAGCCCTCCGGATGACCGCCCGGCAATCCCACCGAGCTCGTCGGCGTGCCCGGATCGCCGCGGCGCACGTAACGCGGCGGCTCGCCGGCTTCGACGATGAGCAATTCCTCGGGGCGCTCCTGGAACCACAGGATCGACCCCTTCTCGCCGTACACGCGCAGGCGGTGCGAATTCAGGTGACCGATCGCGACCTGGCTCGCCCACAAACTACCGCGCGCGCCGTTCGCGAAGCGCAGCAGCACGTTGACGTTGTCGTCGATGGGCCGGCCCGGAACGATGGTCGTCACGTCGGCGGCGACTTCGGCCACCTTTTCGCCCGTGACGAACTCGGCGAGCTGGAAGGAATGCGAACCGATATCGCCGAGCGCGCCCGCGCCGGCCTGCTTGGGATCCGTGCGCCAGCTCGCCTGCTTCTGGCCGGTTTTCTCGAGCGCGGTGGCGAGCCAGCCTTGCGGATACTCGGCCTGCACGACGCGCAACTTGCCGATGAGTCCATCGGCGATGAGTTGCTTCGCGTGGCGGATCATCGGGTAGCCGGTGTAGTTGAAGGTCACGCCCAGCAAGCGCTTCTTCTCGGCCGCGAGCTTCACGAGCTTCTCGGCATCCGCGAGATTGGTGGTGAGTGGCTTGTCGCAGATCACGTCGAGGCCGGCGCTCAGGCAGGCCGCCGACTGCACGTAGTGCACGTGGTTGGGGGTGACGATGGAGACGACTTCGATGCCATCCGGACGCTTCGCCTCGGCGGCGAGCATCGCGTCGACCGTCGGATACGCACGCGCGACATCCACGCCGAGCGCGGCCGCGGAACGTTTGCCCTTCTCCGCATCCGACGAAAACACGCCGGCGACCAACTGGTAGCGGCCGTCCACGCGCGCGGCCATGCGATGCACGTTGCCGATGAAAGCGCCCTCACCACCACCGATCATTCCCCAACGCAACGGTCGCATCACTTCAGCCTCAATATTTCGAGAAAACGGATTGCCTGCGTCTCAGACGGCAAGCTTGGAAAGATAGTCGCCGCTGATCTTCACGGACTCCAGGATCGGGCGCGTGAACGGCGCCTCCTGCTCGTAGAAGAAGGCCTTCGTGCCGTTCGCCTTGGCGGTGCCGATCACGGACTTCCAGTCGACGGTGCCTTCGCCGAGCGCGACCGACGTGGGGTCCTTGCCGTCCGCGCCGCGCTTGGCCACGTCCTTGACGTGCAGCGCGATCACGCGGTCCTGGTATTTGTTCAGCAGGGCGATCGGGTCCACCCCGGCCACCGCGACCCAGCCCACGTCGAGCTCGATCTTCACGTGCTTCGGATCGGTGTTGGCGAATAGATAGTCGAAGGCCGTCTGGCCGTCGAACTTCTTGAATTCGGCGTCGTGGTTGTGATACCCGAAGGCCATGCCGGCGTCGCTGACCTGCTTGCCGAACTTGTTGAACAGGTCCGCATTCCATTTCCAGTCGGTGAGGTCGACCGCATTCATGCGTTGTTCCCACGGAAGCTTCTCTTTCTCGGGCGTCACACCGGGCGACGACGCCACGATGTACTTGAGCCCCAGCGCCTTCGCGTCCGCGATGATCTGGTCGCCGTTCTGCGCGATGTCGCCGGCGCCGGCATGCGTGCTGACCAGCGAAAAGCCGAGATCGCGCATGAACTTGCCGAGCTCGGCCGGGCTCTTGCCGTAGTAGCCCGCGAATTCGATTTCACGGAAGCCGGCCGCGTGCACCTTGCGCAACGTGCCTTCGAGGTCCTTCGCCGTCTCGTCCTTCACCGTCCAGAGCTGGATGCCGAGCGGAACCGCAGCGCCACTACCGGCGAACGCTACGCGCGACATGAGCGCACCGGCCGCGGCACCCATGCCCGCGGAAACGAGAAACGAACGACGGCTCAGCATTGCGCAACCCCCCGAAAGTTCTGGACGGGCGAGTACAAGCCATGACCCCGTAGGACGTCAAGCAGCCCACCCACTAACTCAAGACATCACTTTTTCCGTGGGCTCCGTTTCCTTTTTGGGCATCACGCATTCCGCGAGGCATCGACGCAGATCCACGAGCCGCGGTGGCTTGCTCAGCACGGTATGGACTCCCTCAGGTGTTTCTCCTTCGGTGACCAGCCGCTGGCCCCAGCCCGTGAGCATGAAAACCACGGTTTCGGGCGCCGCCGCCTTGATGGCCGCCGTGACCGCGCGGCCATCGACGTGCGGCATCCCGAGATCGGTAAAGACCACCGGGAACGGATTGCCCAGGGCCTGCGCGTCCAGGAAGGCATCGATGCCCGCCTTGCCACCGTTGGCCGTGACGACCTCGTGCCCTTCCTGCGCGAGCGCCTCACGCAAGGAAGTCAGCAACACGGGATCGTCGTCGACGAGCAGGATTCGCGTGAGACGCGGGACCGGCGCGCCGCCTGGAGTTTTCGCCTCCACCGTCGGCGCGGTCTCCGGGAAAAGAATCCGGACGGTGGTCCCCTTCCCCGGCGCGCTCAGGATGTCGATGTCCGCGCCGTGCCGCTGCGTGATGCCGTACACCATCGCGAGCCCGAGGCCCGAACCGCGTTCGCCCTTGGTCGTGAAGAACGGCTCGAAACAGCGGCGACGCGTCGCCTCTTCCATGCCGACACCCGTATCCGCGACCTCCATGACGACGCGACGTCGCGAGCCGTCCGCGTGCATGGAACGCAACACGAGCCGACCGCCGGCCGGCATCGCGTCGATCGCATTGAAGATGAGATTCACGAGCGCCTCGCGCAGCTCGCTTTCGATGGCCATCACCGTCGGATCGCCGGCGACCGCGTCGACGCTCGCGTCGATCACGACGCCGCGCTGCTGCGCGATGTTGCTCCAGCGCGCGCGGGTGAGTTCGAGCACCTCGCGCAGCACGCGGTTGATCGCGACCGGTTGCAGCTCGAGCTGGGCGGGCCGCTTGCGATAGAACTCGCCCATGCGCGCGACCGTTTGCGCCACGTCGTCGACCGCGCGCTGGATGATCTCGAGCTGCCCACGCGCGCGCGGGCTGAATCCGCTCTCGTGCGTGAGCAACGCATCGACGTACACCGACACCGGCGAGATCGCGTTGTTGATGTCGTGCGCGATGCCACTGGCCATCTGGCCGAGCGCGCGCAGCCGCTCGTGCTCGAGCACCGCCTGTTGCGTACGCCGCAGATCGTCATAAGCCTGGCGCAGCGAGTCGTGGAGTCTCGCCTGGTTGGCCGCGAGCGTGACGTGATCGCAGAGCTGACGCAGGAATTCGCGTTCGCCCGCGCTGAATCCGTCGAACACCCGCCGCGCGACGACCAGCACGCCCAGGACCGCGGCGCGTTGCTCCGCATGCAGCGGAACACACACCATCGAGCGCAGGCCACCGCGCGCCAATCGCTGCTGGAACGGTCGATCCACCACGCTGATGTCGGGCTGGTACACCAACGTGCCCGCCAGGCAATGGTCGAGCTGGTTGCGATCGACCTCGATGCGCGAGTTGGCCGGCATCGCCATTTCGAGCGCGAGCGGCTCGCTGCGCGCGCCGACACGACTCACCGAGAGAGTCCCATTGTGCGGCTCGTAATCGCACAACACGGTGAAGTCCGCCGGCAGATGCTCCTCGAGACTGCGCACCATGACCTGGAAGATGCTGTCGAGATCCTGGCGCTCGGCGATCGCCCGCGTGATCCGCTGCAGCAGGCTCAGGCGTTCGAGCTGCAGCAGCGCACTGCCTTCCGCCGCCTGGCGAATGCCTATCTCCTGGCGAAGATCGGCATTCACCGCCTCGAGCTCGGAAGTCCGCGACGCGACGCGCACCTCGAGCGCTTCGTTGATCGAGAGCAGCTCTTCTTCCGCGCGCATGCGGCGCGCCGTGTCCGCGCTGCCCATCTGGATCAGGTGGAGCAACAACATGAGGCCGCCGGCGAAGACACCGAAGTGCGCGGTCATCGCGAAGTCGCTGATCGCCACGTCGGAATACAGCATCAGCGAATGCGCCAGCGCCATGGCGAGCGCGTAGTACGCGAGCGCGTGCGCGAGCCGGTCGCCTGCGCGTCGACGCCACGACCACAGGCCGATGGGAATCCACAGCAGCGGCACCACGAGCAGCGTCGGACGGATGACGCCAAAAAGACCCGGGTCAGCGTAGTCCGGCAGCCACTGGAACAACGAGAACAGTCCCATCGCCATCGCCGCGATGATGATCGCGAACAGCAGATTGGAAGTCTTCTCGGTGGGTTGCCACCACAACACGAGCGCGGAGCCGAGCGGCAGTAGATAGGCCGGCGGCGCCCACGTGCCGGAGCGCAGCCCCCGCATCACGGCGTTGAGTCCTTCCGAGGCGGTTGAGGGCTCGAGGGCGGTCATCACGTGCTGCACCTCCAGCACGCCCGCGACCGCGAAAACGATCGCGAGGAGACGCACGCGCGTCTCGCCCGTGCGCCAGCCCAGGTCCCAGAACAGGAAGGACACCGCGACCGTCGCGAGCGCGATGCCGGTGTTGAGGATGGTGTGCAGGACCGGAAAGCCCGGCCCCGGCGCCGAGAAGATCGCCGCGCCTGCAAGGGCGGTCACCCCCAACGCGATGAGGAAGTCGCGCCCCGGATGAAGCTGCGCTCTGACGTCCAATCGCACCTCCCTGGTGCACGACGAAAATCCGGGGCCGAGGATACTCCTCCGCGCGGAAAGCGCCGCCTCCCACGTCCAAAGTATGATGGACAGCATATGAACAATCGCCTCGACCGACCCGTCGACTCCGCCCGCGATCACACCCTGGGCGCCGAGGGCGCGGCGATCACGCTGGTCGAGTACGGTAGTTATGACTGCCCGCATTGCCGGGCCGCGAACGGCAGGATTTCCGAAGTTCGCAATCAGCTCGGTGAGCGGGTTCGATACGTGTTCCGGCATCGACCCATCACCGGAAGCGAAATCGCGCGCCGCGCGGCCGACCTGGTCGAGCAGGCCGCGACGCCGGATGAGTTCTGGCGCGCGCATGTGTCGCTCATGACCCGTTCGAACACACTCAGCGAAGAGGACCTGCGGGCCGTCGCGGCGGATCTGCGGTTGACCGAGCTCGATCCCGACATGTGCGCCGCGGTGGCCTCCGAGGCGAGGGCGCGCGTCGATGCCGACATCGCGAGCTCGCATGCGAGCGGCGTGCGCGTCACGCCTACCTTCTTCATCAACGGGCAGCGTTATGACGGGCCCTGGGATGAGGCCTCGTTCACCGATGCGATGCTCGGGTCGTTGGGTCATCGCGTGCGCATCGCCGCGCTGGAATTCGCGAGCTGGGCGCCGTCGACTGGTTTGATGCTGCTGTTCGCGACCGTGCTCGCTGTCGTGCTGATGAACTCGCCGCTGGGCCCTGCGTTCGCCGCGTTGTGGGAAACGGAGCTGGGCCTGAGCTTCGGCGACGCCGAGTTCAGCATGTCGCTGCTGCACTGGGTGAACGATGCGTTGCTCATCGTGTTCTTCCTGGTCGTGGGACTCGAGATAAAACGCGAGTTCACCGTCGGCCACCTGGCGACGCGGCGCAGCGCCGCCCTGCCCATCGCCGCCGCGATCGGCGGAATGACGGTGCCCGCTCTTATATATGTGTTGCTGATCCAGTTCGCCGACGCCGCCGGCTCATGGCATCACGGCTGGGGCGTGCCCATGGCCACCGACACCGCGTTCGCGGTGGCGCTGATCGCCGTGATGGGCCCGCGCGTGCCGATCGAACTGCGCATTTTTCTCACCGCCGCGGCGATCGTCGATGACATCGGGGCCATCATCGTCGTGGCCATCTTCTATTCCGGCGAGTTGAACTACGCGGCGCTGGGCGGCGCGCTGCTCGCGGTGGGTTTTCTCGCGATGCTGAACCGCTCCGGTGTTTATCGCGTGTCGCCGTACGTGCTGGTCGGAATCGCGTTGTGGATCTGCGTGCATGCCGGCGGTTTGCACGCCACGCTGGCGGGCGTGTTGCTCGCCGCGTTCATACCGACTCGGCCACCGCCTGACTACCGAGCACTGCTCGCTCAGGAAGACGCGATCCTGACCGCGGAGGCGAGCCGTGCGGGAGAGCAGTTCCGGATCGGGCCGTCCGAGACCGCGCTGCGCGAACTGGACGCGATCCACGACCGACTCGAGTCGCCCGCGGACCGGCTCCTGCGCAATGTTGCACCGCGCTCGAGTTTTCTCGTGCTGCCGGTGTTCGCGCTGGCGAATGCGGGCGTGGTGTTTGGAGCGCAGGCCCTCGGAGAACATGGCGTACTGATGGCCGCGATCATCTGCGGCCTGACTATCGGGAAACCTCTCGGCTTCTTCCTCGCGTCGTGGCTGGCCGTGAAGGCCGGCATCGCCGAGAAGCCCGCGGTGTATTCGTGGCGGCAACTACTGGGTGCGGGCGCGCTCGGCGGCATCGGGTTCACGATGTCGCTGTTCATCGCAGGGCAGGCGTTTCCGGTGACGGAGGATTTCTCTGCCGCCAAGATCGCGGTATTCGGCGCGTCGGTGCTGTCCGCGGTGGCCGGCGTCGCGATTTTGTGGAATGCGCAGAGGAATGTAGAGGCGGGGTGATTTATACGACGTGTCGTATAACTAGACCGGGTGGATTGACGATATTGATGGCGGTGTGGTGAGGTGAATCAGGGACTTGCGCGGAGGGGGATGGGTTTATGCGTCATGTCGATCAATATTCGTTCGTGATTTTCGGACGCCTGAATAGGAGTTAGGCATCACTCGAGACCACCGCATGGGCGCAGAGCGATGCCACATTCACGGAGTGCAGGTCGGACATCTTTGCTGCAACCACGTCGCTGCCGGAATTAAGGGCGACACCGCACTTTCGGCGAGTTCCAGTGACAACGCCGAGATTGACATGCTGGACGACGGCTCGGAGCTCCTAGGAATATGCATTTGCCAGCCATGCGCCGCGCAGTTCAACATCTCGCCAAATGCGAGATTGCCCGGTGCCGCTTTTGACAGCAGTATTCCGTACGTCGCCCCGACATGTGGCCGTTGTTACACAGCATGGCTTGAATCGAGGTCATCACAATGATGCCTAACACCTTGTTCGAGCGGACGCGTGAGGGATAAAGTGCCAGGCTCATACAGCGGCGTGCGCGCCGCTCAACTCAATCGTTAGGCCGCCTGCGCCGCACATGCATCCACGAACAAAATTGGACGTACTTGAGTTCATCCACGTCATCGGCGCGCCAATCGACGACGCGACACGAATGATTCGGCTTCACGGGCTCACTGAGTATTTCCTTGAGCGAATACTAATTCGGTGTCTGCCGGACGGCGATCTGCTTGTCGAAGACGAGCGTTTCGGCTTCTACCACAAGCTTCAGATTGCGCTTTCGCTTCGCGAGTTAAACTCAGAGACGGTTGGTGCGCTGCGCAAGCTCGCAAAACTTCGCAATCGTTGTGCGCACGAGCACAGGCCAGTAGTTGAAGTATCGGCAATTGTTGAAATCGGCCGGATCATTGGCCCGCTATTTGAGAAAGGGATGCGGGATTTTGAGGGTGAGGCCAAAGAATTTCGCGCCCTTGCCTGGAGTCTTTTCACAGAGCTTAGTCATCAGTCCACCTCTCGCGAAATATTCGCGGAGGCACTGGAGAAGCTCAAGATCTCCCCGTCGGCCTAACAACTTTCTGGAGCGGACGCGTGCAAGATAAAGCGCCCAGTTCATACACCGGCGTGCTCGCCGCTCAGCTCGATCGTTAGTTGCACGTGTTAGCTACAACTCCGGACATCTCTCCAGCCTCCAGTGCAGTCGCTGAGTATGAGCAAAGGCAGCGAGCAAAGCTGGCCCCCGAGCACACTCAAATGCTCTCAGAGATTCGTAGACGTCTTGATCGGCTTCAAAATCAAGCCGCCGCATTGATCGACATAAATAACCGTATGTGGAAAAAACGCGGGATCGAAATGCGATTTGAACCCGCCGACGAATCTATCGTTTTCTCCATGGGTGGGTTTGAGCAGCGCATTAGACTCAATAGGGCTGATCCAAACGTTTCGGTAACGATGGGATCCTCGACTGGCACGAGTGGATACCAAGCGGGCAATTCTGACAACGCTGACGAAGAAGAGCAGGCACTCCAGCTCGAGTTGGAGGAAAAGATCGAAGGTTTCTATCAGAGCGCCCATCGAATTCTTAAGCTGTTTGGCCGGATACCTGGGCTCGAAAAGATCAAGTGTCCCGCAATTACGCGCGTGCGCAACAATCTTATCGAGCATCCGAAAGATGGCGCGTTATATTCATTTGGCGTCGGCACCACTGGACCTCGAGTTAAACCGATGTATCAAGGGATTCAGGAGTTCAACGATGATGGCCTCTTGCCCAATACCGCAGAATTCGTCGCTGCGATTGTCAAGGGATGCTCGGGACCCGCGGCCTAACAAATTGCTGGAGCGGACGCGTGGAAAGCAAAGTGCCCAGTTCAAATGCCGGCGCGCGCGCCGATCAACTCAATCGTTAGGGCGCGTGAGGACGCACGCCGTTTCTCCACCGTACATTAACTGCGATTGGAGAAATGCCTGATGGATCTGCTCAATAGACTTGCGGGGCCCGCTGCATTCATCTTGCTAGCCAGCACTACCAATGCCGTAGCGAGCGACAATATTCTTGTGACGCGAGATTCTTGCGCTGCCGTTGCCTCCTCGGCGATTAGTGCGTCTGCCCGCGCCACAAGCGTGGGGGCTTTACGGCAGAAGACCAAAGCGGCTTATTTCGAATTAGCGAAGGCGCCTGGTGCTCGACTCTTACCTCTTCACCAGATTGAAGAACCAATTGACATCGTCCTGGATACCTACGGGGGCCAGATTCTGGACCAGGTACGAGGAGGCATGCATTCCAGTAATCTTGAGCAAGTAGTTCAGGGCATCGGATACGCGATGGCTTTCACTTCGGCAACTTGCATGGCAATCCTACTCGACCAATCGAAGCAGAGGCCGGCGCGGCAATAGTGGCACGCGCCCTACCTAATCGAGCAGACGCGGGATGTATAGAGCGCCACTCGCTACTACCGGCGCGCGCGCCGATCAACGCAATCGTTAGGCGTCACGTTGGCACGTAGCGCAAGAGCCGTTTGTCTGGACGCCTCGGTGCTAGTAGCCCTCCGAACGAGCGAACCCTATTCCACGCAAGTTTCGAGATGGTGCTCCGGCGAGCCCGGAGCGTATACGACGCCATTCTGCTTTTATGAAGCGCTGAACATCTTCAAGTCGAAGTGGAAGCACCGGGCACTCTTAACCGAAGCTGATTACACACGCTGTTGTAGAAATCTGATCGCGTGGTTTGGAGGCATCGACCGTCGCGGATTCGTTAAGGACCAAGACTTAACAACCCCAGAAGCGCTTTCATGGGTCACAGGCGTCGTATCATCTACCGGCCTAGATTTCTCCGACGCGTATCAGATATACAGCGTCAAACACGGATACTTCTCACCGCTCGCTGGTGACTCAAGGACAGTGCTAGTTACTGTTGACAAGAATCTCGCCCTAGTCGCGAGAGGATACGGAATCAAAGCCATAGACCTGACGTCCGAGATTGTGCCGTCGTGACGCCTAAGAATCAGTTCGAGCCGATCGTTACCCGTCGGTACGCGCGCATGCGCGGCGACTCACTGGCTGTGTTGCTACTGGGGCAACCCTTGCAAAAACTGAGGCGGCGATCCGCGAAGCAATCGAGCTCCACCTTGATGGGTTGCGTGAGGACGGGTCGCCAATTCCGCCACCAGCGAGCAAGGTCGAGTACGTCGAAGTTGCCGCCTAACACCTGTTTCGAGCGGACGCGAGAGGGATAAAGTGCCAATCGCCATTGCCGGCGCGCGCGCCACTCAACTCAATCGTTAGGTTGCAGGTGACCGACATCGTGATCTTCGACGGTGTGTGCAACCTTTGCGCTCGATCTGTGCAGTTCATCTTGCGGCACGAGGCGGAACCAAGATTCATGTTCTCCCCGCTGCAGTCGGCCGCAGGTGCTCGTCTGCTGAGCGATCACGGCTTTCCAAGCGCCGACGTTGGAAGCTTCGTGGTGCTAAGTGATGGGAAAGTGTACACACGGTCCTCTGCCGCGCTTCGCATAGCGCGCCACTTCAAGGGCGCGTGGCAATTTCTTCGCGCCCTTTGGTTAGTACCGCGTCCGCTGCGCGATCTCCTGTACGATTTCGTGGCGAGGAATAGATACCAATGGTTCGGGAAGGCGGAAACCTGCATGGTACCCACGCCAGAGCTGAGGGCGCGGTTCATATATGAGTAAGCTTCCACCCAACACCTCGTTGGAGCGGACGCGTGTGCGAAACTCAAACGTCGGCGGGTGCGCCGCTCCGCTCAAGCGTTAGGCGCCCCTCATGCTTCCCGATGACACCAAACGTTTTCGCCTCTCAGCAGCCGATATTCAGCCGCTCGCGGTGGGCTTCGGATCATGCATTGCATCAGACCACATCACGATTGATGGCATGCCGGTTGGCTTTATGTACCGCGAAGCTCCCGACAACGCGCATGACAGTGGTTGGCGCTTCCTTTCAGGTAAAGAGTCGCAGGAATACCTCGACAGATCGGAGAACCTGGCGATGTATGACGTGAATACCATCGCCAACTATGATCAGACCATCATCGAGCATCTGGAGGCACCGGTGGGAAGTGCGTTCGGACGCAGCGGTTCCGGCCGGTTCACCCCGGAAGATATGCCGATCGATCCGGATGCCTAACCCTTCGTGCAAGCGGACGCGCGAGGATGAAGCGCCCAACTCATACAGCCGCGCGCGCCCATGACAGACCAAGAGCTGGCTGACTTGCCAAAGTACGCGTGGATGGAGAGCCGGATTCCGGCTGGTGACGCGCTCTCGACTTTCGTTCCCGACATTACTTCACCAGAACCGGCAATCGAGGAGATGTGCACGCGAGCCGGCCGCAGCCGATGGTTTCCGACTCAGCATGGCCATCGAGTTTTGATTCCCTTTGAGGGCGGCTCATACGATTCGAGTCGATTTACCATCGAGTCCGGAGCATGGGATCACGAGCATTGCAACGTTTGCGGCGGCCGGATTTCGGCTATGGCTCTTTGCCACGTTACCGAGCCAGAGCAGCCATACGTCTTGCTTTGCGCCGCTTGCTTTCAGCAGCACGTGGCATCCAAACGCAGGACTCGGTGGAGATTCTGGTGATGACGAAGACGCGGCTTCGCCATGCGTTGCGGTGAATCCGGACCAGCTCGTGGCTACACTTGAGAAAACCTATGACGAGGCGCTGACTGACAATGACTGACATTACCGTGATGGTTTCTTACCGCTCGCTGCCGAACCAGGCGCAGTCGGCATTGAGGGCGATCGAGACGCTGGTCGCCACGGTTCTTGCGGGCGAGCCCGCATGCAAAGGAATCGAGATACTTCAAGACGACGGCGATCCGACACGTATCATCCTGCTGGAACGGTGGACAAGCCGAGACGAGTTCCTGGGGCCGCACATGCAACAGCCGCACATCCAGTCCTTCATACGCGAGGCAAGTTCGTTCCTCGGGGGGCCGCCGGAAATCACGTTCTGGCGGTCGATGAGTCCCGCCTGAGCCGGCTCGAGCGTTGCTCGATGAGGCACGCGCCCGCCGACTACCAGTGTCCGTTCTGCCGATTGGCAGCAACGCTGCACGAACCAACGCCGGACCCGGCCATCATCCTGGTAGAACCGCGGGTTTTTGCCTTCGTGCCGCTCCATCACTACGCGGGAATCCGCGGCAACTGCCTCATCGCGCCGCTGCTTCATCATGAGAATGTCCTGGACATTCCCGACGAGCTGGGAGAAGAGTTCTTCCGGGCCACCCGCATGATCGCGAACGCATTGCAGGACGCATTCGGATGCCCGGGCATTTCCACACGACAGCACAATGGACCGGCCGGCAATCAAGACGTCTGGCATTTCCATCTTCACGTCTTCCCTCGCTTCCACGATGACGGACTTCATGCGGGAGAGCGCGCGCTCTACCAGACCGATGAGCGGCTGGAAGTTGCTAAGCGCCTGAGACGCTCGTTGGGAAATATCAGCGCATGAGATCACGCGCCTCGAACGAGTGGGCCGCTGCAATGATGTGGGCCTCCCTGTGCGCATTCGGGCAGGCATTGGCGCAACCGATTCCCGACTCGAGCCATGCCAAGGAACCGCCGGACATTGCTGTCGCCATCCTGGAGAAAGTGACTGGTCAGAAGTCGCGCCCGTTCTCGACTCGCGACTTTGGCCGCGACAATCTTGCGGGCCCGCATTCGGTCCTGGTTCCTGACGTCAAAGCGGAGGCGCTGCTGTGGAAAGTCCGAGGCAAGCTACCACCCGGAGTCGTCGCCTTTATTGGAACTGAGCGCAGTCTCGCGGAACCTCCTGTTGAGGGAACCGAGCTGGTGGTAGCGAGCGCCAGGAGTCAGTTCGATATCTTGCGTATCGCCGCAACCGACGCAGTCAACCACGGCAAACAAACCGAAGATCTGGTGCGCACGCTTCAGCGTTGGGACGAGCGATTTGGAGTCGATATCTACGCCGCGCAGACCGACACGATTCAGCTCAAACTCAAGTCCCTACCCGTAGATCTGATGACCTTCGCAAACGAGGTCTACGAATTTTGTCCCGACATCGTGGACCAGGGCTCTGGCGATGTGCGGAAGTTGGCTGCCGCGATTGCGGCCACCAAGACAGTGTACTTATGGTGGGACTAGGGCTGACGCAGCCACCACCCGTGGTCCTCGCACATGAGCTCGCTCCTTTGCTCGAGGGACTGACATGGGGCATCGGCGGAAGCGTACTGATGTGGAATCTCGGCCTGGAACCCGCACCACGAGACCTCGATGTGGTGACCACCCCCGATGACTTCGATGCGATCCGCGAGCGTGTCGCGCGCCGTTTGGGACCGCCCGCCGAAGTCCCTCATTCAATGTATCAGTCGCGATGTTTCGCCCGATTCGCGGCGGACGGCCCGGCATCGATGGACTTGATGGCCGGCATACAGGTCAAGACTGCGCGAGGCCTCGTCAGCTGGGCGTTCGATCAAACTACGTTGTCCGTGAAAGACGGCCTGCCCTGGATGCGCCCGGAAGACTGGATAGAGCTTTATGAGCTCTTCGATCGCCCGCAACGGGCGATGGCGCTTCGAGATCATCTGCGCGCACGCTCAAACCGATCGGACTGACGACCGCCCTACTTCGAATCCGCCGCGGGCTCGAACAGTTCGACCAGGTTTCCCGACGGATCCTCGACCAGGATCTGCCTGCCACCCGGCCCGGTCAGATAGTCACTGCGAAAGCGCACGCCCTCCTTCCTGAGAATCTCGACGTCGTGTTCGAGAATCCGTGTTCGCACGATGATCCGATTCCAACCGCCCGGTTCCGGGTGGCGACCATCGGGGGTCGGCTGCGAGCCACCGCCGGGTCCCTTCGGGGGACTCAGTACCAGTTGAAGGTTGTCCCTTTCGAGCAACGCGAAATACTGCCCGGATTGGACCGCGCGGAAACCGAAGTGCGCGGTGTAGAACGCCACCGCCTCTTCGACGTCGTTGACGATATAGCGAACCATGAGTGAGTTGAGCTCCAACTGACTACTCCTTCGTTCATTGAAAGGCTTGCAGACTGCGCCCGGGTGGACAGGCGCGCCATCGGCGCGGAGCACGCGAGAGATCGGACAATTCCCCCAACATTCAGCCTATGATCCGCATCACGCAAAGGACTTGAACATGGCGTTGCCTCGACTGGGACAATTCGTGCTGCTGGCGTTGGCGTTCTGCGGGCTTGCCAACGCGCAGAAGGCGTCTGATTCGACTCGCCGGGATATTGCGCAATTTCTCGCTCACCCGCTGTTCCTGGAATCCTATTCCTGCTCCGAACATGCGGCCGGCGAGCTTCCCTATCTAGGCGACGATCTCGGCCAGGACTGCATGATCGAATCCTTCGTCAAGAAGGACGGGCGCGCCTTCATGCGTGCGTTCGCCACGGACGGACTGACCAACGAGGACTGGTACGGCTGGAACAAGGTGGTGTTGTCACCCTGCGACTGCACGGTGACTTCGGTGGAAATCAATCCGGTAACCAACGTTCCCGGGCAAACGGGAAAACCTCCCGCATCCTCCATCGAACTACGCACCGCGGACGGAATCTCGCTGGTCATTGCGCACATTCAATCTCCGCTGGTGAAAAAGGGCGCCGAGGTGAAGAGCGGTCAGCCGGTGGCCCACGTCGGCAACAACGGATATTCACGCGTGCCGCACATCCACATCGGCGCCTGGCGAGAACGCGACGGACTTCAGATCCGCTGGGATCAGAAAAAGATCCCGATTCTCTGATGAAGCACCGCGTTTACGTGCCGAGTCTTCGCGATCCGACTACGTTGTTGGAAGTGGACGCGGAACCCATGGGAGACGGCCGATTCAAGTTGGGCGGCTACGAAACCGCCGAACCTCTCCCATTCAAGCGCGGCGAAATCGTCGAGTGCGAGATCCGCAGACTGCCTAATGGAAAGAGTGGTCTCGTCGCAATCCAGTCGGTGTCCGCCGATCCCGAGTTCCGGAAGCGGCGCAATGTCTACGCGGCGCTGGGCGCGCTCGTCGGCGCGATTTTCGGGGCCGCACTGGCACTGTGGTGGGAAGTCTCTTCGCGCTCGGCAATGATCGGCGCCGGGATCGGAGCGCTGGTGTTCTCGTACTGTTCGGTGCGATGGGGCGACAAGGCGTGGGAGATGCTGGGCCGGATGTTTGGATGACGTCGGGTAGATGACAACAAAAGCAATCTCGCGCAGCCGATTCTTCCTCTACATGGCCTTCGCGTTCCTGGCCATCGCGATCATCGGCTTCTCGACTACCTACTTCATGCCGTTGTCGCGCGGTACGTTCAACGCGCCGGCCGTCATTCACGTCCACGGCGTGATGTTGTTCGGCTGGCTGCTGCTGTTCATCGCGCAGTCGTCCCTGATCCACAACCGCAGCTTCGTCACGCATCGCCAGCTCGGATATTTTGGCGCCGCGCTGTGTGCCGGCATCGTGATCTCCGGGGTTCTGGTCGGGCTGCATGCGACTCGACGCGATCTGGCGGCCGGCATCGGCGAAGACTTCGTGCTCGGCCAGTTCGTGAACATCCTGATCGAGATGCTCCTGTTCGGTGCACTGGTCGCGGCGGCCATCGTCATGCGGCGGGATGGAGAAAGTCACAAGCGTCTGCTGCTACTCGCCACGATCTCCGCGCTGGCGCCGGCCTGGCTGCGGTTTCGCCACCTGCTTCCCGCGGTACCCCACCCGTTCGTGACGTTTTCGCTGCTGGCGGACTCACTGTTGCTGGTCGCCATCGCACGCGACTACTTCGCGACCCACCGGATTCATCGGGTCTACCTCTGGGCCGGTGGCGCCATGGTGGCGGTTCACACCATCGAGTTGCTCGCGGCCACCAGCGCGCCCTGGGTTCGATTGTCACGCTGGTTGCTCGGAGCGCCGATCGCGTAAGGGCTGATCGGCGCCGACGGAAAGTGCGTTGCGCTCCGGGTCGCGAACGCATGAGAATCGACCCTCGCCGCGGCTGCTTGGGGAGGGTCGCCGTCCACGTCAACGAAGAGGCCGACCCGATGAGCACAGTCCTGACTCCCACCAGCCCCGCCAGCCCAGTGACGCACGTCTCACGCGAATCGCTCGTGCACCAGTTGTACGAAGCCGCCGAGCTCGAGCACAACCTGATGTGCACGTATCTCTACGCGGCGTTCAGTCTCAAGAGCGGTGTCGAGGAAGGCCTCACTCCCGCGGAGGCCGAGGCGACCGCGCGCTGGCGCCGCGCGATCCTGCACGTGGCGATCGAGGAGATGGGGCATCTCGCCGCGGTGTGGAACATCACGGCCGCGCTCGGCGGCAGCCCACGTTTCGGCCGATACAACTTTCCGCTGGACACGGGTGGTTTGCCCGCGAGCGTGGTGGTTCGACTCGAGCCGTTCAGCGAGGCCGTGCTGCAACACTTCATCTTTCTGGAGCGGCCGCACGATTCGAACGAGCCCGACGGCGCTGGATTCGTTTCCGAGTTCCAGTTCAAGCGCGGCATCGCGGCGCCGCGTGTCACGCCGATGCCCATCGACTACGACACGGTCGGCGTGTTCTATGACTCTTTGTCCGCGAACCTGAAGGCGTTCGTGGAGCGCGTGGGCGAAAGCGTGGCCTTCTGCGGCGACCGCAACCTGCAAATCTCGCGAAAGGAGATGGATTTCCAGGGTTGCGAGCCGGTGATCTGTCTCAAGACCGCGCTCAAGGCCTTCGACGCCATCGTGAGCCAGGGCGAAGGCGCGGCGCACGAGTGCGCCGAGTGTCACTACGCGCGCTTCGTCGCCATCCGGGAAGAGCTGAAGTCGCTCAAGGCGGCGAACCCGGCGTTCGAACCCGCCTTCCCTTCGGCGGTGAATCCGGTACTGCGCCGCCCGGTGCGCGCGGGTCCGCGCGTGTGGATCGAGAACGAGGACGCGGCCGCGGTGGTCGACATCGCGAACTCGGCCTACATGCTGATGCTGCGGCTCATCTCCCATTCCTATCTACTGCCGCGGCCGCATCCGGCGAAGGCGGTCTGCATCGATTTGGCGCTCGGGCTCATGCGCGCGATGACGCCGCTCGCGGAAGCCGCGGCGCGCCTGCCCGCGGGGCCTTCGCATCCGAACTGCAACGCGGGAATGTCGTTCACCGCGCTGCGCGACTCCGCGCCGCTGCCGCCAGGCGTGAGCGCCGACCGCTTCTTCCTCGAGCGGCTGCACGAACTGTCGGCGGGCGCGGCGACGCTCGTTGCGAACCAACGCACGGCCCAGGCATCGCGGATCTTCGCGGACCTGACCGCGCGCGCCGAGCGCAGCTTCGCGCAGCTCGAGCGTGACGCGCCGGCCGTCCTGACCGCGGGAGTCGCCGCGGCGCCGGTCGCGACTCCTGCACTCGCAGCCGTCAGTTCCGCGCCTCCGCCGGCCGGCGCCGCCGTCATCGAGCCCGGCAACGTCGCGCCCACGCCGCGCACCGTCGACGGCGTCGACTACATCGAAGGTCGCGATCTCACACTCATCTATGAAGGGAAGAAGTGCATCCACTCGCGCTTCTGCGTGACCTGGGGACCGAAGGTCTTCATCGCCAACGTGAAAGGCCCCTGGATCAATCCCGACGCGATGTCGACCGAGGCGTTGACCGAGATCGCACACGTCTGCGTCTCGGGCGCCATCCGCTACAAGCGCAAGGACGGCCATCCCGACGAACAGCCGCCGCCGGTGAACCTTATTTCGGTGCGCGAGAACGGGCCGTATGCGATCCGAGCGGACATCCGCCTCGACGGTGCTCCGGCGGTGAGCCACCGACTGACGCTGTGCCGCTGCGGCGCCTCGAAGAACAAGCCCTTCTGCGACGGCTCGCACAATGACATCAAGTTCTCCGCGAGCGGCGAGCCGGCGACCGGCAAGGCCGACATGCTGGCCGTGCGCAATGGGGCGTTGGCGATCGATCCGCAGCTGGATGGTCCGCTCAAGGTGCGCGGCAACGTGGAGATCATCAGCGGCACGGGCCGGGTGGTCGCGCGGCTTGAGTCGGCGACGTTGTGCCGCTGCGGGGCGAGCAATACCAAGCCGTTCTGCGACGGATCTCACGCGAGAATCGGATTTCGTTCGTAGAAGCTGGCCCCGTCCTCGCGCGCGCGCTTTCGCTGAAGGTGCCAGGATCGTTTCCCGGGTAGCGGCAGCTTCCTAATACCTGCATCGCTCGTCGCGGCGATGGCCTACGCGCTGTCGATGCCCTTCTCTGATTGCGCCGCCACCGTGCTCCGCCAACGATTGCGAGCCGACGCGCACGGAGTGTCGTGGTTGCGTTTACAGGCTCGTCACAGGTCGCTGGCACTGGCAAACAATGAAAATCGGGCGCGCAACGTTCCTGGCCATCTGCCTTGCGGGCGCGTGCGGGGTCGCGGGAGCGACGTCATTCTCCACGGCGCTCGGAGTTTCGAACCTGACCAAGGCGCAGGAACGCACATTCGAGCAACGCGCCTGCCTCGCACACGGCGTCGGCATGGACGCGGCCCAGGGCGCGGGATATCCGAAAGGCAACGATTTCAAGCTCACGGTGGTCAACGTGCGCTGCAAGCCACATCGCTACATAGAACGACAACCCGTGGCGTACGAGGTGTATTGCCGTCGTGCCGCCCAGGATGACTGGGACTGCAGCCAGGCCGAGGAGAAACTGTTCGCACGCATCAACGGCACGACGTTCAGCGTCGGCGTGAATCACGCGGCAGTCCCGGTCGACGAGGCGTACCGTGTCTTCCGCTATCTACTTTCCAATGGCCAGTTGAGCAACGTCGCGCCGGGCAAACCCTTCGACTATCGGGACGACCGCGAAGTCGCCTTCGACGTGTGGAAGGACGAAGGCGACCGGATTTTCGCCCACTGCGACCGCTACCTCGTGCTCACGCGCCTCGCGCCCGGCAAATATCAGCTCGAGTCCTGGGGACTTACGCCCTAGAACTTGACCATCACGTGCCGAGCGGCCGTGTAATCCTCGAGCGCGTACATCGACAGGTCCTTGCCATATCCCGAGCGCTTCATGCCGCCGTGCGGCATCTCGCTCACCAGCATGAAGTGCGTGTTGATCCAGGTGCAGCCGTATTGCAGGCGCGCCGCGACTTTCATCGCCTTGGACACATCCTTCGTCCACACCGAAGACGCGAGACCATATTCGGAGTCGTTGGCCCATTCGATCGCCTGGTCCGCATCCTTGAAGCGGGTAACGCTGACTACCGGGCCAAAGACCTCCTTCTGCACGATCTCATCAGTCTGTCGGGCGCCGGCGATGACGGTCGGTTCGTAGAAGAATCCGCCGCCGGCGCGCGCCTTGCCGCCGGTCGTCACCTCGATGTGCCGCTTCTCCGCCGCACGCTGCACGAACCCCGCAACGCGCGAGCGATGCTTCGCGGTGATCAGCGGGCCCATCTCGACGCCCTCTTCTTCCTGCGCGCCGACTTTGATCGAGCTTGCGGCGTCTGACAGGTCCGCGACGAGCTTGTCGTAGATCTTGGGTCCCGCGTAGACGCGGCAGGCCGCCGTGCAGTCCTGGCCGGAATTGTAGAAACCGAAGGTGCGCACACCGCCGACCACCGCCTCGAGGTCCGCGTCGTCGAACACGATGATGGGCGCCTTGCCGCCGAGCTCGAGGTGCGTGCGCTTCGTGCCGTTCGCGGCCGCGGTAAGGACTTTCTCGCCACTCGCGATGGAGCCGGTCAGCGAGATCATCGCAACCTCGGGCTGTGCGACCAGCGGTGCGCCCACGGTATTGCCGCGGCCGCATATGATGTTCGCGACACCGGGCGGAAACAGCTCCGCGAGAATCGTGGCGAGCTTGAGCGCGGTGAGCGGTGTCTGCTCCGAGGGTTTCAGCACGACGGTGTTGCCGGCCGCGAGCGCGGGGGCCATCTTCCAGGCCGCCATCATGAGTGGATAGTTCCACGGCGCGATGGAGGCGACGACACCGATGGGATCGCGGCGGATCATGCTCGTGAATCCGGGCAGATATTCGCCGGCCACCGCACCCGTCATCGCGCGGCAGGCGCCCGCGAAGAAGCGGAACACATCGGCGACCGCGGGGATTTCGTCATTGATCGCCGCGGCGTATGGCTTGCCGCAGTTGCGCGATTCGAGCTTCGCGAAATCGGCGCCTTCCGCCTCGATGCGGTCGGCGAGTTTCAGCAGCAGCGTGGCGCGATCCTTCGGCACCGTCGCGGCCCAGGCGGGAAAGGCTTTTGCCGCGGCTTTCACCGCCGCCGCGATTTGCTCTTCCGACGCTTCGTTGACCTGCGCGATCGCCTTGCCGGTGGCCGGATCGAGCACGCCGAGCTCATCGCCCTTGCCCCGGATGAGTTTGCCGTTAACGAGAAGTTTCGTGTTCATCGTCGGGCCTCGTCAGGTAGTAAGCCAGCAGGATCGGAATCAGCGTCACGACGATCACGATGACCGCGACGACATTCGTGACCGGCCGTTCGCGTGGGCGGAACAGTTCGTTGAAGAACCAGATCGGCAGCGTACGCTCGTTTCCGGCCGTGAAGATGGTGACGATGATCTCGTCGAACGACAGCGCGAAGGCGAGCATGCCGCCCGCCAGGAACGCGGTCGCGACCTGCGGCAGCAGGATGTAGCGGAAAGTCTGCGCGCCGTCGGCGCCCAGGTCCATCGACGCCTCGACCCAGTTCGCGGGCAGGCGCCGCAGGCGCGCGATCACGTTGTTGTAGACGATGATCATGCAGAACGTCGCATGTCCCGCGACGATGGTGAGGAACGAAGGATCGATCCGCCAGCTGCGCATCGCGACGAGCAGCGCCATGCCGGTGATGATGCCGGGCAACGCGATCGGCAGGACGAACAGCAACGTGATGGATTCCTTGGCGGGGAAACGCGCCCGCACCATCGCGAAGGCGGCGAGCGTGCCCAGCAGCAGCGCGATCGCGGTGGCGGCGGCCGCGACGCGCAGCGACAGCCACAGCGCCTGCCAGATGTCGGCGCGCTCGAAGGCCCGCGCGAACCAGCGCAGCGTGAATCCCGGCGGCGGAAACTGGTAGGTGCGATCTTCCGTGGTGAAGGCGTAGAGAATGATGATCAGCACCGGGATGTGCATGAACAGCAGCCCGGCAAACGCGCCGATGCGGGTCAACGGTGAGGGCTTTTCGAGCCTATAGGGCATTGAAGGCCCCCAGCCGCTTTGCGATATGTAGATAGATGAAGATCAGCACGATGGGCACGACGGAGAATGCCGAGGCCAGCGGCACGTTGCCGGCGGTACCCTGCTGTGCGTACACCATCATTCCGATGAAGTACCCCGGCGCGCCGATCACGCTGGGGATGATGTAGTCACCGAGAGTGAGCGAGAACGTGAAGATGGAGCCGGCCGCGATGCCCGGCACCGCGAGCGGCAGGATCACGTTGCGAAAGGTCTGCGCGGGCCGGGCGCCAAGATCGGCCGAGGCCTGCAGTAGTGAGGTGGGCACGCGTTCGAGCGCCGCGGCCATCGGCAGGATCATGAACGGCAACCACATGTAGACGAACACGAAGAACATGCCGATGTATGACGATGCGAGCGATGGACCGCCAACTCCGGGCGCTTCCAGGACGGTTTCGAGCAGGCCCGAAAGACCCACCTTCTCGAAGTACCAGGCGACGATGCCCTCCTTCGCGAGCAGCAGTCGCCACGCGTACACCTTGACCAGGTAGCTGGTCCACATCGGCAGCATGACGCCGACATAGAACAGCGCCTTCACGCGGCCGCGCGCGTGTCGCGCCATGTAGGTGGCGATCGGCATCGCGATCAGCGCGCAGGCAATGGTGACGCAGACGGCCATCGTGAGCGAGCGCAGCACGATGTCGACGTTCGAAGGCTGGGTGACGAGCTCCTTGTAGGTGTCGAGCGTCGGCTCCTCGACGACCCGCGCCGTGAACGCATCGATGCGATAGAAGCTCTGCCACAGCAGCGCAAACAACGAATAGAGATAGACGGTGCCGAACCACAGCAGCGGCGGTACGAGGAGCAACGCCAGGTACCAGTACGGATGCCGGTACAGGTAGGTGAGCGCCGCGCGCATGGCTCACGCGCCCAGCGCGACGGCCGCGGCCGGCGCCCACGAAAGCCGGACCCGAGAACCGATGGCCAGGTCATCGAGCGCGAGCGCTTCTTCCTCGGTGACCAGCGCGCCCCACACCGCACCCGCGTCGAGCGCCACCTGCCAGCGGCTCGCCGCACCGTGAAACTGCACCGCCACCACGGAGCCCGTGGCCAGGATGGCGTCCGCGGGCGGCGTCGCGGTCTCGGCATGCAACTCGATGCTCTCCGCGCGGATCGCGAACGGCGCCGCGCGGCCGACGAGTTTCATCGCGAGTTCCGCATCCGCGACGTTCGCGCTGCCGACGAATCGCGCGACGAAAGCCGTCGCCGGTCGCAGATACAGATCGCGCGGCGCGGCGATCTGTTCGATGTGACCGTGTTCGAAGACCGCGACGCGGTCCGCCATCGACAGGGCCTCGCCCTGGTCATGCGTGACGTAGACGAACGTGATGCCGAGCTGCTTCTGCAGGGCCTTGATCTCGATCTGCATCTCTTCGCGCAGTTTCAGATCGAGCGCGCCGAGAGGTTCGTCGAGCAACAGCACTTTCGGCCGATTGATGAGCGCGCGCGCGAGCGCGACGCGTTGTCGTTGTCCGCCCGAGAGCTGCGCCGGACGGCGTCCGGCCAGCGCGCCCAACTGCACGAGCTCGAGCATGTCGCGCGCCCGCGCGGTGCGCTCGGCCTTCCCGACGCCGCGCATGCGCGGTCCGTACGCGACGTTGTCCAGCACCGTCATGTGCGGAAACAGCGCGTAGTCCTGGAACACCGTGTTGACGTTGCGCTCGTAGGGCGGGATCTCGGAGACGTCCTGTCCGTCGAGCAGCACCTGCCCGCGGTCCGGCGCATCGAAGCCGGCAACCAGTCGCAGGCAGGTGGTCTTGCCCGATCCGGACGGACCGAGCATCGCGAAGAACTCGCCGGGCTCGACCGAGAAGCTCACATCATCGACCGCGCGCACCTCTCCATAGATACGCGAGACCGCGCGGAACTCGATGGCCGCGGTCACGGCACGCCCTGACTACTTGCCTCCCATGACCGCGATGTAGTCGGTCACCCAGCGGCTGTAGGGCACGCAACCTTCCGGATTCGATGCGCACTGCGCCTCGGGCGTGCGCCAGAACTTGATCTTGTCGAAGTTCTCGATGCCGTTCTTCTGGCAGCCATCAGGACCCAGCAACGCATTGCCCTCGCAGGCCTTCGGCACCACCGGGTTCGAGCCGAACCACGCGGCGACGTCACCCTGCACCTTCGGCGAGATCGACCATTCGAGCCACTTGTACGCGCAGTTGGGATGCCGCGCGCCGGTGGCGAGCATCGTGGTGTCCGCCCAGCCGGTGGCGCCTTCGGCCGGCACGGTGCTCGCGACCTTGGCCTTGTTCGCGAGCAGCGTGTTCACCTGGAATGGCCAGGACCCTGAGGCCACGACGCCCTCGTTCTGGAAGTCCTGCACCTGCACGTTCGCATCGTGCCAGTAGCGCTGGATCAGAGGATGCTGCGTGCGCAGCGCCTTCAGGACCTCGGCGTACTGCGCCTCGTTGAGCTCGTAGGGATCCTTGATGCCGAGCTCCGGCTTCTTCGTCATGAGATACACCGCCGCGTCCGCGATGTAGATAGGACCGTCGTAGGCCTGCACGCGTCCCTTGTTGGGCTTGCCGTCCGGCAGCTTCTGCGGCTCGAACACCACGGACCAGGAAGCCGGGGGCGTCTTGAACGTGTCGGTGTTGTACATGAGCACGTTCGGGCCCCACTGATATGGGACGCCGTAGTTCTTGCCGTCGACGAAGTGCCACGCCGCCTGCTGGAGGCGCGGGTCGATCGTGCTGTAGCTAGGGATGCGATCGAGCCCGATGGGTTGCACCGTGCCGCCGCGGATCAGGCGCACCGACGCGTCGCCGGAGGCGGTAACCAGATCGTAGGGCGCATTGCCCGGCGGCGGCCAGGACGCATCGCCCGGCGGGCTCGGTTGCGGCGCGCCGCTCGCCATGAGCGAGACCATCTCGTCCGAGGTCGCCGCGACCTTCACGTTCACCTTGCAGCCGGTCGCGGCCTCGAACTCCGTGACCCAGTCATAGGCCGAATCGGATTCACCGCGCTCGATGTAGCCAGGCCAGGCGACGATATCCAACTGCCCTTCGAGGGCGGTCGAGGCCATCATGGCCTCGTCGGCCATCGGCTTTTCTTCTTCCTTCTTCGAACAGGCCGCGAGCGTCAGGGTGGCGCTGCAGGCGATGACCAACAAACGTCGTGCGAATGCGGCGGACATGGTAGCCCCTTGTTGTTGGCGATGGCCGCGGGATGGGCCACGCGCGTTGCGGCTATTGTAGGCCTAACTGGATGGCCCTTATCCAGTCCATCGAGATTGGACCTTGGTCGACTGTCGACCAACCGCGTGCCTAACCATGCATGGCGCGTTGCAGGAACTTGAGGGCCATCTCGTTCAGACAGGTCGCCGCGGCGACGCGCATCCAGGTGCTCGGAAGTTGGGTCGGTGAAAACAGGCTGCCCGGCGCGCACAACACGCCCTCGCGGCTGCCCTCGGACGCGATGCCATTGGTATCCCGGCCGAAGTCGGCCCACAGGTACATGCCGCCCGCGGGCGGACCCGCGATCCTCGCGCCCATGCGGATGAGCGCCGCCGCGGTGCGCTCGCGGCACTCATCGACGCGCGCGCGCAGCCTTTCGAGCATGCGCTCATAGGAACGCTCCACGATGATGCGCGCGACCACCCGCTCGCACAGCTCACTCGATGACAGTCCCGTGAGGGCCTTGATGTCGCGCAGCTCGTTCGCCAGCACCGGATGCGCGGCGACGAAGCCGACACGCAGGTTCGCCGCGAGGGTCTTCGAAAACCCGCCGACGTAGATCACGTGGCGGCCATCGTCGAGGCTGGCGAAACGCGCGGCGTGTTTGCCCTGCAGGTCGCCATAGATGTCGTCTTCGACGATCATGAATCCGTGGCGCGCCGCGAGTTCGATGACCCGCGCGGCGCTTTCCGCGCTGGTACACGAACCGGTGGGATTGTGGAGCACGGAGTTGACGATGAAGAGTTTGGGCTTCTCGCGCGCGAGCAGGCTTTCGAGCGCGGCGATGTCAGGCCCGTCCGAGCCGCGCGGCACACCTACGATGCGCGCGCCGAACGCGGCGAAACGCGCGAACATGACGAACCAGGCGGGATCTTCGACGAACACGGTGTCGCCGGGAGCCAGGAATCTCCGCGCGACCAGGTCGATGGCCTGGGTCGCGCCCGCGGTGGTCACGATCTGATCCGCGGGCACGTCGATGCCGAGCCGCGCGATGCGCGTGGCGAGCGCCTCGCGCAGCGGTAGATAGCCTTCGATCGCGCCGTACTTGAGCAGCCACGAGCCGCGGCTGCGCCCGACGCCACGGATCGCGGCGCTGACCATCGCATGGTCGAGCCATGCCTCGGGCAGCAGTCCCGCGCCGGGCTGTTCGCTGCCGGGCGACTGGCGGCGCTGGGCGCGCAGCAGCCAGCTCACGTCGAGCACCGTGCCGGGCAACGTGTGCGGTTGGGCCAAGGCGCGTTGGCGCGAATGGCGATGCTTGGTGCGCAGCCGCACGTAGAAGCCGGAACCGCGCCGCGATTCGATCAGGCCGGCCGCGATCAGGCGCTCATAGGCTTCCACCACCGTGGAACGGCTGACCCGCGATTCGGCCGCGCATTCGCGGATCGAGGGCAGGCGCGTGCCCGGTCGCAGCGCGTGCGTTTCGATGCGCTGCGCGAAACGCGCCGCGAGCTGGGCGGGAAGGCGGTGATCCTGGGCGGTCTGCAGTGTCATGGGCGTAGCGGGCCAGTCGGCCATGTCGGAGCGTAAACTGTACTGCAACTGTACTGGACTGTGCGGTAAGTTTGAATCCCATGAATGCCGGTGCATCGACTAACCACCCGGGCGGCGCGCACGCGCCCGCCCCGTTCCCCCTGCCGGATGCGGCCGCAATCGGCGACGCCGCGGAATTCCTGCGCGATCTCGTGTCGCCGACGCCGCAGTACATCTGGCCGCAGGTCGCGGCGGCGTTCGGTGCGCAGGTGTGGCTCAAGCACGAGAACCACACGCCCATCGGCGCGTTCAAGGCGCGCAGCACTGCTATCTACTTCCGCGAGATGCTGCGGCGCGAGCCGCGTTGTCCCGGCGTCATTACGGCGACGCGTGGCAATCACGGACAGGCCGTGGGGCTCGCCGCGCGGCGCTTCAACCTGCCGGCAACGGTCTATGTGCCGCTTGGTAACAGCGTGGAGAAGAACACGGCCATGCGCGCGCTCGGCGTCGAGCTGATCGAATTCGGCGACGATTTCCAGGAAGCTCGCGAGGAAGCCGCGCGCGTCGGCGCGCGCGACGGGTTGCACCTGGTGCCGTCGTTCCATCCCGACATCGTGCTCGGCGTGGCGACCTACTGGGCGGAGCTGTTCCGCGCCGCGCCGGATCTCGACGTCGTGTACGTGCCGGTGGGATTGGGTTCCGGAGCCTGCGCGGCGGCGGCGGCGCGCAATGCCTTCTCACCCGCCACTCGCATCGTCGGCGTCGTGTCGGCGCACGCACCCGCGTATGTCCGCTCGTTCGCCGCCCGGCACCCGGTCGAGGCGCCGGTCACCACCCGGCTCGGCGACGGCATGGCCTGCCGCAAACCCGAAGTCGAAGCGCTCGCGATCCTGCTCGCCAACGTCGAGCGCATCGTCGAGGTGACCGACGCGGAGCTGGCATCGGCGATGCGCGCGATCTTCTCCATGACCCACAACGTCGCGGAAGGCGCCGGAGCCGCGGCATTCGCCGCCGCGTGGCGCGAACGCGAATCGCTCGCCGGCCTGCGCGTCGGCATCACCGTGAGCGGCGGCAACGTCGACACCGCGGTGTTCCGCGACGTGCTGGCGGGCCTCTACTAGATGGACGACTACGAGATCTCGACCGAGCAATCCCGACTCGACCTGCAAGCGATGCATGCATATCTCGCGCGCTCGTACCGGTCGCCGGGCATTCCGTTCGACGTCGTCGAACGCGCGGCCCGCAATTCGCTGTGTTTCGGAGTCTACGAACGCGCCTCGGGCGCGCAAGTCGGGTTGGCGCGCGTCGTGACCGACCACGCGACGTTCGCCTACCTGTGCGACGTCTACGTGCTCGAGGAGCACCGTGGCCGCGGCCTCGGCAAGCGGCTCATGGACACGGTGATGGCGCACCCTGCGCTCAAAGGTGCGCGCCGCGCGATGCTCGGCACGCGCGACGCGCACGGCCTCTATGCGCCGCATGGCTTTCGCGCGCCGCCCGATGACGGCGTGCTGATGCAGATCCTGCGGCCGGACATCTATCGCGCGGCGGCGGGCCCAGACTCTTCCGATTGACCCGTTTCCGACTGACATTGGCGTTGCGCTCCGTATACTGCAGCGCATGAATTTCTCCTCGCTGCCGAAGCTCGCGGCGCTGTCGCTCGCGGCTTCGATGGTCCTTGCCGCCTGCGGCACACCGCCGCGCCGCGAAACCCCACTCTCCGAAGTCGTTCCCATCGCAGCGCCCGTGCTGGCGCCCGGCATCGCCGCGAACTCCGACAAACTATTCGTCGTCGTGTCGTTCTCGGGTGGGGGCAAGCGCGCGGCCGCGTTCTCCTACGGCGTGCTCGAGGCATTACGCGGCGTGCGCGTCACCACACCCGATGGCGAGCAGCGCCCGTTGCTCGACGAAATCGACATCATTTCCGCGGTCTCCGGCGGCGCCTTCACCGCGGCCTATTACGCGCTCAACGGACAGGAGACGTTCGACAGCTATGCGCCGCGCTTCCTGAACCACGACACGGAGAAGGACCTGTGGCGCAAGGTGCTCGCGCCCGTGAACTGGCCGCGGCTCGCCAACGACCTCGTGAGCCGCAGCGACCTCGAGGTCGAGTATTTCGACCAGGAACTGTTCGGCGACGCGACCATTCACGACGTGATGAACCGCTCGCCGCGCGTCATCATCACGGCGACGGATCTCGTGCGGGCGAAGCCGTTCGCGTTCACCCGCGAGCAGCTCAACGGCGTGTGCGTGGATCCGAAGAGCGTGCCGGTGGCGCGCGCGGTGTTCGCGTCCGCGGCGACGCCCGTCTACTTCGCGCCGCTGGTCATGCGCAGCTTCGCCGGACAATGCGGCTACCAGCCTCCTGAGATCATCGCCTCGATCTCCGATTCCGAGGAGGACATGTACCGGCGGGAGCGCGCCGATCGGATCCTGTCGTTCCTCGACTCGACCAACTACCCGTACATTCACCTGTCGGACGGCGCGCTGACCGACAACCTCGGCGCCCGCGCAATCCTCGATGAGCTCGAGCTCGGCAAGACCGTGACGGACGCGCTGCGCCGTGGCGGATACTCCCGGGCGCGCCGCATGTTGTTCATCGTCGTCGATGCGCGCACGGGCTTCGACCGCGAGTTCGCGAAGCGCCCCGAGCCGCTGCGCATCAAGCAGGTGGCCGACGCCGTCGTGAGCGCGACGTTCAACCGTTACAGCTTCGAGACGATGAACCTGTTGCGGGCGCGCGTGAAACACTGGGAACAGGAAGTGCGCGCGACGCGCTGCAAGGTGGCGCTCGCGATCCCCGACTGCGAGAAGTTCGACGTCGATCTCGTCGAGCTCAGTTTCGACCGCGTGAAGGAGCCGGCCGAGCGCGAGTACCTGGACCGGATCCCGACTTCGTTCACGCTTTCGAGCGAGCAGATCATCCGCTTGCGGCGGGCAGCCCACGCGCTCGTGGGCCAGTCGCCCGAGCTGCGGACTTTCCTCGCCGAGTCGGCGCGCAAGCGGTAGGCGGCCACCTACACGCGGACGCGGCGTTCGTACGAGTGCGATGCCGGCTTGCGGCGCGCACCCTCGGGGCATGCAGCCGATTCGTCGAATCCTCGCAGCGGTGAAGAACCCGGGCACGCGGGAATTGCCGGCGGTCAACAAGGCTGCGCAGATCGCGAAGGGCCTGAAGGCCCAGCTCACGCTGTTCCATGACATCGCGACGCCGGTGTACGCGGAGGCGCTTCAGGGCCGCGGAATCGATCTGAAGGCCTGGCAGCGCGAGGTGCAGTCGGCCCGCCGCGAGCAACTCGAGAAGCTGGCCGCGCGCATCCGCAAACACGGCATCGACGTCGACGTCGCGGCCGACTGGGACTATCCACCCTACGAAGCCATCATCCGCAAGGCCCAGCGCATCGGGGCGGACCTGGTGGTGGTCGAGAACCATCATGGCCGGGAGCGCCGGCGCGCGCGCTGGCTGTTGTCCTACACGGACTGGGAGCTGTTGCGGCTCTGCCCCGTTCCACTGCTGCTCGTGAAGAACTCACGCATGTACCACCGGCCGCGCGTACTCGCCGCCGTGGACCCGTCACACGCGTTCGCCAAGCCGGCGAATCTCGACCGGCAGATCCTGCGGGCCGGGGCGCAGCTAGTACATGCGCTGCGCGGCGAGCTTCACGCTGTGCACGTCGTGCTGCCTTCGGTGCCGATCATGCCGGCCATGCCCGACGGTCCGGTGATCGACATCGCATCGAGCCGCGATGCCGTGCAGCGGGCGGCCCGCCGCCATCTCGATCAACTGGTGGACGGCTTCGACGTGAAGCGCAGCCACTGTCACCTGGTCACGGGCCGGCCCGACGAGGTGATCCCGCGCGTCGCCAAACGCGAGCGCAGCGCCATCGTCGCGCTCGGCGCCGTGTCGCGCTCGGGCCTGAAGCGATTCTTCATCGGTAACACCGCCGAATTCGTCATGGATGCCGTAAACGCCGATCTGCTCGTCGTGAAGCCCGCGGAATTCCCTTCGGGCGTCTCGCGCACCGGGCGTGGCGCGCAGGTCGTTTCGATGCCCGTCTTGCCGGGTTGATGCGCACGACAGGGAGTAGATGAAAAAAATTCAGCCGTCGGCAAACAAGTCGACGCGCGGCGCGCGCAGGGACCGGGAGAATGAAGCGCGGCCGCATTCACACAACCCGCATTCATACAAACCCTGAGGAGGCCTGCCAATGGCACGCGAAAAGAACACGACAACCACGGTCCGCACTCGTGCGCCGCGCAAATCCAAGGCCGCAGCCGCGAAGTCCGCGACCGCGATCACGCAGTTCGTGGGACACGAGCAACGCGCGGCGCTGATCGCCGAAGCCGCGTACTTCCGCGCGCAGAAGCGCGGCTTCGCTGCGGGTAACGAAGTCGACGACTGGTTAGCCGCGGAGGCCGAAGTCGACGCGAAGCTGTTGCGCGCTGCGGCAGGCCCGCCACGGGCATAACCTGGCCGGCCGCGGCCACTAACAACCTTCAGAGGCCACGGAGTATCTTTGCGCTGAATGTCAACGCCGACCCCCGAGGTACTCGCGCTGTTGGAGGCAACGGTTGACGCGGCCGTCATCATGGACGACCGCGGCCGGATCGCCGCATTCAATCGTTCGGCGGAGGAGATGTTCGGATACCGCGCGGCCGACGCGCTGGGGCGCAACGTCGGCATGCTGATGACGCCGGCGGACCGCGCGTATCACGACGGCCACCTGCGCGGATACCTCGCCGGTGGTGAGCCGCGAATCCTCGGTCGCGGGCGGGACGTGCGCGTGCTGCATCGCGACGGGAGCGAGTTCTCGGTTTACCTGAGCGTCGGCCGCATTCCGAACACGGAGCCGCCGATGTTTCTCGGCCATCTCCACGACACCTCGCTGCGCCGCAAGGCGCTCGCCACGCTCGAGAAGGAGCGCCAGCTCAACCGGCTGTACCTCGATCTCGCGCAGGTGATGCTGATCGCCACGGATCGCGCCGGCATCGTGCGACTCGTGAACCAGCGCGCGGTGCGCGTGCTCGGCAAGCAGAGCGCCGACATCGTCGGCGCGAGCTGGGTGGACGGCTGCGTCGCGCCCGATGATCGATCGATCGCCCGCAGCGCCTTTCGCGCGGTGCTCATGGCGGGCGGCGATGAACCGCAGAGCTGCGAATACCACGTGCGCTCGGCGGACGGAGAAGATCGTTTCATCACCTGGCGCTGCGTCGCACTACGCGACAACAACGACGTGGCGACCGGCATCATGCTCTCGGGCGAGGACGTGACCGACCAGCGCCGGGCGGAAAGCGAGGCCCACCGCGCACTCGAACGCATGAACAGCGTGTCGCGGCTCGCGACGATGGGCGAGATGGCCGCGGGCATCTCGCACGAGCTCAACCAGCCGCTCGCCGCCATCGCCAACTACGCGCAGGCCTGCGCGCGCATGCTCCGCTCGCCGACTCCCGACGTGCCCGTGATCAGCGGCGCGATCGAACAGATCGCGGGACAAGCGCTTCGCGCCGGCGAAATCATCAAGCGCATCCGCTCGCTGGTGCGCAACGAGGACGTGCGCCGGGAGACGCGCGACATCAACGGCATCATCCGCGAGGTGAACACGCTGCTCGCCAGCGACGCCCGCGTGCACGACGGCGCGCTCGCGCTGGATCTCGCCGACGAACTACCGCCGGTCACGGTCGACGGCGTGCAGATTCAGCAGGTGCTCATGAACCTGGTGCACAACGCCTTCGAGGCCTGCGGCGAACATGGCGCGGCCACCGAGGTACGCATCGCGACGCGGCGAGTGGATAGCGGCGATGTCGAGGTCTCGGTCAGCGACCTGGGTCCCGGGCTGCCGCACGACGCCGAGCAGCGCATCTTCGAGCCGTTCTTCACGACCAAACCCACGGGCACCGGCCTCGGCCTCGCGATCAGTCGTTCGATCATCAAGGCGCATGAAGCCCGCCTCGAATACCGGGCCAACAATCCGCGCGGCGCCTGCTTCTACTTCGTCCTTCCCGCCTTCCAGGAGAACCTGCGATGAAAGACTCGCCACAAACGGTGATCGTGGTCGACGACGATGACGCCGTGCGCAACTCGCTGCGATTGTTGCTGAAGTCCGCCGACATCCACGCCGAGGGGGCGGCGTCGGCCCAGGAGTATCTCGGGCGATTCGATGCGAACCAGGGAGGCTGCCTTCTGCTCGATGTCCGCATGCCCGGAATGAGCGGCCTGGAGCTGCAGCAGGAACTGAACATGCGGGGCGCGACCATCCCGGTGATCTTCATCACGGGCAACGGGGACATCCCGATGGCGGTCGAAGCCATGCAACACGGCGCCTTCGATTTCCTGCAGAAGCCCTTCCGCGACCAGGACCTGCTCGACCGCGTGCAGCGCGCGCTGGCCCGTGACACGGAAAACCGCGCCCGCCTGCGCCATACGGACCGGATCCGCGAGCGTCTCGCGTCGCTGAGCCCGCGCGAGCGCGAGGTGCTCGAGCTCGTCACCCAGGGCAAGGCAAACAAGATGGTCGCGAGTGATCTCGGCGTCAGCCAGCGAACCGTCGAGATCCACCGCGCACATGTGATGCAAAAAATGGAGGCCTCATCGCTCGCGGAACTGGTGCGCATGATGATGACCATCGCCCCGCCTTAGGGCCGAAGTCGTTCGCAGCGTCAGTAAGGGAAAAAGTACGTATTCAACCGCGCCCGCGCAGGTGCAACACTGCGTCGCGCGATGGTCGGGTCGGAAGAAAAAGAGAACGGAGCCGCAATCAATGGCGGCCCCACTGGCGCGCGTACCATCATCGTGGCGGGACAATCCTCACGGCGGACTCGCGACGTGTTGCGCGCGCTGAGCGGATTCGAGAATGTCGTGTGGCCCACGACGCTTGAATCCGCGCTCGCGCAGTCGAGCGCGGCCAACGCGGGTTGCCTCGTGATCGCGGATGACCTGCAGGAGGAACCCGTCGACGATTTCCTGCAGGAGGCGCGCGGCCGTCATCGCAACCTGCCGATCTTCGTCATCACGGACCCCGACGACATGGCGGAAGCCGTATCCGCGATGCGTCACGGCGCGACGGCCGTGATCGAAATCCCGCCTTCGTATGCAATGCTCTGTGACGAGGTCACGCGCGCGACGCGTTGATCCGGCTTCGCCATCGTTCACGCGCCCGACACCGGATCTTCACATTTCCGCCGGATGATGATTCGAACGATTTTCGACGCGTTCGCGCCTGGCGATATCCGTAAATCTCCTGAGGCGCGGCGGTGGCCGATTCGTGAACAATCCTCATCATCCACGCAGGAGCGCAACGAGATCATGTCCGCGCAAGCCGCAACCGTCGTACCTCTGGTCGTACCGCTGATCGATCCGCAAGCCGCCGGCCGCGGCGTGATCCTGCACGTCGACGACGATGAGCCCACGCGGCGCGCGACGGCGATGTTGTTACGCACGGCGGGTTACGAAACACGCGAGGCAGCCACGGGTGAACAGGCACTCGCCCTGGCCGCCACCCTGCGCGGCCGACTGGACGTGCTCATCGCCGACTTTCACCTGGGTGGCGGACTCACCGGCACCGAAGTCGCGGAAGATCTCGCAAGAGTGTTAGGCCACGCCGTGCCGACGATCATCCTCACCGGCGATCTCGCCAATGCGGAGGTTCCCTGGCTCGCGGGCGCGCCGGTGTGGCTGGCGCACAAGCCACTCAACCCGGATACGTTGCTGGCGGCGCTGCCGCCGCTGGTTGCGTTCCGCCGCGCGGTCGCGGCGACCGCGCCCCACTGACGACGCTCAGCGCTGACCCGCGTACAGCGGCAGCACACGCGGCAGCAGCTTCTCGATGTCCTCGATGCGATCCTTGGGCGCCGGGTGGGTGCTGAGGAACTTCGGCGTGCCGGCGGATTGCGCCGCCGCCATCTTCTTCCACAGACTCAACGCCGCGTTCGGATCGTAGCCGGCGCGCGCCATGAGCTCGAGACCGATGCGATCGGCCTCGGACTCCTGGTCGCGGCTGAACGGTAGTTGGAAGGTGACTTCCGCGACCATGCCCGCCATGTTCGCCGTGGCCTCGCTGACCCCGGCCACCGCGGCCGCGCCGGACAAGACGAGCTGCTGCGCATAGGCGCGCGATACGCGTTCGCGCGTGTGCTCGCGCAACGCGTGCGCCACTTCGTGCGCCAGCACCGTCGCGAGCTCCGCGTCGGTCAGATCCAGCTTCTCGATGAGACCGCTGTACACCATGATGCGGCCGCCGGGCATGCAGTACGCGTTCAGCTCGGGAGTCTTCTGCACGTTGAACTGCCAGTTCCACGAGGGCGCGTCCGGGCGAAAGGTCGGCGTGACGGCCACCAGCTTCTTCGAGATCGCAGTGACGCGGGCGAGTTGCGCCTGGTCGGTATTGAGCACGCCCTTGTCGCGCGCGGCCTTGAGCTCCGCCTCGTAAGCCTGCGCGGCGCCCTGCTCGATCGTCTCGCTCGGCACGAGCATCTTCTGCTTGCGCTCGACCCCGACTTCACCGGCGTTCGTGGTGCGGACGGACTCGCAGCCACTAACTACGAGCAACGATGCGGCCGCCGCGGCGATAAATGAAATCCTCATGTCTGGACTGTGCCTGTCTTACGCACGCGGGGCACAGCCGACGCGCGGCGTTCCGGATGTAGGAACCGGGTAGTTTGCCCGCCGGACCCCACCGACCCGCGAGCCGCATCCGGCGAATTGCCGCGAAATCCCCCGCAGATCCGTAGCGTCAAACAAACAGTCAGGGCGCCGCGCGGAGGCAATGGAGCCTGGGCGAGCCGGAAGATATGCCAGAGAAAACAGAGGGTTCCGACGCGGCCGGGCAGGCCGGTTGTCACCGGTGTCATTTCTGTGGGATAAAGCGCCTCGTCGGCGCCTGGGTACAGGCAGGCGGCGAATCTTCAAACAAGTGCGGGCACGTTGCAGACAGGCGTGCCTTCTGGAGGGGCCGATCATGTCGAAGTCGAAGAAATCTGCCGATAAAAAGGCCGCAATTTCCACCACGCAGGCGCTGACCGCCGCCACCGCCCTGCTCACGATCGCGGGCACCGCGGTCGCGCAGGACGCTTCGGCGCATGTCGCCAGCGCCGGCGCGGAGAACATCGAAGAGGTGGTGGTAACCGGTTTCCGGGCGAGCCTCGACAAGGCGCTCGACGCGAAGCAGGAACAGGTCGGCGCGATCGACATGATCGTCGCCGAGGACATCGCCGACTTCCCCGATCTGAACCTGGCCGAATCGCTGCAACGCATTCCGGGCGTCGTCATCGCGCGCGATGCGGGCGAAGGCCGGCAGATTTCGGTGCGCGGCCTGGGCCCGCAGTTCACGCGCGTGCGCATCAACGGCGTCGAAGCGATGAGCGCCAACGGCAGCACCGACGCCGCCGGCGGCACCAACCGCGGCCGCAACTTCGACTTCAACACCTTCGCATCGGAGCTGTTCAGCAACATCACCGTGCGCAAGACGGCGGCTGCCGAAATCGAAGAAGGCTCGCTGGGCGCCACCGTCGATCTGCGGACCGGCCGTCCGTTCGACTACGATGGTTTGACGATCGCGGGATCGGCGCAGATTGGCTACAACGATCTCAACTCGAGCAAGGACCCGCGCGGCGCGTTCCTCATCAGCAACACCTTCGCCGATGGCCGCTTCGGAGCGCTGTTCTCCGTGGCCTACACGAAGCGTGAGTTGGCCGACGAAGGCGCGAGCACGGTGCGCTGGCAGAACTCCGGCACCTGTCCGGGCACCGGTTGCTTCGGCCCGCTGGAAACCGGCTACGCGGGCGCGCCGACGCTGGCCCAGATCAACGCCGCGTTCCGCCCGCGCATCCCGCGCTATGACAAATACCAGCACGAACAGGAGCGCATCGGCGTGACCGCCGCGTTGCAGTTCGCGCCGACGGATTCCACTTCGATCAGCCTCGACGCGCTCTACGCGAAGTTCGACGCCACGCGCGAGGAGATGTTTCTCGAGACTCCCGTGTTCAGCACCACCGGCGGCGCCGGCATCGGCGACGTGAATGTCGTCGACGCGGTGATCGATGACACCAACACGCTGGTCTACGGCGTTTTCAACGACGTCGACATCCGCTCCGAAGCGCGCTTCGATTCGCTCGAGACCGAGTTCACGCAGGTCACGCTGGAAGGCCGGCACGAGTTCAGTGACGCGTTCAGCGCATCCGCGCGCGCCGGCTTCGCGGAAGCCAATCACGACAACCCGGTTCAGACGACGCTGCTGTTCGACGCCAACAACATCGATGGCTACACGTACGACTATCGCGAGAACAGCCGCCTGCCCTATTTCAGCTACGGCTCGGCTGATGTCACGAATCCTGCCACCTGGACGCTGACGCAGATTCGCATGCGCCCGCAGAGCACGATCAACAGCTTCCGGACGGCGTCGATCGATCTCGAGTGGAAGGCGTCCGATGCGTTCTCGCTCAAGTTCGGCCCGCAGTGGAAGAACTATGTCTTCAAGTCGACCGAAGCGCGCCGTTCGAACGGCACGACGGGCAACCAGGAAGGCGTGATCCCCGGCGCGGTCGCCGGCACGTCCATCGCTTCGTACAGCCGCCTGGTCTCGATGAGCGACGGCCTCGGCATTCCGGCCGGCACCGCCACCACCTGGCTCGTCCCGGACTACACGGCCGCGGTCGATGCGCTGGATCTCGACAATCCTGCGCTGTACCGCATGGGCATCGAGCCTTCGCTGGGCAACAACAACCAGATCGAAGAGGACGACAAGGGAGCGTACATCCAGGGCGACTTCAACATCCCGCTGGGTAGTCAGTCCCTGCGCGGCAACGTCGGCGTGCGATACGTGAAGACGGACCTGACTTCGCGCGGCTACACGTTCACGAGCGGAGCGCCGCTGCTGGTCACTGTCGAGCACGACTACTCCGACGTGCTCCCGTCGATGAACCTGGTGTACGACATCAGCGATTCGCTGCTCGTGCGCTTCGGCGCCTCGAAGGTCATGACACGGCCGAATCTCGGCAATTTGAACCCGGGCGCGGCGGTGAGCGTGTCGGGCAACAACCGCACGGTGACGGCCGGCAATCCGCAGCTCGAACCGTTCCGCGCGAAAGCCTACGACCTCGGCGTGGAGTGGTACTTCGCACCGGAATCGCTGCTGTCCGCGGCGGTCTTCTACAAGGACATCGAGTCCTTCGTGCAGACGATCCGCGAGACGCGGCCGTTCACGGGCAATCCCCTCGGCCTGCCCGACAGTGTGGCGGTCGCGGCCTGCGGGACGGTGGTCGGGTGTTCGCCCGCGTCGGACTGGCAGTTCAACCTGCCGGCCAATACTCCGGGCGGCGATCTCAAGGGCTTCGAGATCAGCTACCAGCAGCCGTTCAGCTTCCTGCCGGGGATCTGGAGCAACTTCGGCACGGTGCTCAACTACACGGGCGTGGAGTCGGAGATCGATTACCTGGACGCGACGGGTAATGTGACGGCCACGTCCGACCTCACGGGTCTGTCGAAGCGTGCGTACAACGCGACTCTCTACTTCGACAACTCGGTGTTCAGCGCCCGCCTGGCGGCGGCGTTCCGCTCCGACTACCTGACGACGGTGCCGGGCCGCAATGGCAACGACATCGAGGGCACGGCCGAGACGTTCAATCTCGACTTCTCTTCCTCGTACAACGTCAACGAGAACTTCACGCTGACGCTCGAAGCGTTGAACCTCACCGACGAGGTCGACGACCAGTGGGTGGATTCGACCGGCAACCGCCTGTCGTATTACCACTACCAGGGCCGCCAGTACTTCCTGGGAGCGCGCTTCAAGTTCTGAGGTAGTTAGTCCGGCGTGGGTGCCGGGTGAGAAATCGCTGAGTTAGCGTTCGGCGGGCCGGCTTCCGGCGATGAGTTGACGGGGACGGGATCGCGAGATTCCGTCCCCGTTTCGTTTGGCCAACCGCCGGCGGGACGGGGCATACTGCGCGCATGAAGTTGCCCGCTCCCGCTTATGCGCTCATTCTCGCGGCCATGTCATTCGCGCCTGCGATCCTTGCCGCGCCCGTCGTCACGCCCGAACCCGGTGGCAATGTCATCGAGCTGTGGCCCGGCGGCGCACCCGGCGCGGAGCGCGTGACGGTCCGCGAGGAATTGCTCGAACGTGCGCCGGACGGCCCGCTGCGCGACCGGCTCGCGCAACACGTGACGCGCCCGGTAATGACGCTGTTCGAGCCGAAGGGCGACTACAACGGCATCACGCTGCTGATCGTTCCGGGCGGCGCGTACACACGCGTGGTCATCGACAAGGAAGGGTTCGAGTCCGCGGAGTGGTTTGCCGAGCGCGGGTTCGCCGTGGCGGTCCTGCGATATCGCATGCCCGCGGACGGCTGGGCCGCGGGCGCCGACGCTCCCGTGCACGATGCGATGCGGGCCATGCGGCTGCTGCGCGATCGGGATGTGGGCGGCGTCCGGCCCACGCGTGTAGGCGTCATCGGCTTCTCGGCGGGCGGCCATGTCACGGCGCGCCTGATCACCGAACCGCAACTAACCTATCCGCGCCGCGACACGCACGATGACCGATTGGCGCGCCCCGATTTCGCGGTGCTGATGTATCCCGTGATCGCGACGACCGGCGCGATCGCGCACAAGGGTTCCGCGGATCAACTGCTCGCCGCCGGCGTGCGTCGCGAAGATCTGCCGCGTTATTCGCCGGATCTGAACGTCACCGCCGAATCGCCACCCACGATACTGATCCACGCCGCCGACGACACCGGCGTCGTCCTCGACAATTCCCTCGCGATGTTCGCCGCCTTACGCAAGGCCGGCGTCCGCAGCGCCCTGCACATCTTCGATCGCGGCGGTCACGGCTTCGGCATGCGCGGCGTGACCGGCCTCGACGTCGCCGTCTGGCCCGAGCTAGCCCGCTCGTGGGCGCTGTCGACGTTGGTGCCGGGTGAGAAATCGCGGAGTTAGCTGGCCAAGCACCGCGCTGGACGCACCGCCGACTCGCTAACTCCGCGATTTCTCACCCGGCACCAACCTGCCTACCTCGGGGTCATGTCGTGCAGGTTCCAGGCGTTGGGGTCGAAGGGGCGGACGGTGGGGACGACTTTCGGGTAGCCGCCGAGCACGGACTGTGAATCGATGATCGCGCCGCGGCCTTCGATGACGTTCGCGACGATCCGGGCGTCTTCGGGATCACGCTGGGTGTTGAATGCGCCGGCGTTGCGGATCACCCAATCCTGCACGTCGCGCGCGGGCATGGGGGTCACGCCGAAGATCGTCGGCGCGGGCAGCTTGAGCAGCTTGATCGGGGCGGTCGTATACGAGCCGCGCATCGGCAGCGGATCTCCGAGCGCGTCGACCGCGATGTTGTCGCGTTCGTAGAGCGCAAGGTCGCCCGAGCCGCCGGCCATCACCAGCGCCACGCGCGCCGGCGTCGACGGCCCGGCCCGCAGCACGTTGCCGATCACCGCGATTTCGCCGGTCTGATACGGCTGCTCGCCCCACTCCTCCGCGATCAGGTTGTAGTGGATCGCGCGCGGACCCGGGTCGTAGATCAGGTTGTTGATCACGGCGCCGCGCGCGCCGCCCTTGAACAGCGGCGAGCGTTCCTTGTTGTGGGCGTACAGGTTGCCGATGATGAGGATGTCGGAGGCGTTGTCGTGGATCAGCGAACCCTTGGAGTGTTCGCCCTTCACGTGCACCGAATCCGCGAGCCCTTCGGCGATGATGTTATTGCTGAAGGTAATCCGGTGCGAAGTGCCCTTGCGCCATTCCTCGGGCGTGTTGCCCGTGAACCTCGGTCCCGATGCCGACAGGTTCTCGTCCGTCGCCCAGGTGAGCGTGCAGTGATCCACGATCACGTCGTGCGCGCCGATGGTCGAGATCGCGTCGTAATCGCTGCCCGAAAGCTTCGGGCGTCCACCGTCGCCCGGCCGGACGCGGATGTGCCGCACGACGACGTCGTGCGTGGTGATGTCGATGCCACCGCGGATGAAGGTGATGCCGGGCGCGGGCGCGGTCTGACCCGCGATAGTTAGATACGGCTCCGTGATGCGCACGGTGCTTTCCGCGAGATCGATCACGCCACCGACCTCGAACACGATGATGCGCGGCCCGGGCTTTCGGACCGCTTCGGCGAACGAGCCCGGACCGGATGCCGCCAGGGTGGTCACACGCAGGATTTCGCCACCCCGCCCCCCGGGCGTGGTCGCGGCCGCGCCCATGGCGCCCGGAAATGCAAGCGGTGTCTCGGCGGCGGCCCCGATCTGCGCGAACAACAGGATGGCCAACCAGAAACTGCGATTCGACATGCAATGTCCCCCTGAAGCATTGTCAATGACACCGGTTTCCCTATATAACATCGCCTGCAGCGACGCGCTCGAAAAAGATAAGGCAAAAAAATTGGTATCCGTTGTCTCTGAACCCGCGTTCGACGCCAAACGCGCGGCCGCCGAATTCGTCAAAGCCCGCCGCACGGCGGGCTCGTTCACGAACTATCCGGGCACTGCGCCGCCGGATCTCGACTCCGCCTATCGCTGCCAGGATGAGGCGATCGCCCTGTGGGGCGGCGCAATCGCCGGCTGGAAAGTCGGCTGGATTCCCGCGCCGCTCAGCGAGCGCTTCGGCGCGCAGCGTCTCGTGGGTCCGATCTTCGCCGACTCCATCGTGCGCGCGCACGGCGCCGATACCACCGTACCCATGCCGGTATTCGCGCAGGGTTTCGCGGCCGTGGAAGCCGAATTCGTGGTCCAGCTCGCCAAGGATGCTCCGGCCAATGTCGTCGAGTGGACCGCCGAAACCGCGCGACGCTTCGTCAGGACGATGTTCATCGGCATCGAGATCGCGAGCAGCCCGCTGATCAACATCAACGATTACGGCCCGGCCGTCGTCGCGAGCGACTTCGGCAACAACGCGGGTCTGCTGCTCGGCCCGGAGATCCCCGACTGGCAACAGCGCGATCCCGAGTCGATGCATTGCGAAACCCGTATCGACGGAACCGTCGTCGGGCGCGGAACGGCCGCCGCCGTGAGGGGCGGGCCACTTACGGCACTCGCGTTCGCGCTGCGTTGTAACGCCCTGCGCGGAAGACCCTTGCGGGCCGGCGACCTGATCTCGACGGGCGCGGCCACGGGCGTCCATGCGATTTCGGCAGGCCAGTCCGCCGAGGCGGTTTTCACCGGTCTCGGTGTCCTGCGGTGCAGGACAATTCCCATGACACCGGTTCCACCGGGCTGATTGTTAGGGACATCTGCCCGAGACACGAACGCTTCCGTACAATCTACCGTCATGACACGGACCCGGAAGAAAACCGCCAGCCCTCGGGCCACGCCCAAGGCGCCCGCACCCGTGAAGGCGAGTGGCATCAAACCGGGAAGAAACGCGACGATCAACGACATCGCCAGGCTCGCGAGCGTTTCGAAAAAGACCGTTTCGCGCGTCATCAACCAGTCGCCGCTGGTGCAGGAAGCGACGCGCGCGCGTATCCAGGCGGTCATCGACAAGTTCGGCTACGTGCCCGACCCGCAGGCACGTGGCCTCGCCTTCCGGAAATCGTTCCTGATCGGACTCGTCTACGACAATCCGAACGCGCAATACATCGTCAACTGCATGGAAGGCGCGCTCGACGCCGTCCGCAATTCCGAATACGAAGTGGTCGTGCATCCCTGCGATCGCAAGAAGCCTGACTACATCGCGGGCGTGCGGCGTTTCGTCGAACGCCAGAAGCTGCGCGGCGTGATCCTGCTGCCGCCGGTCTCGGAGAACGATGAGCTCACCCGCGCGCTCACCGCGGCCGACTGCGCCTACGTGCGCATCACCTACACGCAGCTCGACGACCCCGCGCGCATGGTGATTTCCAACGACCGCCTGGCGGTCGCCGAGGTCGCTAACTACCTGGTTTCGCTCGGACACAAGCGTATCGGTTACATCGCGGGACCGGCGGGGTTCCGTTCCGCCATCGAGCGCCTCGATGGGTTCCGCGAGGCGCTGGTCGCGCGCGGCGTGCCGCTCGCGAACGAGTTGATCGTGGATGGCGGCTACACCTATGAATCCGGCGTCGCCGGCGCCGAGAAGTTGCTCGCACTGAATCCCCGACCCACCGCGATCTTCGCCAGCAACGACGAAATGGCCGCGGGCGTGTACCGGGCGGCCAACAAGCTCGGCCTCTCCATTCCGGGCGATCTGTCGATCGTGGGCTTCGACGACGGCCCGTTGGCTGCGCGCCTCTTGCCCTCGCTCACCACCATCCGGCTGCCGATACGCGAGCTGGGCCGCCTCGCGGCGAACAAGATCCTGCATCCCGAGGCGGCCGGTGGCACGTACGCGATGGTCACGCCCCTCGAGCCGCACCTCGTTATCCGCGACTCCTGCCAGCCCCCCGACCGATCGTAACGGCGCTGAGAAATCGCGCAGAGGCGCCCTGACGCGTATTCATTGACACCGGTTTCCTGCGGGGTCCGGACCGGGTAGAATCGCGGCCCCAGCAGATTCCTCCGGATCCGAGATCATGAAGTTCGACACGCGACACGCCACTCACCCGACCATCATCCACTCCGCCGACTCGGCGAAGTTGCGCGAGCTGTTCCACGTATCGTCGATATTCGTGCCCGACGACGTCAGCCTCACGTTCAGCCACGTGGAGCGCATGATCGTCGGCGGCGTGATGCCGGTGACGAAGGCCGTGGAGCTCAGCGAAGTGCCGGCCCTCAACACGGGCCCGTTCCTCGCGCGCCGCGAGCTTGGCGTCATCAACGTCGGCGGCAACGGCAAGGTGTCGGTCGACGGCAAGGACTGGCCTCTCGCCGCGCGCGAAGGGCTGTACGTTCCGATGGGCACGAAGTCACTCGTGTTCTCTTCGGACTCGAAGGACTCGCCGGCCAAGTTCTATCTCGCGAGCACCCCGGCGCACGCGCGCTACGAGACCGTGAAGATCGATGCGGCGAAGGCGAATCCCATGCCCGTGGGCGCGCCGGCCACGGCCAACGCGCGCACCATCTACCAGTACATCAATCCCGACATCTGCAAGTCCGCGCAGCTGCTCATGGGTCTGACGTCGCTCAAGGAAGGCAGCGTGTGGAACACGATGCCGAGCCATCTGCACGAGCGCCGCTCGGAAACTTACTTCTACTTCGATCTCAAGCCCGATGCGCGCGTCGTGCACATCATGGGTGAACCGAACGAGACGCGTCACATCTTCGTGGCGAACGAGGAAGCGGTGATCGCGCCGCCATGGTCCATCCACACGGGCTGCGGCACTTCAAACTACAGCTTCATCTGGGCGATGGGCGGCGAAAACCAGGAATACAAGGACGTCGCCTGGGTTCCGATGGACACCCTGCGCTGATGGCCGCGCCCGCGGATCGACCCTTCGACCTCGGCGGTCGCGTCGCGGCGGTCACGGGCGCGAATACCGGCATCGGCCGTGGCATCGCGGAGGCGCTCGCCCGCGCCGGCGCGGACATCGCCGCGATCGGCCGCAGCGATCCGCGGGACACATTATCGACCGTGAACTCGCTGGGGCGGCGCGGAGTGTGGGTGAACGCGGACCTCGGCGCGAAGCCCGATTACGCGGCCATCATCGCCCAGGTCGTCGGGAAGCTCGGCCGACTCGACATCCTGGTCAACAACGCCGGCATCATACGCCGCGACAACGCGCTCGATTTCACGGAAGCCGACTGGGACGCCGTGCTCGACGTGAATCTCAAGTCGGTGTTCTTCCTGTCGCAGGCCGCGGCGCGCCACATGATTCCGAACGGCGGCGGCAAGATCATCAACATCGCGTCGATGCTCTCCTTCCAGGGCGGCATACGCGTGCCTTCATACACCGCGAGCAAGAGCGGCGTCGCAGGTCTCACCAAGCTGCTCGCCAATGAATGGGCCGCGAGCGGCATCAACGTGAATGCGATCGCGCCAGGATATTTCGCGACGAACAACACCACCGCCTTGCAGGCGGACGCGAAGCGCAACGCGGAAATCCTCGGGCGAATTCCGGCCGGCCGTTGGGGTCAGCCGGAGGATCTCGGTGGCGCCGCCGTATTCCTCGCATCGAGCGCCGCGAACTACGTGCAGGGAATCACCCTGCCGGTCGATGGGGGCTGGCTGGCGCGCTGAGCCACTTCGGTATGATGGTCCGATGCGAATCGCATTTCTCGGACTTGGAAACATGGGCGCGGGAATGGCCGCGCGCCTGGTGACGGCACAGCACCAGGTCACCGTCTACAACCGCACGCGCGCCAAGACAGCCCCACTCGAGAAGCTGGGTGCCCGCGTCGCGGACTCACCGCGCGAAGCGGCACGCAATGCCGACATCATCATCGGCATGTCGGCCGACGATGAATCGTCCCATCACATGTGGCTCGGCGACAGCGGCGCGCTCGCGGCGGACAACGCACCCGATGCGCTGGCCATCGAATGCTCGACACTCTCGTACGACTGGGTGCTGGAACTCTCGCAGATCGTGACAACGCGCGGGTATCGCTACGTCGACTGCCCGGTCACCGGGCTTCCCGATGCCGCTGCGGCCGGCACACTCACGCTGCTCGTGGGGGCTGACCCTGCGCACCTCGATGCCGCGCGGCCCGTGTTCGCATCACTGGCGACGCGTGTATTGCACTTCGGCGGCGTGGGCCAGGGTACGGTCTACAAGCTCATGATCAACCTGATGGGCGCGGTGCAGATCGCCGCGGCGGCCGAGGGGGTCGTGCTGGCGGAGCGCGCCGGGCTCGACCTGCGCTTCGTCGCCGATGGCATCGCGAGTGGCCAGGCTGCCAGCCCGCAGGTGGTGCGCAACGTGCGTCGCTTCATCCAGGGCGACCACTCCACCAACGTCACCTTCACGCCGCGGCTGCGGCTCAAGGACATCGACTACGCGCTGCGGCTCGCGCGCAGGCTCGGCGTCCGGAGCGAGTTCGGCGACGTCGCCGAGCGCCTCTATCGACAGGCCTGCGAGCGCGGGTTCTCGTTCGAGAATGAAAGCCGCATCGTGGACATCGTCCGCGACGGTAGTTAGTTATTCCGCAGAGTCTTCAGGTCAGCGAGCAAACAGGCGCGTCCGTCGTTCCGACCGGCTTGCCGAAGCCGCTGACCTTCTCCGGGGGCACGACTCTCAGCAACATTCCCCAGGGAGTGCTTCTGAAGGTTCCCGGCGAAATATCCGGAGCAACCACCCGCACCTCGGCGGTGTCATGCGGCTCCGGCCGCAGCACGCGCACTCGCGCACTGATGACCTTGCCATTGGCGGCGCGCTGCAGCTGCACGCAGATCTCATCCTGCGGGCTCAGCGTGACGTGGCGCGGAGCGTCGTCGAGCAGAACGGTGATGCGTTGTCCGGCAGGCCCGGAGTAACGGGCGGGGTCGACGTCGAGGACATACACGGAGCTGCTGGCCTCGACCTGGGCGAGTGCAACCCCAACTACTGCCATGGAACTGGCGATGGAGAGTGTTTTGCGCATACCCCGTATCGGAGCATCATCCTCTCCCGAAGTTCCGTAGGCAAACGAGAATTGCCGTCGTCGGCATCATCCGATAACGACGTCGTACCGGGATCCTGATCTGGTTAGTCGCTGCTTGATGACACTTTCTATACGGTTGCCTTCGCCGAATATGAGAGTGCGGGACTCGAACGACTCCAGTTCGTTCATCGTCACATCGGCGCGCGCGGCGATGATGAGCTCGTCGCCGGGCTGACAGGTGCGGGCGGCCGCCCCATTGAGCACGCAGCAGCGCGAGCCGCGCTCGCCGAAGATGATGTAAGTGCTGATGCGAGCGCCGGTTGTCTTGTTCCAGATCTCGACGAACTCGAGAGGCAGCATCCCGGCCGCCTCACAATGTTCCGGATCGAGCGCGATTGACCCTTCGTAGTGCAGCAGTGAGCCGGTCACGCGCAATCCGTGTAGTTTGGCGACCATCATCGAACGCAGCATCGTCTTTCCTGTGGTTAGTTGTGGGGTTGGCGCGCGGCGGCATGCATGCGGCCGGGAACGCGCCGCAGTGCAGCATCAGAACGGCTTCACGACCGCGAGAATGATGATACCGATGAGCAGGAGCGCGGGAATCTCGTTGAACACCCGGTACCAGCGCTCGGAGCGGGCATTGCGATCGGCGGCGAACTGCTGGACGAGCGCGAAACACGCGCCGTGGTAGGCGATCACGAGGAACACGAGCGCGAGTTTCACGTGCAACCAGCGCATGAGCAGATACTCCGGCGCGACCGTCACCATGGCGAGCCCGAAGCCGATTGCCAGCACCGCGGCGACCGTCATGAGGTAGAACAGCTTGCGTTCCATGACCTTGAAGCGCGCGTTCCCCACGGCATCGTCGATCGTCGCGCCCTGGATCTGCGCGTGGTACACGAACAGGCGCGGAAGATAGAGGATCGCGGCGAACCAGCTCACGACGCCGATCACGTGGAACGCCTTCAACCAGAGCATGGAATTCCTCCTGGCTGCCGCATCACCACCGCCCGCAATGCCGCGACATGATCGGGCCGCGCATTGAGCGCGGCGATGTAGCGATACTCCTGACCACCCGCGGCGAGGAAGGCATCCCGGTTCTCGATGCCGATCTCCTCGAGCGTCTCGAGACAATCCGCGGCGAATCCTGGGCACATCACACTCACGCTGCTGATCCCTCGGCGCGCGAGCGCCGCGAGCGCCTCGATCGTGTAGGGCTGCAACCAGCGCGCGCGCCCGAAGCGCGACTGGAACGTGAGACTCCACGCATCATCGCCGAGACCGAGGCGGCCAGCGAGCAGGCGCGCGGTGCGTTCGCAATGCGCGCGATAGGGATCGCCCCGTGCGACGAATGCTTCCGGGATGCCGTGAAAAGACATCACCAGGTGTTGAGTGCGACCCCGTTTGTCCCAATCCTCGCGCACGCTCGCGGCGAGCGCTTCGATGTAGGCGTCGTCGTCGTGGTAGTCGGAGACGAAACGCAGCTCCGGGACGTGGCGCAGCTTTCCGAGCGCCGCACTGACCTGGTCGAACACCGCGCCCGTCGTCGCGCCGCTGTACTGCGGAAACATCGGCACGACGACGATCTGCCCGACTCCCCGGTAGCGCAGCGATTGCAGCGCCTCGGGCACCGTGGCGCCGCCGGTGTAGAGCATCGCGAGGGCCACCGGGATTTCGTGATCCGCAAGCGCTGCCTCGAGTCCGGCGCGCAGCGCCTCGCTTTCGACCGCGAGGGGAGAACCATTGGGCGTCCAGATCGCAGCGTACTTGCGCGCGCTCGCACGCGGCCGCACGCGCAGGATCACCCCGTGCAGCAACGGCAACCACAGCCAGCGCGGCAGTTCGACGACGCGCGGATCGCCTAACAACCCGGCGAGAAAGGCGCGTACGTCGCGCGTGGCGAGCGAGGCCGGGGTGCCGGAATTGACCAGCAGAACGCCGGCTTTCATGCGCCCAGCCAGTCCCGCGGCTTCAGGTAGTCGGCGAGCTTCGATTCGGGCGAGCCCGGCTCCGGGCGATAGTCGTAACGCCACTCGGCGCGCGGCGGCAGGGACATCAGCAGAGACTCGGTGCGCGCCTGGGACTGCAGGCCGAAGCGCGTGCCCCGATCGAACGCCAGGTTGAACTCCACGTACCGTCCGCGGCGCAGACGCTGGAAATCCTGCTCGCGCGGGCCGAATGGCGTCGTGGCGCGCGTCCGCACGATGCGGCTGTAGGTCTCGAGATAGGCATCGCCGATGCGCCGGATCAGCGCGAAGCAATGCTCGAAACTGCCGCCGATCTCCGCGGTGTTCTCGTTGAGATCATCCGCGAACAGGCCACCGATGCCGCGCGTCTCGCCGCGATGCGGCAGGTAGAAGTAGCGGTCGCAGGTTTCCTTGAGCAGTGGATAGACGCGCGTCCCCGCCGGCGCGCAGGCGGCGCGCGCCGCCTCGTGCCAGGTGCGCGCGTCCTCGTCGAATGGATAGACGGGCGTGAGGTCGAACCCGCCGCCGAACCACCAGGTCTCGCCGCCGCGCGCGGTGAACAGCCGCACGTTGGCGTGCGACGTCGGCGCGTACGGATTCACCGGGTGCACGACGACACTCGTGCCCATCGCGCGGAATGGCTGGCCGGCGAGCTCCGTGTGCCGTTCGCTCGCGGCGGCCGGCAGCTTGGCACCGGTGACGTCGCTGAACGCGACGCCGGCCCGGTCGAAAGTCGCACCGTTCTCGATGAGCGAAAGACGCCCGTTGCCACTCAGCGGCTCGCCGGGCGGGCGCTGCCATTCGTCGCGGCGCTGCTCGCTGGCCGGATCCAGCGAGTGCCAGGCATCGGACAGTCGGGAATGGAGGCCGGTGAAGTACTCGCGCGCCGCATCGATCTCGGCCGCGCCGATCGGCGTCAGGCGGGACGACGCACTCACGGCGCGCTCCTGAACAGGTAACCGCGCCCGCGCAACGTCACGATGTGCACGGGATTCTCCGGGTCGGGTTCGAACAGCTTCCGCAGCCGCAGGATGAAATTGTCGACCGTGCGGTCGGTGGGAAACTGGTCCATGCCCCAGACCTCCTCGAGCAGGTCGGTGCGTGTGAGCGCGCGGTTCTCGTTCGCCGAGAACACTTCCATGAGTCGCAGCTCCTTGTCCGAGAGCGAGACCTCGCCTTCGTTGGTGAGCGCCTGGCCGGTGTCGAAACGCACCCAATACGAGGCGAACACCAGCCGCGGCGGCGCACTCGCCGGCCGCCCGCTCGCGCGCCGCAGCAGCGCGCGCACGCGCGCCAGCAGCTCGTTGACGTCGAAGGGCTTCGGTAGATAGTCGTCGGCGCCCGCGTCGAGCCCACGCACCTTGGAAGTGGTGTCGTTACGCGCGGTGAGCATCATGATCGGCGCGGTGATGCCGATGTCGCGCGCGAAGCGCGTGAGCGCGAAACCATCGCCCCCGGGCAGCATCACGTCGAGGATCGCGAGCTCGTAGGCGCCTTTGGCGAGCAAATCCTTGCCCGCCGCGAAGTTGTCAGCCGCCACGATTTCATAGCCCGCGTGACGCAGGTTCACGGCGACCAGCTCGCGCACGAGCCGCTCGTCCTCGACGATGACGATGCGATCAGCCATGCGCGACTTCCTGCGGCGCCAGGCCGAGCGTGACCGTGAAAATGGCGCCGAGGCCGGGGCCCGCGCTGAATGCCTTGATCTCGCCACCCATGCGCCGCGCGAGCTGCCGGGCAATGGCCAGGCCCAGGCCCGCGCCGTGGGTCACGCCGTCACCCGTGCCGCGATTGTGGAGGTCGAAGAGTTTCTCGGCGCTCTCCGGCGGAAAGCCGCGACCCCGGTCGCTGATCTCGAGATGCCAGTGCCCGGCGCGCACCGCGGCCGACAGCTGCACCTTGCCTCCGCCGTACTTGTGGGCGTTGTCCAGCAGGTTTTCGAGAATGACCCGCAGGCCGTCCTTGTCGGCCATGACCTGGACCGGATCGATGGCGCCGACTTCGACCTCGCCGACATTCGAAGTGCGCGCGCGATGCTCGAGCAGGTCGGCGATGAATCGGGCGGAATCCACGCGCTGCACGCCTTCGCGCGGATCGCGCGACATGGCGCGCTGGTACGCGAGGATCGTTTCCGCAAGGTGCTCGAGGCGGTCGCATTCATGCTGGCCGAGCTGGATCAGCTCCGCGCGTTGCGCATCGGGGATGCTGCCGAGCGCGAGGCTCTGCAGCAGGCCTTTCACGCCCGCGACCGGCGTCTTGAACTCATGGCTGGTGAACTGCAGCAGTTTCTCCATGTCTTCGCGCTGCTGCTTGCGCCGCTGCGCAAGCACGAACAACACGACGAGACTGCCCGAGAGCAGCAGCGCGAGCAGCGTCGATTCGCCCACCAGCATGACGTTGAGCCGGTCGCGATGTTCGCCGATGGCGAGCTCGCGTTCCGCGAATTCGGGCGCCGAAAGATGCGTCTCGGTCGCGAGCAACGCCCGTTCGAGCGACTCGATGTTGTTCATCGCCCCGCGCAGCAGGATGGTCCACCACACGACCAGCGACGCGGTCAGCAGCATCGTCACGGCGAGCACGATGAGCTCGACGCGTTCCGTGAACCATTGGCGGAAGTTCGGACTCATCAGTCCTGGGCGGCGGTGACTAACACGTCCAGCAGTGTATCGACATCGGCGATGCTGTGAGCCGCGGAAAGGAAGCACACCTCGTACGCCGACGGCGGCAGGTAGACCCCGCGCGCCAGCCAGCCGCGATATCGCCGGTGGTATTCCTGGATCGCGGCCGGCGAGATGGAGGCGGCCGCCACAGGCAGCGCGCCGTTCACGTCGAAGTACGGCCAGACGATGGGACCCACGCGTGGCAACCGCGCCTGGCCCTTGAGTGCATGGCGCGCGAAGGCCGCATCCAGGTGCTTGCCCAGCATCTCGATGTGGCGGTAGGCGGAGCCTTCCGCGAGCTCGGTGAGCGTCGCGATGCCGGCCGCCAGGCACACCGGATTACCCGCCATCGTGCCCGCCTGGTAGACAGGCCCCAACGGCGCGAGCTGCTCCAGCAACTCGCGGCGACCCAGCACCGCGGCGACCGGCATGCCGCCGCCGACGATCTTGCCGAGCGTCGTGAGGTCGGGCTCGACGCCGACGACCTTGTCGTAGCCGTGGTAGCCGAACCGGAACCCGGTGATGACCTCGTCGAAGATCAGGACCGAGCCGTGCGCGCGCGTGAGCTCGCGCAGCTTGGCGAGGTACTCCCGCGATTGCACCAGCAGGCCGTTGTTGGCCGGCACGGGCTCGATGATCGCCGCGGCGATGTCCTTGCCCTGCTCGCGGAACGCCTGCTCGAGCGCGGCGATGTCGCCGAGCGGAATCACGAGCGTGTCGGCCGCGACCTGCGCGGGCACGCCCGCGCTGTCGGCGAGACCCTGCGTGATCACGCCGCTGCCCGCCTTCACCATCAGTGAATCGACGTGGCCGTGATAACAACCGTCGAACTTGAGGATGCGGCGGCGGCCGTTCGACGCACGCGCGATGCGCACGGCGGTGGCGACCGCCTCGGTGCCACTCACGACGAAGCGCACCTGCTGCGCATAGGGATAGGCCGCGAGCACGCGCTCGGCGAGTTCGCCTTCGCCGCGATGAGCGGTGCCGAACGCGAGTCCGTCGGTGACGGCGCGCTGCACGGCTTCGATCACACGCGGGTGGGCATGTCCGAGTATCAGCGGTCCCCAGGCCATGCAGAAATCGAGGTAGCGGTTGCCGTCCTCGTCGATGGCATACGCGCCGCGCGCTTCCTTGAAGAACACCGGCGTGCCGCCGACCTTGCGGAAGGCGCGGACCGGGCTCGAAACGCCCGCCGGGACGAGCTTCTCAGCGCGCGAGTACAGCTCGGCCGAGCGCGCGAGCGTCAGTTTCTGAGAGCTCGACTGGCCTGCAGCCGGCGACGGCTCCGCGGATGAATGATTCACGTTGTGAGTCCTCTGAGAATGCTTGCGGTAGTTCGATGCTGCGCGCGTTCCAGCCGCGCTCGGTGGCGATACCCAGGTGAGCACGCCCGTCGACGACGTAGCAGCCGAAAGGCGTGGAGCAGCCGCCCTCGATGACGCGCAGGAATTCACGCTCCCAGCGGGTCGCGGTGAAACACGCGGAATCCGTGAGCAAGGCGGCCTGCTCTGCGATGTCACCATCGTCCGCGCGGCATTGCGCCGCGAGCGCGCCCTGCCCCGGCGCGGGCACCCACCATTCGGGCGCGAGCTCGATGACGACGAAGGCCGACAGATCCAGCGCGAGGCGGCTCAATCCCGCCGCGGCGAGAATGATCGCGTCGACGCCATCCTGCTCGGAGAGCTTGCGCACGCGGGTCGGCACGTTGCCGCGCA
>JAEWLQ010000054.1 GCA_023457495.1 Pseudomonadota bacterium
AACGGGGACAGGCTCGAGTCAGTCAACCGGGGAGGTCTGTCCCCGTTTGCTAGGAAACGAGGAATGTCCCCATTAACTCGTGCGGTCGAGGGCGAAGCGGGCGAGGGCGACGAGCGCGCGGGAATAGGGGGTCTCGGGGATGCCTTCGAGCGCGGCGATCGCCTGCGTCGTCTCGCGTTGCGCGAAGCCGATCGCGTAGTCGAGACCGCCGGTGGATTCGATCGCTTCGACGATGGGGCCGAGTTGCGCGAGACCGCCCTGTTCGATAGCTAGACGTATCAACGCGCGCTGCTCGTCGTTGCCGTGGCGCAGCGCGTGCAGCAGCGGCAGGGTGGGTTTGCCCTCCGCGAGATCGTCGCCGAGATTCTTGCCGCGCGTCGCGGGGTCTGATTTGTAGTCGAGCACGTCGTCGATGAGCTGATAGGCCGTGCCGAGATGTTTGCCGTAGCGCGCCAGGCCCACCTGCTGCGCGGTGCCGGCGCCCGCGAGCACCGCGGCCACTTCCGCGCCCGCCTCGAACAGCCGCCCGGTCTTGCGATAAATGACCTCGAGGTACCGCTGCTCCGTGGTCTCGGGATCGTGCGCATTCATGAGCTGCAGCACTTCGCCCTCGGCGATCACGTTGGTCGCGTCGGACATGATCTCCATGACGCGCTGCGAGCCGACGTGCGCCATCATCTGGAACGCGCGCGAGTAGACGAAATCACCGACCAGCACACTGGCCTGGTTGCCGAACAGGTTGTTGGCCGTCGCGCGGCCGCGGCGCTTCTGCGAGCCGTCGACCACGTCGTCGTGCAGCAGTGTCGCGGTGTGCACGAACTCGATGAACGCCGCCGCCTCGATGTGTTTGTCGGATTCGATGCCGCAGGCGCGGCCCGCGAGCACGCAGATCAGCGGTCGCAGGCGTTTGCCACCGCCGCCGATGATGTGCTCGGCGATCTGGTCCACGAGCGGCACCGTGCTCTTGAGGCGCAGTCGGATCATGGCGTCCACGGCCGCGAGATCCGTCCGCACCAGGGTGCGAATTTCCTCCAGGGACATGGCGGGGGCGTCCGCGGAACGCGGGGCGGCGCGGGACGTGGGCAATGGTGTGACTTTGGAGCTCATTCAGGCCGTTGATTCTAATGAATTATTTATGGTTTGACCGGCTTTCGACGCGCCCTTAGAATGCGCGTCCCTTCGGGATGGCACACGGCTTTAAGGCTTTGGTCCCGCAAGGAATTTTCCGGAGTTCTCAAGATGTACGCGGTCATCGCCACGGGCGGCAAACAGTATCGGGTCGAAAAAGGCACCGTCCTCCAGGTCGAGAAACTCGACGCTGAGCCGGGCGCGACGGTCGAATTCGGCGAGGTCCTGCTCGTCGGTGAAGGCAGTGACATCAAGGTCGGCTCGCCGCTGCTCAAGGGCGGCAAGGTTTCGGCCACCGTCGAAAAACACGGCAAGGGTGACAAGAAGGTCATCGTGAAATTCCGCCGCCGCAAGCACTACCTGCGCCAGGGCACGCATCGCCAGCAGTACACGCAGGTCAAGATCACGGGCATCAGCGCCTGAAGCGCAGCCTAACTAGAGGTTTTCGGACATGGCACATAAAAAGGCAGGCGGCAGCACTCGCAACGGCCGCGAATCGCACAGCAAGCGCCTCGGCGTGAAGAAGTTCGGCGGCGAAGCCGTCATCGCGGGCAACATTCTCGTGCGCCAGCGCGGCACGCAGATGCGCGCCGGCTCGAACGTCGGCATCGGCACGGACCACACGCTGTTCGCGCTCAAGGATGGCCGCGTCAAGTTCGCGAAGAAGGGCGCCGAAGGCCACACTTTCGTGAGCGTCGAAGCCGAGAAGGCGAATTAGTCAGAACCGCGCAACGGTTCGAACAGGAAACCCGGCTACGCGCCGGGTTTTTTGTTGGCGGGGCCACCGGGGACCATCCTCATGAAATTTGTCGACGAAGCACATATCAAGGTCGTGGCAGGAAACGGCGGTCGCGGCTGCGTGAGCTTCCGCCGCGAGAAGTTCGTCCCCTTCGGCGGACCCGATGGCGGTGACGGCGGCGACGGCGGCAGCGTCACGTTGCGCGCGCTCGAGGGCATCAACACGCTGGCCGACTTTCGCATCGTCCGCACCTTCAAGGCCGAGAACGGCCAGCCCGGCGGCGGCCGCGACATGACCGGCCGCGGCGGCGGCGACACCACCGTTTCCGTTCCCGTGGGCACCGTCATCCGCGACACCGAGACCGGAGAAGTGCTCGGCGATCTGTCGAAGGCCGGCATGGAGCTGCTGGTCGCGCGCGGCGGCAAGGGCGGCTGGGGCAATCAGCGCTTCAAGTCGAGCAAGAACCGTTCGCCGCGGCAGTTCGGCCCGGGCCTGCCGGGCGAGCATCGCGAGCTCGATCTCGAGCTCAAGGTCATCGCCGACGTCGGGCTGCTGGGCCTGCCGAACGCCGGCAAGTCCACGCTGATCTCGGCGGTTTCGGCCGCGCGCCCGAAGGTCGCGGACTATCCGTTCACCACGCTGTACCCGAATCTCGGCGTCGTCGCCTGCGGCAACCAGCGCAGCTTCGTGATGGCCGACATTCCCGGCCTCATCGAAGGCGCGGCGGACGGCGCGGGTCTCGGCATCCGCTTCCTCAAACATCTGCAGCGCACCCGCGTGCTGCTGCACCTGGTCGACATCCTGCCCGTGGATCCGAATGCGGATCCCGTGCGCGACGCGTCATCCATCGTCGGCGAGCTCGGCAAGTTCAGCGAAGACCTGCTCGCGAAGCCGCGCTGGCTGGTGCTCAACAAGTCCGACCTGATGCCGCCGGAAGAAGCGCAGGCGAAGGCTCTTTCGATTGCGCGCGAGCTCAAGTACCGCGGCCCGGCGTTCCTGATCTCGGGCGTCTCGCGCGCCGGAACCACGGAGCTCATCGAAGCCGTGATGCGGTTTCTCGAAACGGGCGAGGCGCCACTGCAGGGCAATCTCGTCCTGCCCGCGCTCGTCGCGCCCATCCTGAAAAAGCCGGCGCGACAGGCCAAAGCGAAATTCCGCGCCAAGCCCGGAAAGAAGAAGCCCGCGAACAAGCCCGCAAACAAGCCGGCGGCGAAGAAGAAGGCCGCAAGCAAACCGGCATCGAAGAAGAAGGCTGCTCCCAAGAGAAAGGTCTCGAGGAAGAAGGCCCCGAAGAGCAAGGTCAGCGCAAAGCGCCCGACGCCGAAGAAAAAGAAAAGCCGGCGTTAGCGCCGGGACGATCGCGCTGCCGGGCCTACGGAGTGGGCGTCGCGGATGTCTTCACGGGCTCGACGGTCACGGCCACCGCCTCCGTGTAACGCACCTCGACTTCATCGCCTTCCTTGAGCTTGCTGATGAATTCCTGGCCCTGCGGTGTCCTGATCGGCACTGACCGCGCCAGCCCATCGGAGCCGAAGAAGCTCACGATGTTGTTCTTCTTGTCGATCTTGGTGATGCGCACGGTCTGGCGATTCTCCGTGCCCATGACGACGCCGGGTTTCGCCCCGGGCGCGGCGCGGCCGATTACCGAATCCTGGACTGGCGCCTGCGTCGTGCCCGCGCCGTCGCCTCGGGCGACGAGTTCCGCGGCCAGCGATTCGTAGTAGCGCGCCACCACCTTGTCGCCGGGCTTCACCTGCGCGAGGTTGCGCACGGCGGGCGCGACTTCGACGGTCACCTGCTGGCCGGTATCGTCACGCAGCGACAGCAGCCGCCGGTTCACATCGATGGATTGCACCGTGGCCGACACTTCCTGGGTGTTTTCGATGTTCACCGGATCCGGGGGAGGTGCCGACTTGCAAGCGACCAAAAGGGCGGCGAAGGCCGCGATGCCGATGACGGGGGGCGAGGCGCGCGCAGGGATCGATGGCATGGGGCAGCTCCTTCGGGGATCACGTCGTCGCATCGTGCAACGCGACCGTGGGATTTCGCATGCCACCTAGGTCTTACATGCGCCGCGGCAGGAGAGGAGCCCGGGAACGAAAAACCCGGCGCGAGGCCGGGTTTTTCGATCATCGAAGAAGAATGCCAGGCCCTGTCAGGACAACGCCTTGATGCGGGCGGCGAGCGCGCTCTTGTGGCGGGCGGCCTTGTTGCGGTGGATGACGTTCTTGTTCACCAGCGAATCGATGATCGGCTGGGCGTCCTTGAGGGCGGCGGTGGCGTCAGCCTTCTTGCCGGAGGCGAGTGCGTCGTTGACCTTGCGCAGGGCAGAACGCATGCGCGAACGGAGCGCGACATTGCGCGTGCGGTTGGTTTCAGCTCGACGGGCGGCTTTTTCGGCCGACTTGGTATTCGCCACGAACGGTTCTCCACAGAATCGGGGTCTTTTGAAGGCCGCGTAGTGTGCTCAGCGACCCCTACCTTGTCAACGCTCGGTTGGCGCATCCGGTATAGTGCGCGGCTTGCACGGTTTTTCCCTTATTTTCCGGGTGGTTGCGGATTGAGCGGTCGGATCTTCAAGAGCACGGCGGTCACGGGGATCGCGACGCTGGTGTCGCGCGTGACGGGCCTCGCCCGCGAGATCGTCTACGCCGTCGCCTTCGGTGCCAGCGCGTTCATGGACGCCTGGCTGGTGGCCTTCAAGATTCCGAACTTCCTGCGCCGGCTGTTTGCGGAGGGCTCCTTCTCCCAGGCCTTCGTGCCGGTGATCAGCGAATACAAGGTCAAGCGGCCCCACGACGAAGTGAAGGGGCTGGTCGAGGACGTCGCCGGAACCTTCGCCGTGGTCCTGTTCGTGATCACGGTCATCGGCGTCATCGCGGCACCGCTCATCATCCTGGCCTTCGTCCCGGGCTGGCACGACCGGCCGGACAAGTGGGACATGGCCACGTCCATGCTGCGCTGGACGTTTCCCTATCTACTGTTCATCTCGCTGAGCGCGCTGTGTTCGGGCGTGCTCAACAGCTACAACCGCTTCGCGTTGCCGGCCTATACCCAGGTGATCATGAACGTGGTCATGGTGGTGTTCGCGATCTGGATCGCGCCGCACACCGACAACCCGGGCGTGACGCTGGCGATGGGCGTATTCCTGAGTGGTTTGCTGCAGGTCGGTTTCCAGATCCCCGCCATCGTGCGCCTGGGCCTGTTCCGCCGGCCGCGCTGGAAACCGGCGGCCGAGGGCGTGCGGCGCATCGGTAGATTGATGCTGCCGGGCATCTTCGGGTCCTCCGTCGCGCAGGTGAGCCTGCTGCTCGACACCATCATCGCGAGCTTCCTGATCACGGGCAGCATGTCCTGGCTGTATTTCGCGGACCGGCTGATGGAGTTCCCGCTGGGCGTGTTCAGCATCGCGCTCGCCACCGTCATCTTGCCGGCCCTGTCGCGCCACCACGCCTCGGACACGATGGAGCATTTCACCGGCACGCTCGACTGGGCGCTGCGCCTGGTGATCGTGCTGATCTCCCCGGCCGCGGTGGCCATGCTGGTGTTCGCCGGCCCGCTGACCGCGACGACGCTCGGTTACGGCGCCTTCAAGGCCCACGACGTGCAGATGGCGAGCTACGCCCTCATGGCCTATTCGTGGGGGCTCGTCGGCTTCAGCCTGGTCAAGGTGCTGGCGCCGGGATACTTCGCGCGCCAGGACACCAAGACCCCGGTGCGCGTCGGCCTGATTGCGCTCGGTGTGGGCATGAGCCTCAACGTCTTCGTGGTGCTGCCCGCGCAGCATTTCGGCTTCCCCTATCCACACATCCTGATCGCGACGTCCACCTGCATCTCCGCGGCGCTCAATTCCACGCTGCTGTGGTGGGGCCTCAAGCAGCGCGGGGTGTACAAGGCCCGCCCGGGTTGGGGCGCGTTGCTGACCCGCGTGATCTTCGCGAACGTCATCATGGCCGCCGTGCTGCTGTGGCTGGCCGGCGATCTGCAGGGCTGGCTGAACCAGCCTGCCTGGGAGCGTGCCGGCCGCCTCGCGCTGTGCGTGGTGGCGGGCGCCGCGGCGTATTTCGGCGCGTTGTTGCTGGCGGGCGCCCGTTTGCGCCACGTGCGCAACGTGGCCGGGGCATAATCGCAATGGAGTTCATTCGTGGATTGCAGGGCCTGAAGGCGCAGCACCGCGGCGCTGCGATCACGATCGGCAGCTTCGACGGAATTCACCTCGGGCACGGCGCGCTGATCGCGAGCACCTGCGGGATCGCGAAGCAGCTCGCGAAGCCGGCGATGATGCTGACCTTCGAGCCGCTGCCGCGCGAATACCTCGCCGCCCAGGACCCGCCCGCGAGGCTCACGGATTTTCGCGAGCGCTGGCGCGTGCTCGAACGTTCGGACCTGCACGCCGTGTGCGTGCTGCGCTTCGACGAGAAGCTGCGCCAGCTCACGGGTGAGGAGTTCGTGCGGTTGCTGACCGACCGGTTCGCGGCCTCGGCCGTGGTGGTCGGGCAGGACTTTCGGTTCGGCCGCGGCGGCGCGGGCAGCGTGGCGCTGCTGCGCGCAGCGGCGGATGCCGGCCGGTTCGCGCTCGAGCTCGTGCCGTCGGTGTGCATCGACGACATACGCGTGAGCTCGAGCGGCGTGCGCGCGGCGCTGGCCGCGGCGGATTTCAAGCGCGCGCGTGACCTGCTGGGCCGGCCGTATTCGATGTACGGGCGAGTCGTGAGGGGCGAGCAGTTGGGTCGCCGGTTGGGATATCCGACCGCGAACATCCGCATGCGTCGCCGCAAGCTGCCGTTCACCGGCATCTACGCGGTGCGGGTGCGCGGCATCGAGGGCGCCCACACGCACATGCCCCACGCGGGCGTGGCGAGTCTCGGGTTCCGGCCGACGGTGAATGGCACCGAGCCGCTGCTCGAGGCGCACGTGTTCGATTATTCGGGTTCGCTCTACGGATGCGATCTCGAAGTGGAGTTCGTCGCGAAGATCCGCGACGAGGAGAAGTTCGCGGACCTCGACGCGCTCGTGCAGCAGATGCACGGGGACGCGGCCGAGGCGCGCCGCATCTTGAGCGAGTGAAGTCAGTCAGAAAGGCGAGAACGTCAGTGGCCGATTACAAGAGCACCATCAACCTTCCCGAAACCGGCTTTCCGATGAAGGCCGACCTCGCGCAGCGCGAGCCGAAGATTCTCGCCGAATGGGAGAGCCGGGAGCTGTACCAGAAGATTCGTGAGGTCTCACGCGGCCGTCCGCGTTTCGTGCTGCACGACGGGCCTCCGTACGCCAACGGCGCGGCGCATCTCGGACACTTCCTGAACAAGGTGCTCAAGGACATCGTGGTCAAGTCGCACCAGCTCGACGGCTACGACTCGCCCTACATCCCGGGCTGGGATTGCCACGGCCTGCCCATCGAACACCAGATCGAGAAGAAGTTCGGCCGCGTGGGCAACAAGCTCAACGCGAAGGAATTCCGCGCCGCCTGCCGCAAGTTCGCGCAGGAGCAGGTCGACCTGCAGCGCGGAGATTTCAAGCGCTTCGGCGTGCTCGGCGACTGGGGTCGGCCCTATCTCACGATGGATCCGCGCTTCGAGGCGCAGCAGATCCGCGCGCTCGGCCACATCATCCGCAACGGGCACCTCTATAAAGGCGCGAAGCCGGTGTACTGGTGCCTCGATTGCCGCTCCTCGCTCGCCGAGGCGGAAGTCGAATACGAGGACAAGACCTCGCACTCGGTGGACGTCGAATTCCGCGTCGTCGATCCGGCGGAGCTCGCGCGCCGCGTCGGCATCGAGCCCGAGGTGCTCGGCACGCAGCCGGCATCGCTGGTCATCTGGACGACGACTCCCTGGACACTGCCCGCCAACGAGGCAGTCGCGCTCGGCGAGAAGATCGAATACGTGCTGCTGTGGGTGTCGCGCGACGGACGCTCCGAACTACTCGTGCTCGCGAACGAACTACTGGACGCGTGTCTCGCGCGTTACGGCCTCGGCAAGGGCCAGGTGCTGGTGCAGTTCGAAGGCAAGGTCCTCGAGCATCTGCAGCTCGAGCATCCGTTCCTGCCCAAACACGTGCCGGTGATCGTCGGCGATCACGTGACGCTGGATGCGGGCACGGGCGCCGTGCACACCGCGCCCGCGCACGGCCAGGAAGACTTCGCGATCGGCCAGAAATACAGCCTGCCGGTCGACAATCCCGTGATGGGTGACGGCCGGTTCCGCGAGGGAACGCCGTTCGTCGCCGGCGTGAAGGTGGACGACGCCAACAAGGTGTTGATCGACCTCCTGCAATCGCGCGGACGGCTGCTCAAGCACGAAACCATCTCGCACAGCTATCCACACTGCTGGCGCCACAAGACGCCGCTGATCTTCCGCGCGACGCCACAATGGTTCATCGGCATGGACCAGAAGGGCCTGCGCGCGAACGCGCTGCGTGACATCCAGAAAGTGCAGTGGTTTCCGTCGTGGGGCGAGCAGCGCATCTACAACATGATCCGCGACCGGCCCGACTGGTGCCTGTCGCGCCAGCGCACCTGGGGCGTGCCCATTGCGCTGTTCGTGCACAAGGAGACGCAGGAACTGCATCCGCGGACGCAGGAGCTGATCCTGCAAGTCGCCGAGCGCGTGGAAAAAGACGGCATCGAAGCCTGGTTCGATCTCGACCCGCGCGAGTTGCTGGGCGATGACGCGGACCGTTACGAGAAGGTCACGGACGTCATGGACGTGTGGGCCGACTCGGGCCTGTCGCACGAATGCGTACACCACACGCATCCGGATGAAGTGAAACCGCCGGTGGACATCTACCTGGAAGGCTCGGACCAGCACCGCGGCTGGTTCCATTCCTCGTTGTTGATGTCCGAGGCGTTGTACGAACGCGCGCCGTACAAGTCCGTGCTGACCCACGGTTTCACGGTCGACGAGAAGGGACGCAAGATGTCCAAGTCGCTCGGCAACGTGATCGTGCCGCAGAAGGTCATGTCGACCTCGGGCGCGGACGTGCTGCGGCTGTGGATCGCCGCGACTGACTACTCGAACGAGATGGCGTTGTCGGACGAGATCCTGAAGCGCATGTCCGATTCCTACCGGCGCATGCGCAACACCGTGCGCTTCCTGCTGGGCAACCTCGCGGGCTTCGATCCGGCGGCCGACGCGCTGGCGCCCGAAGACATGGTCGCGATCGACCGCTGGGCGCTGGCGCGCACCGCGGCGCTGCAGGAGGAGATCGCCGAGGCGTATCGCGGCTACCAGTACCACCTCATCTACCAGAAGGTGCTCAACTTCTGCGTGGCGGACCTGGGTGGTTTCTATCTCGACCTGCTCAAGGACCGGCTCTACACCACGCCGAAGAAGGGCAACGCACGCCGCTCGGCCCAGACCGCGCTGTATCACATTGCCGAGAGCATGGTGCGCTGGCTCGCGCCGATCCTGTCGTTCACCGCCGAGGAGATCTGGCAATTCATTCCGGGCAAGCGCGGTGAGTCGGTGTTCCTCGAGACCTGGCACAAACTACCCGTGGCGGGTTCGTCGGCTGCGTCTGACGCGATCGACTGGAACATGTTCATCCAGTTGAAGGAGGCCGTGGCCCAGGAGCTCGAAAAGCTGCGCGTCGAAGGCGCGGTCGGCGGTTCGCTCGATGCGGAGGTCGAGGTGTACGCGAAGGATGAATTCCGCGAGAAACTCGCGGCGCTGGGCGAGGAACTGCGCTTCCTGCTGATCACGTCGAACGCAACGGTGAAGCGCGTCAGCAACGCGGCCGGTCCGCCGGTGGGCGCGATCAAGGTCGGCGAGATCGCGAAGGATGGCGGCGTGTGGATCCGCGTGTACGCATCCACCGCGCCGAAATGCGAGCGCTGCTGGCATCACCGGCCGGAGGTCGGTTCGAACCCGGAGCACCCGACCATCTGCGGGCGTTGCGTCGACAACGTCACCGGGCCGGGCGAGGCGAGGAAACTCGTATGAGCGAACCCGTCAAACCCGCGCACTGGAAAGAAAGCGGCATCCGCTGGTTGTGGATCGCGGCCATCGTCATCATCCTCGACCAGCTCACGAAGCTCTGGATCGAGAACAGCATGGCGCTCGGCGAGAAGATCTACGTGTTGCCCGTGCTCGACATCGTGCGCGCGCACAACCCCGGCGCGGCATTCAGCTTTCTCGCGGACGCGGGTGGCTGGCAGCGCTGGGCGTTCTCGATCTTCGCCATCGGTGCGTCGATCGGCATCATCTACTGGCTGCGCACGATCTCGCTCGCTACGCACGCGCTGCTGGCGTGCGGTCTCGCGCTGATTCTGGGTGGGGCCATCGGCAACGTGCTAGATCGGATCGAGCACGGCTTCGTCGTCGATTTCGTGCATGCGCACTGGGACGCCGCGTCCTTCCCGGCCTTCAACGTCGCCGACGCGGGCATCACGATCGGCGCGGCGCTCGTGATAATCGACGCCTTGCTCGATGGCCGTCGCGAAAGGCGCGCGGCGAGGGACAAGGCGTGAAGATCCTGCTCGCCAACCCGCGCGGCTTCTGCGCCGGCGTCGACCGGGCGATCGACATCGTCGAGCGCGCGCTCGCGATGTTCGGCGCGCCTATCTACGTGCGCCATGAAGTCGTGCACAACGTACACGTGGTGGAGCGGCTGCGCAGTCTCGGCGCCGTGTTCGTCGATGAGCTCGACCAGGTGCCGGACGGCGCCACGGTGATCTTCTCCGCGCATGGCGTGTCTGCCGCGGTCGCGAACGAAGCCGAGGGCCGTGGCCTCACCGTGTTCGACGCGACCTGTCCGCTCGTGACCAAGGTCCACATGGAAGTCGCGCGGTATGCGCGCGAAGGGCGCGACGTCGTGCTCATCGGCCACGCGGGGCATCCGGAAGTGGAAGGCACCATGGGGCGCTTCGATGATTCGAACGGCGGCCACATGCATATCATCGAGAACGTCGAGCAGGCGCGCCGGCTCGACGTGCGCGATCCGCAACGCCTCGCGTTCGTGACGCAGACGACTCTGTCCGTGGACGACACCGCGGCCATCGTCGCGGCCCTACGCGAGCGCTTTCCGACGCTCGCCAGCCCGCGGCGCGAGGATATCTGCTACGCCACGCAGAATCGCCAGGACGCGGTCAAGGAGCTGATCGCGAACTGCGACGTGCTCATCGTGGTCGGGTCGATCACCAGCAGCAATTCCAACCGGCTGCGCGAGCTCGCCGAACGCGCCGGACGTCCCGGGTACCTGATCGACGATGCCTCGTTCCTGAAACGCGAGTGGTTCGAAGGCAAGAAGGCGGTGGGCGTCACCGCGGGCGCGTCGGCGCCCGAGGAATTGGTCCAGCAAGTCATCGCGCGGCTGCGCGAGTGGGGCGGCTCGCCCGCCGAAGAGCAGCATGGCCGCGAGGAACGCGTGGTGTTCTCGCTGCCGCGGCAGCTGCGCCGCGCCGCCGAAACATCCTGATTTCCTAGCGCCAGCAGTCCATCGAACGGTCGACGCCGGCGGCGTCGGCCGCGGTGCGCATTCCGAGGTGATTGATCGTAAAGGTCGCGCAATGCGTGTCGTCGGATTGCGCGTCGGTCGCGCGCGCCGTGGCCTCGTATGCCAGGCCGTCGGCCGCGGTCGTGATCGCCACGCGGTAGTTCGTGTCGCCGACCGTCGGAAATCCCAGGCCCGCGGGCGGCGCCGGGGACGCCTCGTCCATGGTTGCATAACGCGCATGTCGCCCGAAAAAGTCCTCCTGCGCGACCTGCAGCTTGACGAGCAATTCCTGGGCGGCGGCGCGCCGCGTACGCAGCACGTGCTGTCGCCACGAGGGAATGGCCACCGCGGCGAGTATTCCGAGCACGACCACGACCGTGAGGAGCTCGGGCAGCGTGAATCCTCGTCCCGAGAACCGCCTCATGAGCCCATTTCGCTTTCCGGCAGGCGATGCCAGAAGGTGGTGAGCGAGTCGCCGGCCCGGAAACACCGCCGGCCGTTGGCGAATACGCCGCAGCTGTCCGCGCCGCCGCCGGGCGTGGAGGAGAGCGCTTCGGCGACTGTCGCGGGCGCCGCGACGACGATCATCAATCCACCGGCTTGAATGTCGAGCGCGCCGCGTCCGGAGCGGCCGGTGCTCGTGATCTCGAAATGCGCTCCGACCAGCAACACGGCGGACTCCTGCGGAAGATGGGCTTCGTAACCGGCGAAACGTGCGCGCACTTCGGTCTCGGCGCCGCCGAGCGTCACCCGACGATGCAGTGCCGGCGCCAGGTCCGGATTCGGCATCGACAGCAGCTGCAGCGTTGCGAGCTCGATGCCGGATCGCGCGGCGTTCACCGCATTTTCGCGGAAGTGTTCGTTCGAAGCCAGCGCGCGCTCGATGCGCGCCGAGTTGGCGGCGGAGAGGGCGAACATCGACAGCAATGCGAGCAGCAGCAGGCTCATCACGAGCGCGGCGCCGCGCGCGCGGGCGCCCTTCACGGGGCACCCGGGTTGCGCAGGGACACGGTGCGCGAGACCAGTAAGCGCCGGATACTCTGTTCCGGCACCGCCGGCGCGAAAACGGTGTCGGCGTATCGCCAGGCGCGATCATCCCGGTAGCGGCGTTCGGTGGATTCGGCGCGAATACGCATCCAGACGCGCACGGCGCGCGGCGGATGCGTGAGTAGTTCGGCCGCGTCCGGATCGACGAAACGCATCACGGCGCCGGCCGTGGCGGAGTCCGCGATGCCGAATTGCACCTGCAGGTCTTCGACGCCCGGCAGTATCTCCTCGTCGCGAAATGCCGGCGCGCCGGCGATCGACGTCAACGTCTTGGCGCGCAGCGCCGGCCAGCCGGTTCGTTCCACCGAGTTGCGCGACACGTAATACGCTCGAACGACGACGTCGAAGATGCGTTCGTCGGTGGTGCTCGCGCCCGGTGATCGGCCATCGATGAACAGCGCCTGTCCCGACTGCGTCGCGAACCGGTTGGAATAGAGCTGCAGCCGACCCGGCGCGGGCGATGCGCGCTCGGTCGCGTGGCGCAGGATCAATGTGTCCGCGCCGTTCACTGCGCCTCCCGCCGATGCCGTGGGCTGGCAGTGGGACGGGTCGATGCCAAGTGCGTAGCGGTTGTTCGACGCTTCAACGGCGCGTGACAGGTCGACGGCGAAGTTGACCCCGCAGTCGTGGATCGACGCCTCCAACGGTACGGGCGACGCGCCCTGTCGAAGATCCGCGCCCGCGGCCACCACGCGCGATGGATCGCCATCGCGCACGAGCCGCAGCCTCTGCGCATCGAGTCCGAATCCGTAGGAACCCGCGTGTTCGAGATCCCGGACGATGACCGAAAGGGCGTGCCGGGACTGGTCCTGCAGCCGCGACACGCTGTCGTTCGCCTCCAGCAGGTCGCGGCCGTGCGCGAGGAGCGAGATCGCGCCCGTGAGCACGATGCCCGCGATCGCGAGCCCGATCATGAGTTCGAGCAGGGACCATCCCGCCGCATGCGCACGAGTCGACACGGTCAGCTCGCGGCCGGGCGCCGGTGAAAGCTCAGCACCAGCGATGCGCTGCCCCCGGTGGCGCGTGGCTCGCGCCAGCGCAACGCGACGTCGATGCGGTCGAGTCCGGTGGAACTCTCCGCGGGAATCATCGTGAACGAGGACTCCAGCGCCGCGAGCATGGGAGTCTCAGATGCGGCCTGCTCCTGCCAGAGGGCGAGTTCAGCGGCATCGGGCACATCGCCCTTCAAGCGTGCCCGTTCGGCTAGATCGCTCGCGACGACCAGCGCCTGTTCGCGCCGCAGCGCGGCGTTCCCCTCGAACAGGCTCCACGCGAGCAGCGACGCGCAGCCGAGCAGACCGACGGCGAGCACGAACATCGCGATCAGTGCCTCGACGAGCGTGAAGCCCACCATGGATCTGGGCGCGATTCCGTCCGGGATTTTCGCGGCTCGCCGGGGCGCGCTCATGGACAGCCTGCCGGGCCGGCGCCGGAGAGCGAACGCACGCGCCCCGTCTGGCTCACCACGAGCTGGCGCCACGGCGCGCGCCCGGCTCCATCGCAAATAGTTAGGGTGGCCGTGGTTCCGGCGAGCGCCACCGGCCAGAAGTGGACGCTTGCGCGGTTGCTCACCAGCCGCACGCCTTGCGGCAGTTCGCCACGCGCAACGACGCGCGCCCCGCCGGGCTCATCGACGAGCACCTGCCAGCGGGTGGCGGCGGTGGGGACGGGCAGGCAGGCGCCCGAGACCCCCGCGAGACAAAAAGTCCCGCGCCGGTTACCGGTGATCGATGCCGCGCGAGCTTGCGCCAACGCGCCGGCGACATGCAGCGCGGCGGCCCGAATGGCGCTCCGGCGCATCGTGTCCCGCAGCGAGGGGGCGCACATGCCGGCGACGATGGCCATGACCGCCATCGCGAACAGCAACTCCGTCAATGTGAATCCGGCAGGGCGGGGCATGGCGCTCATGCTCGCTCCGCGCGCGCCCGCCGCCGAGCCGCAAATCTGCCGGCTTCGCGGCCATTTGCCAGTCGACGGCACTCCGGGCGTATACTGCCGCCGCATGTCGCACACGGATGTTGAACCCATGTCACATGAGGCTCTGACCCAGCGACTGCTGGGGCACGGCGTAAGGCCCACGGCCCAGCGCCTGCGTATCGCCGCGCTCCTGTTGGGTCGCCCCCAGCACCTCTCCGCCGAGCAAGTTCTCGCGGGTCTGCGCAACCAGGGACTGCGGGTGTCCAAGGCGACGGTCTACAACACGCTCAACCTGTTCGCGGCCTCCGGATTGATCCGCCAGTTGTCGGTGGGCGATGACCGCTGCTGGTTCGATTCGAACACCGATTCGCACTACCACTTCCACGATCTCGATACCGGCGCGCTGATGGATGTTTCCCTGCGCGACGTGGAATTCCAGCGCCTGCCCGAGCCGCCGCCCGGCATGCAGGTCGACGGCATCGAGCTGGTCATCCGACTGCGTCGCAGAACTGCCGCCTGAGCTGCCCCCCGAGCCGACCCGAGCCGACCTGAGTCGGACGATAAGCCGCGAAATCGTGTATTCGGGGCTTCCCTTGATGGCTTTGTGGCCGCCTTGACGCTTCCATCGCCCACCCCACGCCATTAGAATGCGCGCCCTCTGAGGTTTCGCCCCTATAGCTCAGCTGGTAGAGCACTTCATTCGTAATGAAGGGGTCGTCTGTTCGAATCAGACTGGGGGCACCACCACGCAAAGGCCGTCTCGATGACGGCCTTTCGTTTTTTCCAAGTAAGATTCCGCGCCGTGAAGCCGAGCGCGCCGAAATCCCCGAATGTTCTCGTTAGTCAGGCCGGCATCCCCGGCACGACGTCGCCCGCCAAACCCTCGCTCTGGATCCGCGCCTTGTCGCGGATTCCGCTGGCCCTGTGGTATCCCGTTGCGCGGCTGATGGCCTACTGCGCCTGGAAGGTATTTCCATATCGCCGCCACGTGGTCGTCGCCAACCTGACGAAGTCGTTTCCCGATTGGGATGAGGCCACCCGCGAGCGCGTAATCCGCGATTACTACCGCGGCTTCGCGGACATGCTGGTCGAGATCGTGCACTCGCCGCGACTCACACCCGCGGAGCTCGAGCGCCGCATGTCGATGGTGAATCCCCAGCTCGTGCGCGACGAGGTCGCGAAGGGCAAACCCGTGTTGCTGTGCGCCGCCCACCAGGGCAACTGGGAGTGGCTGCTGCTCGGCCTGTCGACGCAGCTCGGCATGCCGGTGGACGCCGCGTACAAGCCACTGGTCGACAGCTGGGCCGAGCGCGAGATGCTCACGCTGCGCAGCCGGCTCGGCGCGCGCATGATCCCCGCGCCCGAGTTGTTAGGCGACATCATCAAGAAGCGCGGCGAGCCGCGCGCGATCGCGATGGTGGCCGACCAGGAACCCGTCACGAGCGAACGCAAGCAATGGCTCACGTTCCTCAACCGCGACACGGCGTTTTTCCTCGGCCCCGAGGAAATCGCGCGCAGCGTGCGTTACGCGGCGTTCTTCGTGAAGCTGCGACGGATCGCGCGCGGCCGCTACGAGGTGGAGTTCGTGCCGCTCGCCGGCGCGGGTGAGCAGCTACCTCCGGGCGAATTCACCTCGCGTTACGCGCGCATGGTCGAAGCGCAGATCCGCGAAGCGCCCGCCGACTGGCCCTGGTCGCACAAGCGCTGGAAGCTCAAGAAACCCCTGTATTCGGCTTCGCCGGGGAACTGAGCGATTGCGGCCGCGCGGCATCGCGCGCGGGCTTCATGCCGAACAGGAAGCGCAGCGGCGCGACGCGGCGGATCACCTCGTACATCGCCACGCAGGCGATCAGCGTGGTCACCAGCACCAGCCAGTACTTCGCCCCCGGGCTCCAGGTCCACTGGATCACGAAATACGCGATCGCGATGATCACTGTCTGGTGAAGGATGTACACCGGGTAGCTCGCATCGCGGGCCCAGCGTAGCAGCGGGTTGCTGAAGCTCAGGTGCTGGCGCCCATAGCCGAGGAACGCCATGAGGCAGGCCCAGGTGAAGACGTTGGCGAGCACGTGATCCGTGACGGTGTCGTGGTCGACGACGCCGGTCGCGAACATCGTGAGCAGGGCGGTCAGCACGCCGAGCCCGATTCCCAGCGCCCAGTGCCGCTTGGCCGCGAGCCAGTCCCACACCCCCGGCATGCTGGCGAGCACGAATCCGTAAGCCGTGAGCAGTAGATAGTGGATGAAGATGTACCAGTCGCTGATGAGGTTGTGCGTTTCGGGGAAGCGCGTCTTGAGCAAGGCTTCGTTGATGCCCAGCGGCAGTCCGAGTGCGAACAGCCACACGGCGGGACGGATCACCGGACGCGCGCGCCGCCACCAGGCCATGAGTGGCAGCAGCAGCAGCACATACACGAACAGATAGACGATGAACCACAGGTGGTGCCAGCTGAAGTTGCCCGCCGGATACGGCTGGAACTGCAGCACGCGGTCCGTCATGAATTGCAGGTAGCCTCCATGCCACTCGCCATGGGCGATGCGCTCCACGAACACCTGCGGGGGCACGATCAGGAACATCCCGGCGATGGCGGGCACGAGCAGACGCAAGGTGCGCTCGCGAGTGAAGGCGCCGACGCTGCGGCGCTGCAGTGCGTACCACATGCCCGCGCCGGCGATCACGAACAGCAGCGGCATGCGCAGCCGATGCGCGATGTCCATGGGCCACACGAGGGCCGGGATGGTCTCGGCATTGGTGATGTGCCAGCCCCAGCCCACGAACAACATGCCGGTGTGGAAGAACAACAGCAGGAAGATGGCGAGGACGCGCAGCCAGTCGAGGAAGTCGTAGCGGTTCGTCGATGCGATCGTGTCAGGTTTCATGGACGCTCTCCCGATGTACGCGGAAACGTAGCGGGGAGGCGCGATGCCCGCGACGACAATGTGGCAAGCGGGACGGGGCGGGGGCGCGCGGGGATTCAGTGGGGCAGGCGGGACGTCCGAGGCGGATTATGTGGTGAGCGGGATTTGACCTAACACCTCGCGGCGCCGGGAGTCTCCCGAACCCAACGTCGCCGAGCGGCGACGACGGGCTGCGTGCGCGGCGCATCTATCCTGATGCCACGTATGACAGACACGACGACCCATGAAACAGCTCCTCTGCTCGCGCCGCTGGCGCGCGGCCTCATGCGCCGCAACCCCGGCATTCTCTCCCTGTCGATCCACGATGCGCGCGGGCATGCACTCTGGTCGAGCGGGGATTTCCTGCTCGCGGAGGATCATGCGCTGATCGCGGAGGTCGTCGAAGATCCGCATGACGTGCGCGGGCTCACCTGCGGCCTGTGGTGGGAGAGCGCGGATACGGCCCGCGCACGTTGTGCGCTCGCTGTGTACGAGGGCGCCGTGTTCCGCGGCGTCGCGCTCGTCGTGTTCTCGGGACTCACCACCGGCGAGAACGAACGTGGCGAACGCGTCACCGAGCTCGCGCCGGTGCTGCCCGTGCTCGCCAAGGCGATCAGCCAGTCTTCGCCGGAGATTTCCGATCCGCATGCGCCGGAAGTGGTGGAGGATGCCTCGGACACGACCGTCGTCGCGGCGCTGCGCTTCGAGAACTACGATGCCAGTGGCGACTTCGAGGCTGATCTCGCGGCGCTCGAGCGCGAGGAGCTCATCGTCGAGCTCATCGACGTCGCGTTGCGCGAGGACGAATTCGCGTTGCACCTGCAGCCCATCGTCAGCCTGCGCGAAGACGAATCGGCCGCGGGTCAGCCGCTCATCGTCGAAGTACTGATCCGCCTGCCGACGCCCGAAGGCGTGCTGACGACGCAGGAGTTCCTGGACGTCGCCGCGCGCAATGGCCGCATGCCCGCGATCGACCGCTGGGTGATCCGCGCGCTGCTCGTGTGGATGCAGCGCAATCGGGACCGCTGGGAGGATTCGCACGCGGTGTTCTCGGTGAACCTGTCCGGCAAGTCGGTAGTCAGGCCGGACTTCCGCAACTACCTCGAGAACTGCCTGGACAAGTCCGGCCTGCCGCTGACGGCGCTGCGCTTCGAAGTGTCGGAGCTCGACCTGGGCCTGGCGCCGCGGGAGTTCGCGCAGCTCGCCCGATCGCTCGCCGAGCGCGGCTGCGAGGTGTCGGTCGACAATGCCGGCACCGGCACCGGGCGCTTCGATTTCCTGCGCGAAGTGAACGCCGACATCCTCAAGATCGACGGCACACTGGTCGAAGGCGCGACCGACGACATCGTCTCGCGCGCGCTCATCAACGGCATGGTGCACATGGCCGACACGCTCGGGATGCGCACCGTCGCGAGCCAGGTCGACACCACCGGCAAGCTGCGCGCCGTGACGCAGCTCGGCGTCGACTACGCCCAGGGATACCGCCTGCGCCACCCCGAGCCCATCGAGGATTTCACCTTCGTCGCCTGCGGCATCCAGCGCCCCGCGAACGTGGTCGGTGCCGGGTGAGAAATCGCGGAGTTAGCGCTTCGTGTTGGTGCGGTCCGAGCTAACTCCGCGATTTCTCACCCG
>JAEWLQ010000055.1 GCA_023457495.1 Pseudomonadota bacterium
TGATTGGCAAGGGCGTCGACTATGAGCTTTTCGCGACCGTGACCGCTCGCGACTCCGCGCCGGCCCTGCCGGGCGAGCGCGCGACGCGCGCCGTCTACGTCGGCGCGTTCGACGGCCGTTTCGGCGCCGACGCGCTGCGCGCCGCGGCGCTGGCTCTGCCGCACCGGCATTTCCTGCTCGCCGGGCCCGGCGGCGAGCGCGTCGCCAGCACGCTCCGCCTGCCGAACATCGTCGCGCTCGGCGCCATCGATTATCGGCGGCTACCCTCATTGCTCGGCGCCTGCGCCGTCGGGCTGCTGCCGTTCTCGCGGAACAGCGCGAACGCGGGCCGCAGCCCGATGAAGTTGTACGAGTACGCCGCCGCGGGCCTCGCCATCGCGGCGACTTCGGCGCTGCGACCGGGCGCCTTGTCTCCGCCGACGCTGTGTGTCGCCGCCAGCGACGATGCCTTTCCCGCCGCCGTCGCGCAGGCGTTCGAACGTGCGGCTGATGTGTCCCTGGTCGAGCAGGCACGCGAGCTCGCGCGTTCCGAAGACTGGAGCGCGAAGGCGGGAGAACTGTTGCGCCTGCTGGAACCGGCGATGAAGCGCGGCGATGAACGCGCGGCCCTGGGTCTGGCACCGCCGTGGGCGGCAGGCGGCACATGGAGCTGACCGCGTTCCTGCCATTCTTCCTGGTCTTGCTGGCCGTCGCGCTGCGCAGTCCGCTGCACTGGCTCGCCGCGACCGGCTTCGCGTGTTTCCTGCAGGGCGCCTCGCCGTTCATCCTGACCGCGGGCGGGCGCCTCGCGGGCATGGCGCCGGCCTATCTACTGACCGGGGTGGGGTTCATCCACTACCTGCGGGAGCGGATGCGCATCGGATCGAACGATGCGATCCCGGTGCGCGGCTGGACCGCGCCGCAGCTGTGGCTGCTCGCCTTCACGGCGATCGGACTGCTGGGCGCAGTGTTCCTGCCGCGTGTGTTCGCCGGCATTGCGCACGCCATGGGCAGCCGCGGCTCGATCAACGAAGTGGCCTTCACGGCGGTCTCGCCATCGGGCACGAACATCATCCAGGCCTTCTACCTGGTGGCCAACCTCATGTTGTTTTCGTTCGCGAGCTACCTCGTGGCCACGCGCGAGGGGGGCCTGCGCTGGGCGTTGAAGGGTGTCGCGTATGGCCTCGCATTCGCCTGCCTGCTGGGGCTGTACCAGTTGCTTGCGTATTACACCGGCCTGCCATGGCCGACCGAGGTCATCAATTCGAACACCGGGGTGGGGCAGTTCCCGGACCAGATGGCGGGCGGCATCAAGCGCATCTCCTCGACGTTCTGGGAGCCGTCCCTGCTCGGTTACAACTTCGTCGGCTGCCTCGGACTGTTCCTGCTCGGCGGCCGCGCGCCGGCTCTCGGCGTGTTCGCGTTGTGCGTGCTCATGTTGTCGACCTCGTCGCTGGGCTACTTCGGACTGGTGGGTCTGGTGGGCGTCTGGCTGCTGCTCGACAAGCGCGTGGTGGGCGGCGTGAAGCTTAAGATCGGCGCGGCGGTGGCGTTCACGTGTCTCGCCTTCATCGGCATCGACTATCTACTGCTAGACTCGCGCGCGCTGCAGGACCTCGTGCTCAACAAGGCGGACAGCTCCTCCGGCGTCGGGCGCAGCACCGCGGATGCGCTGGCGCTCGAGACGTTCATCGAAAGCGCGGGGCTGGGCGTCGGGGTCGGCAGCACGCGCGCGTCGAGTTTCCTCGCGACGCTGCTGGCGACGACCGGATTGCCGGGCATGCTCACCTTCTGCGCCTTCGCCGGCACGCTGGTCATGGCCTGTTATCGCCAGCCCGATGCGGAATCGCGCCAGCTGTGCTTCGGGCTGATCGGATTCCTGATCGTCTGGTTCATCGCCATTCCCGATCTCGTCCAGGCCACGTTCTGGCTGGTCGCCGGGGTGGCTTCGGGACATCTGCGCCGCCAGGCGCAGGCGACGACTGCCCAACAACCGGTAACGCTGCCATGTCCCGCGTATTGAGGCCGCGCGATGAACGCGATGCGTCGATCGACGTGGCGCGCGGCATTGCCATCGTGCTGGTGGTGCTGGGGCACAACCGCGCGCTCAGCATGGCTTCACCCGCGCTCGTGGCGGCGATCTTCCTGTTTCACGTGCCGCTGTTCTTCATGCTGAGCGGGCGCGTCATGCGTCCGCAGGATCCACTGCGCGCCGCGCCGCGGCTTGCGCGGCGCCTGCTGGTCCCGTTCGTGCTCGCGGCCCTGCTGGTGGGCGCGATCAAATGCGTGACGCGCGGCGAGCCGGTAATCGGCACGCTGTCGGGTATCGCCTGGGCCACCGGCGAGACGTTGCCCTGGTCGCATCTGTGGTTCCTGCCCACGTTGTTCCTCGCACTGCTCGCGACGCATGCGCTCGCGCTCGGCGTGAAGAGCAGCGTGGGTTGGGCGGCCGCGGCAGTATTCGCCGTCGGAGCGGCGGCGATACTGCCGATGGCCGGTTCCACCGGCTGGCCGTGGAGCCTCGATCTGCTGCCGCTGTGCCTGGCATTCGTGTGGTCAGGGCAGGCGCTCCGTGACAGTGCCGCCGCGCAACGCACGGCGACCCATCCGGTGACGGTCGTAATGGCCGCGGCCGTATTCACGCTCACTCTCGGATCGGCCCGGGTCGATCTGAACCTGCGCGAATTCGCGCCATTCTGGCCGGCGCTGGCGGCGGCGCTTTCGGGCTGCGTGCTGGCGCTCGCGGCTTCGCGGTGGCTGTGCCGGTTCGCGGCAATCGCGCGCCCACTCGCGCTGGTCGGCCGCCACACGCTGGTCATCTTCATCCTGCACGTCTCGGTGCAGAAGGTGCTGCTCATGGCGTATCCCGGTGAGGCGTTGTCGCGCACCGGACTCGGCCTTCTCGGCCTGGCGTCGGCGGCGCTCACGATCGCAATCACCTTGCTGATCTCGGTGCTCATCGATCTGCCGAAGTCCCGCCACGCGGCGCGGCGCGAGGCTGCGACTCCCTCGGAGGCGCGATGAAATCGATGGCCGGCCTGCTGCTTGCCTTGCTACTCGTTTCACGCGAAGTGGGCGCTTTCCAGTTCGGCGTCTGCGTTCACCTCGCGATGGCGCGTTCGGATGCGGCGACGGTGCTGAAGCTCGTGAACGAGGGCGGTTTCAACAGCATTCGCGACGATGCGTATTGGAGCGGCGTCGAGCGCAGCGCGGGCGTGCTCGAGTTTCCGTCCCGTTACGCCGAATCGCGGCAGGCCATGCGCACGCTGACACAGCGCGGGGACAGTCCCGTCGTGATTCTCGCCTACGGCAACAAGTTTCACGACGGCGGCGGCTTTCCTGTGTCACCCGCCGGCATCGCCGCCTATTCGCGTTACGCGGGATTCGTGACGACGACGCTGCGCGATTCAGCGCGGCAGTTCGAAGTGTGGAACGAGTGGAACAGCGGCTTCGGCTCGAAGCCCGCCGCTAAAAGCGGCTCGGCCGCCGATTACGCGCGTTTGCTCGCGCCCGCGGCCGCCGCGATCCGCGCGGCCAATCCGGATGCGCGGGTGATCGCCGGTGCGACGGCGGGCGTCGATCTCAAATGGATGCGCGAGTTCATCGCGGCCGGAGGCCTCGCGCATGCGGACGCCATTTCCGTGCACAGCTACACGCTGTTCCGCTACCGCGTGAATCCGGAGGGCGCGATCCTGAGTCTCGACCGGCTGCACGCCTTGCTGAAAACCGCCGAGCCGGCGCGCGATATTCCAATCTATGTCACCGAGATGGGATGGCCCACGAACCAGGGCCGTCATGGCGTCTCCGAGCGCGACGCGGCCAACTACCTGGTGCGCTTCATGCTGCTCGCGCGCTCGCGGCCGTGGATCGCGGGCGTGTGGTGGTATGGCCTGATCGATGACGGACCCTCGCAGACCGACTCGCAGCATCGCTTCGGCCTCGTCCGCGCCGATCTCACGCCCAAGCCCGCGTTCGCCGCGGCGCGCACCGTCGCGCAGCTGGTTCTCTCCGGTGATGTCGCCGCCTACCGAGTCGGCTCGCATCACTTCGTGACCACCGGGTCCGATGACGCGGGTGCCTGGGCGGTGGCGTGGTCGCTCGAATCGAACTTTCGCGGATGGCAGGAAGGCGCTCCCACGTTGGCCGAAGCGCCCGCGGAGTTCCACTCGCTTCCCGAGCAACTATCCACGGAGGGCGATCCTCAAATGTTCCGCAAGAAAAATGGCCGATGGCAGGCCGAGGTGACTCTGTGACACGTGTGATTCTCAATGGGCGCTTCCTCGCGCAACCGCACACCGGCGTGCAACGTTATGCGCGTGAAACCGTGCTCGCGCTCGATGCGCTTGTTCCCCAGCACGGCGCGGGACTCGAACTCGAGCTCGCCATTCCTTCGGGCGGCCGTGAACTGGAGCTGCGCCACATCCGCCAGCGCAAGCTGCCCTGGCTGAGCGGACACGCCTGGGAGCAGGTGACGCTGCCGCTGTTCGCGCGCGACGACCTGCTCGTGAACTTCAGCTACTCGGGTCCCATCGCCAAGCGTCACCAGGTGATCACCGTGCATGACGCCACCGTACGCGCCATGCCGCAGTGTTTCTCCGCGCGGTACCGCGCCTGGCACGACACCTTGCTCTGGCTCCTGCGTGACCGGGTCGCGAGCGTGATGACGGTCTCGGAATTCTCGGCGAGCGAGATCCGTTCGCGCTATGGCATCACCAACCGCGTCGTCGTCGGCCGGGAAGGTTGGAGTCACGCGCTGGCGCGCGGCGATGCCGATTCCACGCTGGGCCGATACGGACTCGAAGCCGGCCGATACCTGCTGCTCGTCGGCAGTATCAAGCCCAACAAGAATCTCGAGGTCGTCGCGCGTGCGATGTCGAAGCTGCGGGAGTTGCCGTGGACCATCGCGGTGGCGGGCGCCGCGGACGCGCGCATCTTCCGCTCGACCGGCGCGGCCGATCCGCGCATGAAGTTCCTCGGCTTCGTGCCGGACGAGCATCTCGGTACCTTGTACGCCAACGCCGCGTGGTACCTGTTCCCGTCGCTGTATGAGGGCTTCGGCCTGCCCGCGCTCGAAGCCATGGCGAATGGCTGTCCGGTCATCGCGGCGAACGCGGGGGCGTTGCCGGAGGTGTGTGGTGACGCGGCGTTGTACTTCGATCCGCTCGACCCCGCGGGACTCGCGGCCGTGCTACGCGGGCCGGCGCGCGATACGCGGATTCGCGAGACCCTGCGGCGCAACGCCGTGCGCCGGTTGAACCACTACACCTGGACGGCCAATGCGCAGTGCGTGCTGGGAGAAATCCGCGCGAGGGCGGGACTCACGGCGAGCGCCCCGGCCGAGCCGGCGCTGGGCGCGGGCAACGTCGCCTCGTGAAGATCATCCACGCGACCGAATGCGCCGCCTCCGGCACCTTGAGTGTCATCGTCTCGCTCGCGCACGAGCTTGCGGCATCGGGCGCGCGGCAGATGCTCGTCTACAGTGAGCGGCCCGAGACGCCAGCGGATCTCACCTCGCTGTTCCCGCCGGGCATGGAATTCGTGCGCGTCGCGCCGGCTGCCGGACTGCACGTGACATTCGCGCGCGAGTTCTGGCGTGCGCTCGCGGGCGCCGTCGGAACCTTTGGGCCGGATGTGTTGCACCTGCATTCCTCGAAGGCGGGATTCATCGGCCGCTTCGCGCATCGCGCGATGCGCTGGTCCTGCCGCGTGTTCTATTCGCCGCATGGGCTTTCGTTTCTCGATCCTGATCGGCGTGCCCGCAATGCGCTTTTCAAGACACTCGAGTACCTGGCGGCGCGCACCGGCGCGACGCCCGTCGGTTGCGGCCGTGGCGAAGCGGAGCTGCTGACGCAACTCTCCGGCCGCGAGGCACTGCTGCTCGAGAATCCCGTGGACGAGTGCTTCTTCGACATCGAGCGTCGCCCCGCGGAGCGGATCACCGTGACCACGCTCGGCCGGCTCTCCCGGCAGAAGTCCCCGGAAACGTTCGCGGCGGTGGCGCGTGCCGTGCGCACGCAGCGCCCGGATGTGCGCTTCGAGTGGATAGGCGACGGCGAGCCGAACTACCAGCCCATGCTCGAAGCCGCGGGCTGCGCGATCACCGGCTGGCGCACGCGCGAGCAGGTGGCCGAGCTGCTGGCGCGCGCCGACATCTATCTACAGACATCGCGCTGGGAGGGGTTGCCGATTTCCGTGATTCAGGCGATGGCCGCGGGCTTGCCGTGCGTGGTCAACGATTGCATCGGCAATCGCGACACGGTCTCGCATGGCACGTCCGGGCTGGTCGGCGGGTCGATCGATGCGCTGGTGCGTCACGTCATCACGCTGGCGGACGATGCGGCGTTGCGCGCGCGGATGGGCGCCGCGGCGCGCGGCGAGGCACGCCTGCGCTTCGGCACCGCCGCGTTCCGCGCCCAGGTGCGCAAGCTCTACTGCCCCGTCCCGGTTCACCAACCCATGAACAAAGTTCTCGTCTGCCGGGCCGGCCTGTTGCCGTACTCGGAAACCTTCATCCGTGAGCAGCTGCTGGCGTATTCGCGCTGGAAGCCCGTGCTCGTTGGTACGCATCGCGTCGAGCCCGGCCTGTCCGTCGAGGGGATCGACCTGCGCCTGTTGCACAGCGCGACGCCCACCTTGCGCAGCCGGTTGTACAAACGCGTGCTGCGCGAACTGCGCGTGGCGCCGCCCGGCGGCGCACGCCTCCTGCGCGCGCAGAACGCGGCCCTCGTGCACGTGCATTTCGGCACCGACGCGGTCGACTACTGGCCGCTGCTGCGGCGCCTGAACCTGCCGGTGATCGTCACGTTGCATGGCTTCGACATCAACGTTCACGAGCACGTGTGGCAGCGGGACCGGACCTCGCTCGCGAACCGTTTTTACCCCGCGCGGCTGCGCGCGCTGTCGCGGCAGCGCGGCGTGCATTTCGTCGCCGTCAGCGAGGCCATCCGGCAGCGCGCGATCGAGTTCGGCATCGCGCCCGAGGTCATCTCGGTGCGGTACATCGGTGTCGATCGCAAACGCTTTGCGTTCTCCGGCAAACCCATCGGGGCGCGGCCGCGGCGCATCCTTCATGTCGGCCGGCTCGTGGAGAAGAAGGGCGGCGAGCTCCTGATCCGCGCGTTCGCGCAGGTACGCCAGCAGGTGCCGGACGCCGAGCTGGTCATGGTGGGCGATGGTCCGCTGGGCGCGCGATTCCGCGAGGTGGCCTCGCAGCTCGGAGGCGGCGTGCGGTTCCTCGGTAGCGTGAGCAGCGAGGAGGTCAAGCGGCAGTTCGATCACGCGCGTGTCTTCTGCCTGCCGAGCGTCACCGCCGCCAACGGCGATGCGGAAGGACTGCCGATCTCCATTCTCGAGGCCCAGGCTTGTGGCGTGCCCGTCGTGACCTCGGCGCGCGGCGGAGCCACCGAGGGCATCCTGCCCGGCGTCACCGGGTTCGCGTTCCCGGAAGGTGATATCGCGGCGCTGGGCGAGCGGCTGATCAAACTACTGCAGGACGACACGCTGGCTACCTTCATGTCGGCTTCGGCCACCGCTTTCATCGCCGACCGTTTCGACATCGTCCAATGCACGCGAGCGCTCGAGGATCTGTACGACGCGCAACTACGCGAGTTCGCGCCCGCGGCGGGGATTCTCGCCGAAGTGGGGCGGTAGCCATGAAGCTGCTGCTCATCGGCAATCACACCTGCGCGAATCGCGGCGACTGCGCCATCCTGCGCGGGCTGATCCACGAGATCGAACGACAGCGGCCGGGGGCGAAGATCACGGTGGTGAGTCGCAGTCCCGCCGTAGCGACGCGGATGCTGGACCGCCCGGTGGAGCCCGATCCGTTCGCCGACTGGCACCGGCACGACTCCGGCCGGTTCCCCGGCAAGGAACGGCTCGCGAGCCGGTTGCTGCCGCTCACCATGTGGTTCGCGCTGCGCACTGGTTGGCGATGGCCGATCCGGCTGCTGCCGGAGAGCTTCCGGCGGCAGGTGGCGGCGCTGGCGAAATATGATGTGGTGATCCAGGTGGGCGGCTCGTTCTTCGTCGACCTGTATGGGGCGGGGCAATTCGAGTATCCGTTCGCGGCGCTGCTCGCGCGCCGGCCGCTGTACCTGGCGGGCCACAGTCTCGGCCCCTTCGAGCGGCCGCTGTCGAACCGCCTGGCGCGCCTGTTGTTGGGCAGCGCGCGCAATGTCGCGCTGCGCGAACCGGTGAGTCGCGCGCTGATCGAGCGCAGCCGCTTGCCCATGGAGAAGGTCAGCGCCGGCGCCGACACGGCCTGGGCAGTGCCGCCCTCGGAGCGCACACGCGAGCCGCTGGCCTGGTTGCGCGCGCGGTCGGAGGAGCGGCCGTTGATCGCCATCACGCTGCGGGAGCTCGCGCCGTTCGACCGGCGGCTGGGCACGACGCAGGAGAAATACGAGACCGCCTTCGCGACACTGGTGAACTCGCTCATCGAGGCCGGCTACGACGTCGTGGCCGCGTCCACCTGTACCAGCATCGGCAACTATCCACGCGACGATCGCCAGAACGCGCTGCGGGTCGCGGCGCGCGTGAACCGCCCCGACCGGTTTCACGTCGCGATGGAGGAGCTAGATGACGTCGGTCTCGGCGAACTGTTCGCCGACTGCGACCTGCTCATCGGGACCCGCCTGCACAGCGCCATCATCGCGATGAACTTCGGCACGCCCGCGGTGGCGCTCAACTACGAGCACAAGTCCGAAGGCGTGATGCGTCAGCTCGGGCTGCCCGAGCTCTCGCATCCGGTGCAGTCGCTGTTCGACGGAACACTGATGGCGCAGGTGATGACGCTGCTCCAGTCGCTCGATGCGTGGCGCGAGAAGGTGGCTGTCGCGGTGGAGCGCGAGCGCCGGCGGGCGAGCGCCATGATCGGCGAGTGCCTGCCGTGATCAATCGCGCGGGCGCCGCTGCGTGGACCGTGTCCGTGACGCTGGTGGGCGCCGCGGCGCAGCTGCTGCAGATCTCGGTGGCGGCGCGCCATTTGTCACCCGCGGAGTTCGGCGTACTCGCCATCGTCAACGTGATGCTGTTCGTCGTCACGGCGTTCCAGGACATGGGGCTTTCGAGCTTCTGCGTCCATCTCGGCGAAGCGCCGCGTCGTTCGTATTCCACGCTGTTCTGGATCAGCGCGGCGCTCGGCGCGGCGGGCGCGGTGATCGTGCTGGCCATCGCGGCGCCGGTGGCGCATTTCTATGCGATGCCGGACCTCGCGCCGCTGCTCGAACTACTCGCGGTCAACTTCCTCGTCATAGGCCTCAGTGGTCAGTACCAGGCAAACTACATCCGGGTATTCCAGGCGGCGCGTCTTGCGCAGATCGAGCTCGGGGCGCGGCTCATGAGCCTGGGGCTCGTGCTCTGGCTGCTGAACGCGGGGTGGGGCGTGCGCGCCATCGTCACGGGCATGCTGGTCTTCGCGGTCGTGAAGCTCGTGTTGCTCGCGGCCTTCGCGCCGCGGGACTGGCATCCGGGATGGCTGTTCGACCGGGCGCTCGCGCCGCGCGCGCTGCGCTACGGGACGTTCCAGGCGGGCACGCAGCTCGTGAGCCAGCTGCGCATGCAGGCCGATCAGCTCATCGTCGGCAAGGCGTTGGGCGCGGAGATGCTCGGCGTGTACTCCCTGGCCAAGGAGCTCATCGGTTATCCGCTGCGTTTCGTGCAACCGCTGATGGCGCGGCTTACCTTGCCCGCGCTCGCGTTTCACCAGCGGGATCCCGAGGCATTGCGCGCGGAGTTCGTGCGTGGACTGCGCACGACGGCGCTCTTCTGCGGCGGCATCTATGCGGCGCTCGCGGTGCTGGCGCCGTGGGTGGTGCGGATCCTGTATGGCGAAGGGTTCGCTGCGGTCGCGAGTCTCGTGCCGCTGATGACGCTGTTCGGCGCGCTGCGACCGCTGGGGCAGAACGCCGGCCTGCTCGCGCAGGCCACCGGCCGCACTCGCAACGAGTTCACCTGGAACCTTCGCGTGTCGCTTTTCACCTGGGTGCCAAACCTTTTGATCGCCGCCTTCGCGCCGGGACTGGTCGCGTTCGCGCTCGCGTTGTCGCTGATCCAGGTCGCGGTCACGCTGCTCGCCTATCCACTGTTCGTGCGGCCGCTGGAGCCGATCGGGATGGGCCGCTACGTCGGCAGCTGGATCCTGCCGGCGAGCGTGGCCTTGCTGGCATCCGCATTCGCAATCGGAGGGGCGGGATGAAGTCACGTATTCTGGCGCTGGGCGCGGTGGCGCTCGTCCATCTATCCGCGGCGTACGCGCAGCAAGAGAAAGAACCGGGGTTCACGCTGACCGTGGGCGCACGGGAGAGTTACGACGACAATCTCTATCGGCTGCCCGACGAGCAGGATGCGTCGGCCGTTGACCCGGGCGTCGCGCGTGGCGACTACATCAGCCGCGTGACGCTCGGGCTCGAGCAGGAATGGCAATGGTCGCGGCAGACGGTGATCCTCGACGCGAGGGCCAACCACGACGCGTACGCCAGGAACGATCACCTCGACAACACGTCCGGCGAAGCCGCGGCCAAGTGGCAATGGCAGGCCGGCGGACGCTGGGCGGGTGAGTTCGCCGGCGACTATCGGAAATCACTGGCGAACTTCGCGAATACGCAGTTCCTGGGGCGCGATGAGGTCGAAACGCTCGGCGCCGCGTGGAAGCTCGCGTTCCATCTGGGGCCGCAGTGGTCGCTGCGCGCCGCGGGGCGTCACGCAGATACCGGGCACAGCGCGATCGAGCGGCGCGTCGACGACTCGGCCACGGATTCGGCGAGCTTGGGCCTGCAGTTCACGACGTCGTCGGAGAATGAGTTCGCGCTGAGTTATCGCGCGACCCGCGCGGATTTCGAGCAGTGGGGGGCGCTCGACGGTCAGCCGTTCGATCGTGATTTCGAAGAGCGCAGCGGCAACTTCCGCGCGCACTATGCCTTCAGCCCGAAGACCGCATTCGATGGCAACGTCGGATACCTTGAGCGCGAGTACGCGGAGGCGAATCTCCTGGCGGGTGCGCGCGGCAGCTTCAGCGGCATCGTGTGGGACGGGGCGTTCAGCTGGGATCCGAGCGTCAAGGTGCGGGTCGAACTCGGCGGCTGGCGCAAGCTGCGCGCCTATCTCGATGCGGAGTCCGACTACTTCATCGCCGAGGGCGTGAGCCTCGCCACCCGCTGGCAACCAACCGACCGTCTCGCGCTCGCGCTCGAGGCCGGCGTCGAAGACCAGTCCTATCTAGGCGCCGGCGCCGCGCTGCCCGATCCGCGCAATGACCGCGTACTCATCCAGGAGCTCAGCTTCAGCTACCGCATGCTCCGCAAGCTGCACTTCGACCTCAACGCCCGCCTCGAAGACCGCGACTCCGACCGCGCCCGCCTGCGCTACGACTCGCAAGTCATCAGCGCCGGCCTTCGCTGGGTCTACTGACGCGGTTGGTTGGTTGGTGCCGGGTGAGAAATCGCGGAGTTAGCAGTTCAGCAAGCTAACTCCGTGTTTTCTCACCCGGCACCAACCGAGCGGAGTTAGCAGTTCCGAACTGCTAACTCCGCGATTTCTCACCCGGCACCTACTACCTTCCTACGAGCGGTACGCCTGGCGGCCGTAGCCCTGGATCTTGATGCCCAGGGCGGACATGACCTCGTGCTGGAGCGAGTACATCGCGGCAGCGGCTTCGTCGATGGCTTTCACGAATGCGAGCGAGCCTTTCAGGATGGGGGCGAGGCGCGCCTTGTCCTGGATGCGGGCTGGCGGGTATTCGTGCTCGACGACGAGATACGTCTCCGCCGGATCGATCGACAGCAGTTCGCGGGCCGCGAGCTGATGATCGAGCCAGTCGACGCTGCGGTTCTGCAGATACGCGAGCGGATCGTGGCGCGCGGTGCCGGGCAGTTCGTGCTCGGCGAGCGCGACCTGTTTCTTCCACGCATTGACCGCATCCGCCGGATTCGGCGATGGCTTGCCGTTGATCCAGTCGCCGCGATTCATGGTCTGGCCGCCATAACCCCAGGCCGAGACGCCCTTCGAATCAACCACCTGGCCCTTCACATGGAAGCCGCCGATGAGGAAGCCGTAGCCCTCGTCCTTCAGGTACTGGAACATCGAGCGCGTGTCCTGGCCCATCAGGACGGAGTGCGACGGGTCGTAGTGGATGCGGAACTGGTCGCCGACGCCATGTTTCTCGCAGATGCGATGCAGCGCGATCCAGGGACCCGGCGCGTACGCGATGTTGTTGTGCCAGCGGTCGAGCACGTTCCAGCCCGGCATCGGGCATTGCTCGACGCGATACGAAAGTCCGCGCGCCTTCGCTTCCTTGAGCAGCGGAATGAACACCTCTTCGAACATGACGAGGTTCTCGTCCATCTCGAGCTTGATGTTGCGGCCGACGAAGCCGCACACGGCGGTGGCGCCCACCAGGGCCGCGGCGTCGAACACGCGCAGCATGAAGTCGTGCTTGGCTTTGCGCGCGGTGGGATCGTCCACGAGCATGTTGTCGAAGTACGCGAGGTCGGAAAGGCCGACACCCGTGGCCTTCATCGCCTTGAGCACCCGCGCCGCGCGGTTCTTGTCGAAGGGCGCACGCAGGTCGAGGGTGTTCGCCACCGGGTCGAGCATCGCCTCGGCGGGCACGTCGCTCAGCGTCGGATGCAGCGCAGCCGAGAGCTGGATGTTCGGGGAACCGATCTCCCGCGCGAATTCCAGCCATTCCTCGATCGCGAGGTCCGGATCCGGATCACGCCGCTCACGCGGGGTGAGTTCCTGGAGGGCGGCGGTCAACACGCTGAGTTTCATGGGGCGGGGAGCGAAGTTTCGGATGGTCATGGTGCCGTGCTCGTACAACAGAAAGGGAAGGTCGAAAACCGACCCGGTTTCTAGCATATTTGGGCCGGGCGCGGGCAGGGGAGACAACAAACGGTGGCGGACGAATCGCCAGGCTTCACGCGCATCGCGATCCTCGGCAACTCCGGTTCCGGCAAATCCACGCTCGCGCGCTCGCTGGCGGCCCGGATGCGCGCGCCGCTGCTGGATCTCGACACGGTCGCCTGGGAGCCGGGTCAGGTCGCGGCGGCCCGATCGTCCGAGGCGGCGCAGGCGGACGTCCGCGCCTTCTGCGCCGCGCACGAGCGCTGGGTGGTCGAAGGCTGCTACGCCTCATTGATCGACGCCGCGCTCGAGGCATCGCCGCTGCTGATTTTCCTGAACCCCGGCGAGGAGCAGTGCCTCGCGAACTGCCGCGCGCGGCCGTGGGAGGCGCACAAATTCGCCTCGAAGCAGGAGCAGGACGAGCGGCTGGATTTTCTGCTGTCCTGGGTGCGCGATTACTACGTGCGCGAGGGCGACATGTCGCTCGCGGGACACCGCGCTTGCTTCGACGCATACTCGGGAGCGAAGGAAGAACGCACTACACAGATCGCGATCCATCCCACGCCATGAACGACGAACAACTCGCGCGGCACTTTACGATTCTCGGGCGGCTCGCATGGTTGGCGTTGGCGGGCGCGATCGGGCTCGCCGTCATCTTCTTTTCGAACTCCACGTTTCACGATTCACACGCCGTCGTGACACTCGGCAACTGGGTCATCGCCGCGACACTCCTGTGCGCCTTCAGCCTAGTTCCGCTGGTAATTTACGCGACGCTGGTGTGCATCTGGCACTGGAAGGCGAGATACAAGGGGCGGCATTCGAAGCTGTGGGGCGCGCTCCTCGTTTTCGAAGTGACCGGCTGGTTCAAGCTGGTCTATCTATTCCGCCATTTCATCGCCGACGCCCGCAGGAAAGGACGCTACGCTTGAAGCTCTACGCTCATCCATTCTCTTCATACACCCAGAAGGCACTGATCGCGCTCTACGAAAACGGCACGCCCTTCGAGTACCGCATGCTCGAAGATCCGGCCGCGCAGGCCGAGTTCGCGGCGCTGTCGCCGTTGCGGAAATTCCCGGTGCTGGTCGACCGCGGACGCACGATCCTGGAAAGCACCACGATCATCGAATACCTGCAGATCCATCACCCGGGCCGCGTCCGCCTGATCCCCGAGGGCGAGGCCGGCATCGAGGTGCGCATGCTCGACCGCATGTTCGACAACTACGTGATGACGCCGATGCAGAAGATCGTGCTCGATGTGCGTCGTCCGGAAGCCGATCGCGACGCCTTTGGCGTGAACGAAGCGCGCGGCATGCTCGACGCGATCTACGCCTGGCTCGACGCGCGGCTCGAGGGCCGCACCTGGGCCGCCGGCGACGCATTCACACTGGCGGACTGCGCCGCCGCGCCTTCGCTGTTCTACGCCGACTGGGCGCATCCGATTCCGGCCGCGCACGGCTTCCTGAAGAATTACCGCGCGCGTCTGCTCGCGCATCCGTCCGTCGCGCGCGCGGTGGACGAGGCGCGTCCGTTCCGGAAGTACTTTCCGCTCGGCGCGCCGGATCGGGACTGACACGGAGACCACGATGGCTGCCGCGAAACATCGCATCTACACGATGAAGTTCTCGAAGGTCTATCCACTGCTGGTGCAGAAGGTTGAGCGCAAGAACCGCACGAAGCGCGAGGTCGACCAGGTCATCTGCTGGTTGACGGGCTACACCGCGGCGGGCTTGCAGCGCCAGGTCAAGCAGGAATGTGACGTGGAGACTTTCTTCGCCGAGGCGCCCAAGATGAACCCGGATCGCAAGCTCATCACGGGCGTGGTCTGCGGCGTGCGCGTGGAGGAAGTGGCGGATCCCCTGATGCGCAAGATCCGGCAGCTCGACAAGCTCGTCGATGAGCTCGCCAAGGGAAAGGCGATGGAGAAGGTTTTGCGGATGGAGAAATAAAGAGGCCGCGTGAAAACGCGGCCTCCGTGTGGATCAGTGCACATCCATAAAATGGCCCTGTGTCCACGTGTAGATTCGTTCGTGCGTCTTTCGACTGCGTTCGTGAACCTACGACTCCAGTGTTCACGAATCCGTCACGAGAGCGAAGTCGCGATCCTTGGCGTGTGCGGTCGTCGATGTCTGACAGCGGCCCTACGTGCAAACCCCGGGCCGCTCACCCGGAATTTCCGTTCCAGGCACCGCCTTATAAATGAATCAGCCCGCGCTTGTGCGCGACGGCGACGGCTTCGGTGCGACTGATCGCGTCGAGCTTGCCGAGGATCGCCTTCACGTGTGTCTTCGCGGTGCCCTCGGTGATCTCGAGGCGACGCGCTATGTCCTTGTTGCTGCGGCCTTCGGCGACGAGTTGCAATACCGCGAGCTCGCGCGTGGTGAGGCTCGGCTTCGCCATGCGCTGCAGTGCCTTCGCCGCGACGCTTGAAGAGGTGTACGGACGATCCTCGGCGACCGCGCGGATCGCGGACAGGATCTCCTGCCGCGGCGCGTCCTTGAGCAGGTATCCCTTCGCACCCTGGCTCAGCGAGCGGAAGATGTCTTCGTCGCCGTCGTAGGTGGTCATGATGAGCAGGCAGGCCTTCGGATATTTCTCGAGCACTTTCGCGACGACGGCGGCGCCGTCCATCTTGGGCATGCGCAGGTCGAGCACCATCACGTCGGGCTTGTGTTCTTCGTACAACGCCAGCGCCTCGGCGCCATCGCCGGCCTCGGCCACGACCTGCATGTCGGCCTGCTGATTCACGATGGCCGCAAGGCCGTCGCGCACCACCGGATGATCGTCCGCGAGGATCACGCGGATCTTGCGCGCGGCCACCTTGGCGCCCGCCACGCTCATGCGGCCACCGGGCGCGGCAGGCGCACTTCCACCTGCGTACCGATGCCGGGCTTGCTCGTGATCTCGAACTTGCCGCCGATGGCTCCCGCGCGCTCGCGCATGTTCGCGAGCCCGTAGCCTTGGCTCGCGTAGAGCTCGGGCATCAGCGTCATGCCGCGGCCGTCGTCGCGCACGGCGAGCGACCAGCAGGCGGCATTCTCGTTGAGCATGATGATGATGTGCGCGGGCTGCGCATGGCGCAGCGCGTTGCTGACCGCCTCCTGGGCGATACGCAGCAGCTCGTGCTGATGTTCGGGCGCGAGGCCGTCACCCTGCATGCCGCCCTCGAACGAGCACACGACGCGGCCCTGCACCGAGGAGCGCTCGGCGAGCTGACGCAGCGCGAACTCGAGGCCGAGACGGCGCGTCTGATCGGGCCGCAGCGCCTGCACCGAGCGGCGCGCCTCGGCCAGTCCTTCCTTCGCGAGATCGCGGATGCGCGTGAGGATGGACGGCAGCGGCGAGCTGCGCGCGCACTCGTGCAGCGCTTCTTCCGCGGCGCCGAGCTGCATGAGAATGCCGGTGAAGCCCTGCGCGAGACCGTCGTGGATCTCCTGGCCCATGCGGTTGCGCTCGGCGAGCACCGCGGCGGTCTTGGCGGCCATGCTGAGCTTCTTGATGCCGATCGACAGCGTCGCCTGGTGCGCGAACGCCATTGCGATCTCGGTGCGCTCGGCGTTCAGCGCCTCGTTCTGGCGGAACACCAGGCCGATGAAGCCCATGCTGTTCTCGCCGAACACCAGCGGCAGTAGATAGACGCTCTTGTGTCCTTCGCGATTGTGCCAGTCGGCGACGCCCGGCCAGGTGAGCCGGTCGAGCGGCTCGAGTGGATAGAAGATGGGCTCGCGGAACTGCTTGAGGATCTCGCTGACGCGCGTCTGCGCGTCCGTGGCGGATTCCTGGAACGGCGGGGAGGTCACGCGTCCGTTCTCGACGAACATGAACACCTTCCAGCAGTCGTTGGCCGTGTCGAATCCGATGGCGAAGGCGGCGGCGGCATCGAGCTGGCGGGTCGCATCGATCAGCGTGCCCGCGATGAAATCGGCCGTGTCGGTCTCGCGCGAGAGACGCAACAGGTTCGCGCGCAGTGTGGCGTTGGCGCGATGTAATTGCGCCATACGCTCCTCGGCGGCGATCTCGCGCTCGCGGCGCATGGTCTCGACCAGCCGCTCGCGATGCAGCGCGGCGCCCACGAGGCCGGCCGCGATTTCGAGCGCCGAGACCACGGAGGAGTCGAACTTGCGCGCGCGGCGCCAGTCGTCGAAGCCGATGACGCCGACGTATTCGCCGTCGACGAGGATGGGCACGATGGCGGAGCTTTTCGCGAGGTCGCTCGTGATGCTCTCGGCTTCCTGCCCTGGCATCGTCTCCTTGCAATACACGATGCTCTTGCCCGCCTGCAGCATCGAGCAGTGCACGTCCGAATACTGGTCGTCCTCGGCGCACCCGCCGTTGCACATGCCGCGCAATTCCTCGGCGATCCATTCGTGCTTGATCACCAGCCAGCGTTCGCCGGCGGCATCGATTTCGGCGAGCGCGAGCGCGGTGCGATCGACATCGGCCGCTTCACCCAGCATGCGCAGCACTTCGGGCATGGCCTCCATCGCGTCCGGCGATTCGAGCAGCAGGCGGCTGGCGCGCGCCGCGGCGGACAGCAGCTTCTCGCGGGACTCGAGCGGCGGCAGGATGAAGGAGGGCATGCCCTCCAGCGCGGCCCGGGCTTCCAGGCCCAATCCTTCCAGAGAAAGCGGTTCGGTGCTCATGGCCTTACTTTACAGCGACCAGCCCCCGCCCAGCGATTTGTAGACCGCAATCAGGCTGGTGGCGGCCTCCGTGCGGCTGCGGGCCAGGCGATCCTCGGTTTCGAGCAGGGTGCGCTCGGCATCGAGGACCTGAAGGAAGTCGCTGGCGCCGTTTTCATAACGCACGCGGGCGAGGTCGGCCGCGGTGTTGCTGGACTGCACGGCCTGCTCGTCGTGGATCAGGCGGTCGCGCGCGCGGGCGTGGGTGACCAGGGAATTCTCGGTCTCCTCGAGGGCCTGCAGGACGGTCTGCTCGTAGCGCAGCAGCGCGCCTTCGTTGCGGGCGCGGGCGGCGCCGATGCGCGCCTGCACGTGGCCGAGATCGAAGATGGCCCAGGAGATGCCGGGTGCGAGCACGTAGGCGTCGGTGCCGCGGTCGCCGAGGGCTCCTGAGGAGCCGGCGACGTAACCCGCGCTGCCCGTGAACGTGACGCGCGGGAAGAGATCCGCGACGGCCACGCCCACGCGGGCGGTGGCGCCCGCGAGCTCGCGTTCGGCGATGCGGATGTCGGGCCGGCGTCGCAGCAGTCCGGCCGGATCGCCCACGGGCACGATGCCCGGCAGCGGCGGCAGGTCCTGCGCGGGCGCGAGCTGCGCGCGCAACGCGCCGGGCTCGCGCCCGATGAGCACGGACATACGATGGATCGCGCGCGCCACCGCCGCTTCGAGCGGTCCGATGGTGCCGAGCGTGCCGGAGAGCTGCGCCTGCGCGCGCGCCGTATCGAACTCCGTGCCGCCGCCGGCGTCGAGCCGCGCCTGCGCGAGATCGAGCGTCGCCTTCTGGTTCACCACGTTGCGGCGTGCGACGTCGAGCTGCTGCTGGAAACCGCGCAGCTCGAAATACGTGCGCGTGACTTCGGCCGTGACGGTCACGAGTAGGTCGCGCCGCGCGGCCTCGATCGCGCCAAGATCCGCGCTGCTCGCCTCCAGCCCACGCCGCACCCCACCAAAGAAGTCGAGCTCCCAGAACGCGTCGAACCCCGCGTCGTAAGCCTCCGAGTTGCGATCGGTGCCTGGCACGGGAAATCCGGGAGAAGCGGTGGAGAGGCGGGTCTTGGTGTAGCCGCCGGTGGCGTTGATGCTGGGGGCGAGGTCGAAGGCGGCCTCGCGGCGCAACGCGCGTGCTTCGTTGACGCGAGTCAGCGCGATGCGCAGGTCGTAGTTCGATGCGCGCGCTTCTGCCACCAGTGCATCGAGCGCCGGATCGCCGAACGTGCGCCAGAACTGTTCGACGTTTTCCTGCGTGGAGAACGTGGTGTTCTCGACGCCGTCGAACTTCTCCGCGGCTTTCGTTTCGGGAGCGTGGTAGTTGGGACCCACCGCGCACGCCGCCAGGACGGCGGCGGCGAGGGGGGCTGACAACAAGCGGGCGACCTTGAGCTTCATCATCATCGAACCTCGACTGGGGCGGGCAACGCCGACATCCGCGGCGGCGTCGCGCGTTTCAAGCGGAATAACGTCGTCATCCCGCGAACGGAACGGCGCAATCGCCTGCGCCACCACACGGTGAGTACGGCCAGATCGGTTGAAGTCATCGACATACGTGGAATCCAGATTCACGGACTTGTGAGGCACATGGTGTGCTCCGGCGCGTCCGGTGGACATTCACCGGGCGGGACAAAGGCCGGGTCTCGTAAGCGTGGGGAGCGGCTATCCCTTTCGGGATAGAACGCGGATGGGGTCGGAAACCCCTAGGCCGGGCGCCTTTCGGCCTGGTTCGCGAATAGCGGATTCAATGCTTCGAGCAGCGGCTTCGCGGAAGCCGGGTGATCCTCGGACCACTCGGATTCGAATTCCGCGATCTCGACGCCGATGACCTCGTGCTCGGCGACCACTTCGGCAATGTCCCGCAGTGTCTCGAGAGACAGGGCGCCGGGCGCGCGGTCTTCGGCATGCTCGCCGGGCAGGGCGGCTTCTTTCACATCGCAGTCGATGTGGACGTAGACGGGGCGGCGCGCGATCGCCGCACGCAGCCGCGCCGGCAGCTCCGGCCCGATGCTCACGTGACTCAGGCGCCCATCGTCGACGAGCTTCTGCTCGTGCGGCTCGAGGTCGCGCGCGCCGACCAGGACGACGTTGAACAGCGAAAGCCCGCTGCCGAGCCCGCTGTCCCACATGCCTGCGGCGCCGGTGAGCACCATTCCGCCGAGATTGGGCTGCGGACGCGAATCGGGCGTGGTCTGATCGCCATGCGCATCCAGCCAGAGGATGCAGGCGTCCGGGCGTCGCTTGGCGATCACCGGGATCGTCGCGAGCCCGGCCGCGCAACGGCCCATGGTCGTGATGACGGCCTGGTTCTTCGCCATGACCTGGTCGAAGACCGAAGCCAGCGTGCGCAGGTCGCCCCGTGCAATCGCGAGCTCGCGGTCCCACGGCAGCCGCTGCGGGTCGTGCGGCGTGCCGACATAGGTAGGCGTCAGGTTGAGCTTGCCGGAGAGCGCGTTGCCCACCAGCTGAGCCCCGACGAGAGCGCGGACGTTTCGGTCACCCGCGCAACCACGATAAACGATGAGATTTGGCGATTTCACAGCTTGAATCGAGCATGAAACCGGAAGTGCATGAAGTCCATGCGACTTTTGTTTTATAGACCGGAAGGGCCGGCTCTTGCCAAGCCCTTCCGGACAAGTCCGCTCGAGATCAGTTGCGCTTCGGCCGCGCGTAATTCGCGAAGACGTACGCGGCGACCTTCGGACATACCTCCTGGCTCGCGGTGGTGTCGAAGTGGAAGTGGATGCCGCCGTACTCGCGGCTAACAGCCTGCGCTTCGCCGAGCTGCCAGAAACCGGGGTACGACATGGCGACGTCCGTGTTGCCGTTGATGCCGGTCCAGCGCGCCGTCACCGGGATGTCGTTGGTGCCGAAGAACAGCGCGAGCGAGCGCGCGACGCCGGAACCGATGCAGGCCATGTTGCCCGCGTACGAGGGATACGGCGGTGTAGTTAGGAGCGGCATCCAGCTCGGGTCGGCGGTGGTCGCGGGATTCATGTCTTCGTCGGCCTTCTGGATCGCGCTCACCGGGCGCCACAGCTGGTACACGAACTTGCTGGCCTGCGCCGTCTGCACGCTGTCGTGCATGGTCGCGTTCACGAGCGCGAACAGGCGCGCGGTCCCGATGAGATCGAGCTTCTTCGCGCGCGCGGTGTCGCGCGCAACGTTGTTCCAGATCGCCGACCACTGCTGGCGGTAGTTGACCGAGGCCCAGGCGCGCGCGAGCTGCGTCTGCTCGGCGGTGCGCACCGTGCTGTTCACGCCACCGATCGCCATGATGTCGTTGACCGCATCCGCGTACTCCTGGGAATCGAGCTCGGGCGGTCGGCGCGGCAGGTAGTAATAGGGCGTCGGCAAGCCGAAGGGCTGGACGTCACCAGCCTGCACGAAGGCCGCGGTCGGGAAGTTCGGTGGCGTCGGGCGCCACACGCCGGGCAGTGGCGGCGGCGTGAACGACTGCGGCGTCGCCCAGCCGTCATTCGCGCGCCAGTCGAGGATCTTCTTCGCGACCTCCTTGCCGACCTGTGAACCGAGTTGCGCGCGCCCCGGGTTGATTGCCGCGAGGCGCGTCGCGAGGGCGCTGTCGAAGCCCGCCTGACCGGCGGGTAGCAGCGCGACCAGCACGTCGTGCGCGGCCTGCGCGGCGGCGGCTTCCGACGAGGCCGGGCGCCGCGCGGACACCTGCGTGCGATACGGCGTGTATCCGCCCTCGATGGAGTTGACCGCATCGAACATCGCGATGTGCATCATCGCGTAATAGCGCGGCAGGGTGGGGCCGGCCGAATTGGGGACGGTGTTTTCGAGCAGGGTATTCCATTCGACGATGACTTCGGGGTCGCCACCCGGCATGCGAGAGCCGCCCGCCTGCGCCGCCGGCAGGGCGGCCGCGGCGGCAAGGATGAGCAATGACACTGACCTGAACATGAAATGACTCCTGGTTGATGTTTGGGCGCTCGAAGAATGGGCGGCGCCCGTGGAATTGGGCGTGGGAGTCGGCGTGGAATTGCGCCTGAGGAACTGATTCACAGTTCGCGCGTTTGGCGGCGGTGTCCCGCACTCGGCCAAAGTAGTTTGCCGCTAGCGTGCGCGATGGACAAAAACTGCGGCATCGGGTTGCTGTACAACCCCGCGGTGTCGCAATTCCTGCGCGCGCACCTGTCGGCGGTCGACTTCGTCGAAGTCGCCTCCGACCAGTTCTGGATCGACCATGGCCCGCTGGCATCGCGGCGCTTCGAATTCCTCGAGTCCTTCACGGACGAGCTGGACTGGCTCGCGCCGCGCTGCGCGCTGGTGGCGCACGGCACCGGATGCCTCGCGGTGGCTTCGGCGAGCGCACTCGACGAGGGTTATCTCGCGCACCTACAAGGGTGGCTGGCGCGTTACCCGTTCGGATGGCACAGCGATAAACTTTCGTATGCGGCGCCGGCCATTCCGGCGCCGCTGCCGCTGGACCACGAGGTGCTGGAACTGGTTACGCACCGGGCGCGGAGGATTCGCGGCCTCGCCGATATCCCGTTCCTGCTCGAGAACCCGACGTACTACGTGCGGCTCGTGGAGCAGGAGCTGGAGGAACCGGCCTTTCTCAATGCGCTGGTCCGTGGCGATGGCTGTGGTCTGCTACTGGACTTGCACAACCTGTATGCCAATTCGCGCAATTTCAGGTTCAGCCCCTTCGAGTTCATCGCCGCGCTCGACATGGATGGCGTGACCGAGCTGCACATCGCGGGCGGCGCACTGTTCTCGGGCATGTACACCGATTCGCACGCCGGCGCCTGTCATCCGATGGTGTGGGAGCTGCTCGACCATGTCGTGCCGCGGGCACCCAATCTGCGTGGAGTCACGTTCGAGTTCAATGAAGCGTATTTCCCTTTCCTGGGTGAGGAGGGTGTGCTGCGCGAGCTGGCACAGGCACGCGAGATCGTGCGCCGGCATGCGGTCGTGGGGGTCACATGAGCCTCGCGGAATTCCAGCTCGCGATGATGGACATGATCGCCTCGCCCGAGCGTTGCCTGGATGCCCGCTGGGATCCGGTAGGCGCGCTGGCGCGGTACGACCTCACGGCGCGCGAACGCCGGCGGCTGATTGATGCGGTGCGGCAGAAGGGCATGTCCACGAACTGCGCGCTGTACCGTTCGCACCGGGTGACACCTATCTATACGTCACTGCACCTGTCCTGCCTGGCGCTGGCGAACCGACTCGAAGCCGAGCTCGAGGACTATTGGAAGAGCGAGGAATCTTCGGACCGCGGGCTCCGGCTCGAGATCGAGCGCTTCGCCCGCTTCCTGAAGCGGCGGGTGGCCAGCGGAGCGCTGCCCATCGACTGCCTGCCGGAGCTGCTCGATTTCGAGCTGGCATCGCACGAGTTGCGACATCTGCCGCGCCGGCGGCTGCTCGCGGAAACGGCGGGATCGAGTCCGCGTGCGCCCGGGGACCCGCACCACCTCCATCCGCTGGTGCGGGTCGCGCGTTTCTCCAGCGACACGCGCTCGCTCTTCGCGGCGATCGCGCATGGCGATGCGAGCGATACCCTGCCGCGACAGGAGACGTTCGTACTGATCAGCGTCCTGCAGGATCCCGCGCCGCAGGTGTTGCCGGCGGAGCGCGAGCTGGGCGCGATCCTCTGGGAGCTGCAGCAGTCCGGCGCCTTCCGCGGCAGCGACGCGCAGTTCGCGTCGCTGGCGCAGCGGGGCCTGATCGTTTCCGTCAGTCGATCATGATGGGCGCGAAACCCCCGTACACGAGCCGCTGTCCATCGAACGGCATCTCGAGGTTCTTCATGCGCGGATCCGCCATGGCTTTTTCCCAGCCGCGGTCGCGAACTTCCTTGGAAGGCCATTCGATCCACGAGTACACCACGGTCTCGTCACCGCGCGCCTTCACCGCGCCCTTGTAGTCGGTCAGCTTGCCGTCGGGCACGTCATCACCCCACGCGTCGACCACGCGCGTGGCGCCGTATTCCTTCAGCACCTGGGCGTGCGTCGCTGCCATCTTGAGATACGCGTCCTTGTTGCCGGAGGGCACCGGGATCAGACATCCATCGATATAGCCGGCCTTCGTGGTACGCCCCTCGTCACTGAGGGGAGCGAATCCGCCCCAGATCATTCGCTTCCCGTCGAAGGGCATGTGGTCCATGTAGTCCTTCATCGCCGGGTCTTTCATCATCTTGTCGTTCGCGCGGTCGCGGGTCGCCTTGTCCGGATATTCGATCCACGAAAAGATCACGTCCTCGTCGGGCTGCGCTTTCACGGCGACCTTGAAATCCGTCACCTTGCCCTCGGGCACGTCGTCACCCCAGGTTTCGACCATGCGCGTCGCGCCCATTCCTTTGAACATCGGCGCGGAGTGTTCCGCCTGCTTGAGATATTCGGCTTTGTTGGCGCGCGGCACCGCCGCAACGAATCCTTCGATGTAGGCCATGGGTTTCTCCTCCGTTCATGCGTGTGGGGGTGTGATGCCGCGGGTCCGGCGCCGTTCCATGCGCGTAGGACGATCCTGAGGTCGGGCCGCGATTACTGCCTCTTTGGGCAGTTGTGGCGGGCGACGCCCGCGCGCCCAATTGCGGCGAATCGGTGCCGGAGAAATCGTCATGTCGCGTGCCAGGTTGATCTCTGCTGCCTTGCTGACGGCTGTCCTGTCGGCTCACGCGGCGGACAAGGGAACGGCCACCCGGACCGAGCACGACCTGCTCGGCGAAAAGCAGGTGCCGGCCGCGGCGTATTACGGTGTGCAGACCGCACGTGCGCTCGAGAACTTCCAGTTCTCGAACGTCAACATGAACACCTATCCGGAGTTCGTCGATGGCTTCGTCATCGTAAAGCTCGCCGCCGCGCGCGCCAACACGAAGGTGGGCGCGATGAAACCCGATCGGCTCGCGGCGATCGAGAAGGCCTACACCGCCATCCGCGGCGGCAAGTATCGCGACCAGTTCCTGGTGGACTTGTACCAGGGCGGCGCCGGCACGTCGGCCAACATGAACGCCAACGAGGTGATGGCCAACGTCGGCCTCGAGCTCTCCGGCCACAAGAAAGGCGAGTACCAGCACCTCGAGCCGCACGACGATCTGAACATGTCGCAGTCGACGAATGATTCGTATCCGACGGCGATCAAGGTCGCGCTGATCCTGCGCAACGACAAGCTGATCGCGGAGATGCAGCGGTTGGCCGCGGCGTTCCGCGCGAAGGGTAATCAGTATCTCGAGATTCCGAAGATGGGCCGCACCGAGATGCAGGATGCGGTGCCGATGACGGTGGGGCAGGAATTCCACGCGTTCGCCGCTGGCATCGAGGGCGAGATCCAGTACCTGAAGGACGCGGAGAAGGGCCTGTACTCGCAGAACATGGGTGCGACGGCGATCGGCACGGGCATCAACGTGCCAAAGGGTTACACCGAAGCGGTGGCCGTCGAGCTCGCGAAGATCACCGGCAAGCCGATCGTTGTGGCGCCCGACCTGATCGCCGCCACCTGGGATCAACAATCATTCGTGGCGTATTCGGCCGCGTTGAAGAGCCTGGCGATCAAACTATCGAAGATCTCGGGCGACCTGATCCTGCTCGGTTCGGGACCGCGGGCCGGGCTCGCGGAGATCGACCTGCCGCCGATTCAACCCGGCTCCTCGATCATGCCGGGAAAGGTCAATCCGGTGGTGCCGGAGGTCATGAACGTCATCGCGTTTCGCGTGATGGGCAATGACGCCGCCGTCGGCGTCGCCTCGCACAGCGGGCAGCTGCAGCTCAACGCGTACGAGCCGCTCAGCGGTATGGCGATGATGGAATCCCAGGACCTGCTGCAGAAAGGCGGCGCGACATTGCGCACGAAGTGCATCGACGGCATCACGGTCAACGAGAAGGTGCTGGCCAACTACCTCGAGACCACCGTCGGCATCGTGACCGCGCTCAATCCCGTGATCGGTTATGAAAAAGCCTCGGAGCTCGCGAACGAGGCGTACCGGACCGACAAGGGGCTGCTGCAGATCATTCGCGAGAAGAAGATCCTGACCGAGGAGCAGATCAAGGACCTGCTCGACCCGGTCAAGCTCGCCAATCTCGACAAGAGCAAGTACCCGAAATAGGAGTGGGTGCCATGATGATCAAAGGAAGAAATCTCGGACTCGCGTACGTCGCGCTGGTCGTGTGGGCCGTCGCGCCGTTCGCCTCCGCGCAGCAACCGGCACCCTCGGCGAAGGCCAAGCCCAACGTCGTAATCCTCGCCACGGGGGGCACGATTGCCGGCGCCGCCGCGTCGGGGACGCAATCGGGCTACACCTCCGGCGCGGTCACCATCGATGCGATGCTCGCGGCGGTGCCCGGCATCGACAAGCTCGCGACCGTGAAGGGCGAGCAGATCTCGAATGTCGGCTCGCAGGACATGTCGTTCGACATCCTGCTCAAGGTCGCCAGGCGCATCAACGAGCTCGCCAAGGATCCGAACGTCGCGGGCATCGTGATCACGCATGGCACGGACACGATGGAGGAGTCCGCGTTCTTCCTGAACCTCACCGCGAAGACCGACAAGCCCGTGGTGCTGGTGGGATCGATGCGTCCCTCGACCGCCGTCAGCGCGGACGGGCCGCTGAATCTCTACAACGCCGTCGGCGTCGCCGCGGATCCGCGCGCGCGTGGACGCGGCGTGCTGGTCGTCATGGATGACAAGATCCACGCGGCGCACTCGCTGACGAAGACCAGCACCACGTCGGTCGACACGTTCCTGTCGCCGGTCCGGGGTGTCGTGGGCGTCGCGAGTTACGGCAAGAACGACTACTACCAGAAGCCCGAATGGAAGCACACGACGCAGAGTGAGTTCGATGTGACGAACGTGTCGAAGCTGCCGCGCGTCGACATCATCTATGCGGGCGTGGATGCCTCATCGGATCTCATCGACGCCGCGGTCGCGGCCGGAGCGAAGGGCATCGTCATTGCGGGCGTCGGCAACGGCAACATGAACAAGTCGATGGTCGATGCCGCCGCCAACGCGGTGAAGAAGGGCGTCGTCGTCGTGCGCAGCAGCCGTGTGCCGACCGGACTGGTCGGCCGCAACGTCGAGCTCGACGACGACAAGCTCGGGTTCGTGGCCTCCGACGAGCTCAATCCGCAGAAGGCGCGCATCCTGCTGGCGCTGGCGCTGATGAAGCCGCGCGATCCGAGCAACATGCAGACCCTGTACAGGACCTACTGACGCTCGTCATGCGCTGGCTGTCCAGTGGGCGCTCGCGCGGGCTCGTGCTCTGTGTGTGCGGATCGTTGGCGTCCGCGTGTTTCGCCGCGGACAATTCGGTCACGGAAGGGGCGGAAGCCGCCGGCACCGATGGCGATACGCCGCGGCGGCAGCTCGTCAAATTCAATGAATATGAAGGTCCGTTCGCGACTCTGAGAGTGGGTGGCGGATTCCTCTACGACTACGTCGCCTATAGCCAGGATGAGAACAGCAAGGAGCAGATGAAACTCGCGTCCACCGGCAAGTTGCGCGATTTCCGGTTCCTGATAAAAGGCCAGTTTCCGAAAGTCGCCGGGCTGAGCTACACACTCGGATACATGTACGACGCCGCGGCGGAGCAGTGGAAGTTCCGCCAGACCGGATTGCAATACGAGATTCCCAAACTCCATGGCCGGGTCTTCGTCGGACGCACGAAGGAGGGCATCTCGACCAACAAGCTGATGGTCGGCTACCAGGGCTGGACCAACGAACGCGCGACGATCAACGATGCGTTCCTGCCGATTCTGGCCGATGGCATCAAGTGGATGGGCAACTCGCCGGACGGCCGGTTCGCATACAGCATCGGCTGGTTCGGCGACTACTTCTCGGACAAGGAATCCTTCAATCGCAGCGACGAGCAGATCGTCGGCCGCGCGATCTGGCTGCCGTTCGCCGTGTCGGATCCCGAGCGGGTGCTGCATCTCGGCGTCGCGTGGCGTCATGCGGATGCGGACGATGGCACGTTGCAACTGCGGTCGAAACCCGAGTCTTTTCCCGCGCAGAGTTATGCGATCGATACCGGCGTATTCGCGGCCCAAGGCTCCGATATCGTCGGTATCGAGACTTACTACCGTCCGGGGCCGCTGATGTTCGGCATGGAGTATTACTTCAACCAGGTGTCGTCACGCGAGCACGACGATCCGTTCTTCCACGGCGGCGAAGTGTTCCTGGCGTGGATCGCGACGGGGGAAACGCGGCCCTACAACAAGACGGGCGCGTACTTCGAGCGTGTTTCCCCGGCGCGCAGCGTGTTCGAAGGTGGGCCGGGCGCGTGGGAGTTCGTGTTGCGCTTCTCGTATTCGGATCTGGACTCGAAAGACATCGAGGGCGGGCGGTTCTGGCGCATCACGCCGATGGTGAACTGGCACATGAACGACAACGTGCGGCTCGAGTTGGCCTATGGCTACGGCGAGCTCGATCGCTTCGGGATCCGCGGCGCGACGCACTTCTTCCAGAGCCGCATACAGCTTCAACTGTGATGGGCACAAAAATCACCTGGGTCGTGGTGGTCGCCGTGGTGGCGCTGTTGCTCCTATACGGAGGCAATCGCCGCGTCGCGACTACGGTTTCGCTGCGGAACGAGTCGAATGCGACGCTCACGGACGTGCGGATCGCGCTCGCGGACACCGAGATCTGGACGGGAAGGATGGCGCCGGACGAAGAGAAGTCTGCCCGCGGACGGCCGGCGGGCGACGGGGCGGTCAGAATCTCTTTCCAGGCACAGGGACGCAGCTTCCGCGGCACCTTCGGGCGGGTTGCCGCCCATGTCGGCGACGACTATGACTTCGTGGTCACGCCGGATTTCGAGATCCGGCCGACGCCGCCACCCTGAGCCGCGTCACTTCGCGAAGGTCACGCACGCATCGAGGATGTCGCGCAGCGCGACGCGCAGGCGCGCGGCGCGCGCATCGTCGAGAGGAGTGGGCCAGTTCTCCGGGTTCACGGCGATCTCGGGCTCTTGAAGATACCCGCGCATCGCAAGTTCCATTTGTACCGCGTGTATGCCGTTTTCGGGCTTGCCATAGTGGCGCGTGATCCAGCCGCCGCGGAAGCGGCCGTTCGTCACCCGGCTCATGCCGGAGGCGTCGCAGATGCGCTCGATCGAGGCTGTGAGCGCGGCATCGCAGGTCGCACCGTTGTTGGTGCCGATGTTGAACTGCGGCAGTTCACCTTCGAAGAGGCGCGGCACGCGCGAGAGGATCGAGTGCGCGTCGTAGAGGACGACCCGGTCATACCGCGCGCGCAGCCGCGCGAGCTCCGCGGTGATGTGCGAGTGATAGGGCAGGCAGTATTCGCGCGTGCGCCGGTCGATTTCGCCGGCATCCGGTGCCTCGCCCGGTTTGTACAGCGGCTCGCCATCGAAAGTTTCGGTGGGGCAGAGCCCGGTGGTGGCCTGGCCCGGATACAGCGAAACGCCGGACGGATCGCGGTTCACGTCGATCACGGTGCGCGAGATCGACGTGCGGATGGTGGTCGCGCCCATGTCGTGCGCGAAGTCGTACAACACGTCCACCCAGTGATCGGCATCCTTGCGCGCGAGCCACGGCGATACGAGCCGCGTCTCGATGTCCGGCGGAATCTCGGTGCCGGTGTGAGGGAAACTCACCACCAGCGGCGCATCGCCGTGATGGACCGCAAGCCACTCGTTCATTGACCCTCCAGGACGCGCGCGTGCAGCGGATTGAATCCCATACGGTAGACGAGTTCGGCGGGATGCTCCACGTTCCAGATGGCGAGGTCGCAGCGTTTGCCGGTTTCGAGCGTGCCACGATCGTCGAGTCCCAGTACGCGGGCCGCCGCACGCGTGGTGCCCACCAGGCATTCGTCGACCGTCAAGCGGAACAACGTCGCCGCCATGTTCATGACCAGCAGGATCGACGTGAGCGGTGAGGTGCCCGGATTGCAATCCGTCGCGATCGCGATGGGCACCGCGTGGGTGCGCAGCAGATCGACCGGGGGCAGGCGCGTTTCGCGCAGGAAATAGAACGCGCCGGGCAGGAGCACGGCGACCGTGCCCGCCGCGGCCATGGCCCGAATCGAAGACTCGTCGGCATGTTCGAGGTGATCCGCCGAAAGTGCATTGAACTGCGCCGCGAGCTCCGCGCCCTGCATGTTCGAGAGCTGCTCGGCGTGCAGCTTGACGGGCAGCCGCAACGTCTGCGCGGTCTCGAGCACGCGCCGCGTCTGCTCGCGCGTGAAGCCGATGTTCTCGCAGAACACGTCGACGGCGTCGACGAGGCCTTCGCGCGCGAGCACGGGCAGCATGTCGTTGCACACCCGCGCGATGTAATCGTCCGCGCGGCCGGCGTATTCGGGCGGCAATGCGTGGGCGCCGAGAAAGGTCTTGACCACCGACACACTGCATTCACGCGCGAGGTAACGCGCGACGCGCAGTTGTTTGCCTTCGTGTTCCGTCGTGAGCCCGTAGCCCGACTTGATCTCCACCGTCGTCACGCCTTCGGCGATCAGCGCATCGAGCCGCGGGCGCGACTGCGCCAGCAACTCGGATTCGCTCGCGGCGCGCGTGGCCCGCACCGTGGAGAGGATACCGCCGCCTTGCCGGGCGATCGATTCGTAGGACGCGCCGAGCAGCCGCTGCTCGAACTCCGCGGCGCGGTTGCCGGCGTGGACGAGATGGGTGTGGCAATCGATGAGGCCGGGTGTGATCAGCCGGCCGCCGCAATCGGTGACCTGCAGGGCTTCGAGCGAGGACGCCTCCTGCGCGGGACCGGCAAAGCAGATGCGCCCGTCGCGGCTCGCGACGACGCCGTCGTCGACCAGGCCCAGTTCCCCGTCTCCGGGAACGAGAGTCGCGAGTCGGGCATTTCGCCAGAGGCGGTCACAGCGCATGGGGGCACATTAATCGAATGTCCGGCGGGCCGATACCGGAGCGCGTTACGCCGATATAGAGTCGGCGCATGAAAGTCCTGCTTCCCTTGCTTGCCGCGTGCGTCGTGCTGGTTTCCGCCTGTGAGGAAGGTTCGCCGGAGGCGGCGTCCAACGCGGAGATTCCGGCGAAACTTCGGCCATTCGGTGACGGGTTCCCGGTCAAGGGAAGTCCCTGCCGCCGGCTCGGAGAATCGCCGGCGACATCTAACTACCTTGATCACACCCGGATCCTCGTCGGTTGCCCGGGCACGCGCGAATCGGCGGTGGTGCAGACGGTCATCGCGAAAGGCGGGCACATCGTCGCCGACATCGACGGCGTGGTGATGTTGTCGGTGCCGGTTTCTGCCACCGGTGGACAAGCCGATTGACCTGCCGGACGCGGCGAATGTCTCGTGAAAACGCTTTCACTAGCTAGGCAATGTCCTGGCAGGTCAACCGCGCGCCGGCCGCCGCAAATGTGAGACGCAGTCGGCAATAACACGACGGGCAGGCATTCCCCGATCTAACCAGTCGCATACCACGCCGCCGCGTGTGCAAGACTTTTGCGCGAGGAGAGGGAGCAGGCCGCGGGTCACTCGGAGCAACAAAGGAACTAACGTGACCGGTACAGGCGAGACGACGACGTCCCAATTCAGCCAGCAGGCGCTGGCGGTGCGTTTCCTGGAACGCACACAACTCGAGATATCGCAGATGCGGGCCTGCCTGCCCGATGATCCGATCGCGCTCGAGCCGCCGGCCGTGGCGCACATCGAGCGCATGGCGCACAAGATCACGAGCGCCGCGGATTCCTTCGGTTTCCCCGAGATCAGCATGATCGCCGCGGCGATCGAGCTGCTCGCGCATGGCAGCAACGCGAAGACCGTGCGCGAACGGCTGATCCTCGACTCACGCCTGACCGACCAGATCTGTGCGCTCGAGGTGTACGTCGAATTCGAGCTGGCCGAGCGTTCGCCGAAGTCGCCGGTCGCCGGCATCGGCGAAGACGGCGCGCCGTTCCGGCCTGCCGCGCTGCGTCGCTGATCGGAAAAATTGCCACCCGGCACCGGCCGGGCATAGGCTGCCCGCATGGCAGCTTCAAAGCCCGGTTCCGAATCACCTGTCTCCGCGCGCATCCGTGAGCGGATCCGCGCCCAGGGTCAGCGCTTCCACGCCAACGACAACATCTCCGCGTTCATCGAGCCGGGCGAGCTCGAGGCGTTGACGAAGGAAGTCGAAGGCAAGGTTCGCGCCTTGCTGGATAGTCTCGTCATCGACGTCGACCACGATCACAACACCCGTGAGAGCGCGCGCCGCGTGGCGAAGATGTACGTGACCGAGGTGTTCCGCGGGCGGTACGTGCCCACGCCGCACGTCACGGAGTTTCCGAACGCCGAGCACCTGAACGAACTCATGATCATGGGGCCGATCACGGTGCGCAGCGCGTGCAGTCATCACCTGTGCCCGATCATGGGCAAGTTGTGGATCGGCGTGATGCCGAATGCGCACTCGAACCTGATCGGGCTCTCGAAGTATTCACGCATCGCCGACTGGATCATGTCGCGACCGCAGATCCAGGAGGAGGCGATCATCCAGCTCTCCGACCTGCTGGTGGAGATGGTGAAGCCGAACGGGTTGGCCGTCGTCATGGAGGCCGATCATTTCTGCATGCATTGGCGCGGCGTGAAGGACAACGCGTCCAAGATGACGAACAGCGTGATGCGCGGCGTGTTCCTCGACGACGGGTCGTTGCGGCGCGAATTCCTCGCGCTGATCGGCAACAACGGGAAGGCCTACGGCGGCTGAGCCCGTCTCGAGCTGCAGCCGCTGGCGGGCGAGCGGGGACGCTCCTCAGGTGGAGAAACGTCCCGTCGAGTCGCCGTGTTTGTCGATGCCCTGGGTGCCCATGGCGTCGGCCATGGTGAGGAAGAGATTGGTCAGGGGCTGCGGCTTCGCCTTGATGTAACAGCCGGGCTTGAAGGCGCCGCCGCCGGAGCCGGCCAGCACGATCGGCAGATTCTCGTGGGTGTGGCGATTGCCATCCGCATTGCCCGAGCCGTACAGGATCATCGAATTGTGCAGCAGTGACTGCCCGTCGACGTCCTGCGTCTGCTCCATCTTCTCGAGGAAACGCGCGAGCCGCGCGACGTACCAGCGGTCGATCTCCTGCACCTTCTCGATGATCTCCGCGCTGTTCTTGTGATGCGTGAGGTCGTGGTGACCGGACGTGATTCCGATGTCGGAGAACGGGCGGTTGCTGCCTTCGCGCGCCATCAGCAGCGTCGCGACGCGAGTCGAATCGGTCTGCAGCGCGAGCAGCAGCATGTCGAACATCAGCTCGGCGTGTTCGAGGTAACTCACCGGCACGCCCAGGGGCGCGTCGACGTCCGGGTTCTGCACGTTCATCTTGGCCGTGGCCTCGATGCGCTGCTCGATCTCGCGCACGCTCGTGAGGTATTGGTCGAGCTTCTGCCGGTCGCGGCCATCGAGATCACGCGCGACACCGCGCGCATCTTCCATCACGAAGTCGAGGATCGAGTGCTGCTCGGCCTGGCGACGCTTGAGATTCGTGACGCGCTCCTTCGCCGTGCCCTGGCCGAACAAACGCTCGAACGCGAACTGCGGATTGTGCTCGGGCGAGAGCGGCTGGTTGGGCGAGCTCCACGCCATGTTGTATTCGTACGCGCAGGCGTAGCCCGAATCGCACTCGCCCGACTTGCGCACCGCGTCGCAGGTCAGCTCGAGCGACGCGAAGCGCGTGTGATGCCCGATCTGGTTCGCGATGACCTGGTCGATCGAGATGCCTGCATGGATGTCCGAGCCCGCGGTTTTCTTGATGCGCACACCGGTCAGGAACACGCCGCCGGCGCGCGCGTGATCGCCCGCACCGTCCGGGCCTGCGTTCGCACACGACGCATCCAGGCCCGAGATGACCTGGATGTTCCGCCGCACGTTCGCGAGCGGCGCGAGAGTGGGCGAGAGCTCGAAGTTCGTGCCGCCGTCACCGGCGGGCCACCACGCGGCGGGGATCGCGCCATTCGGCACGTACACCACGGCCATACGCGTCGGCGCCTTCAGGGCCTTGCGGGCCGCGAATGCCTCGCGCGGCAGCAGCGATGCGAGGGCGGGCAGGGCAATGGCCGTTCCCGCGCCGCGCAGGAAACGACGCCGGGAAAAACTTTCGAAACGCTCTTTCTGTTTGTTCATGTCAGTTTGCCGCCGTGACAGTTGCCGTGGTGCGCATTCTCTGGAATGGCGCCGATTCTATGATGCCAGTCATCAACGAGGAAAAACGGCCGTCGTCTTCTTCGAGCCGTTTCACGATCTGGTCGATCGTCTCCACGTCGTAATACTCCATCCCGCGCCCCGTGGCATAGGTCATGAGTTTGCCGGTCAGCGTCCGGTAGAACTCCTCGCGGTGATCCTTGACGAGAATGCGCTTGAGTTCGCTCACGCTCGTGAACTTCTCGCCGGTGATGAGGCTGCCTTCCGCGACGATGGGCTGCTTGCGCTCCGACTCGCGCCACGCGCCGATCGCGTTGAAGTTCTCGAACGCGAGACCGATGGGGTCCATGCGGTTGTGACAGGACGCACACGCGGGATTCTCGCGGTGCACCTTGAGTACGTCGCGCAGCGTCGGCTCGCGGCCATCCTTGAAATCCGTCTCGCTGGCTTCGAGCGCCGGCACGTTCGCGGGCGGCGGCGGCGGGGGAGTGCCGAGGAAATTCGCCAGCACGAACAGACCGCGCTTCACCGGCGAGGTGCGATCCGGGTTCGACGTGACGACCAGCGCGCTGCCCTGCGTGAGCATGCCGCCGCGCGGATGGCCCTTCGGCAGCTCCACCTTGCGCAGCTCCTTGCCGACGACGTCCGGCACGCCGTAGAACTTCGCGAGATCCTCGTTGAGGAACGTGTAGTTGCTCTCGAGGAATTCGGTGACGGGGCGGTCTTCACGCGCGACGTAACCGAAGTATTTCTCGGTTTCCTCGCGCATCGCCTTGCGCATGTCCTTGCTGAATTCCGGCTTTGCCGCGACGATTTTTTCCAGCTGCTCGTTGAGGCTTCTGGCGGTTGCGAAGTCCTGCTTCATGAAAGCCTGGCGTATCTGGCGCTGGGTTTCCTCTGCGCCGGCATCGCGCACGATGATCTGGTGCGGATTGCTCGCGATGCCTTCGACGTCGCGCGCCTGCAGCCACTGGCCGGTGAAATTGCGCGCCAGGTTCTCCGCGCGCGGGTCCTTCAGCATGCGCTCGACCTGCGCGGCGAGATTGTGGCGCAGCTCTCCCCGCGCGGCGAGCGCGAGGAGCTGATCGTCGGGCATCGTCGACCACAGGAAATACGAGAGGCGCGAGGCGAGTGAATACTCGTCGACATCCGCGACACCACCCACCGCATTCGGCGCGGGCTGTTCGAGCTTGAACAGGAATCGGGGGGAGGCGAGCACCGCGGCCATCGCGTGCGCGACACCCTGTTCGAAAGTCTTGCCCTTCTGCGTATACGTGGCTTCCGCCAGCGCCGCGAGGCGCTCGCCGGTGTTGTCCGTGACCGGCCGACGGTAGGCCTTCTCGGCGAACGCGGCGAGCAGCTCCGCGGCGTATTCGCGGCGCGCGTCACGCGACTTCGGCACGTCGCGCGGGAAGAAACGCTCGTATTTCTCGGTCTTCACCCAGTGCGCGGGCTCGAGCGGGCCTTCCACGTGCAAGCGGTTCACGAAAAGATCGATGATGGTCTCTTTCTTCTGCTCGGGCGCCGTGGGTGTGAGCTCGATGGTGACGACGTGCTCCGAGCCCGCCGGCCACTTCTGCGTGCGCTCGAACGTGAACGCCTTCTCGTCGTGGTACGCGAACTCCTGGCTAGCTACTTCTTGGCCGTCGACCTTCACGACGACCTTCGCCTTGCCGGGATCCGGGACGTAGGTGCCGTTCACCTCAAGGTCGACCTTCACGCGGTACGTGCCGGGCAGATCCGTCTTGAACTTCGCCGCGACGTCGGCGGGCGTGTTGAAGGTGAGCTGGCGGCGGCCCCACTTGAGGCCCGCACCCTGGCCTTCGAACACCGTACCGGGCTCGGTCTTCAAGGCCGGCTGGCGCGCGGCGGTGGGCACCGACTGCGCGATGATGGCTTGCGCGGCGGTGACGTACTTCTCCATCAGCATGGGCGAGGTAGTCAGGGCATCGCCGATGTTGTCGAAGCCGAAGCCCGTGTCGTCCGGCGGGAATTCGTGATCGGTGTTGTAGTCGACGCTGAGCAGGTCCTTCACCGTGTTGCGGTATTCGACGCGATTGAGGCGGCGCACCGTGACGCGGCCGGGGTCGAGACGCGCGGGATCGATGTGGAACACGTCGCGCTTGATCCAGCGCTCGAGCAGCGCCTGCTCGGAAGCGGTGAGGCGCGGGTTGTCCTCGGCGGGCATGAGGCCGGCGCGGGTGTTGTTGAGCACGCGCAGCCACAGCGTGGGTTCGAGAATGTCGCGCTCGGTTTCGAGCACGTCGAAGGCGACCTTGCCCTTGTCGTATCCGTCGCCGTGGCACTCGTAACAGTGCTTCTCGAGCAACGGCAGGATCTGCGAGTGGTAAGTCTCGATCGGAGTCTGGGCGAGGGCCAACCCAGTCACGAAGGGTGCTGCGATACTGAAAACGCGCTTCGGCCTCACGATCCGGATGACCTCATAGATCCGCTTGAAAACGCTGCGCATTCTGCGGGTTTTCGTTTGTTGGGTCACGGGCATTTCTACTCGGGGAGACTCTGATTCGCTTTCTATGGCAACACATGACGGAAATCGTTTATAGATGCGTCTCACAACTCAAACGAGGACCCCAGCACATGCCAGGCATTTCGTTCAAAAGGCTAAGTTCAATCGTGATCGGCGCGGCCGTGTTCGCGTGCGCGGTGCAGGCCGCGACGCCCGTGGAAACACAGAAGGTGCGCCACGAGCACTACGAAAAGCTCGGCGATGCGTTCAAGGCCGTGCGCGATCAGAGCAACGCCGGCAGCCCGGATTTCGCGGCGCTGCAGAAGGCCGCGGACGCAGTGCAGAAGGCTTCGGTGAACCAGCAGCAATGGTTCCCAAAAGGTACGGGTCCTGAGGCGGGCAAGACGCGCGCGCTGCCGGAGATCTGGACCGATGCCGCGGGCTTCGCGGCCGCGATGAAGATGTTCGAGGACCGCACGCCCGCGCTCGCCGCGGCGGCGAACGCCAAGGACATCGACGCGGTGAAGAAGGCGTTTCGCGAGGTCGGCGGTGCGTGCAAGAACTGCCACGACAAGTTCCGCGCGCCTGAATAACGGACGAGATCTGTGAGCGAAAGCACACGAGTGCGCGTGTGGGATCTGCCCACGCGCCTCGTTCATTGGCTGTTCGTGTGCTGTATCGGCGTTTCCTGGTGGACCGCCGAGAACGGGCGCCTGGAGTGGCATCGCTGGAGCGGGTACGCGCTCCTGGGGCTGCTCGTGTTTCGCATCTACTGGGGATTCTTCGGCAGCTCCACGGCGCGTTTCGGCCAGTTCGTGCGCGGACCGCGCGCGGTGCTCGGGTATCTGCGGGGCACCTGGAAGGTCGCCGCCGGGCACAATCCTCTCGGCTCCTGGAGCGTGGTGGCGGTGATCACGCTGCTGCTCACCCAGGTCGTGCTCGGATTGTTCGCCGTTGATGTCGACGGCATCGAGTCCGGACCGTTATCGATGTATGTCGACTTCGATACGGGTCGCGATGCCGCCCGGCTGCACGACACCGTGTTCAATGTGCTGCTGGCCGTCATCGTCGTGCACATCCTCGCGGTGATTTATTACGCGATCGTGAGGAAGCAGAACCTCGCCGGCGCGATGGTCACGGGTTCGCGTGAGTTTCCGGTGGCCGACGTGGCGCCGGTTACGGGTTTTTCCTGGATCCGGTTCGTCGTCGGCGTTGTGGTGGCGGCGGTGATCACCTGGGCGGTCGCCAAGGCGTTTCAGTTTTAGGGGGCAGCCCCCGTTTCCTGGCAAAAGGGGTCAGCCCTCCACGGATCCTCCTACGCCGCGCGTGGCGGCGACTCTTTTTGTAAGCGGATCCGTCGAAATCGAAACGCCGCTTTTCCACGTCTGCGCTCCGCGCGCCCCGCTGACTGATCGAACTACCCGGTGGTGTACTGACCACCGTGAGCACAGTCATCGGACACCGACCCGCGAGAACCTATGAACCATTGGGGCCAGACGAGACACCTCCGCTGGGCGCGCACCTGGTCACACCACGCTGGGGTTTTGCGCACCACGGCATATACACCGGCGGCGGGAAGGTCGTGCATTACGGCGCGTTGCTCTACGACCTTGTGCGTCGCCCGGTGGAAGAAGTGTCGCTCGAAGCGTTTGCGCAAGGACGACCTGTTTTTCTGATCCGCCACGACGAGGCATGCCGGGATCCCGTCGAGGTGATCCGCCACGCGCGCTCACGTCTCGGCGAAAATCTCTACAGCGTCTGGACCAACAACTGCGAACACTTCTGCGAATGGTGCCTGCACGGCGAGCCACGCAGCTTCCAGGTCGAAGACGCCCTCGAACTCCCCCGCCGCCTCGGTGAATGGGCCCTGGCGCGGCTCTGGGCCTGGTTGGTGCCGGGTGAGAAATCGAGGAGTTAGCTCCGCGGTTGGTGCCGGGTGAGAAATCGCTGAGTTAGCTGGCAGCACGTGCGCTACTGCGTTGTGCCCCATCGCTAACTCAGCGATTTCTCACCCGGCACCAACATCTACCTACTTGCGCTTGAAGATGGATTTCAGGTTTTCCTTGAGTTCCTTGGCGGCGTCGGCGACATCGGTCGCTGTCGCGCCGGTGGCGAGGTTGCTGAAGTTCACGGAGTACTCGCGCATCGAGCGGATCTGCCGGCTCGGCAGGATCTCGAGTTGTTCGACCACGAACTCGGGGCTGAAGACCGTGCCGATGGCAGTCTTGCCCACGTAGCGGCTGTACGTGAGCGTGGCCGTACGCGCCTCGCCGGGGCTCAGCTTGAATTGCGGATCTGCCTTGTTCTTGCTGGTCTGGCCGATGCCAGCGACGTTCTCGCTGCGCCAGTCGACCGTGTACCGCTGTCCGTAGTTGTCGAGCATCGTGCCCGAGTTCTGCTGGTATGCCAGGATCACCGGCAGATTGCTCACGTTGCGGAAGCGCACGCGCGCCTGCACGAAATGGTTGGTGGCCTTCTGGCTCGGCGACAATTGCAGTAGTTCGGCGACGAACGGACCCGCGGCGTGGCAGCGTGGGTTGCCCGCGCAGGGATCGGCCACCGCCGGCGCCGATCCGGAGGATGCCGCGACCGGCGCGGAGCCGGTTCCGGCAGCCGCGGACGCGCCCGCCAGCCCGTCGCGCAACGCGTCGAAGGTCAGCACATGCTCGCGACCCAGCCGGTATTGATTGCCCGCCACCGAATCGATCTCGCGAACCACGAGTTCCAGGCGGAATTCCACGCCGACGATCTGATTGCCCGCGTACCAATTGAGCTCGAAGCGCGCATCGCTGCGCTCGCCGGGCGCCAGTGTGAACCGCGGATCGAACGTGTTGCGTTCGATCTCGCCCATGCCGCGCACGGCATTGGGGCCGGCGTTCTCGACGGTGTAGCGATTGCCAAGTTCGTCCAGCGCGACGCCCGAACCCTTCACGTAGCCGATGACGAGTGGCCGGTCGGTCTTGTTCTGGAAATTCACCGTGGCCGTCACGCGGCGGTTCGTCCCGATGACGCTCGTGCGAAAGTCCGTGAGCTGCGCCGCGAACGTAGTCACCTCGGCGCAATGCGCGCGGCCGGCGCAGGCGGCGGCCGCCGAGGCAGGGGCGGACACGGCGAGGGCGGCAGCCATCGGAAGCATCAGGGCAGCAAGCAGATGTGTCTTGATCATGTCGAAGATCCCATGAGTCGTTCGGAAAAAATCAATGTGGTCATTGCGGCGCGACCTGCACGCGCGCGAGCGTGTTGTGGCTGCGTCCCTCGCGCAGCTCGTACTCGACGACGTCGGTGACCAGCGTTCCGCCGCCTGGCGCGGGCTGCACGGAGCGGATGCGCAGCAGCACGTCGAGCTTCGTGCCGTATCCGCGCTGGAGCTTGTCGTTCACCGCGCGGGCTTCGGCCTCCGGCACGCGCCAGATCTGCGCGGTGCGCCCATTGCCGAACTTGAGCGAGACCTGCTCGCCGAAATGTTCGAAGGACACCACCGAGCTGGGCGCGAGCGCGCGCACGGTGAACTCCCCGTAGGCGGGGTCGTATTCGCTGAGATTCGCCTCCAGTGTCAGGCGCAGAAATCCCACGTCGCGCACGGCGAGCGCCGCGGATTCGAGTTCGGCGCGAAGGGCGGTGCGCAACGCGGCCTTGTCCGCGGGCCGCGCGAATTGCAGCCGCGAGTCACTCTCCACCCATTGATCGAACGGCGGCGTCAGCCCCGCCCATTCGTAATAGAGGAATACCATCGCGCTGTTTTCGGGATTGAGTAGTTCGCCGGATCGTTCGCGCCCACCATCGGCGCGCGCGACCTTCGGGCTCGCGGCCGCTTCCGACGCAACGGGCGCGGCCGGCGCATCGGCGCTGCCGCATCCGGCCAACAACAAACTACCTACGAAGGCAGGAATGACGCGCAAGATCCTGCGCCTCACAGCCGCGGCGCCTCTGAGTTCTGCTGCGCGTCCTCGACCTGCCGCGCGCGACGTTGCGCCTCCATCTGCTGGAACGCCTGTTCCGTCCGCTGGATGGCTTCATAACCGTTCGCCTGGTCCATCACGCCGACCTGCAGCGATTGGGCGATGTCCGGGTTGTCGCGCAAGCTCTGGATCTGCGCCTGGACGACGATGCCGCAGTCGGGCGAGAAATTCGTGGCGCCCGAGGGCGAGGAGTTCCCGTGACATACCCGAAACAGTGGCGAGGTTTCGGAGATCAGCCGGCCGAGCGGATCGTAGGCCCAGCGTAAATTGAATCGCGGCTGGTTCCCGAATCGCTGCGTCGGCGTGCCGTATTTCTTGATCAGCGCCTGTTCAACGCTGGCGACGGTGGGCAAGCGCTCTTCTTCGAACCATTCTTCGCGCGCGAAACTGATCACGCGATCCTCGCCAGGCGCTCCCATGGTCGCGACGTACCAGCTCACCTGCCCGGGCTGCGCACGCGTGGACGCGCGATTCGTCCCGGCCGCGATCGCGCGGTCCTGCAGTTCGCGGCGATAGTCCCGGTCGGTCTTCTTCACGGTGACTCGCGGCTGCGCCAACGCAGCGCCGAAGCCCCAGCGATGGCTCTGTCCGAAGGTCTGGATCTGGAACCGGCCGCGCGGGTCAGGTGTCACGATCAGCAGATCGTGCGAACACATGACGAACGCGGCGGCTTCGTCATAGGTGAGGCCGGGTCGCACGCCGAGCACGTCATCGACCGGCGCGCCGGCGGCGCGCGGCGCGGACTTGATCTTCGGCGGGCATTTGACCTTGCCGCGCGATTCCCGCGCGACCTCGGCGGCGGTCGCGTCCTCTTTTTTGGCGGGGCGCGCATTGGCAGCGCCTGTTTGCTTCCCGGACTTCGGCGGCTCGTTCGAACCACAGGCCGCCAGAGCGCCGGCCACCAGCGCGCACATCACCCATCCTGCTACTCGCATCGCATTCCTCCCATTCGATTCATGGATCGCGGGCCCGGCTCAGTTCGAGGCCGGTCGGCCCACTTAAGACATCCGCACCGCCGCGCATCAGGATCAACGTGCCCTGCGGGCCGTCGATGAGCACTCGATCTCCCTGGATCTGGTACCGACCGCGCACGCGGGTACCGAGCACGGACATGACGACACTGCCGTCCCGCTGAAACTCGTAGACGGTCAGCCCGGCCGCGTCCTCGAAGGTGCCGTCGAGCGTGCGGGCGCAGCCCGACGCGCTGGCCAGCAGTGCTATCAACAAGGGGATTGCGATCCTGTTAGAGCCCGACACCAGACTTTCTCCGCCGTGTGTGGGCGGCGACGATGCCCGCCGTGCGCGGGTGACGCATCGACAGAAGCCGGCGGTTAACGGACGTTTACGCCGGTAACGGGCCGCTCGCGCCCGATCTGATACATTCGACCGCCCCCAGCGATCGAAATGACGACCAGAAAGATGTCCGATTCGGAAGCCCGCAATCGACGCCGCGGCGTGCGCGCGTCGCGCGCCAGGCTGGCAAGAGCCCTGACCGAGGCGGGCCTGAAGACCCAGGCCGCGCTGGCCGAGCGCATCGCGGACCTGGAAGGGCTCGATGCGCCCCCGAAGGACGTGGTCAACCGCGTATTTCGCGAGCTGCCCGTGGACCCGCAGACGCTCGAGCGGGTCGCGCGCGCGCTGAATTGCGCGGCCCACACGCTCTATCTCACTGAAGGCGAGAAGCGGCCGGCGAGACGAGTCGTGGTCGGCGCGCTCGCGGAGGCCGATTCCGCGGCCGGTTCATCCTCCGAGATCCTCCCGGCGCCCGTGGAATCGACGCCGCCCGTGGAGCCGACGCCGCCCGCGGCGCGCTCGCGAGCGACCCTGATCCGCCGGGCCGCCGTGGCGGCACTTGTCATATTGGCGATCGCCGGTGGCGGATTCTGGTTGGCGCAGCCCCGCGACCCTGGCCTGAAGGTGGCCGCATCCGCCGTCGACCCCGCGCTCGATCCGCGCTTCGGCCGCTACCGGGTCGTGGTGATGCCGGTGGCGGGGGACATCGGCGGCGAGCTCGCCGTGGCGCTGCGCGATGGTCTCGAGAAATCCCTCGGCGTCACGTCTCCGGCCGTGCAACTGCTGACCGGCGACACAGACCTGCGCGAGATCGCGCAGCGCCTGCGCGCCGAAGCGGTGCTCGACGGCGAACTGAAGACCGTCGGTCGGTTCACCGCCGCACGCTTTTATATGTACATGCCCTCGCGCGGGCATCGCGAGCAGATCTGGGCCGAAAGTTTCGCGCGGCCCGCGGGGAGCGATCTGCAAGACGTCGCCGCCCGCGCGGTGGCCGCCGTGCACCGCTCGCTCGGCATGCCGGCGGGCGGGGGACGCAATCCCGTGCATTTCCCGCTGGCGCCAGTGCAGGACGATTACCTGCAGGGCCGGCTGTTCCTCGACAGCGCGCCGGGCGAGCTGAACCTGCGGCGCGCGCAGACGAGCTTCGAAGCCGCCACGCGCCAGGACCCTAACTACTCCCTGGCGTTCGCCGGCCTGTGCGAGACCATCCTGGACTACATCTGGGTCGGCGACGAGACGCGCAATCTCTACAACGCCGAACGCGCGTGCAACCGCGCGCTGCAACTGACCCCCGACAGCCCGGTCGCGATCGGCGCGTATGCGTATTTCCTGACCAAGACCGGCCGCGCGCGCGAGGGACTGGAGCAATATCGCCGGCTCGTGGCCGAGCACGCGCACGACGTCGATCTCGTCTTCGGCCTCGCGAGCACGGAGTTCGCGCTGTTCCGCCAGGGCGAAGCCGACTTGCGAGATTCGATGCTGCGCAATGCGCGGCGCGCGGTCGAGCTCGATCCAAAGTTCTGGAAGACGCGGATGTGGCTCGGCATCTTTGAATTCCAGAGCGGTTCCATCGATGCCGCGGTGCCCGAGCTCGAGGCCGCCTACGCATTGGACGCCAACGAGTACTCCGTGGCGAACCTCGGCACTATCTACATGTGTCGCGCGGATTTCACCAAGGCACGCGATCTGTACGAGCGGGCCACGGCGCTGGCGCCGCAGTCATATGCGGGGCCGGAGTCACTGGGGAACATCTACTATTACCTGCGCGACTTTTCCAGATCGGCCCAATTGCGCGAGCGGGCGTTGAAGCTCGCCAGCGAGGGCGGCGAGGCGGAGATCCACCAAATGTGGGGCAACCTCGGAGACTCGTACCGACGCGCGGGCAATCGCGTGGGCGCGATCGACGCCTACGTCAAGGCGCTGGAGATCGTCGAACGCGACTTCATGAACGGCAATGGCACCGCGAGCGACAAGGCTTGGAGGGCTTCCTACTACACCGCGCTGCTCGAGCTCGATGCGCGGCGCGTGCCGCCGGCGATCGAACGCACGCTCGATCGCGACCTGGAAGAAGCCTTCGCCGCGCCCCTGGAACCGTCGGGATGGTTGCGGCTCGCGCAGACCTGGGTGCTGCGCAAGGATCCCGAGAAGGCGCGCGCGGCGCTTGCCGAAGCAAAGTCGATCTGCCGGCACTACGAGCGCCATCCTGATCTCGACGGCGTTGGTGCCGCGGACGTTGGTGCCGGGTGAGAAATCGCTGAGTTAGCGACGGGGCACCACGCAGTAGCGCGCGTGCCGCCAGCTAACTCAGCGATTTCTCACCCGGCACCAACCAACCACCTACCGCCACACCCACTCGAGGGCTTGCGGCAGGGTCTGGTCTCGGACCTTGCGGTCGCAGTGGCCGGAGTCGAGGGCGTACACGTATTGGTAGTGGTAGCCCTTGGCTTTCAGCGCGGCGGCCATCTGGTGGTTGGCGGCGACCCAGTCGTGCATGTCGTCGCGCATGACGTTGGGGTTGAGCAGGTCCCGGTCGCCCACGTGCATCCAGATGCGGATCGGCTTCGCGGGGTTATTCGGAATCAACGACGCGTGATACTCCCACGCGCCGCCGGGCGTCGCGGGATCGAAGGGCCACTGCTGATTCACGTACGTGCCCGAATAACTGACGACGCGCCGGTACCACTCGGGATGAAACCACGCCATCGAGAACGCCGCCGCCGCGCCAGAGCTGCAGCCCATCGCCGCGCGTTGATCCGGATTACGCGAGAGTTTGACGCCGTAGTTCTGCTCCACGAGCGGCAGCACCTCCGCCTCGATGAACTCCGCGAACTTGCCGGACATCGTGTCGTATTCGAGCCCGCGCTGGCTGCCTTGCGCATCGCCGCCGCCGTTCTGGATCGAGATCGCGATCATCGGCTGCACGCGTTTCTGCGCGATCAGGTTGTCGAGCACGCGCGCAAGGGTCCGGTCCGGATCGCCGAGCTTGGGTCCGTCGTGCACGACGATGAACGGCGCGGGCTTCTTGCGCTTCAACTGCGCCGGGATGTACACCGTGATCGCGCGGCTCCACGGCTGCGGCCGCGTCTCCACGATCAGCGTTTTCGGGTTGTTTGGATCCACCGTCCCGAACACATCGCGCGCGATGCCCGAATAAAACTTGCTGTCCTTCGATTCCATCGTGAACTGCTGGACCGTTCCCTCGGGAACACCCGCGACCGGCGTGATCTCGGGCGCCGGCACGTACTCGGGCCCGATGAGGAAGTCACCCTCGGCATCCACCGGCGCGTTCTGCCCGGCGCCGCTGATCACGGTCCATTGCGGCGCGCCGGGTCCGTCGGCGGGACGCGTCGGCGGCGCGGGGCGAGTGGTTTGCCCCTGCGCGGTCAACGCCACCGCAAGACCACAGACGAGCACGATATGACGGAACGCGGACCGATGACGCATGGATCCCCCCAAGCAACTCCACGAAGGCGGGCGATCCTATCGCGAGCCCGCGCGCGGCTGCTACTGTTGGGTCATGACGAACCTCAGGCGAATCGGAATCCTCGGCGCACTCGCGCTGCTCTGTGCAACCCATGCTTTCGCGGACACCACGCGCTGGTCGCCCGAAAAAGCCAATGCCTGGTACGCCCAGCATCGCTGGCTCGTCGGCAGCAACTACATCAACCGCGACGCCATCAACCAGCTCGAGATGTGGCAGGCGGACACATTCAACCCCGCCCAGATCGACCAGGAGCTCGGTTGGGCCGCCGCGCTCGGCATGAACACCATGCGCGTCTATCTTCACGACCAGCTCTGGGAACAGGACGCCGAAGGCTTCAAGAAACGCATCGACCAGTTCCTGACTATCGCCGCCAAACACGGCATCAAGCCCCTGTTCGTATTCTTCGACTCGTGCTGGGACCCGGATCCGAAGGCCGGCAAACAACCCGCGCCCAAGCCCGGCGTGCACAACTCCGGCTGGGTACAGAGCCCGGGACGGGCAGGGCTCGCCGACACGGCTAACTATCCCAAGCTCAAGGCCTATCTCCAGGGCGTGCTGCGCGCCTTCGGCAAGGACGAGCGCATCCTCGGCTGGGATCTGTGGAACGAGCCCGACAACGTCTTCGGCGGCGCGGGGCCGGATTCTCCCGAGAGCCAGGAGAAGCTCCGCCTCGTCACGGCGCTGCTGCCGCAGGTTTTCGCCTGGGCGCGTGAGGCGAATCCCTCGCAGCCGCTGACTTCGGGTGTGTGGATCCGCGACGACTGGGCGACGCAGGAAAATCTCACGCCCGTCGAGCGCGTGCAGCTCGGCCAGTCCGACATCATCACCTTCCATGTCTACGACTGGCCCGAGGTGCTCGAGCGCAAGATCAAACAACTGCAGACCTATGGCCGGCCCATCATCTGCACCGAGTATCTCGCGCGCAGCGCCGGCTCGACCTTCGACAGCTCACTGCCGATCGCCCGCAAGTACGACGTGGGCATGATCAATTGGGGCCTCGTGTCGGGAAAGACGCAGACTATCTACCCGTGGGACTCAGTGGGTCGGCCGTATACCTCGCCGCCGGTCGCCTGGTTCCATGATGTCTTTCATCCGGACGGCACGCCGTATCGGCAGGCGGAGGCTGACCAGATCCGCTTCGAAACCGCCGAGGCGCAAAAGTTCTTTGGCCGCGAGGGGCGATAGCGAACTAACGATTCGAGCCGGCGACGCAGGCACAAAGGCATACGAGTTGTCGCTACCAACCCTGATTGCACGCTCTGTGAGGCACTAATATCCTGATTCGCGAGGGTGCAATCGCACCTTCGCGGACAGTGAGGTTCATCACAGTGGCGACACCAGGCGCTTTATCGTCGTTCGAGCTCCAGCAGAGAATCTCGCCCCGTTTCAAGACATGCGGCGAGGGATGATGCTGTCGAGTCTCACCCGATCGATCGTGGTCTTGCTCGTGGTTGCCGGTGGCCTGGCCGCGTGCGGCGGCTCGGGCAAATCATCGTCCAGTACACCGCCTCCATCGTCTTCGTCCTCGTCGGGTGGACCTCCACCGCTACCCAATCCTGCGCCGACGTTGGCGTCGATCAGTCCCACCACGGCCATTCCCGGCGGCGGTGCATTCACGCTTACCGTGAACGGGACCAACTTCGTCGCCACCTCGGTGCTGAACTGGAATGGCGCGGCGCGCACGACGACGTTCGTGAGCGCGACGCAGCTCACCGCGCAAATTCCACCCGCTGACATCGCGACCGGAGGCGCCGCGAGCGTGACAGTCGTGACGCCCACGCCCGGCGGTGGAACGTCGTCGGCAGCGCAGTTCACGATTACCGCCGTGAATTCCAGCGTGCAGCAGGTCGCCGCCGGCGGCACATCCGCCGCGAGCGAACGTTATCGCGTCGTCGGGACTCTCGGCTCACCGTTGTACGAAACCGCATCGAAGTCGGAGCGTTACCAGCTGCAGGGTGGTTTGGTCGGCGCGGGCCTGAATATTCCATGAGGAAATCCATGAACACTGTTTTCAATCGCTCGAAAGGAATGCTGATCGCGTCGCTGTTGCTCGGTGTATCCGGCATGACACTGGCCGCGGCACCCGCAACGGTCGGGTATCAAGGGCGTCTCTATGATCAGAACGGCAATCCGCTGAGCGAAACCTTGAACATTGCGTTCGCGCTCTATCCAGCGAGCACTGGAGGAACGGCGGTGTGGTCCGAGACGCAATCCGTCACGTTCGCGAACGGCTATTTCGCCGTGCAGCTGGGCTCGGTGACCGCGTTCGGCGCCAGCGTGTTCGACGGATCGGTGCGCTACCTCGGCGTGACGGTCGGCACCGACAGCGAGATGACGCCGCGCACCAGCATCGCGAGTGTTCCGTATGCGCTGAATGCGGCGAACGCAACCACCGCGACGACGGCAACGACGGCGACGACCGCAGCCATCGCGCTTTCCGCGCCACCCGACGGGCGCTTCGGCACGAACACCAGCCTCGCGGCGCACGGCAACGGCACGACGTGCACCATCGGAGAGGTCATCCTGAATGCCGGCGTCGTCGCCAACGGCGTTCCGGCCCAAGGCCAGATCCTGAACATCGCCAGCAATACTGCGTTGTTCAGCTTGTTTGGTACCACGTATGGCGGCAATGGCACGACCACGTTTGCGATGCCCGACCTGCGCGGCGCGGCGCCGAACGGTTTGACGTACAGCATCTGCACCCAGGGCGTGTTCCCCGCCCGGCAATAGCTGCGCGCCGCGAGACAGCGATGGATAGCAGCCGCGGTTCGGAACGGCCGATCCTGTATTCAGGTCCGCTCAGCATGTTCGGCGCCAAGGCGCAGATCGCGGCGCTCGAGAAAGGCATCGACTTCGAGCTGGTGATGGTTCAGTACGAATCCTCGCGCGGCTACGAACCGAAGCATCCGGAAGTCTTGCGCATCAACCCGAAGCGCCAGGTGCCGGTGCTCGTGCACGGCGACCTCGAGCTTTTCGATTCGACCCAGATCTTCGAGTACTTCGAGGATCTCGTGCCGACGCCCGCCCTGTGGCCCGCGCAGCCCGCGGCGCGCGCCATTGCACGCCGACTCGAGCATGAATCCGACGAGGTCTATTTCCCGCACATCATCCGGTTGATGAGCCTGCAACAGGATCTGAAAGGCGAGGCCGCACGTACGGCGATCGACGCCGCCGCTACATTTCACGCCCGGATGGATGAGCGCCTCGCATCGAACGAGTGGCTGGCGGAAAGCTACTCCTTCGCCGACATCGCGTTCTATATGGCCGCCTTGTTCGGCGAGCGGCAGGGCGCGGTGCTGGGCCCGGAAACTCCGCGGCTGCTCGCGTGGCGCGAGCGAATGTCGCAGCGCCCCGCGGTGCGCGAAGTAGTCAGGGCAATGGCGCGATGGCTGTCGGCGGCCGGCCGGCCGGTGCCCGACTTCATGAGCCGGTAGGTGCCGGGTGAGAAATTGCTGAGTTAGCCGAATCAGGCGACCATCACGGCCGCCCCATCATCCGCACCGAGTATCCCGCGCGCAGCGCCGGTTCGACCTTCGATAGTTCAGCGGTGCTCACTGTCGGCG
>JAEWLQ010000056.1 GCA_023457495.1 Pseudomonadota bacterium
GGACGTGCGCGAGCTGCTGGCGAAGCAGGTGGGCGCCGTCGCGGGAGTGTTGTCATGAAGAATCTCTTGTCCGGCCTGCAGAAGCTGGGCCGCGCGATGATGCTGCCGATCGCGGTTCTGCCGGTGGCGGCCTTGTTGCTGCGCCTCGGTCAGCCGGACCTGCTCGACGTTCCCGCCATCGCGGCCGCGGGCGACGCGATCTTCGCGAACCTCGGCCTGCTGTTCGCGATCGGCATCGCGGTGGGACTGGCGCGCGAGAATCATGGCGCCGCGGGTCTCGCGGGCGTGGTCGCGTTCCTGATCACGACCAAGGGCGCGGAGCTGTTGCTCGTGGTGCCGCCGGAGGTGACCGCCGGGTCGAGCGGCGCTGCGCTGGACCTGGCCGAAAGGGCATTCCGGGCGAAGGAGCTCGCCAAGCTCAGCGTGCCCGCCGGAATCCTGTGCGGCCTCATCGCCGGCGCGCTCTACAACCGCTACAGCGACGTGCGCCTGCCGGCCTATCTGGCCTTCTTCGGCGGACGCCGTTTCGTTCCTATCGTCGCGGGCCTCGCGGGCATCGTGCTCGCGCTGTGTTTCGGCTACGGGTTCCCGATCCTCGAGCACGGCATGGACTCGCTGAGCCGCGCCGTGCTCGGCTCCGAATCGATCGGACTGTTCGCGTATGGCGTGTTGAACCGCGCGCTCATCGTCACCGGTCTGCATCACATCGCCAACAACATGGCGTGGTTCCTCATCGGCGACTTCCCGACGGCAAGCGGTGTCGTCACCGGCGATCTCAAACGATTCTTCGCCGGTGATCCGACCGCCGGTGCGTTCATGAGCGGCTTCTTCCCCGTCATGATGTTCGGGCTGCCCGCGGCCTGCCTCGCGATGTACCAGGCGGCGCGTCCCGAGCGGCGCAAGGCCGTCGGCGGCATGTTGCTGTCGATGGCGTTGACGTCTTTTCTGACGGGTGTCACCGAGCCGATCGAATTCGCGTTCATGTTCCTCGCGCCGTTGCTGTACGCACTGCACGCGCTCATGACGGGGCTCGCGATGGTGATCATGGACTTCTTCGACGTGAAGCTCGGCTTCGGCTTCTCGGCGGGCCTGTTCGACTATGTCCTGAATTTTCCCCTGTCGACCAATCCGCTGCTGCTGATTCCGATCGGTGGGTTCTATTTCGCGCTCTACTACTTCGTGTTCCGCTTCGCCATCACGCGCTTCAACCTGAAGACACCCGGGCGCGAGGCCGAGGAGGGCGCCGCGGCCGCCGGGAAGCCGATCGATGAAGGCGTGGAGTCCTGGATCCGCGCGCTGGGTGGCGCCGCGAACATCGCGGCGCTCGATGCCTGCACCACGCGCCTGCGGCTCAACGTGGGCGGTGGCGTCATCGACGAGGCGGCGCTGCGGCGGCTTGGCGCGCGCGGGCTCGTGCGCCCGTCCGCGAACACCTTGCAGGTCGTCGTCGGTCCGATCGCCGACCAGCTGGCGGATAGTTTGAAGCAGGCGTTGCGCGGCACCGAGGCAACCCTGGCCAGCCAGGTTGCAGTGCAACCAGGGCGGGCGAACGAGGAAGGTCCGGGGACGGTTCCCTCAGCCGCGGCTTCCAGAGGGGATGTTCGGGCCCTGGCTGCCGCATTCGGGGGTAGCGCCAATCTCGCCGGGGTCGAAGTGTTTTCCACGCGGATCGGGGTCACCCTCAAGAACCCGCAGGGCGCGGACCCCCGGGCCATCCAGACGGCCGGTTTCCGGGGTGCGGTGCGCGTGACGGATGCCCAGTGGCACGTCATCGTGGGCCCCGACTCCGGGACGGTTGCGGACGAGCTCCGGGCGACCGCGCGGCCTGCCGAATAATTCCGTCGGTATGACGAACATCACTTGCGATTCGACTTCGCGATAGGCATCGTGCGCGCCTTGATTACCGGGCGCGACGTACATCACCGGGTTCCAGCCGCGGACCTCGCGCCCGTCCAAAAAAAACAATATCAATCAATCATTTTTTAGTTAGCCAACGTGCAACCCGGGGGGCGGTTGAAGCGTCTGAGTCCGTGTCGCCAAAGGAAGATCGCGTGATTCTCAACAACAGTAAGTTTCAGAGGCTCGGCCTCTTCTCCGCATTGACGATTTCCATCCTGGCCCTGGCCGCGTGCGGCAAGGGAGCCGGGAACACGCCTGCCGGGCAGGAGCTGACCCCGGTGCTGATCTCCCCCGACGACGTCCTCTCGACCAGCAGCAGCGCGCTCGCATCGGGTCCGTCCATCACGGGTTCCATCCAGCCCGAGCGACGTGCCGACCTGCGGGCCGAAGTGCCGGCCGTCGTGCTGGCCGTGCTCAAGGAGAACGGCGATCCGGTCAAGCGCGGAGATCTGCTCGTGCGCCTCGACCAGACTTCGATCCGCGACAGCCTGATGTCGGCGCAGTCCTCGATGAACGCGGCCGACCAGGCGTACGAGCAGGCTGAACGTCAGTACCAGCGCATGTTGAAGCTGCGTGAAACCGGCGTGGTCTCGGCCCAGCAGGTCGAAGACGTGGAAATCCGCCGCAACACCGCGCAGAGCGACCGCGAGGCCGCGCGCTCGCGCGTGGTGACCGCGCGCCAGCAGCTCGAGCGCACCGAAGTGCGCGCGCCCTTCGACGGCATCGTCAGCGACCGCCAGGTATCCGCGGGCGACACGCTGCAGATCGGCAAGGAACTGCTCAAGGTCATCGACCCGGGCAGCCTGCGTTTCGAGGGCTTCATTTCCGCCGACAACATCGGTGAGGTACGCGCCGGCCAGGCGGTCTGGTTCCGCATCCACGGCTTCGGCGAACGCGAGTTCACCGGCAAGGTGACGCGCGTCAACCCGTCTGCGAACGCGACGACGCGCCAGGTCGAAGTCCTGGTGGGCTTCGACGACGCCGGACAGCAGCCCTACGTGGCAGGCTTGTACGCGGAAGGTCGCGTGGAAACCCGCAGCGCCTCGAAGCTGGCGCTGCCCAGCGCCGCCGTGGTGCGCGAGGGCGACAAGGCCTTCGCCTGGGCCATCCGCGACGCCAAGTTGCACAAGGCCGAGCTCACGCTCGGTGAGCGAGATCCGCGTTCCGGCGCCTACGTCGTGAACGCCGGCATCAGCGAGGGCGAGGATGTGCTGCGGTTTCCAGGCGCGACATTGAAGGAAGGCCAACCCGTCACTTTCGAGAAGGCGAACAAGACCGCCGTGGTCGTCGAGAAGTAAGCGCGGCCTAACAAGGGAGTCTCCTCGATGTTGCTTTCCAATTTCAGCATCAAGCAGCCGGTCACGACGGTCGCGATCATCATCGTGCTCATGTGCCTGGGGCTGCTCGCGCTCAAGAACCTGCGCGTCAACCAGATCCCGGACGTCGAACAGCCGGTCATGGTCGTGAGCTTCCCGTACCCGGGCGCCTCGCCCGAGGCCGTGGAGCGCGACATCATCAATCGCGTCGAGAAGTCGCTGCAGAGCATTCCGCAGGTGTACGAGCTGCAGTCGACGGCCCAGGACGGAAACGGGCAGTTCGTCATCATCTTCGACTTCAAGAAGAACATGTCGGAAGCGGGCGACGAAGTGCGCAACGCGATTGCCGCCGTGCGCTACAAGATGCCGATCGAAATGCGCGAGCCGGTGCTGTTCCGCATCGATCCGTCGGCGCAGCCGATCATGAATCTCGGCCTGTCCTCCACCAAGCTCTCTCACGCGGAAATCTCGCGGCTCGCCGAGGACGTACTCGCCGACCAGTTGCGCGCGATCGACGGCGTCGCGGTGGTCAACGTCGATGGCGCGCTGCGCCGCGAATTGTCCGTGCTGCTGCACGCGCAGAAGCTGCGCGAGTTCAACGTCTCCGCCTCCGACGTGGTCAATGCGCTGCGCGCGCAGAACACCAATGCCCCGGTCGGCCGGGTCAAGGGCGATCTCGACGAGCAGCTCATCCGCCTCGTCGGCCGCATCGAACGGCCCGCCGAGTTCAACGACATCGTGATCAAGCGCCTGGGCAACGAGGTCGTGCGCCTCGGTCAGGTCGCGACCGTCGAGGATGGATTTGCCGAGCCGAGCAGCTACAGCCTGCGCTCGGGCAGTCCGAACGTGGGTCTTTCGGTGATCCGCCAGCGCGAGGCGAGCACGGTGACCGTGGCCGAGCGCATCCGCGACGAGGTGAAGAAGATCAACGAGACGCTGCCGGAAGGCACGCACCTGGAGGTCACGCGCGACGGCGGCGAGGAAGCCTCCAGCAATCTCTACAACGTGATCCACGCGCTGATCTTCGGCGCCGGCCTCACCATCTTCGTGGTGTACGCGTTCCTGAATTCCTGGCGTTCGACGCTGATCACCGGACTGTCGCTGCCGACCTCGGCGATCGCCGCGTTCATCGCCGTGTGGCTGTGCGGCTTCACGCTGAACTTCATGACGCTGCTGGGCCTGTCGCTCGCGATCGGCGTGCTCATCGACGACGCGATCGTCGTGCGAGAAAACATCGTGCGGCACATGGAGCGCGGCGAGGATCGCGTGACCGCGGCGCGTAATGGCACCGCGGAGATCGGCCTTGCCGTCACCGCGACCACGTTGTCCATCGTCGCGGTGTTCGTACCCGTCGCCTTCATGGGCGGCGGCGCAGGCGAGTGGTTCCGGCCGTTCGCGGTGACGGTGGCGGCTTCGGTGCTCGTCAGCCTCTTCATCTCGTTCACGCTGGACCCGATGCTGTCGGCCTACTGGGGCGATCCGCCGGGACACGCGCAGCGCGAGCGCCGCGGCCTCGAAAAGTATTTCGCCAGGTTCAACGTCTGGTTCGACCACCTGGCGGATCGCTACGGAAACGTGATCGCCTGGGCGCTGCATCATCGCAAGTGGATGGCCTGGGGCGCGGTGTTCCTGTTGCTCGGTTCGTGCTCCTATCAATCCACCTTCGGCGGCAGCGAGTTCCTGCCCAAGGCCGACAACGGGACGCTCGCCATCGAAGTCCGCACGCCGTCGAGCACCAGCCTCGAATATGCGCGCAACAAGGTGGAGAAGGCCGCGGAGCTCGCGCGCGCGATGGAGGAGACCAAGAGCACCGACGCGCGCGTCAGCACGACCGGTGGCCGCGTCTGGGTGGACGTGGGCACCAAGACGGAGCGTTCGCGTTCGCTCGAAGAGCTGGCCGCGGACCTGCGCGGAAAACTCAAGCAGCTCGTCGGCGCCGAATACGTCGTGTTCGACGACTTGAACCAGGGCGTGCGCAAGCCGGTGCAGATCCAGTTCTACGGCACCGATTCGCGCAAGCTCATGGAGCTCACCAACGAGTTCATGGAAAAGGTCCGGCAGATCCCGGGCGCCGTGGACGTGGGTCTTTCGGAGCAGGATCCCAAGGACGAGCTGCGCATCGAGATCGATCGCGGCCTCGCCAACCAGCTCGGCATCTCGGTGAACGATGCGGCGCAGACTTTGCGTGTCGCGTTCGCCGGTGTCGAAGTCGGCGACTGGGTGGATCCCATCGGTCAGTCGCGAGATGTCGCCGTGCGGCTCGCGCCCGAAGATCGCGTGAGCGCCGAGAACATCGAGCACCTGCCCATCAACGTGACCGGCACGAGCATGATGGTGCCGCTCGAGCAGATCGCGTCGATCACCATGGACAAGGGTCCTGCACGCATCCAGCACCTCAATGGCAAGCGCACGGTCACCGTGGCGGCGAACGTGGAGGGCGTCGACGCGGGCAAGGTCACCAAGCAGGCGCAGGAGATCGCGAACGGCATCGATTTCCCGCAGGGTTATGGAGTCGGCCTCGGCGGCGCATCACGCGACCAGTCGGAGCTGTTCGCCGAGATGTTCACCGCGCTCATCATGGGCATCTTCGTGATGTACCTGGTGCTCGTGATGCAGTTCGGCTCGTTCACCGCGCCGCTCGCGATCATGGTCTCGCTGCCGCTGTCGCTGATCGGCGTGGTGCTCGCGCTGAATCTCACGGGCGGCACGCTCAACCTGATGAGCTTCATCGGCGTGATCATGCTCATGGGACTCGTGGCGAAGAACGCCATCCTGCTGCTCGATTGCACGCGCGAGGAAGAGAAGCGCGGCATCGATCGCGAGGAGGCGCTCATGCACGCGGGCCGTGTGCGTTTCCGTCCGATCATGATGACCACCTTCGCGCTGATCGCCGGCATGATGCCGGTGGCCATCGGCATCGGTGAGGGCGGCGAGTTCTACAGCCCGATGGCGGTGGCGATCATCGGCGGCGTCATCACCTCGACGCTGCTGACGCTGCTGGTCGTGCCGAGCTTCTACGACAGCATCGAGATCAATCGCGAACGCGCCGGCATCAAATTCAATGCGCGCGCCGCGTACGGCAACACGTTCGTCGCGTTCCTGCTGACGCTGTTCGAGACGATCGCGACGATTTTGATGCTGCGATTCCTGTACCGCCTGGCGCGGTGGCTGTTCGGACTGCAGTCGCCCGGCGAGCATCCCGTGGAGCGCGCCCAACGGCTCGTCGGGTTCGAGGTGCGCGAGGACTACGTCGTGCGGCCGCAGTGGTGGCAGCGTGCGCGCCGTCCGTACACGCCGAAGCTCGGCGGCGGGAAGCCGAATCCCTATGCGCCGCGGCCCATGCCGGAACCACGGCCGCAGGGCGCGGAATAGAAGCAGACAAGGGGACCCGAACGGGTCCCCTTCTTCTTCAGGGATACCGTTCGCGCGCGTAGGCCAGGCAGACGATGCCGGCGAGACCCCATTGCGCGCTCGCGTTGGTGGAAATTCCCGGGCCTTCATCGACGGGATTGAGCACCGCGGGTCCTTCGATGCGCTTCGCGGCGAAAGCCTGCCGCGGTGAATAACCCGCGCGACCTTCGGTGAATTCCTTCCAGGCGCGCGCCGCGAGCGCGGGATTCCTGCCGCGATACGCCGCGTATGCCGTGAGCCGGGCATGGCCCTGTTGCAGGTTCGTGCCACGCAATTCCTGTCCCAGCGCCGCCGCCTGTTGCTCCGGCGGTGCGTTGTAGAGCTCGCAGTACTGCAGCCACGCGCGCTCGAATTCCGGCACGGGCAGTAGTTCGATGAGCTCGGCGCAGACTTCCGGCAGGCCGAAGGCCGCCGACAGGTGCGACACGCTCACCGCGTCGCTCTTCGCGATGTCGAACGCGCCGGTGGTGAGATTCAGCCGTTCGCCGCCGGTGAAGAAGCCGCGCGGCTGCGCGCCGATCGACTTCATGCTCGCGCGCAGGCGCTCGCGCATTTTCGGATCGCGCGTGCGCTCCCATTCGGTGAGCCACGCGCTCGCGAGCGAGCCCCAGTCGGTGCCGAAGCCGAGATGGGCGAAGTCGCCGTTCGGGTCGGTATCGCGTTCCTCGGGATTGGCGAGCTTGCGGCCGGGTTGCACGGTGCGCAGCGTCCGCGCGGCTTCGTTCTGCTCGCGCATGAGATCGCCCACGCGCTCGTCGGCGGTGAGGTAGTAGTAATACCGCCTGTTCAGCGCGGTGCTGATGCGCAACTGCTTGGCGCTGCAGCCCCAATGCTGGACGTTGTGGCGTGAGCCGAGCGGCGCGAATCTGCCGAGGTGATGGACGTCGACCTCGCCCGTGTGGCGGGTCATCGCCTCGGCGAAGCGGAACGCGTCGGCGCGGCCGGTGCGCAGGAAATACATCCACAGCCACACGTCGGTCGCGAGCTCGGAGTTGTCCCAGGCGAAGCCGCCGATGTCGTAGCGCCACTCGTGGCGATCGAAATCGTACGTGTGCATGACGTCGCCGTAGTTCCAGAAGCCGTACCAGCCGCGCTGCTCCTGCTGGCCACGATAGAAGTCGAACATCCAGTCGAGCTGCTGTTCGAGCGCCGCGTGTTGCGGCGGGGTCCGCGAGGGCAACGACAGTGCCTGCGCGAAGACGCCCGATTCGACGATGGTCTGCGGTGTGGGCACGATGCGAGCCGGATGGCTCAACGCGTCGGCCAGGGCGGGCAGGTGATCGCGGGCCGGGGTTGCCGGCAGGATCCACAACATCAACTCGCTGGTGCGGGCCACGCCGAGTGGCGTGCCGAAGCCTGGCTCGTAGTCCTCGTAGGTGATCTCGAGTCCGCCCTGGTATTGCTTCTCGTACGTGTCCTGTCCGAGACCATCGTGATAGAAGCGCAGGTCCATGGGCTGCGAATCGGGCGCCCACACCCACATCGTGACGCTCGCGGCGTCCGTGTGCGCGTTGCGGATGTCGAGTTGCGCGGGGTGGCTCTGCCAGAAATTGCGGATGCCGAACGCCACGCCGCCCGTGGGAGTGCCGAGGTAGCCGAGTCCGCTGGCACGAGTTCCGCGCCCGCTGTCGAGCCAGGCGTGGCCGTCGGTGGTGCGTTTGCGGATCGTGAAGGAGTCGGCGTTCGGCTGAAACAACGTCCAGTCGCCGAACTCCGGGATGTATCCCAGGAGCTTCGTGACCACCGGCGAGATCGACGGGACGGCGCTGCCTGCGACCTGGGCCTGTCGGGCGGCGGAACCGGGATCGCGCCGCAATCCGGTGAGGCCACGCACGGCCTCGCCGAACACGCCGTCGTTTTCGCCGACGAAGCGCACGTGTCGGTCGTATGACTCCGCCTGCATCGGAACCGTGAAGCGCAGTCCCACGCCGCTGATGAAGTCGCGCGCCTCGTCGCCATCGAAGACGATGGTGTGCAGCACGCGGATCGCCTCGCTGCCGGCGTGGAAATAGAGCCGCACCGTGAAGGGGATCCAGTGGCGCGAACCACGCGCGTGTTTGCCCTCGATCCGGACGACCGCGCGGATGGGCCCGCGTTGTTCGAGCGTGACTTTCTCGATCGCGCTTTCGAAGTTTTCCTGGGTCACCGGCGCATCCGCCGTGGGCGCGGCCCGGTCCTGGCGCAGCAGCACCAGGTGACCGTCGCGCAGGACCTCGCGACCTTCGCGGGATACCGCGGTGATGAAATTCGTCCCGCTCCGCGCAAGTCGACAGACGAAATTGCCGGTGTCGATCTCGATGCCGGCCTCGACTTCCGTCGCCCGCAGCGCGGCGTCGGGTTTGACGGCGCCGCGCCGCGCAATGATTTCGAAGGGCCCGTCGCCGATGTCCGCCGTGGGCGCGAGCGTATGGGCGGTCCACTTGAGTGAGCCGTCGGGCCACCAGGCAAGCGGCCAGGACTGCAGCGTATGGGTTTCTCCGCCCTGAGCGCGGAGCAGAAAACTGCCGGCGTCACGTTGTTTGCCGCGCGGCCAGGAGGTGCCCCAGGTCGTCCCTTCGAACCGGGTCGGCGCGTGGCCATCGAGCCATCGCACCCAGTTTCCAGCCGCGGGGTTCGAGGCGGCATTCGAGGACGGGGGGCCAGCCGCCTTCAGCGGTGTCGCCGCTACGGGTGCGCTAGCGGCCGCCGCCAGGAAGGCGCGGCGCGAAATTCGATGCTCCATTGATCCCCCTGAACCAGGCCGTGACCGAATATGCACGATGTTGATCGAAGCTGCAAAGAACTCCGGGCCGAGGGGAGGATGGTTCAGTCTCCGGCGGCGCGGGGTCTGCCGTGTCGCAGTCCCACAGGCCCACCGACCAAGGTCCCACGTCTATCTACTCGGGGGCGGCGTAAGATGGTTGCGGGAGCCCAGGTCTTAAGTTTCGAAGCGCAGGGAAATCGTTCGGATTCGACATATTGTGTGGCCGACTCGACGGTCCGGCAGGACCGCGAGCCGCATCACGTCCGCTCTGAACGTAATCTGTAACCTTGCGCGTCGAAGGGTTGCTTCGAGAAATCAGGGAAATGGACCGACAGTCCACATTGGCCGCTGCATCGACTGATACGGGCCAGACGACCATCCGCGCGTCTGTGCTCAATGAGCAGGTCATTGAAGTCGCGCCGGGCTGGGTGGCCAGCCTCGAACAGGCGCTGCCGCACGCGCGTTACCGCGCGATCGCGCTGTACGACGCACGCGGCGAAGTGCTCCATTGCACGTCCACGGATTTCGGCATCGAGTTCCGCCAGGCGCTGAACGACGCGCTCGACGCATTCGTCCTCGGTGCGGCGCGCGAATCGCGCTTCCTGCGCGGCGACGGAACGCGCACTGCCGTGATGCTGGCGCTGCGTGACCTCAACTCAGCGCTGCAGGGTGTTTGCCTGCTCGTGGTCGAGGACACCCCGCCGGAGGATCAGGATCCCGCGGCCCGGTTCCTCACACCGTCGGTCCAGACCATCCTCACCGACATCGCTTCCGAAATCGCTCAGACGCTGCATGCGATGCCGCGAGTCGCGCCGCCGAAGCCGCGGCCGCCGGTGCCGCTGCCGCTCGAAGCGGTCTATGCGCAGATCCGTGAGCAGGAAGTCGTGCTGCGCGTGCAGCAGCTCGTTCGCCTGCGCAAGGCGGAGGGAATCCGCCGTTTCGAAGTGCTGTTGCGGCACATGATCGATGGCGTCGAACAGACCCCCGAGCGCGTGATGCAGACGGCGGCGAATCACGGACTCGCGTCGATGATCGATCGCAAGGTCATCGGTGAGCTCATCGGCTGGCTGCACCGCAATCCGGAGGTGTGGAAGCGCGAGCCACCCACGTTCTCGGTGAACCTCTCCGATGCGGCCGTCATCGAGCCGCATTTCATCAGTTTCGTCGAGAGCTGCATCCACAAGGCCGGTTTGCCGCCGGGCCTCATCGGCGTGGAGTTCTCTGAGCGCGTGTGCCTGTCGAACCCCGACCAGGTCATGCCGGCGCTCGATGTGTTCGCGCGGTCCGGCGTGCCCGTCGCGATCGACGATTTCAACGTGGTCGGCGCCGGCATGCCGATCCTCGAGCACTCCGCGGTGCGATTGCTGAAGCTCGACGCGGAACTCACCACGAACGCCCTGCAACACCGCCTGACGCAGGCGCGCGTGGTCGGGCTCGTGCAGACCGCGAAGGTTATGGGATTGCAGACCGTCGCCAAGCGCGTGATGGGCGGCGATCACAGCAACTGGCTGACGGCGCTCGGCGTGGATTTCGTGCAGAGCTTCGAGGCGTCCCCGCCCGTGTCGCTCGACAGCCTGCTGCCGAACGCCCCCGCGCAAGCTCCCCGACCCTAACTACCAGGCGGAACGGTCTTCCCATGAAGAAGGGGCCGGGCCATCGGGCACGGCCCCTTCGAATTTCACGGACGCCGGCGCCTCGCCGGCGTGAGAAGTGCGCGCTTCAGCGCGCTGAGTAAGCATCCATCATGAGTCCGGTGCCGCCGCGCGAAACGTGCGCGACCACGGCCGTGCGTCGATGCAGCTTCGTGACGGCGCCGAGGTTGATCGCGAACGCGAGCTCGACCTGCTGACCCTTGCGCAATCCGAGATTGGTCGTTTCGACGAACACGCCCGTCGCCGAAAGATTGATGGCCCGACACAGTTTTTTCCGGCCCGTCGGCGTCGTGATGTACACCGTCGTGCGCGCCCGGTGCCGCGTGTGCAACCTCCGCTCCACCGACTGAATCCCCGCTGTCGTCGTTTTGCTCATCAGGCTCTCCTGACCGGATTATTGCCTTGTACCACGGGCGTTTTGACGGGAACTCAACTTAATGGGTTTCGCGGAAAAATTCACGTTTTGCGGTTTACGACGAACCCCTGATCCCGTCTGCCACCCGAAGCCGGATGAATACCGGGCAGTGATCTGACAACTTTCGGCGCGCGGCGTCCCGGGGTCGGTAAAGCATGCGTCCGAATGAGTCGTCGACCATCCAGCGGGCCAGGTCGCGGCCGAGGATGATGTAGTCGATGTAGCCGCTAAAGGTCTGCGACGGCATGCAATTTTCGAACGGCCGCCCCTCAGCCGTATTGACGAGGTCCGCGCCAGGTGGATCGGCGTCGTCGATGTCCCGCCACAGCGAGCTTTCGGCCGGTTCGCGCCGCAGGTCGCGATTGAAATCTCCGAGAACCCCGAAGGGCATGTTTTCCGCGGCGCGCGCATCGATCCAGCGTTCGAGGGCCGGGACCTGGCGGCTCAGCTCCCCACAAGCGGGGCGGACGGCATCGAGCCGATCCCGCGCGCAGCCGGATTTCAGGTGTACCGACAGCAGCGCTATCTCGCGCGGAGTGCCAGGGAAAAGACGCACCTCGACACCGCGCCGCACATCGTCGGCGAGCGAGAGATCGAGCAGTTCGGAGCCACAGCGGAAGGGCAGTCCGCGACGGATGGCGAAGCCATTGTTCTGCACCGCGACGCGGCCCGAGAAACAGAAATCGTAGTCAGGGAATACCAGCTTCGCCGCTTCGATGCCGTCGACTTCCTGCAAAGCGATCACGTCCGCATCGAGCGACCGCGCGTATCGGCGCAGGGCGGTCACGTCTTCATGACTGCGGGCGCGCGAGTGCGCGACGTCGCAGGGCACGGAGCGCCGCGCACCGTCACGCGGTGCGTCGCGGGGCGTACAAGCGGGCGTGAGCGCCCGCAGGGTCTCGGGCGTCATGAACCATTCGAGGTTCCAGGTTGCGAGCTTTATTTCCCGTGCGAGGGTGCAGGGGCTCATCAGCGCGAGCGCGACCACGATCGTGAGGGCGCGTACCCCAGGGTCGAACGCGCGGAACCGGAAGGACATGCGACCGGAGTGTCGCATGCGCGTGAAAGCAGTGAGCAAAAAAAAAGCGGCCCCGAAGGGCCGCGTGTCATCGAGAAAGTGATCGTGTGCTCAACGCCAGCAGGCTTGCGCGCCCTGGGGTCCGGTCACACCGCGGGTGCCGCGTTCGTTGATGCTGAACGTCGCGCATTCCGAATCGTCCTGCTGACCGCCACCGGCGGCCGGAGTAGCCGTCGCGGAAAAACTCTGGCCATCGGCGGGAACGTCGACCTCAATCGTGTACTTCCCGGTTTCGGTGGTCGCCAACAGGCCGAGCCCGTCGGGGGACGCTCCTGTGAGGTCTGCGGTGAACGCGTTGTTCTGCATGTAGAACTTTTCCTGCGCGGTCTGCAATTGCAACAGCGCGATCTTCGCCTCTACCCGGTTCGACCGGATCAGATAACGCCGATACGACGGGACGGCGATGGTGGCGACGATGCTGAGAATCGCCACCACCACCATGAGCTCCATGAGCGTTACGCCGCGGCCATGGCGAAGTGAGACCTGGCGGGCATTCAATTGCTTCTTCATTGACGACGCTCCCAGAAAGTTCTCGTGACGTCGCCAATGTCCGCGCACTTGTGCGTGGCGACGCCTTTCAGACAGATCGTCCGGCCCTCGGTCTGTACGATCGAAGTTCCGGGCGCGATGCCGCCCTGCGCATCGGCGATATAACGGTCTGACGGATCATTCCTGTCTTCACCTTCCTCTCCCTCTGGCACTTCGCCGGTGGTCCAGCCGAAGGGCTTGGCGCTATCCAGGTATACCGCCCACGTGCGATTCAACGTCTTCGCGAGACAGGGGTTGTCGGGATCGGCTCCCGTCGGCGTGAAAGTGGGGAAGAAAATCACTCCGTTGACCGTCACGGACTCGGCCAGCACCTTCTCGCCACGCCAGGTCGTTCCACTCTCGGCGAGGAGAATTTTCCAACCCAGGTCGCCGTCGACCACCGGGGTATTGATGTCCGTCGTCACATCCTCGAGAGCGCTGTCGGTGATCGGCGCCCAGGGCGACTGGTACGAGGTGTTGGTCCGACGATTGAAGGGCTGATAGTCACGCAGCGAATAGAAGCGATCGCGAATGACCGTGTCGAGCGGATGTCCGCGATAACCCGAGCCGATGGCGATGTTGATGTACGGCGCCGAACCTCGCGGAGTCACCACGGACACATCGGGCGCGTAATAGAAGCGGCGTGCGTCCTGAGCGGTCGGCGAAGTCAGGTGCCCCGCGCCCAGCGTCGCGAACACGCCTCCCGAGACCAGGTTCGCCGGCGCCTGGCCGTGCCAGATGTCCATGCGCCAGATGCGTCCGCCCATGTCACCGAAATACATCCGGTCGGCGAAGCTGTCGCCGTCGAGGTCGAGGACCGTCAGATCGGCCGGGATGGAATTCGTCATGCTCGAGTGCCGCCAGTTGGCGCCGGAGCCGGACCCGCCAGCGCTCCACAGGAGATTTCCGGATTCCAGCTCGAGCATGTATACGCCCGTGCCGACGCCATCCGTTGTGTACGTATAGTTCTCCTGCGAGGTGTCGTACCCGGCGCCGAAGATCACGACGAACTTCTGCGGATCCGTCTGTTGTGAGCTGTTGACGTTGACGCGGGTGATGATCGGCGCCGACCAGGCCTGGCCCAGCAACGGCAGATCCGCCGCGGTCTTTCTCCAGAGCACGCGCGGCGCGGTGCGGCTGGTGATGTCGAGGGCGTAATAAGCGGATCCGCCACGACCGAAACCGAATACCGCGTACATCTTGTCGCCCGGTTCGATCACGCCATCGTCGTCCAGGTCGTACTTGAAGATGCGCACGTCGCCATCGATGCCATACGAGCGATTGGGCACGACGAGGTCGTCCGCAAGGGAAGTGAGGCGCGTCATCATTTCAGGCGGCAGGAACGACCACAGCTCAGTGCCGGAATTCATGTCGAGGGCATGGAGCATTCCGTCGTTCGTGGTGACGAAGACCGCTCCCGTCGGAGAAGCTTCGGTGCCGCCGTAGATCGCAACGGCGGGACGCGAATGCATCGGATCACCCATCACCTTGCGGGTATCGGTGAAGTTTCCGTCGTTGTCATCGTCAAAGGCGTCCCGACCCAGTGTGTACTCGATGACCTCCGCGCGGCGCTCGGCGGTAGCATCCGCCGGGAGCCCGATCGCCGAGTTGGTGATGGCGGTATTGGCGACATTGAACGCTGTCGGATCGCTTACGCCCGCATACGTATAGACCGTGCGTGCGTCCCATGCCGGCAGCTGCAGGGCCGCGCCACCCAGATCGACTTTCGGACCGTCCGGGCTGCCCGAATCGTTGAACAGGTCACTGGTCCCGTCGGCGAAAAAGCCGGTATTCGGGTCGACCGCAGGTTGGGTGCCGCGGCCACGAATCTCGCCTTCGACCAGCTGGTACTTCTTCACGTTGCCCGGCCAGTGCACGCGGTTCTTGGGTGCGAACACGGAGACATACAACGAATTCAAGGTGCGCGTGCGGTTGAACGCGTTGACCGCCACCGTCGGCGAAACGAAGGTGGTGTCCGCATCGGCCGCGACGTCGGCGAAAATTTCTTCGAGCGCCGCCGTGAGGCCCGCCGCGTCGTTCTGCGTATAGGCCCTGCCGCCGCCGGCACGGGCGATGTTGTCCAGGTAGGTCTTGCTGGCCGCGATGTCGTCACCGAAGCCGACGACGTATGTCTTCACGCTCTGCCGTCCGAGCACCGACGAACGCATGTCGTGGTTGAACATGTAACCAGCCAGGTTGACCATGCAGCGGCCGTCCGCGGGTTCGCTGCTCGCGTCACCGCCGGGGCCCTCCGCCGGACAGCTCGCGCCGCCACCGCCATCGGCTACGGACACGAATCCGTCGGTGGCGAAGTTCGGCAACGCCTCGATGGCCGCGCTCGCGCTCTCGTCATTGGTGGGCAAGCCGTCCGTCAAATAGACGATGAATGTCTTCTGACAGCTGTACAGCATAGGGCTCGCATACGTGTTCGAGCCGGCACTGTTCCCGGTGCGCGATCCTGGGACGCTGGGGAACGAACCGCCGGAATCGGGGTACAGCCGGGACGAGTTGCCGAACGTCACCGCACCGCCACTCAGGTACTGGTGCGCCTCGTAGAAGGTCTCGGACAGCGGCGTGTATCCGCCGGGTTCCCAGCTATTGATCTGGTCGATCATCGCTTGGCGGGTCGTGGCCGTCAGCTCGGAAATCGGGTACGTGACCATGCCGCCCTGCGCCACGGAATCGGAGTTTCCAGTCGAGTTATAGCTGTAGCGCATGAGACCGAGATTCACGCCGTCGAGATCGGTGATCAGGCTCCGCGCGACTTCCTTGACGATCTGCAAACGCGTCTTGATCGTTCCCGATCCACCGCCCCGGTACCAGTTGATGTAGTTGGCGCTGTAAAAGGCCGCGCGGGATCTGTCTCTCCAGCTGACCTGGTTGCTCGAACGGGAGTCGCCCCAGCGGTTGGATGCACTGCCACCGCCATTGCGGGCGTACTTTGCGCTGCCACCATCCACCGCATTCGCGGCCGCGTCGCCGTGTACGCCCGTGTCGGGCTCGCATTCCACCTTGCGGCTGTCGACCCCGGCGGCAAGGTCAGTCCAGGCGGTTCCGTCGCTCCTGATCTGCGCCACGCGTCCATACCACCAGCCGTTCGCCTGCATGCCCGCGTAAGAAGCGGCGCAGCGGTTGGCGGTTACCAGGATCTTCTGGGTGGTGGTGCAGTTGGGCGGCGTCGAATTGTTGGAAGTGTCCCAGTACACGTAGTTGGCGTCACAGCTTCCGGCATACGTCTGCGTCGGATCGTAGGTGATGACCTCGCTGTCCATGCTGCCGGACGTGTCGACGATGAACAGGACGTTCGCACGGACGCCCGATCCGGTCGTGAACGTCGAGCTCAGGAAGACTTCGGAATCGTCCGCCAGGGCAGGTGGCGCGCCCAAAACCGACGCGATGCCGGCAAGGGTGCAGAGAATCCGCGAAAGGGGAGATTTCATGGTCGTTCCTCTAACTATTTCGCGCGTTTCGGCTGCCAGACGACGAGCCGCGACAGCTCGAGCGTGCCTTTGCGCTGCATGACGGAGACGCCCGCATCCTGATTGGCGTCGAGATACTTGGTGAGTTCAGCCAGCGTGACCGGTTGATCGCCGATCTCGTACCGGGTCGCGGCGGTGGCGCGCAGGCGAATCGGCTTGCAGGTGGGGCATCCCTGCACGGTGAGTTCGCCGGTATTCGAAGTCGGCAGGCGCACGTCGCTGGCGGTCGCCTCGAATCCCATTTCGAGCACGCGCGATTGGGCCACGGCGGCTTGGGCGCCGGCCAGAAACAGCGCGGCGGCGACGAGGATTTGAAGTCTTTTCATGTTGGGTCTCCGCAAACGAATCAGGGGGTCGCACCGAGGCCATCTTCGGGCAGCGCCACGACGGGCGCGGTGCCCGACACGATGGCTCCCCACGAGGTGCCGGCGCCGATGCTCGCCACGAGGAAGGCGCCGGCGGTATGTACCGATTCCGAGTTGCGCATCGAGCGGCCGACGCTTTCGATCGAGTAATGGAACCCGACGAATTCGGCCGCGGAGAAGCGGCTGAGCATCGTGCCCTCGCCACGATAGATAGTCGTCGTCGCGTAGGTGTCGGCCGCAGTGCCGGTGGCGGCGTTCTCCGGCGAATTCTCCACCGCCACGGCGTTTCGAACGTCCGGCGTGGAACTCGTGGTGGCGTCATTGCGCAATGTCTGGATGCGCGCTTCCAGGCCGGTTTCGGCCGCATTGAATGCGCGCAGCCGCAGCTGTTCGCTGGTGGCGCCCGCGAGCTCGGTGTTCGCGATGTTCATGCCGACGACGGCGAGCAGCGTGATGACCACCAGCAGGGTGATGCCCACGATCAGGGCTGCGCCTCGTTGTCTGGAACGACTGAACTGCATTGCGGATCCCTTACTGCTGCCGCGAGTTGCGGAGGTAGACCGTGCGTGACATGAGCACGCGGCGGAAATTGTCATTCGGCGTGAAGTCGGTATCGGCGTACTGATAACGCTTCGAGTCGACGAAACCCCGCTCCGGCTCGTCCGCACGTACGCGAATCCAGACGCGCACCGCCACGACCTGCCCCGAATCGAGCAGCGGATCGCCGGCGTTCACGTATTGCGCCGCGTAGCCGTTGACGAAATCGGCCAGGCCGTCGCCGCTGGGGTCGTCTGGTGCGCCATCGCCATCGACGTCATCGCCGGGATCGACGCCGAACTGGACCTGAAGGTCTTCGATTCCGCGGATCAATTCCTGATCCACGAACGTGGGCGAGCCGCCCGAGCTCGTGAGCAACTTGGCACGCAACGCGGGCACACCAGGATGGCCATCCGCGTCCTGAGCGAGGTAGTAGGCGCGCACGACCATGTCACGGACTTCGCGCAATCCCGCCACGGTCGCGTTCGGCGCGGTGTCGCTCACGAACATGCGGGTGCCCACCTGCGCGGAAAGTCGCTCGCTGTATACCTGGAGCTTCGACGCATCCGCGGTGACGCTGACCGGCGCAGTGCGGCGCACGATGAGCACGTCGGTATCCTCAACATGCCCGCCGCCTTCCGCGTCGCACTCGAGGTCGTAGTCGCCGTCGATGGCCGTGGCGGGGGCCAGCACGTCAAGGGCGAAATTGTCGCCGCAGACTCGCGCACTGGCCGGCAGTCCCGGCGCAGCGGCTGAAGTCATTCGCAACTGACTGGGCGGCGTCAATGCGCCCCCGTTGCTCCACATGACCGCGGTGGGATCCTGCGAAAAACCGAATACCCCGGCGAGTTGCAGGTCGGGTTCGAGCATCGCCAGCACGAAACGGGCGTTCTCCTGGAGGCGCGCCTGTTGTTCGTTGACGTCGAAGGTGCGGCGCGTCTGCGATTGCAGCGTGACGGCGCCGATGATGAGGAAACTGCCGATCGCGAGCGCGACCAGCAACTCCACCATGCTCAGTCCCGACTGTCCTGACAGATTGCGCGATGAGTTCAGCGTACGCATGGTCATCAGGCCCTGTTCGCAATGTTCAAGGAAATCGAGTACGAAAAATCGATATCCGAATTGGCTTCGCGCCAGGTCACGGTGATCTGATAGTTGTCCGGCTGCGGAAAACTGCGATCGGTGACCACGACGGTTCCGGTGACGGCCTCGCCACCCGGCAACGTGTCGCGAAGATCGGTCAGCCAGCGCGAAAGATCGTCCTGGGCAAGCGCATCGGGATCGCATCGCGCCGTGCTGCAATCCTGCGTGGCTGGGGCGCTGCTGTAGCCGGCCGTGTCGTAAGCGGTGCCGGCGTCGCGATTCGCACGAATGCGATCAGCGATGCTCGCCGCCAGTTCGACCGCATGCGTACGCACCTTGGCGGTCCGGCTCGCCTGCATGCTCGATAGATAGAGGCCGGCGATGCCGAGCATGCCGACGGTGATCACGACGAGCGCCACCAGCGACTCCACGATGGAGACGCCGCGCTGCCGCCCGACGCAAACAGGTCCAGAGCGTTTGTTCATGGGCTTTCTCACATTCACGGGCAGCTCACTCCGCCTGAGCCACCCCAATCGTCGATCTCGTCGACCCGCTTGACCACGGTACCGCGCCCGGTGGGCCCGACTTCGATGCCGCGTGCGACCGAAAAGGGATTGTCCGGAGTCCGCGGAGTGTTTCCGCGATCGTCACAGAAGAGCATGTGAGAGGTCGTGGGCAATCCAGCGACGAGACGCTTGAAGCCCGTGGACATGAACGAAATGCAATTGCTGTTCGTGAATGCCTCGACGTCGCTGTCGACGCGTCTGCCGGTTATCAGTTCTTCGCCGGCATCACGCGCGCAGTCGCCGTTGGTGTCCTGGAAGACGATCCAGCCCGTGCCTCCGTCGCAAGTCGCGTCGGCCGCTTCCGGGGAGGCCGAGGGACACATCGACACCGTGATCTGGCGGCGCAAAGCTTCTACGCGCGACGTCAGCACCAGGCCGAGGATGTCGTTGGCGGCAACCGTGAGGCGGTTGTTGCGCTGGTAATCGCGAAAAAAGGGTGCGCCGATGCCGAGGATTACGGCGGCGAGCGCCAGTACGACCATCAGCTCCGGCAAGGTGAAACCACGGGCGAACCTGTTCATGGGCTGGAATGCTGGGGGAACTTGCTTGCCGCGTGGTGCCGCACCGACGAGTGGTTTGAAGGGACGGACGAGTGGCGGAGTTTCGTGATCCAGGTCTCAGTGCCCACAGACATAATCGGCACACCCGGAATTCCGGCGGGCCGGATTGCAGAAAGCGTCCTTGCATTGCAGCGGCGGTCCACCCATATTTCGCGCGCGCCTCAAGGCGGATTTCCAGGGAGAACCCACATGGGTTGGATTCTGTTCGCGGTCGTCGTCGTCCTGATCTGGTTCGTCGTCTCGCTGTACAACCGGCTGGTGGCCGCACGAAACGGCTACAAGAACGCGTTCGCGCAGATCGACGTGCAGCTCACGCGGCGCTACGACCTCATTCCGAATCTCGTCGAGACCGCCAAGGGATACATCAAGCACGAGCGCGAAACGCTCGAAGCGGTCATCAAGGCGCGCAACACCGCGATCAACGGCCTCAAGGCTGCCGCCGCGAACCCCGGTGACGCCGCGGCGATGACCCAGCTCGCCGGCGCCGAAGGCGCGCTCGGCGCGACGCTCGGCCGCCTGTTCGCGCTGGCCGAGGCGTACCCGGATCTCAAGGCCAATCAGAACATGATGCAGTTGTCCGAAGAGCTCACGTCGACGGAAAACAAGGTGGCGTTCGCGCGCCAGGCCTACAACGACTCCGTGATGAGCTACAACAACCAGGTCGAGATGTTCCCCGGCAGCATCATCGCGGGGATGTTCAATTTCTCGCTCGCGCAGCTGCTCGAGATCGCGAAGCCCGAAGCGCGCGAGGCGCCGAAGGTTTCGTTCAGCTGATCTAGTTAGTCGCGGGAGGCCAGGAAGCGGCCGATCGCGGCGGCGAACGGCTCGATGTCGACCAGGAACGCGTCGTGGCCTTCGAGCGAGGCGAGCGGCACGAATTCGGTCGCCGTGCCCGCGGCCTCGAACGCATCCGCGAGGGCGCGCTGTTCATTGATCGTAAACAGGATGTCCGATTCCACGCCGATCACGAGGGCGCGCTCGGCCGCCGCGCGCTGGAGCGCGGCCGCTGGCGTTCCGCCGTGCGCCGAAAGATCGAAGCGGTCCATGCCGCGCGACAGGTACAGGTAGCAGTTCGGATCGAACACCGAGACGAACTTGTCCGCTTGGGCGCTGAGGTAATCCTGCACCGCGAATTCCGATTTGAAATGCGCACGGCCCGGCGACAGCGCCTCGTAGCGACGATCGGAGGCGGGGCGGCGGCCGAAGCGGTGCTTCCATTCGGCGGCCGAGCGGTACGTGATGGTGCCGAGCTTGCGCGCCAGGCGCATGCCGGTCACGGGACGCGTTTCACCCGAATACTGCCCGTCCTGCCAATCCGGATCCGTGAGAATCGCGTCCCGCTGTAATGAGCGCAGCGCGATGGCGAATGGCATCGCGGCCGGGCTGCCGGAGATGCTGATGACGCGCCGGGCCACGCCGGCAAACTGGGTCGCGAAAGCGAGCACCACCATGCCGCCGAGCGATGCGCCGACGACGGCCGACAGGCGCTCGATGCCGAGGCTGCGAATGGTTTCGAATCCGCCCCGCGCGATGTCTTCGACCGAGAGGTCGGGAAAATCCAGGCGATACGCCAGGCCCGTCGCCGGGTCGATGGAAGCCGGACCCGACGAGCCGAAGCAGCTGCCGAGCGAATTCACGCACACGACGAAATAGCGGTCGGTGTCGATGGCCTTGCCCGGTCCGACCATCTTTTCCCACCAGCCCGGAGACGGATCCGTGGGTGACGACGCCGCGTGCGCCGAGGGCGAAAGCCCCGTGAACAGCAGGATGGCGTTGTCGCGCGCCGCGTTGAGCTGGCCCCAGGTTTCGTACGCGACCTGGCCGCCGCGCAGCTCCCCGCCACGCCAGAACGGGAACGGGTCGGGCAGCCGCGCGAATTTCGTGGCGGGTCCGATGCTCACGTCAGCGAGCCCGGGTGCGGCGGCCGCGCGCAATCCATACTCGAATTGTGGGCGCGGCGATCCGCTCACGGCTCGGGATCGCCGCCGTCGGCGATACCTTCGAAGAGGGGAGTGGATAGATAACGTTCGCCCGTGTCCGGCAGCATCGCGAGCGTCACCGAGCCCGGGCCCGCTTCGCGCGCCACCTTGAGCGCCGCGGCGAAGGTGCCGCCGCTCGAGATGCCGACGAAGATGCCTTCGCTCTTGGCAAGTGCGCGCGATGCCTCGATCGCCTCGGCGTCCGTCACCGGCACGATGCGGTCCGGCACGTTGCGGTTGAGCACGGCGGGGACGAAGTCCGGCGTCCAGCCTTGAATCTTGTGAGGCGAAAACGGCTTGCCGCCCAGCAGCTGCGCGGCCTCGGGTTCGGTCGCGATCACTTTCACGTCCGGCCGCGCGAGCTTGATCATCTCGCCGGCGCCGGTAAGCGTGCCGCCCGTGCCCCAGCCCGTGACGAAGTTGTCGAGGCGCTTGCCGACGAAGTCCTGCAGGATTTCAGGACCGGTGGTGTTCCGGTGATACGACGGATTGGCCTGGTTTTCGAACTGGCGCGCGAGGAACCAGCCATGCTTCTCCGCGAGCTCGGCGGCCTTGCGCACCATGCCCTGGCCGCGTTCCGCGGCGGGCGTGAGGATCACTTTCGCGCCGAGATACCGCATGATCTTGCGGCGTTCGATCGAGAAGGTTTCGACCATCACGGCGACGAACGGGTAGCCCTTCGCGGCGCAGACCATCGCGAGCGCGATGCCGGTGTTGCCGGAGGTCGCCTCGACCACCGTCTGTCCGGGCTTCAGCGCGCCGCTCTTTTCCGCATCCTCGATGATCGCGATCGCCAGGCGATCCTTGACCGAAGACAGTGGGTTGAAGAACTCGCACTTCACGTACATCGTCGTGCCCGCGGGTGCGAGGCGGTTGATGCGGACGACGGGAGTGCGGCCGATGGTGCCGAGAATGTTGTCGTAGATCATGGTCCGGCGACTCTAGGCGTGTGACAAAAAGGAGACGAGCCCGGCCTTGGCATACCGATATAACGGTTGGTTATGCTCCTCCGCTCATGAGCGAACAAACGACTGAGCGACTGCAGAAGCTGCTGTCGGGCGCCGGGCATGGCTCGCGCCGCGGTATAGAAGAGTGGATCCGCGCCGGGCGGGTGACGATCAATGGCCGCGTCGCGGTGCTGGGCGACCGGGCCGCGCCCGCCGACAGGATCTGCCTCGACGGTCGTCCCCTCGATCTGGGGGGCTCCGCGGAACAGACCGAAGTCTTGCTGTATCACAAGCCGCTCGGCGAAGTGACGACCCGCAGCGATCCGGAAGGTCGGCCCACGGTATTCGAGCGACTGCCCAAGCCCGGAAGCGGACGCTGGATCGTCGTGGGCCGGCTGGACGTGAATACCTCCGGGCTTCTGCTGTTCACGAACGATGGCGAACTCGCCCACCGGCTCATGCATCCCTCGACCGAGATCGAGCGGGAGTACCGGGTTCGGCTGCGGGGCAAGCCCTCAACGGCGGTGCTGGAGCGTCTGCGGACGGGGGTGGTGCTCGAGGACGGCCCGGCCAGCTTCGATCGGATCGAGGAGGAGTCGTCGGAGGGTAGCCACTCCTGGTTCAGGGTCTGTCTGCATGAAGGCCGTAACCGTGAGGTCCGGCGTCTGTTCGAGCACGAGGGCTTCGTTGTTAGCCGATTGACCCGTATACGGTACGGTATAGTCGATCTTCCGGGGGATTTGCGCGCAGGCGGGTCCAGACTGCTGCGGCCTGCAGAGGTGGACGCACTGACGGGCCTGGCGTCCGCCACCACCAGGGGCCCAAAAACGGCGTAGAGGGCCCCGTGATCAGGCGAAAGGTTGGCGGCGTGAAGCACACCTCTTTAATAAGGTCTCCCGCAGTGCGATCCGCCGCCCGGCCAAGGGCCCGAAAGTCTTAGCAAAAGCCGCGCCAATGCCGTTGACACTCCGGGGGGTCGCCACGAGAATACGCGGCTCGTTTTTCCTGGGAGGGGTACCCAAGCGGCCAACGGGAGCAGACTGTAAATCTGCCGGCTTACGCCTTCGAAGGTTCGAATCCTTCCCCCTCCACCACTTGGTCACTCCGGTGAGGGATGACGGGTGCGCCAGGGAATCGGGCGAGACGGCGGAAGTTAGGTGGGTGGGTGTTTGTCAGGCGTGAGCCTGGGGTGTCATCGGCGGGTGTAGTTCAATGGTAGAACCTCAGCCTTCCAAGCTGATGGCGTGGGTTCGATTCCCATCACCCGCTCCAGAAAGCTCACGTAGCTCAGTTGGTAGAGCACGTCCTTGGTAAGGACGAGGTCAGCGGTTCAATCCCGCTCGTGAGCTCCAGTTTTCGCAGCCGCTTTTCGGGAACGAGTTCGGTCAGATTCGGTAGTTAGTAGACAACAGGTTTTTCAGAGGTTATCTCCGTGTCAAAAGAAAAGTTTGAACGCACCAAGCCGCACGTGAACGTCGGCACGATCGGCCACGTCGACCATGGCAAGACCACGTTGACGGCGGCGTTGACGAAGGTGATGGCGGAGACGAACGGCGGCTCGTTCATGGCGTACGACCAGATCGACAAGGCGC
>JAEWLQ010000057.1 GCA_023457495.1 Pseudomonadota bacterium
AGCAACTGGCGCACGGCCGCCGCCGACTCGAGCGCGAGCGCGCGCCCGGCGAGCGCGCGGCAGGCGTCCAGCGTGCGAGTGCGCACGATTTCCTTGATGTGGGGAATCTGCGCGGGAACGGCGGAAAGCTCGTTGATGCCGAGACCCAGCAACAGCGGCACGACCGCCGGATCCGATGCGAGCCCACCGCACACCGCGACCGTGCGCGAATGCCGCGCCGCTGCGGCAGCGGTGGTTTCGATCAGCCGCAGGACGGCCGGATGCGCGGCGTCGATCTGCGCGGCGAGCTCGGCGTTGCCGCGGTCCATCGCCAGCGTGTACTGCGCGAGGTCGTTGGTGCCGATCGAGAGAAAGTCCGCCTCGCGCGCGAGCGCATCGGCCAGCAAGGCCGCCGCGGGGGTTTCGATCATCACGCCGAGCGGCGGACGCTCGACCCGCAGCTCGTCGACGAGTTCGTCGAGGATCGCACGGGCGCGCCTGAGCTCGTCGACGCCATTGATCATCGGCAGCAGGATGCGGCATTGCCCCGCGGGCTCGACGTTGAGCAGCGCGCGCAATTGCGTGCGCAGCAATTCCGGGCGCCACAGGCTCACGCGGATGCCGCGCAGACCGAGGGCCGGGTTCTCCTCGGCGGGCAGCGGTAGATAGTCGAGCGGCTTGTCGCCGCCGACGTCGAGCGTACGGACTACGAGCGGCCGGCCCTCGAGCACGCGCGCGATGCGCTGATAGGCCTCGCGCTGCTCGCGCTCGTCCGGCGCGGACGCGCGATCGAGGAACAGGAATTCCGAGCGCAGCAGGCCGCAACCTTCGGCGCCGTGCGCCACCGCGATCTTCGCGTCGGCGACGGAACCGAGGTTCGCGAACACTTCGATGCGCTCGCCGCTCGCGGTGTGGCAGTCGGCGCGCGCCGCCTCCAGCTCGCGGCGCAGCCGCTCCTGCCGCGCGGCCGTCGCGTATTCGAAATCCGCGCGTTGCGCGACATCGGGCGCGACACGCAGGGAGCCCGCGTCCGCGTCGAGCGCGAGCGTGGTGCCCGGGCGGATATCGTTGAGCCTCGGCCCCACCGCGACCAGCATCGGAATTCCGAGCGAGGCGGCGAGCACGGCCACGTGTGAGGTCGGGCCGCCGGTCACGAGGCAGATTCCCGCGGGCTTGCCGCCTTCCAGCTCGATGAGCTGGGAAGGACTCATGTCGTGGGCGAGCAGGATGGTGCCGGGCGGAAGCGCCGCGCGCGCGATGTTTTCGGGGCCGCCGAGCACGGTGAGCACCTGGCGCTCGAGATCGTGGAGATCGTCCACGCGTTCCGCGAGTCGCGCATCACCGGTCGCGCGCAGGGATTCGGCCGCCTGGCGCAGCGCCGCGCGCCAGGCGAAGGCGGCGCTCTTGCCCGTCGAGATGAGCGCGCGCGCCGCGCCGATGAGCTCGGGGTCTTCGAGGATTTCGATGTGCGCGGCGATCAGCTCACGCGCCGTCGGCGAGGCGTCCTTCGCGAGCGGAGTCAATCGCACGCGCACCGCTTCGCGCGCGCGTTCGAATGCACCCGCCTCGACGGCGATGCCCTGTCCCGGCTCGATCACCGTGACGTCGGCGCTCCTCAGCCAGGCGGCGCCGCCGAGCGCGAGCCCCCGGCTCGCGATGACGCCACGAAGCAGCGACGCATCATTGGCGGCGGGAAGTATCCGCGTGGCCTGCACGACGGGCCGAGGCAGCGGACGCGCGGCAGGTTTGTCCGGGGTTGCCATCATCCGGGCGATCTCGGCGATGGCTGCCGCGGCCCCTTCGCCGGCGCCGGTGATCACGACTTCATCGCCATGCCGGATGCCGAGCGCCATGAGCGCGACCGCGCTGCGCGCGTTCGCGGTGCGACCATGCGCGCGCAATTCGATCTCGGCGGCAACCGCCTTCGCGGTACGCGCGATCAGCGCCGCGGGCCGGGCGTGAATGCCGTGCGTCTGCCGCGCGACCACGCGCTCGCTCGCCACCTGCGTGGCGCCGGGCACGACCGCGTCGGCGACGGCGCCGATGGCATCGATCTCGAACAGCGGATCACCGACCGATACGGCGCGCGCGAGCCGTGCATCGGAAATCCTGAAATGCTCGCCGTTGGTGAGGATGACGGGCGTGATGAGGCTCGTCGCCGTGCGCGCCAGTTCCGCGAGATCGAATTCGAGCAGCGGATCGCCGGCGCGCACGAGGTCGCCCTTCCTGACGCGTGGCGTGAAGCCCTTGCCGGCGAGTCCGACGGTGTCGATCCCGACGTGCACGAGGACTTCCGCGCCGCCCGGCGCGCGCAGCGCCACCGCGTGCAGCGACACCGGCAGCGAGATGATCTCGCCGTCGCAGGGCGCATGCAGCACATTGCCGGTCGGATCGATCGCGACACCATCGCCGAGCATGCGCTGACCGAACACCGCGTCGGGCACTTCCTCGAGCGGTGCGCTCCAGCCGGCGAGCGGCGCGAGCAGGGTCAGGCGCGACATCCGACTACAAGCCCAGCAGCTCGATGCTGTCGATCGTCCAGATCGGATCGATGCTGGCGCGCGTGAATCGCAGGCACAGATCGTGTGACCCCGTCATTCCGGAGAACTTCGCATCGGGCAGCGTGGTGACGGCATGGTTGGCCGCGGCCGGCGCGAGCGGCAGCGACGCCAGCAGTTCGCCTTCGCAGGTGCCGAGCCGCACTTCGAGCTCGCCCGCGCCATCGGCCGGCTTCGCGAGCGGAATATTCTTCGAGTCCTTGCCGATCTGGAACGAGAACGGGATCTGCCCCACCGCCGCCCGCAACGCCGTCACCTGCGAGAGGTCCGCGGCCTTCCAGGTCCAGCAGGGATTCGTGATGCTCACCAGGAACACCGCACGTTTTCCCTGCAACGGCGCATCGTCCTCGAGCGACAGCACATAGCCACCGGCGCATGGCTGCAATTGATGGCTGGTGCGTCGGCGCACCTCGAGTGGCTGGGCCGCCGCGCCCGGCGCATAGCCGATGCCGAGCTTGCGGTAACGCGCGAGCTGGTCCGGCATGCGGTTGCGGAAGTTCAGCCAGTCGATGCGCGCCGGCGCCGACCAGGCGACCTCCGCGAGCGCGGCGACGCGCGGATAGGCCTGGTACTGGACCCGCTCCGGCGAGCGCATGAATTCCGCCCAGAGGTTTGCCTGCAGGCCGAGGATGTGGCGGCGCTGCCCGGCCGGAATCGAATCCGGGACCGGGTTGAATAGATAGACGTCCTGGAGCGAGATGGTCTCGCTGCGGCCCGGCGCCGGATCGCCATCGCTCTGCCAGTGATCGAGGTACATCGTGGGGGCCGGCGACAACACGGTGTCGTGACCGGCCTTCGCGGCCGCGATCGCGCCGTCGATGCCGCGCCACGACATCACCGTGGCGTTGGGCGCGAGCCCGCCCTCGAGGATCTCGTCCCAGCCGATGAGCTTGCGGCCGTTCTTGTTGAGGAACTTCTCCACGCGCTGGATGAAGTAGCTCTGCAGCGCGTGTTCGTCCTTGACGCCGAGCTCCTTCATGCGCGCCTGGATCGCGGGCGACGCCTCCCATTCATCCTTCCAGGCCTCGTCGCCGCCGACGTGGATGTATTCGCTCGGGAACAGCTGCATCACCTCGGCGAACACGTCCTCGAAGAACTCGAATGTCGATTCTTCGGCATTGAACAGCGTGGTGAAGATGCCCCATTCCTCCGGCACCGCGGTCGGCAACGTGCGGCTCACACCGAGCTCGGGATAGGCGACCACCGCCGCGCTCGCGTGACCCGGCAACTCGATCTCGGGGACCACCGTGATGTGGCGCGCGGCGGCATACGCGACGATCTCGCGTATCTGCTCGTGCGAGTAGTAACCGCCGATCACGCGCGGCTTGCCGGTCGCCGGATCGATGTCCGCCGCCGCGGCGGGTCCCATGGGGACGCGCCAGGCGCCGACACTCGTGAGTTTCGGGTGCTTCTTGATCTCGATCCGCCACGCCTGGTCGTCGGTCAGGTGCCAGTGGAAGACGTTGAGCTTGTGCAACGCCATCCAGTCGACGAACTGCTTGATGAATTCCGGCGGCTGGTAGTAACGCGCCGTGTCGAGCATGAGGCCGCGCCAGCGGAATCGCGGCGCGTCTTCGATCGTTACCGCGCCGATGCGCGGCGGACCCATCTCCGGATTGCCCAACAACTGCCACAGCGTCACAGCGCCGTAGAACAGTCCGCTGGCCTCGCGCGCGCTGACCGTGATGCCCCTGGACGTCACGCGCAGCGCGTAACTCTCGGCGGCCGCTGGTGCGTTGCGGCTGATCTCGAACAGGATCGGGCCTGATGCCTTGTTGCCGGCCAGTGTCAGATCGAGGCCATGCGTGCGCTGCGCGAGCTCGACGAAATGTTTCGCGGCCTGCTCACTGCCCGCGCCGCGATGCGCCACGCGCGACTTCGCATCGAACGCGAATTCTCCGGCGGCAAGACGGGCTTCGAGCGGCGCGGGAATCATCGACACGGGCAAGGCCGATTCTGCGTCAGCCGCGAGAACCGCCGCATTGCACGACAACATCAACAGGGCGGCCGCCATGCGATGAACGTGCCGAAACCCGTGTAGCTTCATGACCGACCTCCCCTGCGCACGATGAATTCTTCCGCCGGCGCGATCAAGGCATCCAGACCATGATCAGGCCGAGATAGCACCAATACGTCCGCGGATTCCCGGAGTCTACGTTCGAGCTCGCCCGGATTGCTATATTTCCCGGTAAATTGCCACAATGCAGCCGGCACGTATGGGCTTCATTGGTATCTTATTGGTAGCAATGCAGGTCCGGAGGACACACCGTGGCGACCCTGACTAACTATCTGCAGAAGCTCGACGAAGCGAGCACGCAGCCGCTCTACCGGCAACTGCAGCGCAGCCTGCGCTCGGCGATCGAAAAGCGGGTGGTCGCGCCGGAAGACGCGCTGCCGCCCGAGCGCGACCTCGCCGGCGAGCTCGGCATTTCCCGCATCACGGTGCGCAAGGCCATCGACGGTCTCGTCGCCGAAGGATTGCTCGTGCGGCGCCAGGGCGCGGGCACGTTCGTGTCGGCGCGCGTGGAAAAGCATTTCTCCAAGCTCACTTCGTTCTCCGAGGACATGCGCGCGCGCGGCCGCAAGCCACGCAGTATCTGGCTGAACCGCTCGAGTGGCACGGTCACCCCCGAGGAGTCCCTGACGCTGCGGCTCTCGCCCGGCACGCCCGTATATCGCTTCCAGCGCATCCGCATCGCGGATGACGCACCGATGGCGCTCGAATACGCCACCATCCTCGCCTCCTGCCTGCCCTCGGTGGACGCGGTGGATTCGTCCCTTTACGTCGCGCTCGAAAGAACCGGCAACCGTCCGGTGCGGGCGTTGCAGCGCCTGCGCGCGACTCTGCTGACCGCCGAGCAGGCGGAGCTGCTCAAGGCGCGCGAGAAGGACGCCGGGCTGCTCGTCGAGCGCCTCGGCTTCCTCGCGGATGGCCGGGCGGTCGAGTTTTCCCAATCGTTCTACCGCGGCGACACTTACGACTTCGTCGCGGAGCTGCGCGCGCTGGTGTGAGCATGAGCCTCATGCGTGAGGAAGCCGCCGAATCGTCCGCGGTGGTGCGACGCCAGGTCGGCGCGAACGCGGTATCCATGCATGCGCTCGGCGCCGCGCTGCGCGAGCTCAGGCCTCGTGCCGTCGTCACCTGCGCGCGCGGCAGCTCGGATCACGCCGCGACGTTCGCCAAGTACCTCATCGAAACACATGCGCGCGTGCTGACCTCGTCTGCCGCGCCGTCGCTGACTTCCGTCTATGAGACGACGACCGGCTCGCGCGACGTGCTGTTCATCGCCATCTCGCAGTCCGGCCGCAGTCCCGACCTTGTATCGAGCGCACGGAACGCGCGCGCGGCCGGCGCGCGGGTGGTCGCGTTGTGCAACACGCGGGAGTCGCCACTCGCGGCGGAGGCCGACTACACCATCGAACTGCACGCCGGCGCGGAGCGCAGTGTCGCCGCGACCAAGTCGTTCATCGCGTCGCTCGCCGCTCTCGTGCACCTGGTTGCCGAATGGTGCGAGGACCGCGCTCTGCTCGCGGCGTTGCACGCCGCGCCCGCCGCACTCGGGCGCGCGAACACGCTCGACTGGAGCGCGGCCCTCGCACCTCTGCGTTCGGCCACCAACCTGTTCGTGCTGGGCCGCGGATATGGACTCGGCATCGCGCAGGAAGCCGCGCTCAAGCTCAAGGAAACCTGCGGATTACACGCAGAAGCCTTCAGCTCCGCGGAGGTGCAGCATGGGCCGATGGCGCTCGTCGGCCAGGGATTTCCGATCCTGGCGTTTTCGCAGTCCGACGAAACCCGCGCGGGCCTCGAATCCGTCGCGCGCGACTTCGCCGCGCGCGGCGCGCGCGTGATGCTGGCCGGCGGTGTGGCGGAGGGCGCGATCGCGCTGCCGGTGATCGCCGCGCATCCGGTGATCGAACCCTTGCTCATGATCCAGGGTTTCTACAATCTGGCGGCCGAACTGGCGTTGGCGCGCGGAATCGATCCCGACATGCCGCCGCACCTGCGCAAGGTGACCGAGACGTATTGATGCACGCATTGATCAATGGCCTGGTGCTGCGGGATTCCGGATTCGCGGAAGGACTGACCGTGCTCGTCGATGGCACACGGATCAGCGCAGTGGTGCCCGACGACGACCCGCGGGCCGCGGCCGCGGAGCAACACGATCTCGGCGGCCACTTGTTGCTGCCGGGATTCATCGATACGCAGGTCAACGGCGGCGGCGGACGGCTGTTCAACGACGCGCCCACCGTGGAGACCATTCGCGCGATCGGCGCCGCGCACCGGCCGTTCGGCACCACCGGGTTCCTGCCCACGCTGATCAGCGACGATCTCGAGGTCATCGAGCGCGGCCTCGACGCGGTGACCGAAGCCATCGAACAGCGCGTGCCCGGCGTGCTCGGCATCCACATCGAAGGGCCGTTCCTGCATCCCGATCGCAAGGGCGCGCACGACGCGAGCAAGCTGCGCCGGCTGGACGCCGCGGCCGTCAAACTACTGTCCACTCCCACGGGCGGCCGTACGCTGGTCACGCTCGCGCCGGAGTTGACCCTGCCCGCCGTGATCCGCGAGCTCAGTGAAGCGGGCGTGATCGTCGCCGCCGGCCACACCAACGCGAGCTTCGCCCAGGCGCGCGCGGCGCTCGACGCGGGCATGCGCGGCTTCACCCATCTGTTCAACGCGATGTCGCCGCTGGGAACGCGCGAACCCGGCGTGGTCGGCGCGGCGCTCGATGACGTCGCGAGTTTCTGCGGAATCATCGTCGATGGCGTGCACGTCGATCCGGTGGTGCTCAAGATCGCGCTGCGCAGCCGGCCGCACGACCGGTTCGTGCTCGTGACCGATGCCATGCCGAACATCGGCACCGACATGGCCGAGTTCCGCCTCGCGGGCAAACGCGTCGCGGTGCGCGACGACCGCCTGGTCGATGAGAACGGCACGCTCGCCGGCGCCAATCTCACGATGGCGCGCGCGGTGGCGAACGCGGTCGACATGCTCGACGTGGACCTGCGGCGCGCGGTTCGCATGGCGAGCGCGCAGCCCGCCGCGTACCTGAAGTTGGAACGGCTGCTGGGACGGATCGAGGCCGGTTACCTCGCGAATCTCGTGCTGGCGGACGAGAAGATGGCCGTCATCGAGACCTGGATAGACGGCGAACGCCTGGCGCATCGGCCGCTGGTGCCGGCCGAGAATTTCACGCGGGTCGCCGCCTCCTGAATCAGGCCGTGCCTCGCGCGCACACGCGCCAGCAGGCGGCGGTGAATCGCACGTCGGCGCCATGGACGTAGGGGGCGAATCCCGCGCGGACGGCCGCGACGACCTTCGTCCGCATTGCCTCGTCGGCCTGCTGCATCGCGAGTCCCACCGGACCCAACCGGGTGACGTAGCGGTCGAGATCCTTTTCCGGAAACACGCAGGGCACATCGATCGGATCGATTTCGATCCGCGCCCAGCCCGCGCTCGCCAGGATTTGCGCGACGCGTTGCCGGTCCGCGAACGCGAACTGGCCCGGGGCGTCGGGCACGCGCGGCGGGAGGTTGGGTAGATAGGGGCGCGCGGCCTTCTCGGCGGCGGTCATGAACGGGTTTTCCGCGGGATCGCGGAACACGGCGAGCTGCATGCGCGCATCGCCGGTGGCCGCCCGCCGCAGGTTGGCGAACGCGCGCACGGGGTCATCGAAGAACATGACGCCGAAGCGCGAGATGAACCGGTCGAAACTCGCGGGTTCGAAGGCATGAGTCTGCGCGTCGGCGCAAACGAAGGTCGCCGCCGATCCGGCGCGCGACGCCCGCACGCGCGCGAGCGCGATCATGGGCTCCGACAGGTCGATGCCGACGACACGCCCGCGAGCGCCGGCGCGGTGCGCCGCCGCGAGCGTCGTGCTGCCGGTGCCGCAGCCGATGTCGAGAACCCGCGCGCCGGAATCCTTGTCGATCGAGTCGGCCAGCATTCGCTCGAAGGGCTCGAACATGCCATCCAGCAGTTCCTGCGCTTCGACCCAGGCCTGCCCGGCGGGGCCGTTCCACAACGTCGCCTGGTCGGGTGTCGTTCGATTCGCGCTCATCTTTCACCTCGCGTGCGGATCAGTTGTCGCGCGCAAGTGTGCCAACTCAAGTCGACTTGAGGTCAAGAGGCGGTGGCCGTATCAGGCGTTGCCTAACTCCGCGATTTCTCACCCGGCACCGACGGGATGTTTGGTGCCGGCTGCAGGGATCGAACCCGCGACATCCAGTTTACAAAACTGGCGCTCTACCAACTGAGCTAAGCCGGCATTCCGTAGCGCCCGGATTTTAGGCGCTCGATGCAGTCACGCGCTATTGCGGGCTCGAAAATTGATCATCCGGAGGCCCGGATGCAGCGGGACAGGGCCGGAATTCGAGCTCCGAGTCCCCGGCCTGAAACTTCTGCCCCTCGAGCGGCGGCGAGCCGGACTTGAGAGTCAGATCGAGCCAGATCGTCGACGCGGACTTTTCGCGCGCCTCGATCTGCGGCAGGAGCTGCAAACGCGCGACGCGCTCGGACTGCGCGAACGCGCGCCGCTCATCCGAGAACACGCCGAGCGAAATGCGGCGTGAGCCGGGTTCGCCCACGACCTGGGCTTCGTTGATGCCGCCGCGGTTCAAGCGCTCGATCAGCCGGCGTTCGGCGGCCTGCGTCACGGGCGCTTCGAGATAGACCCAGTAACCATCGAGCAGACGCTCTTCTTCTTCGCGCGGCACCGAGGTGTAGCCCGCATCGGTCAATGTCTGCCGTGCGCGCGCGGCGAGCGCGGCGTTGGCGAACGGGCCGACGGTCACACAGCTTCCATCGGCGGCCACCGCGACGGATTCATTGGCGAGCTGCAAGGGTGGTGCGGACACGGCCGGTGACACCGGCAGCGCCGGATCCTTCGGCGCGAGCCAGTGCGACCACGCGAAATATGCGAGGTTTACGAGGAGTAGTACGAGAAGGACGGCACGCACGCGAGGCGCGAGTGTATCAAATGCCTTTCCCGGAGCCGCGGGCGAACACCGCGAGTCCGCGCAACACCAGGTCGGGGACCACTCGCTTGGGGACGCGCACCTGCCTTGCGATGTCCGCCGCGCCGCCACCGGTGAGCAACAGCACGGGCCGCGAGCCCAGCGCTCGCGCGGCCTCATCGACGGCGCGTTCGATCAGCGCGGCCGCCGCGAAACGTGCGCCCGCGGTGATGGCGCTGGCGGTATTGGAGGCGAACAGCGCGGCGCCATTGGCCGCATCACCGCGCGCACGGCGCCGGATGCCATGTGTGCCGGCCAGCAGGCTTTCGACCATGAACGCGGGGCCCGGCACGATCGCACCACCGAGATGACGTCCGGCGGCACTCACGCCATCGAGCGTGAGCGCGGTGCCGATGTTCGCCACGAGCACGGCCTTCCCCCGCGTGAGCTCGTGCGCGCCGACGATCCCCACCCAGCGATCCGCGCCGAGACGCCAGGGATCGCGATACCCATTGCGCACGCCATGCGCGGCGCGGGTGCTGCGTGTGAATTCGGGCCGCACGCCGAAGCGGGTCTTCGCGGCCGCGGCGAGCGCCCGTTCGAAGCGCGGACCGGCCACGTTCACCGCGACGATGCGATCCACACCCGCCGGAGCCCGGCGGATCGCCGTGCGCATCGCGGCGAAATCGCCGCCGTGCGCGATAACGCCCATGCGCGCCAGCGTCGCGCCGCGCGCGAGCGCCCATTTCACGCGCGTATTGCCGATGTCGACCAACAAAGTGCTCATGTATCGATCCGTACGCTGACTTCGCCCGAGATGAAGCGCCTGATTCCTTCGTGCGTCTCGACCAGCAACGCGCCATGCGAATCGATGCCGCGCGCGACGCCGCGCGTCACTTCGCCGGCATTGTCGACGCGCACCTCCTGGCCATTCAGCGCATCGCGCTCGCACCACCGCGCGACATGAGGCGCGAAACCGTGCCGCGGAAAATCCGCGAGCGCGGGCACGAGCCGCTCGATGAGCGCGCCGGCGATGATATTGCGATCCGGCACCCGCGCGCAGTTCGCGCGGATGTCGTCGGCCACGTTGCCGGTGAGCGCGACGGCGGCGCGCGCCTCCTCGCCCAGCAGCACATTGAGCCCGATGCCGATGACGACGTGCACCGGTCCGCCCGCTTCCGCGCGCATCTCGATCAGGATTCCGCCCAGCTTGCCGCGTGCGGTGACGAGATCGTTGGGCCACTTGAGGCGCACGTCTTCGATTCCGACCGTGCGCAGCGCATTCGACGCCTCGAGACCCACGATGAGGCTCAGGGCCGAGAGATCCGTGGGCATGTCGGGGAATTGCCAGGCCAGCGACAGGCAGATGCCGCCGCCGGGAGGCGCAATCCACCCGCGTCCGCGGCGCCCTCGCCCACCGGTCTGGTTCTCGGCGAGAACAACCGCCGCCATGCCCGCTCCGGGCGGCAGCGAGTCGAGCAGCTTCGTGTTGGTCGAATCGAGCGTCCATTCGACCAGCAGCGCTTCGATGTGTTGGCGAACGCTGGCGGACAACGCCGCTTCGATGCGCTCCGGACACAAGGGACTCACGCCGGTGGCCAGGCGGTAACCCTTGTGCGGCTGGGCGTCGAGTGCGACGCCGAGCTCGCGAAGTTGTTCGACCGCCTTCCACACGGCCGCGCGAGTCACGGCGAGATCCGCCGCCAGCACTTCGCCCGAGTGGAATTCGCGGTCGTCGAGCCGCTGGAACACGCGCTGCGGCAGTGGCGTCTCGGCGTTCACGACCGTCCGCGACCGAACAGCCAGAGCCGGCGCGGG
>JAEWLQ010000058.1 GCA_023457495.1 Pseudomonadota bacterium
GACCGGGCCTTTTCACTTCAATTTGGCGCGCCCGGAGAGATTCGAACTCCCGACCACCTGGTTCGAAGCCAGGTGCTCTATCCAGCTGAGCTACGGGCGCGTGGAGCGAATTCTAACCGGGCGACGCTGGAACGGGGCCCCGTTTCCGAAAATCGCGGTTTCCGCCGCGCGCGGCCGCCCCCGGATCCCACCTCTGATGTTCTGCTGGTTCTCGGTCAGCCCGAACGAGTAGAGCACATTGCGGCGCAGGTGTCGGAGGCGGAGGCGGAGCGTGGCCTGTATTTGTCACCGTGAGCTCGTCGAGACCGGTCTTCCGCGCGGGCGGCATCACATGTTTCGGTTATTGGATCGGGAGCAACTCGTTCGTCAGCCCGTGCGCAAAAAATTTTCATCGCACGTGTGATAGAACCTCGCGTGGCGTCACGCCGTGACGGTACGCGAGCCCCTAGGCATGGATGCAAAGGGATTGCGACCGCCACTCTTCCTGGAAGGAGATCCTGAACATGCCGAGCCTCGGCGCGGTGCCGATGTCATTCGTGCTGCTGATTGCTTCGGTCGCACTCGCGGGGATCGTCGGATGGATCGTTGCACGCATGTCCGGCAAACCGGCGCCGCGGCTGTTCGCGACGTTGTTAGACATGCTGCTGATTGGCCTGGTCGCGGCGCGCCTCGCCTTCGTGCTGCGGTATGCGTCGCTGTATCTGAGTGATCCGTGGTCGATCTTGCGACCCGGCGATGGCGGTTACGAGATCTGGGCGGGTGTCATTGCGGGACTCCTGTTTGGCGCCTGGCGTGTCAGTCGCAACGAGACTCTCAAAGTTCCGCTCGCCTCGGGCGCATTCGCAGGCCTTGCGGCCTGGGCAATTCTCGCGAACTCGATGACACAGCTGGAACGCGCCGAGATCCGTCTTCCCGACACCCGGCTTGCGACAGTCGACGGTCAGGAGATCCAGCTCTCCGCATTCTCGGGCCGTCCCAGTGTCATCAACCTCTGGGCCACGTGGTGTCCGCCCTGCCGACGTGAAATGCCGGTGCTCGCCGAAGCACAGCGAACGAATGCCGGCGTCGAATTCGTCTTCGTCAACCAGGGTGAGGCAGCGGACGTCATCGAGAACTATCTACGGAAGGAGGCGATCCAACTGCGCAACGTCGTCGTGGATCCCGCCTCGTCCGTTTCGCAGTCAACGGGCGCGAGGGGACTGCCCACGACCTTGTTTTTCGACGGCAGCGGCCGCCTGACCGGCACACACATGGGCGAGCTCACCCGAGCGAGCCTGGCACACAAGTTGAAACAGATCGGGAACGGATCGCGGTCTGCCAAGGAGATCCATCGATGAAGATTCGCGCTGACTTGATTGCATCGCTCGCGCTCATGCTGGGCGCCACTGCGATCACAGGAGCCGCGGAGCCTGCTGCTCCGGCGCGTACGGCCAAACCTTCGGTCCTCACCGAACTCCAGAAGCAGGGCCTGGAGATCCTGGGTGAGTTCGATGCCCCCGGCGGACTGCGTGGATTCGCGGGAGCGGCGGGACAGCAGCCCGGCGCCGTGTATCTCACGCCCGACGGCAAACATGCGGTGGTCGGCACGCTGCTCGATGCCAAGGGTAACGACGTCAGCGCGCCGGTCCTTCAACGCATGGTCGTCGAGCCGCTGTCGAAGCGAACGTGGTCGCAACTCGAGAAGTCGGCCTGGGTGGCGGACGGCCGAGCCGACGCTCCCCGGATCGTTTACGCATTCATGGACCCCAACTGCCCCTACTGCCACCGCTTCTGGAAAGCGGCTCGACGCTGGGTGGACACCGGAAAAGTCCAGTTGCGGCACATCCTCGTCGGCGTCATTCGCGAAGACAGCGCGCACAAGGCCGCGGTGATCCTGAGCGCGGCGTCTCCGTCCGAGGCATTCACCTTGAACGAGCAGCGCCAGGCGCAGGGCGGTATCGCGGCACTCGCCGTCATCCCCGAGGCCTTGCGTGCACGGCTCGATGCGAACGAGCGCCTGATGATGGATCTTGGAGTTCATGGAACACCCGGCGTCGCGTACCGGGACGAAGCCGGCCTCGTTCAGGTTGTATCCGGGCCCCCGCCCGAGGACATGAACAAGATTCTGGGGCCACCCTGACGCGCGGCGTCTACAGCTTCACCATGACTACCTGGATGATCGCCCTGGCGGGCGGAGTGCTGATCGGTCTGGCCGCCACCCTGTTGTTGTGGCTGAACGGCCGCGTCGCGGGCGTCAGCGGAATTCTCAACGGCGTGATCTTCCCCGCGCCTGCGGACGTGGGTTGGCGAATGGCCTTTCTACTCGGCCTGGTTCTCGCCGGGGGCGCGTACATGTTGCTGGTCCCGGGCGCGCCGCTGCCACGTACTGACTTCACGCGCGCAGGATTGTTAGTCGCGGGTCTGCTCGTCGGTTTCGGCACTCGCATGGGGAACGGCTGCACCAGCGGTCATGGTGTCTGCGGAATCGGCCGCCTCTCCCTGCGCTCCTTCGTCGCGGTGCTGACGTTCATGGCGACCGCGATCGCCACCACCTTTGTGATTCGTCACGTCTGGAACGTGACATGAAGCGCACCACCCTCGCCGGATTCGCCTCCGGGGCACTGTTCGGTATCGGCCTCGCCATGTCGGGCATGACCGATGCGCGGCGCGTTCTCGGCTTCCTCGATCTCTTCGGCGCGTTCGATCCGACCTTGTTGTTCGTGCTCGGTGGCGCGGTCCTGACTACCCTGCTGCTGTTCCGCCTGGTGCTTCGCAGGGGCAGCCCGGTGCTGGCGGATTCTTTCCACCTGTCCAACCTGCGTCAGATCGATGGCCGGCTGGTGGGCGGCGCGGCGATCTTCGGCATCGGCTGGGGCATCGCCGGTTATTGTCCGGGACCGGCGCTCGCCGGGTTGGGAATCGGTTCGATCGAGGCGCTGTGGTTCGTGCCGGCCATGATCGCGGGAATGCTGTTGCATCGGGTCGTGAATCGATCCTGACGGGGCGGCTCCGGAACCCGGGTTCGATCGTCTGGTCAACGATTAAAACCCGGAGGTTCCCGATGTCCCCTTCGACAGAAGCCGGAAAGAAGGCGAAACGTTTCTGGCGCGAGTATCGCGGCACGCTGTTCTTCCTCTTCACGATGCTCATGTTCCGCTCTGCCTGGGCGGACTGGATGACGGTGCCGACGGGGTCGATGAATCCCACCATCATCGAAGGCGACCGCATCCTCGTGGACAAACATGCCTACGGATGGCGCGTGCCCTGGACGCTGGTGCGCCTCACCGACGGCCGCGATCCCGAGCGCGGCGAAATCGTCGTGTTCGACTCGCCGCTCGATGGAACGTCGACGGTGAAGCGGCTCGTGGGGGTCCCGGGGGACGTGGTCGCGGTCGACGAGCGCGGGCTCATGATCAACGGGAAATACGCGAACTACTCTTCCGGTGATACGGCGCTCGTCGGCACGCTGCTCGCCTCGGTGCAATCCGGGCAACCCTCGGTTTACCGGGAATCCGGCGTGCTGCCCGAGCACGACATGCTGCGCATGGCGATCCCGAGCCCGCGGCAGTATTTCGGCCCGGTGCGCGTGCCGGAGGGCATGTACCTCATGCTCGGCGACAACCGCGACAACAGCGCGGACTCGCGCTACTTCGGATTCGTGCCGCGAAGGAACATCGTGGGGGTCACGTCGAAGGTCGTGATGTCCTTCGATCCCGAGAACTTCTATCTACCGCGCCGCGGTCGCTGGTTCGAGCCGCTCGACTAGCGGCTCTCCCGGATTTCCCGTGCCAGGCACCGTCGGCCCGGCACCGCTCAGTGGGAGTCGCGGGTGACGGTGGTGCCGCTGCCGCCGACCAGGAAGTCGAGGTCAGCACCCTTGTCGGCCTGCTGGACGTGCTCGACGTACAGCTTGTAGTAGCCGCGTTTCGGCGGCTCGGGAGCCTTCCACTGCGCGCGGCGCTTCGCCAGCTCCTCGTCGCTCACGTCGAGGTGCAGACGGCGGGCGGCCACGTCGAGTTCGATCATGTCGCCGGTCTTCACGAGGGCGAGCGGTCCACCCGCGGCGGCCTCGGGCGCGACGTGCAGCACGACCGTGCCATACGCGGTGCCGCTCATGCGCGCATCGGAGATGCGCACCATGTCGGTGATGCCCTTGCGCAGCACCTTCGGCGGCAGCGGCATGTTGCCGACCTCCGCCATGCCGGGATAACCCTTCGGACCGCAGCCCTTGAGCACCATGATGCTGTTCTCGTCGATCGCGAGGTTCTCGTCGTCGATCTTGGCCTTGAGATCCTCGATGGACTCGAACACGACGGCCGGGCCGCGATGCTTGAGTAGTTTGGGCGTCGCGGCGGACGGCTTGATCACCGCGCCGTCGGGCGCGAGATTGCCGCGCAGGATCGCGATGCCGGCCTTGTCCTTGAACGGCTGCGCGAACTGCTTGATGACGTCGCGATTCCAGCAGGGCGCATCCGCGATGTTTTCGCCCATGGTCTTGCCGTTCGCGGTCAACGCATTCTTGTTGAGCACGTGCGCGATCTCGCGCAGCACGGCCGGAAGTCCGCCGGCGTAATAGAAGTCTTCCATCAGGTACTTGCCCGACGGTTGCAGGTCCAGCAGGCAGGGCAGTTGCGAGCCGAGCTTGTCCCAGTCGTTCAGCTCGAGTTTCACGCCGAGACGGCCCGCGATGGCGAGCAGGTGAACGACGGAGTTGGTCGAACCGCCGATCGCGGCGTTCGCCTTGATCGCGTTTTCGAAGGCCTCGCGGGTCAGGATCTTCGAAAGCACGAGATCCTCGCGAACCATTTCGACGATGCGCCGGCCGGAAAGCTGCGCCAGCCGGTAGCGTTGCGCGTCGACCGCCGGAATCGCGGCGTTGCCGGGCAGCGAAACGCCCAGCGCCTCGACCATGCTCGCCATCGTCGAGGCGGTGCCCATGGTCATGCAGTGGCCTTTCGACCGATGCATACAGGATTCGGCAGCGGTGAATTCCTCTTTTGACATCTTTCCCGCGCGCACATCCTCCGACATCTGCCAGACGCCGGTGCCCGAGCCTATCTGCTTGCCGCGATAGTGACCCGAGAGCATGGGGCCGCCCGAAATGCCGATCGTCGGCAGATCGCAACTCGCGGCGCCCATCAGCAGCGACGGAGTCGTCTTGTCGCAACCCATGAGCAGCACGACGCCGTCCATCGGATTGCCGCGAATGGACTCTTCGACATCCATGCTCGCGAGATTGCGGAACAACATCGCGGTCGGCTTGAGCTGCGTCTCGCCGAGCGACATCACCGGGAATTCCAGCGGAAAACCGCCTGCTTCGTAGACGCCGCGTTTCACGAACTCGGCGATCTCGCGGAAGTGGCCGTTGCACGGCGTGAGTTCCGACCAGGTGTTGCAGATGCCGATGACGGGCCGGCCGTCGAACAAATCGTCGGGATAGCCCTGATTCTTGAGCCAGCTGCGATGCAGGAAGCCATCCTTGTCCTGCTTGCCGAACCATTCCTGGCTTCGCAGCCGCTTCACTTTCGAATCCATCGTCACGCCTCTGTTTTGCCGACGCGCACCTTCGCACAAGCGCCGGCAGAATATCTATACTTCAGCGATCCTCGTTTACGTCTGCTCGAGACATTTGATGCCAGTAGATCGCCGCGATTCATCTGCAGCCCTCACCGGGGGCGCAATCTACCCTTCACTTCGCGGCCGAAGCGTCTTCATCACGGGTGGTGGTTCGGGAATTGGCGCATGCCTGACCGAGGGATTCGCAAGACAGGGATCGCTCGTTGCATTTGTTGATATCGCAGAAGCGCCTTCGCAGGAGCTCGTGCAGCGGATCGAGCAGGCCGGGCACCCGCGGCCGTGGTTTCGCAAGATCGACGTCACCGACATCCCGGCGCTGCAGTCCGCGATCCGCGACGCCGCGCGCGACATGGGCGACTTCCACATCCTCGTCAACAACGTGGCGAACGACGAGCGCCACAACTTCATGGACGTCACGCCCGACTACTACGATCAGCGCATCGCCGTGAACCAGCGGCCCGCGTTCTTCGCGATGCAGGCCGTCGTGCCCGGCATGAAAAAGATGGGCGCCGGATCGATCATCAACTTCGGTTCCAACTCCTATGGCGCCAAGGGCCGCAACATGTCCGTGTACACCACGGCCAAGTCGTCGGTGATCGGCCTCACGCGCGGCATGGCCGCCGAGCTCGGCGAGCACCGAATCCGGGTCAATGTGATCACGCCCGGCTGGATCATGACGCAGCGCCAGATCGAAAAATGGCTGACGCCCGAAGGCGAGCTCGAGATCAAGCGCAACCAGGTGCTGCCCGACAAGGTGCGGCCCGAAGACGTCGTGCCGCTCGCCCTCTTCCTTGCCTCCGACGATGCGCGCGCGTGCTCCGCGCAGGAATACATCGTCGACGCCGGCTGGCTCTGATTATGAGACTCCTCCAATACACCGATTCCGGCCGCACCCGGGTCGCGCGCGTCGCCGAAGATGGCACGCTGCGACCGCTCGCGCGCTTCGTCACCACCTATCAACTCGCGGAACGCGCGATCGCCGAGCGCAGGACGCTCGAGGACATGGTGGCCGCGGAAGCGCTCGACGCGCCTATCTCTTATGCGGACCTGCTTCGGGACGGACGCCTGCTGCCGCCGCTCACCCATCCCGATCACGCGCACACGCTGGTCGCGGGCACGGGACTCACGCATCTCGGCAGCGCCGCGGCGCGCGATGCCATGCACCAGAAACTCAGCGGCCCCACCGAGCTCACCGACTCCATGAAAATGTTCAAGTGGGGCGTCGAGGGCGGCAAGCCGAAAGGCGATGAGCCGGGCACGCAGCCCGAATGGTTCTACAAGGGCAACGGCGCGAACGTCGTCGCCTGCGGGCAGCCCATCCAGTCGCCGGATTTCGCGGAAGACCACGGCGAGGAACCGGAGCTCGTCGGACTGTACGTCATCGACGACCAGGGCCGGCCGCACCGGCTCGGCTTCGCGATCGGCAACGAGTTCTCCGATCACGTGACCGAGCGCCGCAACTATCTACTGCTGGCGCACTCGAAGCTGCGCCAATGCGGCGTGGGACCGATGCTCAACACCGGCGCCCTGCCCGCCCACCTCGAGGGCACGAGCCGCATCCGCCGCGGCGCCGAGGTGTTGTGGCAGAAGCCCTTCCTCACGGGCGAAGCGAACATGAGCCACTCGTTCGCGAATCTCGAATACCATCACTTCAAGTACCGGCAGCACCGCGTGCCGGGCGACGTCCACGTGCATTTCTTCGGCACCGCGACCGTGAGCTGCGCGGACGGCATCAAGACGCAGGCGGGCGACGTGTTCGAGATCGATCTGCCGGCGCTCGGGGCGCCACTCATCAATCCACTGGCGATCGAGCCGGGTGGCATCCGGCCCAATAGCACCGGCCTGCTCTAGTAAACGGGGAAAACCATGTCACACATCGCGCGGCGCTTCGGCCCGATCCTTCTCTGCATCGCCATGGTCGGCGCCCTTCTGCTCGCCGGCTGCGCGCGCGACAAAAAGGACGATCGCATCGTGCTCGGCTTCAGCCAGATCGGCGCCGAGAGCGAGTGGCGCACGGCGAACACGGAATCCATCAAGGCCGCCGCGATCACCAGCAACATCGACCTGCGCTTCGCCGATGCGCAGCAGAAACAGGAAAACCAGATCAAGGCGCTGCGCTCCTTCATCGCGCAGAAGGTCGACGTGATCGCCTTCTCGCCAGTCGTCGAAACTGGTTGGGACACGGTGCTGCAGGAGGCCAAGGCCGCGGGCATTCCCGTCATCCTCACCGACCGCGCGGTGACGAGCGACTCGTCGCTGTACGTCGGTTTCATCGGCTCGGACTTCGTCGAAGAGGGCCGCAAGGCCGGTCGCTGGCTGCTCGAGGAATTCAAGGACGCGATCGGCGACGTGAACATCGTCGAACTGCAGGGCACGGTCGGTTCGGCGCCCGCCAACGATCGCAAGAAAGGCTTCGAGGAAATCATCTCCGCGCAGCCTAACTTCAAGATCATCCGCTCGCAGTCGGGCGACTTCACGCGCTCGAAGGGCAAGGAGCAGATGGAGTCGATCATCAAGTCCGAGACTCGCCCGATCCACGTGCTCTACGCGCACAACGACGACATGGCGATCGGCGCCATCCAGGCGATCGAGGAAGCGGGCAAGAAGCCGGGCAGCGAGATCAAGATCGTGTCGATCGACGCCGTGAAAGGCGCGTTCGAGGCGATGATCGCGGGCAAGCTCAACGTCACCATCGAATGCAATCCGCTGCTCGGGCCGCAACTGATGACCTCGGTGACCGAAGTCGTCGCGGGCCGGCCGATCCCGAAGCGCATCGTCGTCGAGGAGGCCATCTTCCCGATGGAGACGGCGAAGCAGCACATCCAGTCGCGCACGTACTGAACGTGCCGGCCATGGCCGATTCCACGATTGTGCTCGAGGCGCGCGACATCGCGCGCGCGTTCCCCGGCGTGCAGGCGCTCGCCGGCGTCGAGCTCACCCTGCGCGCGGGCGAAGTGCACGCGTTGATGGGTCAGAACGGCGCGGGCAAGTCGACGCTGATCAAGGTCCTCACGGGCGTCCACGCGCCCGACACCGGCGTGATCAAACTACTCGGCCAGCCGGTGCAACCGACCTCGCCAATACACGCGCAGGACCTCGGCATCAGCGCCGTGCACCAGGAAAGCCACCTGCTGCCGAATCTCACCGTCGCGGAGAACATCTGCGCGGGCCGCTACCCGCGCCGTCCGTGGACGCGCGGCGGCGGCATCGACTGGCGCGAGACGAATCGCCGCGCGCGCGCGCTGCTCGCCGATCTCGGCATCGACATCGACGTCGAACAGTCCGCGGGCGGTTTGCCCGCCGCGTTGCAGCAGCTCGCCACGGTGGCGCGCGCCGTCGCGACGGATGCGCGCGTGCTGATCCTCGACGAGCCCACCTCGAGCCTCGACGCCGACGAAGTGCAGGCGCTCTTCGCGCTGATCCGCAAGTTGCGCGACAAGGGCGTCGCGATCCTCTTCGTCACGCACTTCCTCGCCCAGGTGTACGAGATCTGCGACCGGATCACCGTGCTGCGTAATGGCAAGTTCGTCGGCGAATACGCCTGCGAGCGGCTCGATGCCCACGCGCTCGTGGCCACGATGGTCGGGCGCGAAATCTCGATGGCCGCGGCGGCGCCCGCC
>JAEWLQ010000059.1 GCA_023457495.1 Pseudomonadota bacterium
CGCGCGCCGCACGGGCGGGCGCGCGAGCGCGCAGGTTGAATGGGACTATCCACCGCACGAGGCCATCCTGCGCCGCGCGCAGAAGTCCGGCGCCGATCTCATCGTCGCCGAGGTTCACCAGGGCTCGCGCGCCAAGCGCTGGATCATGAAGCTCAACGACTGGGAACTGCTGCGCGCGAGCGCCGTGCCGGTGCTGCTGCTCAAGGAAGGCGCGCCGCCGCTGGCGCGGGCCGCGGTGCTGGCGGCGATCGATCCGTCGCATGCGCATGCGAAACCGTCGGGACTCGATGCCAGCATCCTCACGGCGGCGGCGCGTATCGCGCAGGCCCTCGGGGGCAAGCTGCATCTCGTGCATACGGTGCAGCCCGGCTTCTATGGCCTGGCCACCGGAGGAGATCCGGCCATCGATGCGCAGATGCTCGCGGCCCGGCACGAGGCGATCCGCGAACGGCGCAGCAAGGAGTTCGACCGGTTCGCGGCCCGCGCGAACGTGCCGGCGGCGCGCCGTCATCTGGTCGACGGCGAACCCGAAGCGGCGATCCCGCGCGTCGCGAAGAAGATCGGCGCGGGGCTCGTGGTCATGGGCGCGGTGTCGCGCTCCGGGCTCAAGCGCCTGTTCATCGGCAACACCGCCGAGCGCGTGCTCGAGGAACTGGCCTGCGACGTGCTCGTGGTCCATCCCCGGCGCGCGAAGGCCGCCCGCATGTCGGCGAAGCCACGCGGCATGAGGGTGGTGGCTACCAACCCGATGATGCCCATGATCTAGGGGAACGGGCGGACGCCCGCGGGCCTCACGATGGCCGTCATGCATTTCCGCGGCGTGAGTCCCCCGCGCACCGTGATCGCGGCGCTGCACGGGTTGTTTGCCGCGTCGGGCCTGCTGGTGCTGCTGCTGGCGCTGATCAAGACGGGCTTCGACGGGCGCAAGGGCATCGCCTTCGGCCTGCTGGCCGGCGCGGCGCTGGGAGGTTTCGCGCTGCTGGGCTCGCACGTGCAGGGAAAACGCCTCCCCTCGGGGCTCGTCGTAGGTCACGCACTGTTGGCGGTCGCAGGTTTCGTCACGCTGCTGCTCGCGCAGTACGCGCTGATGACGTGAACTTCTCGTACAGCCAGTAGGTATTCATGCCCATGTCCTTGCCCGGCGTAAACGCGGCAGTATTGCCGTCGTGGTGTGCCCATGGAGCGAGTGATTCACGAACGCGAAAAAGCCGCGCGCGAGCCGCGCTGGGGTGGCCGTATCGCCTGTCATGCCCAGGTGCAGATCTCCGATGACACGGACCTGCACGGCCCGGGGCAGATGCGCGACGTGAGCAAGTCCGGCGCGTTCATCATCACCTCGCTCGGCGTCCCGCTGTATTCCCAGCTCGAGGTCGCGATCATGAATCCCGACGGTTCGCGCGGAGCGTGTGGCCATGCGACCGTCGTGCGCACGGACTGGGACGGAGTCGGGATCGAGTGGCGCGAGGTGGCGGAGGAACTGACCTGCCCCGCGCTCGGCTGCACCACGCGGTGCCTCGCGCCGGACCCGGCGCCACGCAGGCGGAAAGGTAGTTAGTTCGCGGCGGTCGCCCGCCAGATCACATTACCGACGTCGTCCGCGACCAGCAGCGCTCCGCGCCGATCGATCGCAACGCCCACCGGGCGTCCCCAGGCCGCGCCCTTGGCGCTCACGAATCCCGTGAGCACGTCGATGGGCGGACCGGCGGGCTGGCCGTTCGCGAAGGGCACGAACACCACCTTGTAGCCGACCGGCGGCTTGCGATTCCACGAGCCGTGTTCGCCGATGAACATGCCTTGCGCGAAGCGCGGCGGCAGCGCATTGCCGTCCGCGGCGGCCAGGCCCAGCGCGGCCACGTGCGCGCCGAGCGCGAAGTCGGGCGCGATCGCGCTCGCGACGAGATCGGGTCGCGACGGTGTGACGCGGGCGTCGACGTGCGACCCGAAGTAACTCCAGGGCCAGCCGTAGAAGCCGCCATCCATCACGGAGGTGAGGTAGTCAGGCACGAGATCGTTGCCGAGCTCGTCGCGTTCGTTGACGACGGTCCACAACCGGCCCGTGGACGGCTCCCACGCCAAGCCGACCGGATTACGCAGGCCGCTCGCGAATAGGCGCTTCCCACCCGTCTTGATGTCGACTTCCCAGATCGAGGCGCGGCCTTCTTCCTTTTCGATGCCGTTCTCCGCCGCGTTGCTGTTGGAGCCGACGGTGACGTACAGCTTCGAGCCGTCTTCGTTCGCGAGAATGTTCTTGGTCCAGTGGTGATTCAGATCGCCGGCGGGCAGATCGGTCAGGCGTGCGGGGGCCGCGGTGATCTTCGTGATTCCCTTCGAATAGGGCACCTTCACGATCGCATCGGTGTTCGCGATGTACAGCGTCGCGCCGACGAGCGCCATGCCGAAGGGCGAATTCAGATTCTCGATGAGCGTGGCGCGCATCTCGGCGACGCCATCGTCGTCGGCGTCGCGCAGCAGCGTGATGCGGTTCGCCGAGGGCACACCGGCGCCCGCCTTCGCCTGCATCGACTTCATGACCTTGCCCTTGATGCCCTTGTGCTCCTCGGGCCGCGGCGGCGCGTTCGATTCCGCGACCAGCACGTCGCCGTTGGGCAGCACGTGGATCCAGCGCGGATGTTGCAGCCCGCGCGCGAAGGCATTGACGGAGAGGCCATCGGCGGCGATCGGTAGTTTGTTGCGCGGCCAGCCCTTCGCCTCGGCGATCTGGACGATCGGCACGGTCTGCTTCTCGGGCGGAGGCAGCGTCGGATTCGCGCCGATGCTGTCCGGCGGCGACGGCACCGGCCCCGTGTCGGTGGGGCCCACGGAAGAGCACGCCGCCAGGGTCAGCGTGACAGCCAGCAGTGCGAGGCGTGACATGGGGATATCGTGCGGCGCCGCGTTCTCCAACTCCGTCAGGCCGCACGATCAGCCCATGTAGGAAATGGGGTCAGACTAGAAAATGGGGACACTCCCCATTTGCTAGCAATTGGGGACTGTCCCCATTTCCTAGAGCAGGGGCTCGGTGCCGCCGTCGAACTTCGCGCGCAGCAGCTGGCCGTCGCGGATCAGCAGGCATTCGAAACTCACCTGCCCCGCTTCTCCCCGCTTGGGATAGACCTGCACGGCAATCACCCGACCGTCGTACAGCGATTTGATGGTGGGCACGGCCGTGTGTCCGACCAGGATCCGCTTCACGCCGAAATGTCCCTGCGTCAAATCGATGTCGGCCGCGGACGCGCCCATGAAGTCGTTGGGTGCCGCGAAGTAGCCGCGATACCAGAGGGGGCCCAGAGGCCCCAGCAGGAACTCGGCTCGCTCGAGGTCCTGCTCCTTGCCGATCCTGTCATCGAGTATCGCGCGCACCGTCGAGTTCATGTCCGCGAGCGCGATGCCCTGATCGAGCAGCGCGCGCGAAATTCCGCCGTGCAGGACCAGCATGTCGTTGACGCGCAGCGCAACGGATCGCGCACGCAGCCATTGCCCGAGAACACTGTCAGGGCCGAACAGGCTGCCGTACTCCATGCCGAACACCCGCGCGGTCTGCGCATACTTGGGGTTCAGGTATCGCGAGTCGCCTTGCAACACCATGGCTTCATGATTGCCGAGGACGAGATGCACGCCGCCACCCGCCTTTCGGGCCTGTGACTCGAGCTCGTAGAGCAACCACAGGATCTCCGTATGGTTCGGCCCGCGATCCAGCACATCGCCCAGCACGATGAGATGTCCTCGCCCGAAACTCCACGCGAGCTTCGAATCGACGACCGCGTGTTTCTGCAGCATCTCGCCCAGCAGCTCGAACTCGCCGTGCGTATCAGCGACCACGAAGATCGGATTTCCTGGCGCGACCAATACCGCATCCGGCAGCGGCGCCGCGGGCGGACGCAGCTTCACCGAAAACGGTGGCAGGCGACCGACGGCCGGAACAGTGACGACGGAATTCTCCGCGACCGCGCGCACCTGCTTCTGCGCAGCGCCGTCCATGATCACCACCGACCAGCTCGCAAGCCCGCCGTCCCGACGGAGGATGTATGGGCCATCCGGCTCCGCCGCTCGAACCCCGGCAGCGAACAGCAGCAGGAAGAGAATCCCGCGCATCATGCGTGAACGTGTCATCCGCGCAATCTACCGCGGCCGCTCGGCCTTCGCCGGGCCGGGTGGCGATTCTAGGCACTACGTCCGATTTGACCGGCGCCTCCATCACCCGACCATCCATTCGCAACTCAACGGAAGGAAGGCCACCATGCCCGCGCCCATTCGCGTCACGCCCGACAATTTCCGGCGCGCCGAGACCGATCTGTACTTCGGCAAGTTCGTGGAGGACGGCGGGTTCGGAAAGTTCGCGCATCGCCGGGAACTCGCGGCGATCGAGGATCAGGACATCGTCCGCATGAATCGCGACACCTTGTATTCGAGCGCCGTGTTCGACCTCGACGCAGGCCCGGCGACGATCACGCTGCCGGACGCGGGGAAGCGCTTCATGTCACTGCAGGTCTGGGACGAGGACGAGTACTGCCCGCTCGTCGCCTACGGCGCTGGCAGACACACGTTGACGCGCGAGGAGGTGGGCACCCGCTACGTGGCCGTGATGATCCGCACCTTCGTGGACCCGTCCAGCGACGATGACGTCCGCCAGGTGCACGCACTGCAGGATGCGATTGGAATCGAGCAGCCACGGATCGGCAATTTCGAAATCCCGGAGTGGGACCGGACCAGCCAGGATCGGGTTCGTGAAGCGCTGAAGTTGCTGGGCGTGACCATGGTGGATTCCAGGCACACTTTCGGTGCGCGCGGCGAGGTCGACCCGGTGCGCCATCTCATCGGCGCCGCGATCGGGTGGGGCGGAAACCCCGAGAAGGACGCGTTCTATCTACCGCTCACGCCAGCCCGGGATGATGCCAGGCAGATCTACCGGGTGCATGTGCCGCCAGACGTTCCGGTCGACGGTTTCTGGTCGATGAGCGTCTACAACGGAGACGGTTACTTCGAAAAGAACCCGCAGGACTCTTACTCGGTCAACAATGTCACCGCACGGAAGAATCCCGACGGCTCGGTCGACGTGCAGTTCGGCGGTTGCGACGGCAAGGCGACGAATTGCCTGCCCATCACCCCCGGCTGGAACGTCACCGTGCGCCTGTACCGCCCGCGCCCGCAGGTGCTGAGCGGTGAATGGAAGTTTCCCGAGCTCCAGGTGGTGCAGTGACGATTCCGGCGGCGCCCGCGCGTTTCCGGCACCCGACTACCCGCCGGGAATCTTGTTAGACTGCCCCGGCTCAATCGGGGAAGGGAATGGGTCTGATCGCGGTTACCGGCGCTTCCGGAAAGCTGGGCGGCGCCACCATCAAGTACCTGCTCGAACGCGAAGTGCCCGGCGGCGACATCGTCGCGGTGGCGCGTGATCCGGCGAAGCTCAAGGTGCGCGGTGTGGTCGTGCGGCGTGGCGACTACGCGGACGCGCGCTCGCTCGAGAGCGCGTTCAAGGGTGTCGAGAAGCTGCTGTTCATTTCCACCCCGGTGATCGGCGAGGAGCGCACGCTTCAGCATCGCAATGTGGTGACCGCGGCGCGCGCGACCGGCATTCGACACGTCGTCTACACCAGCATCGTCAAGCCCGCGGCGGATGCGATCTTCGCCGCCACGCCCGGCCACTTCGAGACCGAGGCGATGGTGCGCGAGAGCGGCATTCCGCACACCATCTTTCGCAACAACCTCTACATGGATCTCATCCCGCTGATGTTCGGCGACGCGATCGCGAGCGGGAAGATCATCCACAACGCCAACGCCGGCCGCATCGGCTTCGTGGCGCGCCAGGACATCGCGGCCGCGCTCGCGGCGGTGCTCACGTCCCGCAATCACCGCGGCAAGGTCTACGACATCAGCGCGCCTTCACCCTACTCGCTCGGCGATGTTGCCGCCGCGCTCGGCAAGGCCAGCCGCAGGGCCGTGACTTACCAGCCGGTGCGCTCGGATGAATTCCGGAAGACGCTCGAAGCGAAGGGTGTTCCCGCCCGCATCATCGACTTGTCCGTTGCGCTCGGCGACGCGGTCCGCGCCGGGGAATTCGACGTGGCGGCGACGGACCTCGGACGGTTGATGGAACGGCCGGCGGAAACCCTCGAATCGTTTCTGCGCCGCGCGTTGGCGCCGGCGCCGGCCTGAAGCTACGCGCACTCGTCCATCGACGCCCGGGCCATCGCTGCGTCTCCGACCACATATACCGCCGCGAAGCCACCGCCCACGGTCCGGAAGTTGGTCGTCTGGCCCTGGTAGAGCCTTGCGGCCATGAGCTGGATTTCGCCCGCATACACGTAGCAGCGCAAATCCACCTTGAACATGTCCGTGCCGGCCGCCGCCGTGCGCCATCGCTCGCCGGGCGGCGTGAGCTCCTGCGCGATGTACTCGCCTTTGACGACCTCCGCGAACACGCGCCGGGTCAGCTTGTCGCCGCGGTACGCACCGCGACTCGCGAAGCCGCTACGCGGTTTGAAGAACCAGCCCTTCCGATCCCGCCACCAGCTCTCTTCGCAGCCGGTCACCGCGCGGGTCGAGGGAATTCCACGCCGCAGGACTTCACCAGGTTCGCGCGGGACGCCGAGCCGCTCGTGCGCGGCCGGATCACTCAGCAACGTGAGATTGCGCTTGTTCGCATACAAGGCATGCGCGCCCGGATGCGGCGTGATCACCGCGAGGTCCAACTCGTAGGCGCGTCGCAGCGCCTGGCTGGCCGGCGCGTCGAAATAGAAATCCGTGAGGCGGTTGTAGACGAGATCGATGCGCTCGCCGCGCAGCCACAGGCCATCGTCTCCTTGCGTCAACTCCGACGGGGCCGCGATGCACGCGCGGATGCCGTGCGATTCGAACAGGCGCTGCGCGAGCTCGAATTCCGGATACAGGAACTGCGCGTGCGGCTCCTCGTCGACGATCGCGAGGGTGCGCAACGGCCGCGCGCCGCGCGCGAGCGCCCACTCGCGCCGGAACATGTCGACGATTCCGTTTTCGAGCTGCGCGGTTCCGGGACGGGCCGCCAGGTACTCCGCCGCCGCGCGGCAACACGCCTGTTGCGCGTCCTGGAGCGCGACATTGAGGAATGCGCCGCCGGCGTTCGTATTGATCTCGATCAGCTTCGGCCCTTCGGGCGTGATGTGGAAGTCGTAGCCCATGAACACACCCGTCGCTCGCGGCTCGATCCGCGCGATCGCGGGCGCCTCGGCGAGCACGGCTTCGCGGTACGGGGGTCGACGCACGGTCGCTTCGATCGCATCGACGATGCGGCGCATTTCCTCGGCGTGCGCCGGGTCGAGGAAGACCGGCAACTCGGAGAAGAAGCTCGTGGCGAATTGCCGCCGCAGCTTTGCAAGATCGGTCACCGAACAACTGCAGTCGCGGTTGAGCGTCTCGGCGACATTCGGTGTGGCGGACGTCATCACGCCACCTCGTCGGCAGGCCGGGCCTTGCCGATCTCCCGCAGGCGGGTCTGCAGTCTTGCGCGATCGAGCGATTCGAAGGGCAGACTGGTGAAGACCCGGATGCGGTTCTCGAGCTCGTGGAAGGCCTGGCGGAATGCCAGCCATTTGTCGGCATCGGATCCGTCGACGGCCGCCGGGTCCGCGACGCCCCAGTGCGCGCTCATCGGCTGGTCCGGCCACACGGGACAGGCTTCCGCCGCTGCGTTGTCACAGACCGTGAAGACGAAATCGAGACGCGGCGCGCCAGGTTGCGCGAATTCTTCCCAGCTCTTCGAGCGCAGGCCCTCTGTCGGCAGCTTCATGTGCTCGAGCAGCTCGAGCGCGATGGGATGCACGCTCCCTTTGGGCGAACTACCGGCGCTGTATCCGACGAAACGGCCGCGGCCCCAGTGATTGATCAGCGCCTCCGCGAGGATGCTGCGCGCGGAGTTCCCCGTGCAGAGGATGAGGACGTTGTAAGCGCGATCGGGCATGACGTATCCCTGTCACGAAAGCTGGCGGACCATGAACGCCGAGCTCGCGGGGCAGATCCCCGCGAATTCCCGGGTCGCGCGAATCGCGGCGGGCGCGGACTCGCGCGCGGCGCGCTGGTAGCCATGCCGCTCGAAGAACGGCTCCGCGGTGGTGGTCAGTAGATAGATCGAGCGAACACCGCACGACCGCGCCTGGTCCTCCGCGTGCTTGAGCAACGCGGATCCATCGCCGTTGCCGCGGCGCCCGGGAGCGACCACCAGCGAACGCAGCAATGCGACGTCGCCGAAGAGCTCGAGGCCGACCAGTCCCGTGGGCTCACTCGCGGGCCCGGCAAAGAAGAAACTCTCGCAGTGCGCGGGCGTCAGGTCCTCCGTGGGTAGTTGGGCCGACGCCAGCAGCCTGACGACCGCATCGAGCGTCGGCCCGGGGGAAATCGGAGGGCGAGTGTGCATGGCGTCGCTCATGCGGCCGTCCGCCGTCGCGCGGCGGTTTTCCCGGTTCGCGGCGCGCAGGCCGTGTCGCACTCCGCACCGCCCGCCGCGCAACACTTGTCGGTGAGGAAGCCGACGAGCTGGTTCATGGCGGCGTAATCGGCGCTATAGATGAGCTGACGGCTGGCGCGCGCCTGCGCGATGAGACCGGCGCGCTGCAAGGCTTGCAGGTGGAACGTGAGCGTGGACGGGGCAAGCCCCACCTTTTCTCCGATGGCCCCCGCCGGCAGGCCCGCGGGGCCCTGCTGCACGAGCAGGCGATAGATGGCCAGCCGGTAATCGTGGGCGAGCGCGCCCAGGGCCGCGACGACGTCGGGTGTCTTCATGGCCCTACGATATTTCGTGAATACTCGAAATGTCAATCGCCCGGTGGAGCGGCCTGCGTCGGCAACTCGAATTCACCCTTCGTCTGGAAGCGGGTCGTGCTGAAACCCGTACCGTGAAGCTTGCCGGACATCTCGTAGGCGATCTTTTCGAGGCCGGCGCCGCCGTCCTTGATCATGCCCAGCGCCTGTCGCGCCATGCGGAATCCCGAGATGGTGACCGGCACTTCGATGACGGATTCGCCGAAACGCGGCACGCTGCCGCTCGCATCGCTTACGCCGCTCGCGAGGGTCTTGCCCTGCACTTCCATCTGGAGCGCGACGCCGTTGTATTCCACCGGCGCGTCGTTGGGATTTTGCACCCGCAACTTCACCAGCAGGCGCAGTTCCATGCCCTGCCCTTGCAATGGCTGAATGCCCGCGACGGTGACCTGCAGCGGATCGCGCCGCTGCATCGATGCGCACCCCGCGGCCATCATGAAAACCACGGCGCACAGGAAAAACCGGCGATTGTTCATAGTCCCGACTCCTCGATGATCGTTCCTTCCTCGAATTCGCAGGGCATCGGCTGCGCGCACAGGCTGCGCGGCGGCATGGGCGTGCGCGAGAACAGTTCGGTCGCGCGCACGTGGCTCACCATGACGCGGCCCATCACTTTCATCTGCGTCCGGTGCGAGCGCACGGCCCGTAGTTTGGCATCGATCGCACCGGGATCGAGCGAGAACGTCTCCCACTGCATTCCCACGCCGCGCGGAGCGACCTTCTTGGGGAGGTCCGTTCGAAGGGCCCGCGGCCGCGGCCAACCCCGGCCACCGTGCACGATCCAGTAGCGGATCTTGTCCAGCTCGTTGCGTTTGCTCATCGCGCGCCAGGCCAGTATGCCGGCGCCGCGGTGATCCGGGTGCGTATCCTGCGGACTCGGCGCCAGCACCAGCGTCGGCCGCACCCGCTCGAGCACCGTGTGGAAATCGCGTTCGAGATTGTCGCCGTCGTAGTTAGCACCGGGATTGACGGCATCTTCGTACGCGACGGCGTTCTGCCCGGTGAACTTCGAGCGCCACGGCGTCTGTGGATAGTAGTAGTCGAGCAGCAGCGCCAGGACGCCGCGATCGGGATACCCGAGAAAGTACAGACGGTCCCCGTCGACGCCGAGCACCTGCGCCGCCGCCCTTGCCTCCTGTCCGCGTTGGATCGCGAGGCTCTGGTAGTGGCCCGCGCGCGGGCGCAGGCGTCTCTCGACCACCATCGCGTCCCATTTGAAGCCGTCGCCGTTCGTGACCCACACGATCGCGACGCGTGCGCCAAGCGCCCGCGCCGCGTGGATGATCCCGCCACAGCACAAGGATTCATCGTCGGGGTGCGGCGCGACGATCAGTAACGAATCGCCCGGCACGATGTCCCGCAGCGCCGGAATCTTGTCGCTCGCCGGGGCTTGCGCGGCCAGCAGGACGGTCAGGGCCAGAAGCCAGGTCGTTGATCGCAAGCGGCGGCCCTCGTGGCAGTGGACGGGCATCCTCGACAGTGCCGCCGCGCGCCTCAATCAGACGTTTGCGCCACTCGCCTGCGGGTGTTTCCTCAGGCTTCGCCTATCGACGCAATCGATGGTTCCCGCCGGAATCGTCGGCTACAGTCCGCTGCCCGCACTGCGTGAAGGACTGCGCCTACATGAATTTCCACGACAGGCTCGCACGGAAGGCATACGAGAAAGGTCACACGGCCGACGCGTTCCAGGCGCTCGCTCAGAGCAAGGCGGGCGCCTTCTGGGTGTACCTCGCGATCACCGGCGTCGTCTGGTGGTTCGCGTATGGATTCCTGTGGCTGATCCCGGCCGCGTTCGCCGGATGGCGTGCGTGGGAAAGTGTTTCCGCGACGCGCGTGCAGGTGCGGCTCATGAACCTCGAGCAGCGCGCGCGAACTTAGGCCGTCGCGCCCGTTTCGCCCGGCGCCGGAATGCTCGCCAGCAGCACCGTCTCCATCTCGCGCGCGTAGCCTGCGATTCTTTCGGACTGGTCGGTGCCGTTGATGATCCGGCGCGCACCTTTGTAGTCGGCTCCCGCGGCATTGATGTACTGATCGAGACGCTTGCCGGTGAATCGTCCCGCGCGCATGCCGAGGGACATGATCCGATACGCAATGGCCGGATCGAGCGCGATGTCGGGCTCGATTTCCAATGCATCGCCGAGCTCGAGATCCTCGCCGAGGTTGCGGTAGTTGTAGCGCCAGGTGAGCTGCACGAAGCCGCGGCCGTAGTAGCGGTTCTGACGCGGCACACCCTGGCGGTCGACGACGGTCTCCGGCAGGCCGTATTTGCGCCCTTCTCCACGGCCGTACTCCTCGATCGGCTGCCAGCGGTCGGCGCATTCGTGTTTGACCGTCGCGAGCATGTAGGCGGCCCAGCGCGCGTCGGTGATCTCGGCATCGGCGGCGATGGCGGAAAGCAGCGAGGTGAAGCCGTGGCGCTGCGCCACGCCCAGCTCGCCGTAGCCGAATTGATAGATCTCGAGCGCGCGCGGCACGTCGAGCTTGGTGAGCTTGACGGTCGCCGCGTCGTTGAGCAGCAGCCGGCGCACCCAGTCCGGGACTTCATCGGTGAGCGCGGGCAACGCCTTGCGCGCACGCAGCTCGCGGCCGATCACGGTCCAGGTGAACGGACCCACGATTCCATCCACGATGATGTCGGCGATCGACTGCAACCGGCTCACCGCCCGTTCGGTGTCGCGGTCGAAATCCGGCGAATCGTCGAGATCGGGAGACGGCTCGACGCATGCGTTGAGACAGGTCTTGAGCAGCCTGACGAGCGCGTGTCTGTTCCCCTCGCGCAGGAACAGCCGTGGCGCCGCGTCGGCGGCCGCGCTGTCGGATTCCGTGAGGATCTTGCGCGCGGTGGCCGCGGGCTGCGATTGCGGACGCGTGACGCCGTGCAGCCGCAGCAGTAGTTTGGGCTGCGGCAGCAGGTACTTGCTCGGGCCACTGGCGAAGAGTTGTTGTCCGTCGCCGCTCACGAATTCGCGTTGCCGGCGCAGGCGCTTGACGTCGAGCACGGACTTGCGAATGACGAATCGGATGCGCCCGCGCGGATCGAGGATGGCGGTGGCGCCGCCATAGAAATCGAAGCCGGGGCTGCCATCGCGCGGCCGAACCTCGCGCCGCTGCGTGATCTCCGCCACCAGGTCGAACACGACCTGGCCGCTGGGACCCACGCGCCGCGACGGTCGCACCGACTCGACGACCGGAGGATGGACCGTGTCGCCCTCGAGTTCGGGATCGCCGGGCGCCGCGAGACCGAACTCGTGGCGATACGCCGGATCCGCGGCGAGTTGCCCGAACGCGCAGGCCTGGCGCTCCAGCTCGCGCGCGTTCGCCGCGCGGCCCGGATCGCCGTCGAACTGCAGCCGCGCGAAGCTCAATTCCGGCTCGATCGGCAAAACGTTCTGGGGCCCGCGCCACACGAGCGCGCCTTCGGAAAGGCTCGGCACGTCCGCCGGGTAGATGCGCTGGCGCGCGAAGGCGTCGACCCACGCCTCGCGATACGCGAACTCGTCGTGCGGGACCAGATCGATGTCGGCGGTGATGACGGCGCGCAGGAACTCGCCGAAGGTCACGTCGACCGGCGGGCAGTAATCGATGGCGCGGATGCAGATGGTGAGGAACTGCGCGGCGAGCCGGCAGGCGCGCTCGGTGAGCTGCGCCGCCAGCACGTCGGGAATCTGCCCCGGCGGCAGGATGCCGGTGCCATTCGTCGCGAGCCGCATGAGTGGCAGCGTCTTGCGGTTGAACACCGTGGTGAAGGCATCGAACACGGCGCGCACCAGGATCTCGCCGCGTTGATGCGGCTCGATCGCGTCCTCGTAACGGGATTCTGTGCCGCCCACCGCGCTGCGCAGCGCGCCGGTCGAGGTGGTCGCCTGCGCGAACTGCACGGCGATGTCGGTGAGTAGTTTGGCGTACGGGATCTCGCCGCGCGAGGCGCGCACCGCGGCCAGCACCACGTCGCGGTAGGTGAAGCGCTGGAAGATGGCGATGAGATCCGCGAAGGCCTCGTGGAACGCCAGCACGTCGAGGTTCGACGGATACAGGAAATGCGAACGCAAGCCGTCGAGCAGCGCGTGCGACATCTCGTGCACCACCACGTCGTGCGACAGGCACAACGAGATGCGGCCATTCGGAACGTTGCGGCCCGCGACCGCGTTGCCCGCGGTGAAGGTTCCGAAGCAGATCTCGCCGCGCGCGCGGTCATAGAAGGCATTCTCGAGCTCGGGGACACTGGGGCGGATGCGCAGCTTCGGCGGCCCGTCGGCGCCGCGCGCGCGATCGATGCCCCAGCCGATGTCGCGTCCCAGCGCCTGGCGGAAGGCGGCATACGTCGTCGTGCAGACCGCGTACACCATCTGCTGGCGGAACAGTTCGTCTTCGGGCGATGGCGGCCGGCCCTGCTGCATCAGCAGCATCCGGTCGTCGAGATCGACCGCCTGATCGCAGAGGATTTCGAGAATGGCGCCGCGCGGTCCGCGCGGCCCGAGCTCGATGGGCTCGAACGGCACGTTGACGACGGAAATCGCGCCGTCGCGGATCGAGGCCGATGGATCGAGCGCGTAGATCTTGAGCGGCCGGTACACCGGATCGCCGGGCCTGCGCTCGTAGGCCGGCGAGGAAACCGCGTGCGAGACGCGTTTGCCAATCAGGAAGTCGACGTTCGCGCGCGCGGTGCCGCGGCGCACGTTCTCGGGCCGCACGGGCCGACCGCTGCGGCTCTGCGCCAGCGCGGCGTTTGCTTCCGGGGTGCTCGGCTTCGCCATGCGCGCCTGGCCGATCAGGTCAACGCATGGAACAGCGGCAGGTTCAGCGCCGCGTCCGGGCAATCGAGGAACGGCGTCTGCTGGCGATGCTGGCCGAACGCGGCGATCACCGCGTCCTGCAGCGAGCGCGGCGTGAACCGCGCAAGATCACCGGCCAGCAGCGGCGTGATGAACCGCGTGAAGTCACCGTTACCGTTGTGCTCGAGCGCCACCTGCGTGCTGAGGCACGCGGAGAAGTTGACCCAGCGGATGTCGTTGCGCGATATCCGGTTGCGCGCCCCGGCCATGGTCGCGCGAGTCGAGTTCACGTGATCTCGGAAGCGCTCGTGCGCGCGCATCCAGTCTTCCCAGTTTTCGGTGCGCTTGAGGAAACGGGCGCGTCCGGGATCGCCGCCCGCGCTGTTGCGCCCGAGCATGCGGGTGATGGAACCGGAATGACAGCAATCGATGAAGGCCGTGAGGCTGACGCCCGCGGGCAGCATGTCGAAAAGGTCGCGCACGTCGTCGTCGATGAGGAAGGCGCCGTCCTCGAAATCCACCGGCACGAAGGCCTGATCGTTGCCGTCGCCGTTGGGATCTTCGTCTCCGTCGAGATCGGGCACGCGGGTGCCGTGTCCCGAGTACTGGAAGATGAGGATGTCGCCGCGTTTCGCGCCGCCGACGAGCTCGCGCAACGCCGCGACGATGGCGGCGTGCGTCGCGCGCCTGTCGGTGAGCGGCGGCAGCACTTCGAAGCCCGCGGCCGTCAGCGTACGCGACCAGGTCACCGTGTCGTTGACGCAGCCGGTGAGTGCGTTGGGACCTGGATAGGCGTCGATGCCGACACACAGCGCGCGGCGTGCGCCGCCGTTGGACTTGCCATTCGCGGATGCCGGCTTCGGTCGCGCCGACGTCGCGGGCGTGGCGGTTTCGGGCATCACGATCGCGGGAGCCGGCGTGTTGGCGGCCTCGAATGCCGGACGCAGCGTCGGCACCGCGCCCATGCGCGTGAGGTCGACTCCCTCCAGCCAGTCGTCCGACACCGGCCAGCCATCCATCGACCGGGCGGCGCTCGCCTGGTAAGGCACGCGCGCATCGGCGGCGCCGAGCACGTTCGCGGCGACGCCGTTCATGGTCAACACGTCGTCGTCGAAGCCGCCGTGCGTGGTCGAGGCGCTCGAGGCGTTGCCGCCGCCGTTCTTCGTCTCGGACCACACGACGCGCCCGGGCGCGTTGGGCGCGCCGTTCAGGCCGAACAAGGCGGCGACCGACGGCGTCGCGCGCAGTGATATTTCAAGGCCGAGAACCGGCGTGCGTCGCTGAGACTCGAGCGCGTGGTGGATGAGATAGAGCAGCGACTTGCGATAGACACGGATGCAGTTGTCGTCCTCCTCGAAGCTCTTCTTCATCGTGTACATGACGGCTTTCTCGACGGCGCCCGTCGCGCCGATCTGCTGCGAGAGCCGCGCGTCGAAGTCCGGGACCGTGATCGCGGGCGCGAGCAGCTGCAGCGTCTTGAAGCGCGGCAGCTTCTCCTCCTTCGCCATCGGCAGGAACCAGGAGTGGAAAATCGATCCCGCGCTGTGGCCGACGGCGTGGAATTCCAGCGGCCGTGTGCCGATGAGCACCGGGTTGTTCACGAGTTCGAGCAGGCGTTTGGCGGTGTAACGCGCGCCGCCTTTCGCGCCGCTGGCGAGCGCGGCGTTGTTCTTCATGGCGCCCCACACGTGGACGCCGCCGAGCGCGCGCACGCCCTCCTGCACCAGCGGATCCGTCGTGAAGTCGAACAGGTCGCGCGCGCCCAGGCCCGGGATCTTGCGCGCGACGGACTCGAGGATGCTGCGCAGCGCGTCGAACAGGCCCGTCTCCCAGACGAAGTAGATGGGATACACGCCGTTCTTCTTCCACCACTCGACGTGTTTGAGCGCAATCTTGAGGCCATCGCGTTCGCCGATGAGTCCGCCGTGCGCCCAGATCGCGACACGCAGCGGCTCGTTCGCCGGCAGCGTCGCGGCCCACTTCGGAATGTGCTCCCGCACGATGGCATCGACATCGCCTTCCGTCGTCGCGTATTTGCCGCTCGCCTTGAAGAGGCCTTCGCTCAGGTTCACCACGTGGGGACGCAGCGCTTCGAGCTCGGTGGGCGTGAGCTCCTCCGACTTCGCCCGCGCGCCGCGTGTGCCGCTCATCGAGGCGATGGTCGACAGCACCTGGTCGCGATAGACATCGAGGATGCGCGCGACTTCGTCGACCGACGGCGCCGGCGCGAGCGCGCGGGCGGTGGTCGCCGCGGGCTCGAGCCATTCGAGCAGCTGCGCGCCGACACGCGGCTCGGCGAAAAACTCCGTGTGCACGATGCCATCCGCCGGACCGAATTGCAGACAGCGGGCGCCGTCGATCGGGAAGCCGCCGGCGCCATTGCGCGCGAACACACCGTCGCGCGGCACGACGAGATCGTTGGCCGCCTCTTCGAACACCTTGTCCACCGCGGCATCCTGGGCACGCGCGAGGCTGAAGAACGGTGTGCCGGGCTTCGGCTCGAAGTCCGACGCGATGGCGAACTGATCCGGTGTCGTTCCGCCGGGCACGTTCAGCGCCTTGAGGAACGGCCCGCGCGGATTCATCGCCGCGAGGCCCTCGAGATCCGTCAGCAATCCGTGGCCGATGACCTTGATCGCCAGCACCAGCCCATCGACGATTTTCTTCGCCGCGCCCTGCGGAATGAATTTCGCGATCGTCGTGAAACGATCGATCATCGCGATCATGTGTTCGTCGTCGGCCAGTGCCGTGCCGGCGTTGACCGCGCCGACGAACACGATGCGCCGCACCTTGATGCCGCGCGCTTCGCCGAGCAGCGCAATCTGGCGCGACACCAATCCGCCGCGACTGTGGCACACGATGTCGATCTCGAGGCCCATCGAATCCGGCACGCCGGCGAGGAACGCGATGGCGTTCTCGCGCGGATCGGCCGTCAGCGTCGGGTGATTGAACGCGAACAGGCGGCCGCCGTAGCGCTCCGACAGCTCCGCCATCACGGCCGGCGACAGCGAGGAAAACGCGCCGCTGGTGCTGAACGTGCCGTGCACGAACAGCAATGCAGGCCCCTGCGAGAGGCGCTGCCAATCGGCGTCCGTGATGCGCGCGAAGTTCGGATCGTCGACCTGGTAGTCATCCACGCCGAAGGTGCGGGTGAACGTCGGCCGGTTCTTCGTTTCCCACTTGCGGGCGAAGCCGTGGATGATCGGCCCGAGCAGCGGGTCCGTGATCTTGAACAGGAAGGAGTTGATCTTCTTGCCGATGTCGCCGAAGCCGCGAGTCGCGCCGGCCGCGGGCGCCGCGTCGAGCGGGATCGAGAATTTGAGGGTCGCGCCGAGCGCGCGCGCCTTGCCCGAGTCCGCCTTGCGCGTGGTATCCGGCACCACCCAGGAGACCGCGCCCGTGGCCGCGTCCTCGACCAGCAGCACGCAGGATTCATCGTCGCGCACCGGCACTTCGAGCGTCGCCGCGGGCGCAGCGCCGGCGAGATCGCGCGTGCCCGCCGCGGGGGCTGCGGCGGGCGGCAAGACCACGACCTTGTCGAGCTTCAGTCCCGCGCTCGCCAGCTCCGCGTCGAACGCATCGCCGCCGAACGCACGGGTTCCCGCACCACCGGGTTGCGCCGTGGCGGCGCCCGCCAGGGCGGTGGAATGTAATACGTAACCGCCGCCCAGATCAGTGCGGACTTGGTTTCCAGGTAGTTTGGATGCTGGCATGGCGGCTCCCGTGGTCAGGTTGAGTCAGGGGAGCCATCGCGCGATGGCGCGGGCACAGGATCCGCGCACGCCCTCTTTCCGTGGGCCTATCCATTCGCGACTTTGTCTCCCGGGCGCAATTCTTCTGTTCCGTTCTTGCGCTTCGGGATCTTGTATAGCACCGGCCATTGCCGATAGCTAGCCGCGTGATGTGCTCACGCAGCAGGAATGTGATCAGCGATCGACCAGCGCCGCGCGCCACTCCGTGAGCTTGCGCTTGACCTCGCCGGCGTTCCGGCTGCCCATCCGGATCAACAGCTTCTGCCCCGCGGACAGGGACTCGAGCTTCGGGTCCGCGAATTCATAGAGCACGTTGGGCCGCGCCAGGGCGATCGGGTCCCGGACCTCGGGGGTCTCCAGCAGATGATCGATCACCTCGACCAGGCGATCGTTGAAATGCTGTGGCGGGTGCCCGAGGCTTTCATACGATTCCTGGAACAGCGGGTAGTAGCGCGCGTACAGCGCCATCAGCTTCTGCGTGTCGATCGAATCGATCATGCGCACCAGGGGCACGTAACGCTCGTAGTTCGCGGGATCGAGCACCGGAGCATCTTCGGTGCCCGAGGTCGCGAACGCGCCGGGCACGGGCTTGAGCGGCCGGATGCGTTCGGCCACTTTCTGTTCGGGCAGATTGTCGATGGACACGACCATCTGCCGCACGAGGTTTTCCGGAATGAAGAACCGCTCCGCGGCCTCGCTGCCCACCACTTCGCCGAGCGAACCGCGCAGCGCGGGATCGCTGGCCTCGAGCGGTGGCAGCGCCTCGTCGGAATCGGTCACCGGGGGTGGATGGCGGGGCGCGGCTTCTTCTTGAGGCGCGGGCAACTGCTCCGGTACCGCGACGACGGGGGTCTCGGCCACGGACGCGGGCTGTTTGGGCCACCAGCGATCACGGTAAACGACGGCGGCGATCGCAAGCGCGACCCCGGCCACGGCAATGAGGATCCAGCGGATGTTTTCGTTCATGCAGAGACCTGACAAGTATTCGGGGCAGTCGTTCGGGTGGACGTCCAAATAGGATCGCTCACTGGCTCGGTCCCCGCACGACCAGCGCATCGCAGGGGAGCGTGGACAGGATGCTCTTGGCGCCGCTGCCGAGCAGCGCCTCGAGCACGGCGCCCCGCCCATGGGTGCCGAGCACCACCAGGTCGACGTCGTGCAATTGCACGAATTCGCGCACCAGTTGCCGCGGCGAGCCGGGCTCGATCATCGGCACGATGCGTTTGCGGTCTTCGGCCGGCAGGAAGATGGACGAGAGGAAGTCCTCGAGATCGGCGGCGCGGATCTCGCGAAAACTCTCCGCATGGCGATTCGCATCCGGCGCCAGCGTCGTCCACGGCGCCTCGGACGCGTGCAGCAGATGCAGGGTCTCGTCGGAGAAGAAGCGCAGGGCGAGCTGCAATGCGTAACCCGATGGGCCGGAGAAGTCCGTGGTCACGACGATGCGCTCATAGTCGGAGCGCACGCGGTTCCGGACGATGAGGATGGGAACCGGCAGGCGTCGCAGCAACTGCTCCACTGTCCTGCCGAGCACGACCGGACGGCTGGCAAACAAACCTTCCCGCGCGACGCCCGTGATCACGAGATCGACCTGTTCGGAGATCGCGATTCCCTCGACGACTTCCGCGGGCTCGCCGGCTGCGACGATGATGCTGGCCTTTTCGACCGCATCGCCGAGATCGGCGCGCAATCCCTGTTTGATGCGCTGCTTCATCATGGCCACGGCATCCGGGGGACGGCGCCAGGATGGCGCGGCGGGCGTGCCGTACGTAAGGGTCGCTTCCTGGAAATCCTCGAAAGCGTGGACGATCAGCAGTTGCGCGTCGTGCCGCCGGGCGATCGCAATGGCGCGCTCGAGCGCGCGATCGCCGCGCGCGCTCAGGTCGGTTGCGAGCAATATCTTGCGCGGGGCGCCGGGGTTGCTGGCGGGGTCGGTCATGGCGGATCCTGTACGCTGCGTTCGAACCCAGTGTCCGCCGGCCGGGACGGCTGTCTGTCAGCGTGACAGAGGAGCGATCCATGACGACGATGCCTTCGCTTTTCATCGGACATGGCAGCCCGATGAACACGCTGGAGAACAATACCTATACCCAGGTATGGCGGAAACTGGGCCAGGCGCTGCCACGGCCGCGCGGCATTCTCGCGATCTCGGCTCACTGGTTCATCGGCGCGACGGCGGTTACCGCGATGCAGCGCCCGCGGACCATTCACGACTTCTACGGTTTTCCGGCCGCGCTGTTCGAATACGAATATCCGGCGCCCGGCCTGCCCGCGCTCGCGGCCGAGGTCGTCGAGCTCGCGAAGCCCGAGTGGATAGGCCTCGATCACGACGAGTGGGGTCTCGATCACGGCACGTGGAGCGTGCTCGCGCATCTTTATCCCGAGGCCGACGTGCCCGTGGTCCAGTTGTCGCTGAACTCGCTCAAGCCGTTCGCATACCACGTCGAGCTCGGACAAAAGCTCGCGGCGCTGCGCGAGCGCGGCGTGCTGATCCTCGCCAGCGGCAACGTCGTGCACAACCTTCGAAGACTCGACTGGCGCAACAACGAAGGCGGAGAAGACTGGGCGTATCGCTTCGACGACGCGGCCGCCGCGCTGATGACGGAACGGCCGCGGGACATCGGCGAGCTCGCGAATCATCCTGACTACCCGGCCGCCGTGCCCACGCCGGACCATTTCCTGCCACTCCTTTATATAGCCGGCATCGCGGCCGCTGCGGGCGCCGGCGCCAGGCCGCTGGTCCGCGGCTGCGCGCTGGGATCGGTTTCGATGACCTGTTACGGCGTCGGCATGGACGGCGTCGCATGCACGGACGGTGGCGCCGCCGCGGGTGTTCCGCGCGATGTGCCGCCGGATCAGACCAACCTGTGAACGAGGAGCCGACCCATGAGTGAGATCCGCCGCAGCCAGGAGCGAGGGTTTGCCGATCACGGCTGGCTCAAGTCCTATCATTCCTTTTCGTTCGCCGACTACTTCGATCCGCAACACGTGGAATTCGGACCGTTGCGCGTGATCAACGAAGACCGCGTGGACGCGGGCCAGGGCTTCGGCACGCATGGCCACCGCGACATGGAGATCATCAGCTATGTGCTCGAGGGTGAGCTCGCGCACCAGGACTCGCTCGGCAATGGTTCGACCATCCGGCCGGGCGACGTGCAGCGCATGAGCGCGGGCTCGGGCGTGCGGCACAGCGAGTTCAATCCTTCCCGCGAGAACGGAGTGCACTTCCTGCAGATCTGGATCCAGCCGAACGTGCACGGCATTCCTCCCAGCTATGAGGAAAAGCGTTTCAGCGCCGAGGAAAAGCGCGGGCGGCTGCGGTTGATCGCCTCGCCCGATGGCGCGCAGCAGTCGGTGCTGATCCACCAGGACGCGCGGGCGTACGCGGGACTGTTCGACGGCTCGGAGAACGCGCGCCTCGACGTGGCGGCGGGACGGCGGATCTACGTGCACGTCGCACGCGGCGCTATTCGCGCGAATGGCGCGACGCTCGAAGCGGGCGATGCGCTCAAGATCACGGATGCGACGACGCTCGAGCTCGACGGCGGGCGGGACGCCGAGGTGATCGTGTTCGATCTGCCGGGCGATGCCGCGGACGCCCGCCCGTAGTCGATTCAACTCCGCCGTAGCGGCTTCATGCGCCGCCGCTCCGTGGCGCGGCGCACGGCGCGTTCCACGCTGTGGATGGCCGTGTCGATGGCATCGCTGAGCTTCGCATCGCGGCTCTCGACAACCACGCTCGGCAGTCCGCCCAGGACGACCTTGATCCGGCACGACTGATCGACGCCGCCGCGCGGACCATTCACGTCCTCGAGGCGGACGCTGACGCGTTCGATCGACATCACGTGTTTGCGGAGCTTGTCCGCCAGCCGGTTCCGGACGTAATCGCGTTCGATGGGATTGAGGCCCTGGATCGCGCGAATGTGCACCGGCACCCGCGCGGCCTCGGCCCCATTCTGGCGGCGCGATTGCGATTGCAGCCGCCGTCGCGGCAGGTTGCCCACCAGGCGGTCGGGCTTCGGCCGGGCCGCCCGGCGGGCCGGCCTGGAACTCGTGGATGAAGTACGTTCATTCATTGCGCGTTTCACCTCTCGCTCATGCCCGATGCGGGTTCCGCCGTGCGGCCGCTGCGCACCTTCTGCTCGATGCGACTACCTACCGCCGCGTCGATGGACTTCCAGTATTCGAAGGCGCGCTCCAGCACCGGACTGCGCACGCCACCCGACAGACTTCCGGCCACCGTTTCGACCAGAGCGTCCCGCGCGGCATCGTCGAACACGTTGCGCACCAGGATGCCGGGCTGGGTGAAGTCGTCATCCTCGGCGCGCAGCGTATACGCGGCGCGCACCATCTCGCCATCGGCCTCCCACCCGTCGGCGACCTGGCCGGTCTCGTCGGCCCAGGGCCGGCCGCCGCTGTTCGGCACGTACACCGGCGCATTGCCGCTGTGGTGATAGGCCATGTGCCCGTCGAACATGTAGCTGTTGACCGGCACCTTCGGCTGGTTGACCGGAAGCTGGTGGAAGTTGGCGCCGATGCGGTTGCGCTGCGCGTCGTTGTAGGCGAAGGCGCGCCCGAGCAGCATCTTGTCCGGCGACAGGCCGATGCCCGGCACCGTGTTGCCCGGCGAGAACGCGGCCTGCTCGATCTGCGCGAAGAAATTCTCCGGATTGCGGTCGAGCGTCATGACGCCCACCACGACGAGTGGATAGTCGCGGTGCGGCCAGGTCTTCGTGAGATCGAATGGATTGATGCGGTACGTCTTCGCATCCGCGTACGGCATGACCTGCACCGACAGCACCCACTGGGGATATTCACCGCGCGCGATCGCCTCGAAGAGGTCGCGGCGGTGGTAGTCGGCGTCCACGCCGGCCATCTTCTGCGCCTCGGCGTTGTTGAAGAACTTCATGCCCTGCCGGGTGTGGAAGTGGTACTTCACCCAGAACCGCTCGCCTTTCGCGTTCACCCACATGTAGGTGTGCGAGCCGTAGCCGTTCATGTTGCGCCAGGTGCGGGGCAGCCCGCGCGGCCCGAGTAGATAGGTTACCTGGTGCGCGGATTCCGGGTTGTTGGTCCAGAAGTCCCACTGCATGTGGTTGTCGCGCAGCCCGGAGTCGGGCAGACGCTTCTGGCTGCGGATGAAGTGCGGAAACTTCATCGGGTCGCGAACGAAGAATATCGGCGTGTTGTTGCCCACCAGGTCGTAGTTGCCTTCGCTGGTGTAGAACTTGAGCGAGAAGCCGCGCACGTCGCGCCAGGTGTCGGGACTGCCCATCTCGCCGGCGACGGTCGAGAAACGCGCCAGCATTTCGGTCTTCGCGCCCTTCTGGAACATCGCGGCCTTCGTGAAGCGCGATACGTCGTGCGTGGTCTCGAACGTTCCGAACGCGCCCGAGCCCTTCGCATGCGGCTGGCGCTCGGGCACTTTCTCGCGATTGAAGTGCGCCATCTGCTCGAGGAAGTGGACGTCGTGCAGGAGAATGGGACCGTCCGGACCCACCGTCAGTGAATTGCGATCGCTCGCCGCCGGAGCGCCCGAGCCCGTGGTCGAATGTCCTTGATGCTTGCTCATCTTTCGCCCTCCTTTGCGGAAGACTTGCTAACACAACGTCCCGGCGAATCACATCAGCCCTTCGGCTCCTTCACGCGACCCACTGGCGGCCGCGAATATTCTGCAGCTGCCACGGATTGTCGACGTCGAGTCTCTCGGGGAAGAGTTGTCCCCGACCCTGCAGGGGTGTCCAGTCGGTGAACTCGCCGGTGAGCTTGCCGAGGTAAGGCTCAGCGATCTCGAGACATTCCTCGTGATCCATCTGGTCGGGCTCGACGAGACCCTTGCGGGGATGCCGGATGGCCCACACCGCCGCGGCGAGCGCCCCGGCGACGACCTGCACCGTGGTCGCGTTCGCGAAGTCCAGGTGACGGCGCGCCTCGTGGATCGTGAGCTGCGAACCGAACCAGTAAGCGTTCCGCGCGTGACCCGCGAGCAACACGCCGAGCTCATCCATTCCGTCGGCGATGTCGCGGCCAAGGCGTCGGCTCGACGCCTGCATCTTCCAGCCGCGGCCTTCGAGCTCGAGCGCGGACAACATGCCGTCGTCGCAGGGGTGATAGACGAACATCACCGAGGGCCGGTAGGTGAACCGGTCCTGCTCGCGCAGGCTGAGATAGTCCGCGATCGAAAATACTTCGTCGTGCGTGACGAGCATGCCCTGGTAGCCGCCCACCGAGGGCGTCCAGCTGCGCGCGAAGGTGCCACCGCCCGGCTGCTGCAGATACAAAGTGCCGGAGCCCGCGCGATGCTGCCGCGCACGGCGCGGCAGCCCGACTTCGTGCACGCCGATGGAGATTTCGCTCGGCTGCATCAGCTCGTCGACGAAGCCGTCGATGGACCAGGTGTTGACGAACTCGCCGTGCCGCTTCGCATGGTCACTGACCTGCGTGTCGCGTTCGGCGATCTGGATGACCTCGACGTTGAGGTCGCGCGCCAGGGCCGCCCACTCCTCGCGCGTGGCGGGCCGCGCCTCGCCGTTGCGCAGGGTGCGGTCGAGATCCAGCAGCGCGCGCTTGACGAAATGCGACACCAGTCCCGGGTTCGCGCCGTGATCGACCACCGCGGTCGGCGAATCCGGTCCGAGCTCCTGCGCCAGGCGCTGTGCCTTCTCGCGGATCACGAAGTTCGTGCGGTCGCGCAGCTTCAGCATCGGGTTCGCGTAGACGCCGGGCCAGGGCTCGATGGAGGTGTCGACATACAGCGCGCCGACCTCGGCGCAGTAGCTCACGAGGTCGAGACTCGACACGTTGACCGAAAGGTTCAGCACCAGGTCGCCGGCTGCGACGTGGCGGCCGAGAATCCGACGGTAGTTAGCTGGAGTGAGGTGGGTGTGCTCGAAGAGCGCGCCGTTCTTGCGCGCGAGGCCGCGCCCCTGCTCGTCGGCCGACAGGACCGTCAGGCGGCCCTTGCCTTCGATCGGGATGTGCCGGCCGATGAGCGGCAGGATTCCCTGGCCGATACTGCCGCAGCCGATGATGATGACGCGGCCGCCAAACTCGATCGGGCGCGAACGCGCCCCTGTCACGAGGTCGCCTCCAATGGATACATGTTGGCCACTCCATCCGGAAACAGTCCTTTTAGACCAGCGGACCTTCCGGGACAATTCGAATTATTGACATCGTTCGTCAGAGAATGACGAACATTCCTCTGGTTCCGGCGGCGGCCTGTGTGGCCGCCACCGGCGCGAGACTATCTACTCAAACGTTTCAGCGGTGGCGCCGCGCGGAAGCCGGACCTTGAATTCGCTGCCGCATCCGGCGCCATCACTGGCAACTTCCACGCGGCCACCGTGACCCTCCACGAGGCTGCGCACCAGCGGCAGACCCAACCCCAGCCCGCCGGGCCCCGAGGCCTGGTTGGCGCGGACGTAGCGGTCGAACACGTGCGGAAGCACGTCCGGCGCAATGCCGATCCCGGTATCGCGGATCGCCACGATGACTTCGTGTTCCAGCGACTGGATCGACGCGGTGATCGCGCCACCCGCGTCCGTATATTTCGCCGCGTTCGTGAGTAGATTCACGAACACCTGCTCGAGCCGCGCGGCGTCGCCATGAATCCACACCGGGATATCCGGTTGGAGCACCTGCAAGCGATGACTTCGCTGCTGGATCAGGAAGTCGACCGCTTCCGCCGCGTGCGCGAGCACTTCGCGCAGGTCGGTCCGCGCGCGCTCGAGGCGCAGCCGGCCGCTGCGGATCAACGAGGCGTCGAGCAGATCGTCGACCAGCCGTGACATCTGTTCGAGCTGGCGACCGATGAGTTTTCGCGTCTTCTTGCGACGCGACAGCTCCAGGTCGCGCATCTCCAGGACCCGCATCGCACTGCGCGCGGTGCCCAGACAATTGCGCAGCTCGTGAGAGAACTGGGCCATCGCCTGTTGAGCGCTCGATTCTTCCTGCCTGCGCCGCCCGTGCGGGCGTCGCGATGCGTTCGACAACATGACGTCCTGCCCTCTTCCTTAAGTAGAACCCTTTCTACCGGCCCGCCTCGCCATGTTCAATTTGAAATACCCGACTCGACGCTTAGGTTTTGCAACACTAACAACCACGGAATCACGCGGGCCGCGTTGCGGCCGCGAGATTGCTGTTCGCGAACTCCCAGTTGACGAGATGCCCCAGGAACGCGGCGATGTAGTCGAGCCTGCGATGCTGGTAATCGAGATAGTAGGCGTGCTCCCATACGTCGATCGTCAGCAGCGGCACCTGCGCGGTGGTGAGGGGCGTGTCCGCATTGGAGGTCGTCACGATCCGTAGCCGGCCGTCATCGAGCACGAGCCATGCCCAGCCGCTCCCGAACTGGTCGCCCGCGGCCGCGACGAACTGCTGGCTGAAGGCGCGCTGGCTTCCGAACGTTTCCTCGATCGACTCGGCGATCGCGCCGCCCGCCTCGCCTCCGCCGCCGGGCCGCATGCTGTTCCACAAGAAGGCGTGGTTCCACGCCTGCGCGGAGGCATTGAACAGCGCCGCATTCTGTCCGGCGCTCGAACGCACGACGTCTTCCAGCACGGTGAGCTCCGGCGGCGTGCGCAGCATCGCGCGTGTCTTGGCGAGATACGCCGCGTGGTGACTTCCATGGTGAGCGGACAACGTGCGGCGCGAAAGGTGCGGCTCGAGGGCATCGAGAGCGTATGGCAGCGGCGGCAACGTGATGTTCATCGAACCTCCGGGAGCGTTGGATCGACACTAACTTCGCGCACCGGTTTTGCAAGCGATGAAAATTGAGGCTATATATCGACGACCCCGATGGATACCGAACTCGCACGCACTTTTCTCGTCGTCGTCGCCACCGGCAGTTTCGTCGCGGCCGCACAGCACCTGCACGTGACGCAATCAACGGTGAGCACGCGCATCCAGCGTCTCGAGGAAACGCTGGGCGCCGAGCTCTTCGTGCGCAATAAATCCGGAACCACGCTCACGCGCGCCGGCCAGCATTTCCAGAAACACGCGGCGCTGCTCACGCGCACCGTCGAGCAGGCCCGCCAGGAGATCGGCGTCATCAGCGGATTCCGCGCGACGCTCACGATCGGCGGAAGATTCGGACTGTGGGAAGACCTGCTGCTGCGCTGGCTGCCGGTCTTCGCGGCGCTCGCGCCCGACGTCGCCGTGCGCGCGTTGATCGGATTCGAAGACCACCTGATGGAGTCGTTGATCGACGGGCGCGCCGACATCGGCGTCATGTACACGCCGCAATCGCGTCCCGGCCTGGTCGTCGAGCCATTGCTCGAAGAGGAGCTCGTGATGGCTTCCTCGCGCGCCAACCGCACGCCCGATCCGGGCAGCGATTACATCTACGTCGACTGGGGCGCGGAGTTCTACGCGCAGCACTCGCTCGCTTTTCCCGGGTTCCCGGGCGCGGGCCTCACCGTCAACAACGGCTGGCTCGGACTGCAGCGACTGCTGGCACACGGTGGCACCGGCTACTTTCCGAAGCGCATGCTGCGCGAACACGAGCTGAACGGAAAGGTCCATCGTGTCGCGGACGCTCCCGGTTTCCGCCTGCCGGCCTACCTGTGTTATCCGGCGAAGGTCGAATCCGAGCCGATATCGCTCGCGTTGGAAACGATCCGGCGCATCGCCGCCGAGGCGGCGTGACCTAACTAGACGCGTGCCCGCCGCCGAAGGCATCGGGAAAACCGATATCAACGGTCGATATTCATCGTTTGTCCCGAGCGTTTCACCTACCTAGGCTTCCGATGTGTCCCTGGAATCCATGGAGGCATCGTGAAAGCCGCACGCAAGATCCGCACCGCCGTCCCGAAGACCGAAGCCGCGCCGCACGGCGAGCGGGAACCCCTGGGCCCGCTGTGGGTGATCACCATCTGCATGGGCGCGTTCTTCGGAATCGCCGCGCTGGTCATCATGGTCGGATGAGGTCATGAGGCCGGAAGACCCATTGTAAATCGCCGCGCGACGACTAGGCTTGCCCGCTGCGGAATGTTTTCTGCTGGAGAAGTCCGATGGCCCACGATACCGAGCTCAGCGGCCCCGACCTGTCCGTGGGCGTCGACGTCGCCGAACTACGCGAGGACCTTCCGTTCCTCGGTCACGCACACGGCGCAGCCGTCGTACTGGTGCGCAGGGGTCGAGACATCTTCGCCGTGGGCGCCAAGTGCACTCATTACGGCGGACCGCTCGCGCAAGGCCTCATCGGCGGCGACACGATCCGCTGCCCCTGGCATCACGCACGTTTTCTCCTGCGCACGGGCGATGCCATTGCGGCGCCCGCTCTCGATCCCGTTCCGTGTTACGAGGTCACGCGGCGCGGCACGCGCGTGATCGTCGGCCCGCGGAAGTCGCGCGCCAGCCCGAGTCCACCGCCGAAGTCTCCCGAAAAGATCGTGATCGTGGGCGCGGGCGCCGCGGGCGCGGCGGCGGCCGAACGGCTGCGCCACCTGGGATACCAGGGCTCCCTCACACTCATCGGGAATGAAGCGCCGGGACCGGTCGATCGCCCGAATCTCAGCAAGGATTTTCTCGCCGGCACCGCGCCGCTCGAATGGGTCAGCCTTCGATCCGATGACTTCTACGACAAGCTCGCGATCAACCTCATCAAGGATGCCGTCGTCGAGCTCGATGCGGGACGCAAGTCGCTCACATTGCAGAGCGGCCCCGTGCTTTCCTTCGATGCGCTGCTGCTCGCGACGGGCGCGGAGCCCTTGCGACCGCCGATCGAAGGAGCGCACCTGCCTCACGTGCTCACGCTGCGTACGCTGGCGGACGCACAGAAGATCATCGCGGCCTCGTCCTCCGGCCGCGTCGTCGTGGTCGGGTCGGGATTCATCGGGCTCGAGGTCGCCGCGTCGCTGAGGCAGCGGAATATCGACGTACAGGTCGTGAGTCGTGACGAGATTCCGCTCTCCAGCGTGCTGGGCGAAAAGCTGGGCCGTTTCGTCCAACAGCTGCACGAGGAGCGCGGAGTGGTTTTTCATCCGGGCGCAACCCTGAAAAGTATCCACCCGAAAAATGTCGAGCTGGACGACGGCCGTTCGCTCGCCGCGGATGTGGTCGTGCTCGGAATCGGCGTGCGGCCTCGCACCGGCCTCGCCGAGAAGGCGCGACTTGAAGTCGACAACGGCATCGTCGTGGATTCATCGCTGCGCACGAGCGCGCCCGGCATCTGGGCCGCGGGCGATGTCGCGCGTTATCCGGAGCCTCGTCTCGGCACGAAGGTGCGCATCGAACACTGGGTGGTCGCTCAACGACAGGGACAGGCCGTCGCGGCCGACATGCTGGGCCTCGGAAAACCTTTCGATGAAGTCCCCTTCTTCTGGAGCCAGCACTACGACGTGACGTTCAACTATGTCGGGCATGCCGGCAAGAACGCGACGATCGAACTCGTCGGTCATCTCGAACAGCGGGATGCCACGGCCATCTTCCGCGATACCGGGCAGCGCGTGACGGCCGTGGTGACGGTCGGGCGCGATCGACAAAGCCTCGACGTGGAAGCGGCGCTCCAGCGTTACGATGACGCCGCGGTCGAAGAACTGTTGCGCGAGGCCCCCTCGAGCGCCGCTAGTTAGGGCCGGTGGTCCCGCTCGCGACACGCGCGCCCTTCCATCTCGAGGCCACCGTGCGCGTGTTGCAGCGGCGGCCCACGAACGTCGTCGACCTGTGGGAAGGCGGCAAGTACATTCGAGCGTTGACTCTGCCCACGGGCCTGGTGCTGGTCGAGGTGCAAAACCGCGGAACCATCGGAAAGCCGCGAATTCGGCTGGCGATCAGGGCCGGCGACAGTTCTGCCGCATCCATCGCCGAGACGAGCGCGTTGCTGCGCAGGATGTTGGGTCTCGATGTCGATCCGGCGCCGCTGCTGCGTCGTGCGGAGGCGCGAGCCGCGAGCCGCGTCACCGCTCGCGCGTTGCGCGGCATGCGACCGCCGCGCTTCGCCACCCTGTTCGAGGCCTTCGTCAGCGTCGTGCCGTTTCAGCAGTTGAGCCTGGACGCGGGCACCGCGATCGTGGCGCGCGTCGTCAGGCGCTTCGGCTCCCATCTCGAGTACGAAGGGCGCCGATTCCATGGATTTCCCTCCGCGACGCGGATCGCGCATGCGCGACTCGGTGCGCTGCGTACCTGCGGCCTGAGTCGGCAAAAGGCCCGAACGCTTCGCGGCGTCGCCCGCCTGATCGATTCCGGCGCCTTGCGCGAAGCGGATCTCGAGGGGATGAGCACGCCGGCGGCCATCGCCAGACTCACGGAGTTGCCCGGCGTCGGCCCCTGGAGCGCGGGATTGGTGTTGCTGCGCGGCCTGGGACGGCTCGATGTCTTTCCTTCCGGTGACGTCGGCGCGGCGCGCAATCTGCGGAGCCTGATGCAAGTGGATCCGCGCGCGCCGATCGCGCCGATCATCCGGCGTTTCGGAAAGCTCCGCGGATACCTGTACTTCTGCTCGCTGGGTGGATCACTGCTGCGAAACGGGCTCATCCACCCCGCGCCGTGAGCGGTGATGACGAAGCACATGTATAGCGCCAGCCGCAAGCAGCGCCGCGAGTCCGAACCAGGTCAGCGCGTATTGCAGGTGGTGGTTGTTGAACCGGACAACCGTGAGGCCGGCCGTCGGCGCACCGGGAACAGGCATATCCGCCGCATCGGCATCGACGAAGTACGGCGCCACGTCGCCGAGACCCCGCGCGCGCGAGATGGCGGCGACGTCGCGCGAATACCAGCGATCCTCGGCCGGCCGGTTGGCGCGGAGGAATCCACCGCCCGGCTCGCTCACGCGGACCAGACCGGTCAACGATGTCGGCCCGTCGATGCGCGCCCAGTCACGCGCTTCGCGCCGTGACGACTCAACAAAGCCGCGATTCACCAGCACGATGAAGCCATCGTCCGCGACGAACGGCGTGACGACCCAGAAGCCGGCGCCGAGCCGGGTCGCCGCCAGCACCAGCGTCTCGCGATCGTTGAGGAACCGTCCCGCGAGCGCCACACGCCGGTACTCGTGCTCGCGCGCATCGAATCGTGCGGCGCCGGGTGCGATCACCGGGGGGCCGTGCACGCGCTCGTCGACCCGCGTGATGAGATCGCGCTTCCACGCCAGGCGCTGGAGTTGCCAGCCACCGAGCGCCATCAGCGCGAGGAATCCGGCGGCCACGGCACAGGTGAACGTTTTCATGACCGCACTAGATAGCCGAGGTTTCCTCGTGCCGCAGCTGCATGTTCCGCTCGAGGTGGTACATCACCCATACGGAACCGGCGACGGTGATGCCGACGAGGATGAGCGTGAAGACGATCGAGGTCAGCGACCAGCCATCCTCGGTGCCCGCCTTCATGTGCAGGAAAAACACGACGTGCACCACCATCTGCGTGACGGCCAGCGTTATCACGATGGCGGCGATGGCATTCCTGCCGAGCGGCGCATCGCCCATGAGGAGCCAGAACGGAATCACCGTCAGCACCACCGACAGGGCAAAGCCGATGAGATAGTCGCGCAGCGAGCCGTGCGGCGCAGGGACGTGCGCGTATGGGTGCGGATCGGCGCTCATCGCAACACTCCGAGCAGATAGACGAACGAGAACACCCCGATCCAGATCAGGTCGAGGAAATGCCAGAACAGGCTCAGGCAGGCGAGCCGCCGCCCATTGGCGGGATTGAGGCCGTGTTTGCCGACCTGCACCATCAATGTCGCGAGCCACACGATGCCGAACGTGACGTGCAGGCCGTGTGTGCTCACCAGCGTGAAGAAGGACGAGAGGAACGCGCTGCGCTGCGGGCCCGCGCCCTGGTGGATGAAGTGCGCGAACTCGTAGAGTTCGATGCCGACGAAGCCGATACCCAACAATCCCGTGACGGCGAGCCAGCCCAGCGTTCCGCCGACATGTTTGCGGTACGCGCTCAACATCGCGAAGCCGTACGTGATCGACGACAGCAGCAGCAGGCCGGTGTTGACCGCGATCAGGGAAAGATCAAAGAGGTCGGCGGGCGAAGGGCCCGCGGCGTAGTTGCCACCGAGCACGGCGAAGGTCGCGAACAGCACCGCGAAGATGAGGCAGTCGCTCATCAGGTAGATCCAGAAGCCGAGCATCGTGCTGCCGCCGGCCTCGTGATCGTGCTCGTCGAGCTGCAGGAAGACGTCGCGCGCCGCGGCCTGCTCGGCTGTGAGTGCGTGGCCCATGCGTCAGGCCCGGCCCGCGAGGAGCCGCGCGCGCTCCTGTTCCGTACGCGTCACCTCGTCCGCGGACAGATGGAATTCGCGCTGGTAATCGAACGTGTGGTAGATCGCGTAGCCAATGAGCGCGATGAAACTCGCGATCGCGAGCCACCAGATGTACCAGACCATGGCGAAGCCGAAGACGGTGCTGAGACCTGCGAGGATGACGCCGGCGCCGGTGTTCTTCGGCATCAGGATCGCGCGGTAGTTGGCCGTGGGACGCTTGAAACCCCGCTGCTTCATGTCCCACCACGCGTCACTGTCGTGGACGATCGGCGTGAACGCGAAGTTGTAGGCGGGCGGCGGCGACGACGTCGACCATTCGAGCGTGCGGCCATCCCACGGATCGCCGGTGGTGTCGCGCAATTTCTCGCGATCGCGATACGTGACGTAGAACTGCATGAGCAACGCGCCGATACCCGCGGCGATCAGCACTGCGCCGACCGCCGCGATCTGGAACCAGATCTGCAGCGACGGATCGTCGAAGAAACGCAAGCGCCGCGTGACGCCCATGAGACCCAGGATGTAGACCGGCGCGAACGCCACCCAGAAGCCGATCACCCAGCACCAGAAGGACACCTTGCCCCAGAAGGGGTCGAGCCGGTAGCCGGTGGCCTTCGGGAACCAGTAGTAGATCGCGGCGAACAGGCCGAACACCACGCCGCCGATGATCACGTTGTGGAAGTGGGCGACGAGGAACAGGCTGTTGTGCAGCACGAAGTCGGCCGGCGGCACTGCGAGCAATACGCCGGTCATGCCGCCGATCACGAAGGTCAGCATGAAGGCGATGGTCCACATCATCGGCAGCTCGAAGCGAATGCGGCCGCGGTACATCGTGAACAGCCAGTTGAAGATCTTCGCACCCGTCGGGATCGAGATGATCATCGTCGTGATGCCGAAGAACGAGTTGACGCTGGCGCCCGAGCCCATCGTGAAGAAGTGGTGCAGCCAGACGATGTACGACAGCACGGTGATGACCACCGTCGCGTAGACCATCGAGCTGTAGCCGAACAACTTCTTGCCGGTATAGGTCGCGGTCACCTCGGAGAACACGCCGAACAGCGGCAGGATCAGGATGTACACCTCCGGGTGACCCCAGATCCAGATGAGGTTCACGTACATCATCGGGTTGCCGCCGAAATCGGCCGTGAAGAAATGCGTGCCGAGATAACGGTCGAGCGTCAGCAGCGCGAGCGCCGCGGTCAGCACGGGGAAGGCCGCAATGATGAGCACGTTGGTGCACATCGCCGTCCAGCAGAAGATGGGCATCTTCATCAGCGTCATGCCCGGCGCGCGCATCTTGATGATGGTCACTAGCAGATTTATGCCGGACAATGTGGTTCCGACGCCCGCTATCTGCAACGCCCATATGTAGTAGTCCACGCCGACGTCCGGACTGAACTCGATGCCCGAGAGCGGTGGATAGGCGAGCCAGCCGGTCTTGGCGAACTCCCCGATGAACAGCGAGATCATGACGAGCACGGCGCCCGCGGTGGTCATCCAGAAACTGAAGTTGTTGAGGAACGGGAACGACACGTCACGCGCGCCGATCTGCAGCGGCATGATGTAGTTCATGATGCCGGTGACCAGCGGCATGGCGACGAAGAAGATCATGATCACGCCGTGCGCCGTGAAGATCTGGTCGTAGTGCTGGGCGTTGAGATAACCCTCGGAACCGCCAAACGCCATCGCCTGCTGCGCGCGCATCATTAGCGCGTCCGCGAAGCCACGCAGGAGCATCACGATGCCGAGAATCATGTACATGATGCCGATGCGCTTGTGGTCGATGGTCGTGAACCACTCGCGCCACAGGTATCCCCAGAGCTTGTACTTCGTGATCGCGGCGAGCAGCGCCGCGCCCAACAGCGCCGTGCCGATGAAGGAGATGACCACGAGCGGCTCGTGCAGCGGGATGGCATCCCAGCTCAGGCGCCCGAAGACCGCGTCGTATTTTCCCTGCGCGTCCTGCGTCATGGAGCGGCCGCGGTTTCGTGATCGGGGGCCGCCCCGGCGAGCAGCGGCGCTGCGCCGTCCATTCGCGGCAACGGCAGACCGGCGCCGAGCAGCGGTGCGCGATCGGCCGGCAGGTAGAGATCCTCGAGCGGATCGGCCGGCGGCAGCTTGCACTGGCCGGCGATGTGCGAGTAGTCAGACCCGAACACGGCGCGCCGCCCCTCGGGCCGACGCACCACGTTGAGCGCACTGGCGGGCCCGAGACCACCGCGGCGATCGATCGCCATCATGTCGTGCGCGCACATGCGACCCGGTTCGACGCAGGCGCCGAGGATGTAGTCGAACAAACGTTCGTGCACCGTGGAGAAGCGACGTACGGGTTCGTTCTGGGAGGGCTTGGCGAGCGCGAGGTAGCGGTCGCGCGTCAGCGACTCGTTTTGCGCGCGCACGCTGGCTATCCACCGGTCGAATTCCCCCTGCTCCACGCTGCGCACGACGAAGCGCATGCCGGAGAAGCCCGCGCCGCTGTAGTTGGCCGAGAAGCCGCGCGATTCGCCGGTCTCGTTCATGACGCCGTGCAGCCGCGTCCGCATGCGCGGCATCGCGTAGACCATCCCGGCGAGCTCCGGGATGTAGAGCGAATTCATCACGGAACTCGAGGTGATGTTCAATTGCACCGGCTGATCCACCGGCACGACGAATTCGTTGACGGTCGCGATGTCGTGTTGTGGATAGATGAACAGCCATTTCCAGTCGAGCGCCACGACGTCGATCACCAGCTCCCGCGTTTCTCCCGTGAGCATCCGTTCCGCGTCTATCCGGTCGAGTTTGCGAAAGGGATCCAGCAGGTGCGTGCCCAGCCACGTGAGCGTGCCGAGGCAGATGACGATGAGCAGCGGCGCGGACCAGATCACGAGCTCGAGCCGCATGGAGTGATGCCAATCCGGCTCGTAACGCGCCTCGTGATTGTCGTGCCGGTAGTGCCATGCGAACCACACGATCAGCGCCATGACGGGCACGATGATGATCAGCATCAGCCACGTGGAAGTGACCAGCAGGTCGCGCTCCCGCTCGGCAATGTCGCCGCCGGGATTCAGCACCACCATGTCGCAGGCCGTCAGCGCGAGGCACGCGATGAGAGCGGGAGCCGTCCGTAGCAGACCCTTCATGTCTCGCAAAATACTGGATAGAAGCGCCGGGCGACATTGGGCAATTTGTCCCATACCCCTCGGCGAACGCCGGCGTTAAAAGGGGGCACGATGTCCGACCCACGATCCGGTACCCCAACCACTTCGCTGGAGCGCGATGCGCGGCGCATCAATGAGAGTGACACCGCCGACGTCGTGCGCCCGGGGGACATCGCCATCGGTGTCATCATCGGCCGGACATCCGAATTCTTCGATTTCTTCGTCTATGCGATCGCGTCCGTGGTCGTATTCCCACAACGCGTGTTTCCGTTCGTCGACGAGCTGACCGGGACGCTGTATTCGTTCGCGGTTTTCGCGGTGGCGTTTCTGGCACGCCCGTTCGGTACGGTCATCTTCACCGCCATCGACCGCACATTCGGCCGCGGCATGAAATTGCTGGTCGCCCTGTTCCTGCTGGGCACATCCACCGTGGCGCTGGCATTTCTGCCCGGGTACGACCAGATAGGCGTCTGGTCCGTCTGGATACTCATATTGATGCGCTGCGGCCAGGGCCTCGCGATGGGCGGGTCCTGGGACGGCCTGCCGACACTGCTCGCGTTGTACGCACCGCAGAACCGGCGCGGCTACTACGCGATGATTCCGCAGCTCGGCGCCCTGATCGGTCTCGCGATCGCGAGCGCCCTGTTCGCGTTCATCATCAGCGAGCTATCCGGCGCGGACTTCCTCGACTGGGGCTGGCGCTTCCCGTTCTTCGTCGCCTTCGCGATCAACGTCGTCGCGCTGTTCGCGCGCCTGCGCATCGTGGTGACGCCCGAATACGCCAAGGCCTTCGAATCGCGCGAGCTGCAGCCTTCGACCATTGGCGAGACGATCCGGCACGGCGGCCGCATCATCGTCATCGGCGCCTTCACGCCGCTCGCGAGCTTCGCGCTGTTTCACATGGTGACGGTGTTCCCGCTGTCGTGGGTGTTCCTGTACACGCAGGACAACCCGGCCCGCTTCCTCTCGATGCAGGCGATCGGCGCCGCACTCGGCGTGGCATCGATCTATGCATCGGGGTTTCTGGCCGACCGCGTCGGCCGCAGAACCTTGCTGGGCGGCACCGCGGCGGCGATCGCGGCTTTCAGCGGTTTTGCACCGCAACTGCTCGGCGGCGGCGAGGTGGGCGAGGCGGTTTTCATGGCCTCCGGCTACGTGCTGCTGGGGCTCGCGTTCGGCCAGGCCTCCGGCGCCGTCGCGGCCAACTTCCCCATCCACTATCGATACACGGGCTCGGCCATGACTTCGGACCTGGCGTGGTTGTTCGGCGCCGGATTCGCGCCGTGGGTCGCGCTCGCGTTTTCCAGCCGGTTCGGCCTCGCGTTCGCGGGTGTCTACCTACTGTCCGGCGCGCTCGCCACGCTGATCGCGTTGTACGTGAGTCGCAAGACGATGCAGGATCGCTGAAGCGTCGAGGCGAGCGAGCGGAAGACTGCGCCGGAGCTTTCCTACGCGGTCTACCGCGGGGGTGACTGGCCCCTACCTCTTTTGATAGCTCGACGACTCGTCGCCAGTGGCTCGTGGCGAGACGCTCGGGCCTTCGACAATGGCAAGCATGAACTTCCGGCATGCGACCGTCATCACTCTGCTGCTGTTGGCGCTCACCGCGGCGTCGGCCACGGCGGGCGATTTCTACGGTCCACTGCGCGCACGCGATCTGTCGCCTTTCGGATTCCTGCGCCTCGACATGCGTCCGGCGCACGCCGTGGCGATCGAGCCGCGCGGCTGGGCGCTCGAAACCGAGTTCGCCTCGCAGAACACCTGGGCGATGAGCCCGCGGGTGGAAGAGTATCTGACGGGACTCGAATCCAGCGGCCGTCGCGCGCTCGGCGACGCCGAGGTGGCTGCGATCCGCGATCTGCCCGGCGAGAACTATCTGGTCGATTTCGAGATGACCATGGTCGACCTGACCTTGCATCACCAGATCACGCCGCGACTGTCTGCCTACCTGATCACCAGCGCCGTTTCCTACGAAGGCGGCTATCTCGATCGCACCGTCGAAGTTTTTCATCGCACCTTCGGCCTCAGCACTTTCGGCCGTCCGGCCGTGCGGCACAACGACGTCAACGTGATCTATGACCTCGAGTCGACGTCGTATACCCAGCTCGGCGGCGCGCCGACCAGCGGTGGGCTGCTCGATCCGACGATCGGCCTGCGGTACTCGGGTATTCCGCTGGGTCGCGCGTGGGAGGTTTCGTTCGAAGCCGCGGTCAAACTCCCCGTCGACGGCAGGCGACTCATGTTGTCCACCGGTCGCACCGACTATGGATTGCAGGCGTCGGCGCAGTGGCATGGCGCGCGCCACGCCTTCTATGCGAATGCCAGCGCGGTGTTTTTCGCGGGCGGCGCCTTCCTGGTTCATCACGAGCGGCAGGTCGTTCCGACGCTGGTGCTCGGCTACGAGTTCGCGCTGACGCCGAATACGAACCTGAATCTGCAGGGTTACGCGAGCACCAGCCTCTACTCGCCCGGCGAAACCGGTCTCCAGGAATTGCTGGGGAACAAATACCAGCTCACGGCGGGCATTCGTCACCGCCGCGGCGACATCGTATATTCCTTCGGAATCACGGAGAACGTGCAGAACATCAACAACACGCCGGATGTGGCGTTTCAGCTCGGCGTGGTGTGGCTGCCGTGAACCGGCGCGGCAGTCCGGCTCACTCGTGACGCAACGCGTCGATCGGCGCGAGGTTGGCGGCGCGGCGCGCCGGAAGGATCCCGAACAACATGCCCACCAGCGCCGAGAATCCCGTCGCGCCCACGATGGCCCACCACGGGACGGCCGGTGGCGGAAAGTGCGGGATCATCTTCGAGGCGAGCACGCCCAACAACCAACCGAAGGCGATGCCGATGATTCCGCCGATCACCGCGAGCACCATCGCCTCGATCAGGAACTGCATGAGGATGAAACTGCGCGGCGCGCCCAGCGCCTTGGCGATGCCGATTTCGCGGGTTCGCTCGGTGACCGACACCAGCATGATGTTCATGATGCCGACACCGCCGACGAGCAGCGAGATGCCGACGACCGCCGAGATGACGAGCGTGATGGTGCCCGACACGCGCTGAATGGTTTCGGTGAGCGACTGCGACGACTCCACCTTGAAGTCGTCGGGATCCGTCGCGCCGATCTTGTGCGCGCGGCGCAGCTGCGCGGTGATGCGACTCGTGACGTCGGCGATCGCGTCGTGATTGTCGACGGTCACCATGATCGCCATGTCGGGCTCGCGCGCCGGACCCGACAGCGCCCGGCCGGTTTCGAAGGGAATGACGACGTAATTGTCGAGGCTCTGGCCGAACAGTTCGCCGCGCGCCTCCATGAGACCCACGATCTTGAACCATTCACCGCCCACCTGGATGAATCTGCCGAGCGGGTCCTCCGGCAGCTTGAGATCGGCGCGCGCCTTCTCTCCCAGCACGATCACGCGGCGCCGCGAGTCGTCGTCGCTACCGGTGATGAAGCGGCCGAGTCGGGGAAAGGACTGGTTGGCGAGCTGAAACCAGCTCGTGGTGGCGATCACCTGCGCGCCGGAGGTGTTGCTGCCGTTGCGCACGCCGCCCGGTAGATTGATCCCCGCCATCGGCGTCACGTTGCTGATGCCCGCGACCCGGTACTTCACGAGCTCGAGATCGGCCGGCCGCATCCGGTTCCATTTGCCGATCATCCGGTCTTCGTCTGAAGTATGCGAGCGGATCTGCAGGGCATTCGCGCCGATTCCCTGGAACTCGTTCATCACGGACTGCGTGAGCCCCTGAAGCAGCGAGACGATGCAGATGACCGACGCGACGCCGATGATGACGCCGAGCATGGTGAGGAAGCTGCGCATGCGGTGCGAGCGGATGCTGCCGAGCGCGGAACGCAGGCACTCCTGCACGGCGTAGAACACCGCCTGGAACCGGTTCACGGCGTCGATGGGCGCGGCGTCGTTCATGCCGCGCGTTGCTCGCGGTCTTCGACGATGCGGCCATCGTGCAGACGCACCACGCGATGGCAGCAGTCGGCGATGGCCGCATCGTGGGTGACGATGACGATGGTCATGCCGTCGCGATGCAGGTCCGCGAACAGGTTCATGATCTCGCGCGCGGTCTTGCTGTCGAGGTTGCCCGTCGGCTCGTCGGCCAGCAGCACCTCGGGCCGGCCAACCAGCGCGCGTGCGATCGCCACGCGTTGGCGCTGCCCGCCGGAGAGCTCGTTCGGTTTGTGCAGGGTGCGCGCTTCGAGGCCCACGCGCGCCAGCGCTTCGACGGCGCGCTCGCGCCTGACGCCGGGCGCGAGGCCGCGATAGACCAGCGGCTGCGCGACGTTGTCCGCGAGCGTGGTGCGCGGCATCAGGTAGTAGCTCTGGAAGATGAAGCCTATCTTCCGGTTGCGCACGCGGGCGAGCTGATCCTCGCTCAAGCCCGCGACCGCCTCGCCGTCGAGCGTGTAGGTGCCAGTGGTCGGAAGATCCAGGCAGCCGAGCACGTTCATCATCGTCGACTTGCCGGAGCCCGAAGGCCCGACCAGCGCGACGTATTCATTGCGCGCGATCGACAGGTCGACATCGGCGAGCGCGACAAGCTGCGTCGCGCCCATGTGGTACGTCTTGCCGATGCCGCGTAGTTCGATCACTTCGTCGCGGCCAGTTCGGCTTTGACGTTGACGCCCACCTTCTCGCCGTCGAGCAGGAACAACAGCGTCTTGGCGGGACCGATGACGATCTGCTCGCCTTCCTTCAGTCCCGCGGTGATGGCGATGAAACTGTCGTCGGCGACGCCCGTGGTGACGACGCGCTTCACGACGCGGCCGGCGTCATGGACGAAGACGCTGGCGATCGACTTGTCCGCCTTCGCCGTCTTGTCCGGATTGTCCTCGTAGCGCACCGCCTGCACCGGCACCGCGAGCACCTTTTCATCGGCTTTCGAACCCGTGAGCACCTCGGCACGGCAGCTCATACCCGGGTGGAACGTCACCCCCGTGGCATTGGTCAGCCGGACCCTGACGGGATAGCTTTTGTTCGCGCCCGGCAGCTGCCGCGGCGCGATGGCGACCTGATCCACCGTGCCGATCAGGACCTTGTCGGGGAATGCCGCGGGCACGACCCGCGCTTCGGAACCGACCCTGACCCGAGCGATGTCGGTCTCGTCGACGTTGATCTCCGCATCGATGCTCGTGGTGTCGGCGACGTCGACCAGAATCGACCCGGCGATGCCGGAGAAGCTCGGCACCGCGGTCTGTCCGACCTTCACGTAGATAGCCGTCACCTTGCCGTCGAGCGGCGAGCGGATCTCGGTCTTGGCGAGATGTTCCTGCGCCTGCCGCAGTTGCGCCAGCGCCTGCGAAAGCTGCTCGCGGCTGGTGCGCAGGTCGACCTCGGCGAGATTTCGCGCCGACACCAGTTCCTCGAGGCTGTTGACGTCCACCATGCCCTGCGCGCGCAGCGCTTCGAAACGCTTCGTTCTCGCGACCAGCGTGTCGAAGTCCACCTGGCGGCGCTCGATGCTGAGCCGCGCCTGGCGCACCTGCGCCTCGCTCTGCTCGATGGTCGCCTGCGGCGCGCGCGGATCGAGCCGCATGAGAAGCTGGTCGCGTTTCACCTGGTCACCCTCTTCCACCAGGATCTCCGTGACACGGCCGGTGACTTCCGGCGCCAGGGTGACCTGGCTCTCGTAGGTCAGCGACCCGGATGCGAGCACGGTGGGCGTCAGCGCGCGCAGCGTGGCGTTCTCGATGTCGACCGATTTGCTGGTGTCGTCGCGCGAGAACTTCAGTGCGACCGGCACCACGATCAGCGCCGCGAGCCCGCCCATGACTATCCATTGCCTTCTGTTCATGTTCTTCCGCTACCGGAACGCGAGGAGTGCCCAGATGCCATAGATGAGGACGATTGGCAGCGCGATGATGGTGGCGCTGAACGCCCAGGAGCGCTGGCTCCAGTTGCGCACGCCGATGACCATGAGAACCCAGCTCAGCAGGGTCGCGAGGTTCAACGACTCGAGCAGAGTAAAGCCCGGTGCGTTCATGGGCCGGTGAAACACGAGCTCGTTGAGCGACAAGGGTTGCAGGGTGGATGGGTTCATCTGCGTCGTGTCGCTCAGCAGCAGCAGGATGGCCGCGACGACGAAGTTCAGCAGCGCCGGCAGCGACGTCCAGCAGATGAACGCGAACCAATGCTTGAAGCCCACCTGCATTTTGGTGACCTTGGAGGCCAGCAGCAGATACAACGATTGAACGAGCAAGAAGGCCGGCACGAACAAGGCGATGCTGACCACCGATCCCCACACCAGGACGCCCCGCGTGTACATGCCCATCGCCTGCGCGCGCTGGTCATCAGGCAGTTTCTGCAGATCCGGATTGTTGCTGAAAACTAGGTCCTTGAACCACTCGAGGTCCACCGCGCTGTAGTACCAATAGAAAATGGCCGCGGTGACCACGATCTGCAGCACGAGCGGGAACCAGAATGTCGGGCGCTCGCGCAGCCTTGCGAAGGCGCTGGACGGCGCGGTTGCCAGGGCGATGGACACGTCGAGGTTATTCATGGGAGACCTCTTACCATGGAAACTGGTTAGTTAGGTGGATTTCATGCATGCCGGGCGCGGCTGAGCGCCCAGGGCGCCAGCAGGCTGACCATCAAGATGAGCATTGCCAGCCACAGCAGAGCGACGATGCCCGGCGCCGGCGTGCTGGCGAACCATGCCATCGCAAAAGTCGCCGCCGCGATCAGGACGGCGCCGAACGCATAGCGTGCCGTCAGCGCGCGCTCCACGAGGCCGCGCCGGAGGATGTAGATAGCCGAGAGGGCGATCACCACGCCGGAGGACCAGAAGGAGACGATGAAATACTGGCGCACGACGCCCACTTCCACGATCTCCTTGGCGTGCGCCAGCGCCAGCACGATGGTCGCGACCCCCCACAGGAATGTCGCGGAGTTTCCGATGATCAGTTGCCGGCGATAACGCACCCGGAGCGCTTCGCGGGCGGCCTGCCAGGCGATCAGCTGCGCGACGGCGAAGGACGCGAGCAAGGCGATGACGGCGTAAGCGTAGGCCGGCAGTGCCGCGAACACCTCCGCGAGTTTCTGCCGCGCTTTCAGCAGGCCCGGGAGCGCGTCTTGGCCCTGCACCCCCCATTGCCCCCAGGCGCCGATCAGGGAACTGGACGCCCACAGGCTCGTACCGATCGCGGCGAGCGCAATCAGCACGCAGGCCGTCCGCACGAGTAGCTTGATGCTCGACAAACGGTCGGTAGTGCACGGCAGGGTCATCTCGAATGCGCTGACGTACCTGTGTGCCTGCTTGTTGCGGATGCCGAAGGCGTTTCCCCCCACAGCGAACAACATGAGCGGCGTGACAAGCACCCCGGCAACGACCGCGACAACGCGGACCGGCTCGGAGAAGATGCTGAGTACGGTCAGCAGGAACATCAGGACCGCGACACCGAGGCCGATCATCAACGCCGGCAATCCGCTGGATCTGAGCTCGAACCAGATCTGCGCGCGAATCGCCGACGAGGTGGGGCAGCGGAAGTGGAAGAGACTGATCAGCCAGCCCGGGTATTCACCCGACGTCATCACCATGCGCGGCTCGAATGCGGCGGAGTCGCCGCAGCGCTGCCTCGCCACGCCAGCAATCGTGAGCCAGACGGAAGCGACCCCGAGCAACACGAACGCCGCGTTCTCGACGACCGACAGTCCGAACTCGAGTGTCGGCGAGACGTTGTCGAGGAGCACCAGGGCCACCGGCACACTGAAGACCACCGAGCCGCCCCATTGCACGATCCGGTTGCGCGTCGACCATTGGCAGCAGGCATACGCCAGGTGGTAGGAAATCAGGCAGACGGCCATGGAGAACAGCGGCAGTGATTTTTCGAACGCGAATCCCAGGAGCGCCGCGGATACGAGATACAACGCGGTGCAGGTAATCGCGTCATACGCCATCGCGACGCCGACGAACGTGGCCGTCGAAACCGGGGCCCGGTAGAGAAGATGAAAGGGAAAGCCGGGTTTGTAGCCGTCCGCGAAGCGGCCGCCATTCAACTTCGCGATGGAGAACCAGATCATCGAGTGCAGTGCGACGAGCGTCCAGAACGCAGGGCTCGGGCCTTTGTCGCCGAGGAATGCCAGCGCGGCCGAACCCAGGATCAGGCCGAGAACCAGTCGCTGGGCAGCTTCGATGCGCGTCAGTCGCCAGTTCTCCCACAGCATCGCAAGGATGGGCGCGGCGCCGTTCATGCGGCCTCCGCCTGCGGACGGCCGCGGCCGGCGCGGGCCAGGAATATTTCTTCGAGCGTGGCGTCGCGTGATTCGACGACCTCGCCGCCGCGCGCCATCACCGAGTGACGGAACTGCTCGGGCGATCCGCTGTGGATCACGCTCCACGAGCGCCCGCCTCCTTCCATCGCGAGTGCGGTATCGAGAACGGGCGGCTGATCGAAGTGTTCGACGAAGCGCACGCGGCTGCGCTGGTAATCGCGGCGCACATCATCGAGCGCGCCGCTCAACGCCACGCGGCCCTGCTGCATCAACGTCACGTGATCCGACATCCGCTCGACCTCGTCGAGCAGGTGCGAGGAGAAGATCACCGTGCGGCCGTCATCGGCCACCGCCCGAACGATGGCGTCGAGGATGTCGCGACGGACCACGGCGTCGAGGCCCGAGGAAGGCTCGTCCAGGATCAACAACTCCGGTCGATAGGCCACCGCCGCGATCAGGCCGGCCTGTGCCCGCATGCCCTTGGAGAGGTCCTTGATCTTCTTTGCGGGGTCGAGCGCGAAACTCTCGAGCAGCTCGTTCGCGTACGCAGCATCCCAGTTGGGGTGGTAGGCCTGCGTGTAGCGCAACAGTTCGTCGATGCGCATCCATTCCGGCAACTCGCGTTCCTCGGACAGATACCCGACGCGGCTCAGTACACCGACCGGATCGCGGACCGGATCAAGGCCGAAGACCCGCACGGAGCCCGAGGCGGCACGCAACAGTCCGAGCAGGTGCTTGAGCAGCGTGGTCTTGCCGGCGCCGTTGGAGCCCACGAGACCGTAAACCTGGCCGGGCGTGGCGCGAAACGAAACCCCGTCGAGGGCCTTCTTGTGCTCGAACTGCCGTGAAAGATCGCTGACGTCGACAACCGGATGTTCCATCTCTTTCTCCCTCTGCTGCTGGCGCCTATCTATTGACTTCTTTCTTCTCGTCCGCGGGCTCGGCGGAGCTCTCGTCCATCGCGGCCTTGCGCTCCCGGACCATCCGCAGGAGGTCCTCCATGGAGAAGCTCAACTGATGTGCTTCGGCGAGCAGCGCATCGATGCGCTGCTCGATCACGCGCCGGCGTTCCCGCAACGCCACCACCTGGCGCGGACGCCCCTCCGAAACGAACGTGCCCGAGCCCTGCCGCTTGTGGATGACGCCGACGGTTTCCAGTTCACCGTATGCCTTGACGATCGTGTTTGGCGTGACCTTCAGCTGCAGCGCCAGCGTGCGAATGGGCGGCAGCTCCTCACCGGGCTTGAGCAGGCCGGAGGCGACCAAGTACTTGATCTGATTGACGATCTGCCGATAGATCGGCACGCCGTCGGCCAGGTTGATGCTGATGTCCAATGAGGATCCTGCGCGGGTCGCTTAGTTCAACTGTATGGGTACAGTGATACAATTTGCGGAGCCCGTCAAGGCATCGCGCGGTCAGCCGCTTCAAACTACTCTGGCGGAGAACCGGCGCGCGGGGACATCGAGCGGCAGGAGTGCTGCCCGAACGCGTGCACGGAGAATCGATGGAGTGGCCCGCGGCACGAACGTACCGCGGGCCGATCTGCGAATGGGCTACTTGTGCCGGTGCGGATGCCCCGGAGAATTCTCCGAGCCCCGCACGTTCATTCGGATCGCGGTCACCTTGTCCTGCGGACCGGTGATGAACAGCGTCCTGCCGTCGCGTCCGGCGAAGGTGTTGTTGGTCGCGCCGCCACCCGTGCCACCCTTCGGGACCGTCGGAATCGTCAGGATGTGATTGCCGTTCGGATCGAACGCCATCACGCCCTGCCCGTTGCTGATGTAGACGTTGCCGCGCTCGTCCATCGACATGCCGTCGCCACCCCAGTCGGAGAACTTGCGCATGTTCGCGAGCGTGCCGTCACGCTTGATGTCGAAGACCCACGTCCCGCCCTTGTTGTCGTAGTACCACTTGTTGACGTAGAGCTTCTTTCCGTCGGGCGTGCCGACGACTCCGTTCGGCCAGGCGTCCGATTCCCAACCCAGCGCATCGGACGTCACCCGCACCAGCTTTCGCGCACCCGCGGGTAGATAGTAGACGTGACCGCCCTTGCCCTGCGGCGACTGCTCCGAGCGGGTGGGCTCCCAGCCCTGCTGACGCGGGTCGCCCGCTTGCCAGTACGGCCGCGGGAAGATCGGATCCGTGAGGTAGATGCCGTCATTGACCGGATTGATCCACACATCATTCGGTCCGTTCAGCAACTTGCCCTGATAGTTGTCGATCAGCACCTTGTGGCTGCCGTCCGGACGGATCTTCCACAGCTCTCCATACATGTCCGCGGCGGCGATCAGGTTGTCGTCGCGATCGAAGATCATGCCGTTCGCGCGGCCGGTGCCCTGCAGGAACAACGTGACCTTGCCGGTGCCGGCATCCCAGCGGTAGATCCGATCATTCGGTTGATCGGTGAAATACACGTTTCCGCGCCGATCGGCGGCGGGACCTTCGGTGAAGCTGAACCCATCCTTGATGAGCACGAGCTTGCCGTGGCGGTCCACCAGGCCCAGCGGATCGTAGATGTCGATCGGAATGACTTCGCCGGGCAGGTGATGATGGCCGTGTCCCGGTGGGGGTTTTGGGGGCCCCTTCTGGGAAGGGGCCGGAGGACCCGCATGCACGCACGCCATCGCTCCCAGCATCGTAGCCAGGACGGTTACTCGAATTGACATGTCTTCTCCCTCTTTTTTTCTAACTATCGCGCTCTTCCCTGAACGTAGCAGCGTACTTTCACCAAGGCAATCTACTTTCCGGACGACTTGGGTACCGTGCAGGCTCAGAATCCGCCGGTCACCGTCACCAGCCACCAGTACCCGGGAGACCGGGCACCCGTTTCCCGTCCGCTGTAGTTGGCCGCGCGATCCGGTTCGTAGAACGCGCGGTTCCGGGTTTCGCGATTCCCGAGCATGGACACCATCGTCAGGCGCAGCTTGAATCCGCCGAAAGCGGTGGTTTCGACGAAGGCGTCGAGCGAGCTGCTCTTGCGCTGCGTGTCGATCACATTCACCCGGTATTCGGATTTCGCGGACTCGCCGGTGAAAGTCAGTCCCCAGGCAAACTTCGCGGCATTCAGGTCCTGGCGCAGCTCGGCCCTGCCCTGCAGTTCCGCCAGTTCGGAGATCGAACGACTGCGGCCGGTGAGCGGATCCGTCACTTCGGAATCCTGGTACGTGCCCGAGAGGCTGAACGTGCCGCCGGGCAACATGGGTTCGAGCGGCAATCGCAGGACGAGCTCGACGCCGGTCAAACTACCCTGGCCGATGTTGCCGGGCGCGTCGACGGGACCGTCGTTGGACTCGACCCGGATGAAATCGGCGACGTCGTCCAGCCAGTGACGAAACAGGCGCACGCGGATCGCCGAGCGGCCCAGTCGCAGATCGCCGTCGAGTTCCGCGGCCCACGCCGTCTGGGGCCTGAGATCGGGATTGCCGCCGTTGACGATGTCGTCGGCCGCTTCAACGGACGAGACGAAATCAGTGAAGTCCAGCTGTCCGACGTCGCGGAACACACGCATCTGCAGCTGGTGCGCGCCGAAGCGCCGCGTGAACTGCACGCGTGGCTTGAGGTAGCTCAACGAGACGGATTGATCCGTGTCGCCGGTGAACGTGAGGCGCGAGGTCTCGACCGAGAGCCGTGAATCCACGGACCAGTGCTCATCGAGCGTCCATGCCCCGCTCACGAATCCTTCGCCGCGATTCTCCCGCACGCGCAAGTTTGCATTGCGCAGCGGCAGCGGTATGGGACCCGTCCCGAAATCCAGCGCACGCTCGGAGGCGCCGTCGAGCGTGTTCACCGCCACTTCGGCGCCCACCTCGAACCGTCCGCTACGCAGCGCGCGCGACAGGGTGCCGCGCAGGATGCTCTCGCCGGATTCGTGTTCCCGCCGCTGCGTGAAGAGCGAACCAAAGTCGTTCGAGGCGTCGAACCGGGTGAGGCTCACCCGGTCGTGATGCCACTCGCGGGTAACGAGCAGCGCGGTCTCAAGGCCCCAGCCACCGAGATCACGCTGATACGTGAGACCGGCTTCCGCGGCGCGGTCACTCTCGGCGTACGGGATCAGTTCGTTGGCGATCTGCGAGCCTCCCGGCGTCGTGGTGAGCAGCTCGGACTCGTCCGCGTAGCGCGAATATCTCCCCTGCGCGGTGAGCGCGAGCTTGCCTCCCGCCAGCGGACGCGCCACCTGGCCATTGAGCGCGTACTCGGCGAACTCACGTGGCGAGACATCGCGTCGCGGCGCGGTAAGCTCGCCGTTCGCATCGAAAGCCCGGCGCTCGCCGGGCAGCTCACGTTGCAGCGCATACGAGTTGCCGCCGAGCGAATACTCCGTCACGCCGCGACGCCCACCCCATCCGAACCAGCCGTTGGGCGCGGGTTCATCGCGGTTCGCGAGCTCGAAGCCCAGCGCCCACGCACCGCCGCCGGTGCTGGGCGTACGCACGACGTTCGCCAGCACGGCCGCGCCGGATGCGTCACCGGCGATCTCATCGCCGCGCAGGATTTCGATGCGCAACACTTCCGAGGCGGGCACGCGCTGAAGCACGTCCTCCACGCTCTGGCTCTTCGCCGAGAGCCGCGCGCCATCGACGAGCACGTTGCCGACCGCGCCCGAGAAGCCGCGCACCTTCGCGGCGTCTTCGTCGATCGTTGCCAACACGAAACCCGGCGTTTGCTTCACCATATCGAGCGCCGTACGCGGGGCGAACGGCGCATAGAACGCGGCCTCGTAGGCCAGCCGTCCCGCTGGCGCGGGGACGGCGGATTCCTGGCCGGAAACCTGGCTGGTGAGGAGAAGAAGAGCGGTGATCGTGGCGAGATGTTTTGTGTTCATGGGCTCGAACCTGCGTGACCGGCGCGTGTGCTTCCATGCATGCACGCTCACGGCTGCCTCACAGGTGTCTCACACGCCATGCCATTGATTCGATTTGGAGAATTCGAGGCCGATCCGAACACGGAGGAGCTGCGGAGGGCCGGCCGGCGCGTGCGGCTGCCGCGCCAGTCGTTCCAGATTCTCGTGGCGCTGACTCGCACGCCGGGTGAGCTGGTCACCCGCGAGACCTTGCAGGCGCAGTTGTGGCCGGCCACGAGCCAGGTTGAATGGGAGCAGGGCTTGAACGCCGCCGTCAATCGCCTGCGCGAGGCGCTGGGTGATTCGGCCGCGCAGCCGAAATTCATCGAAACGCTTCCGCGCCGGGGTTACCGGTTCATCGGCAATCTCGCAGCCGATCCGCCGTTGGAGACGCAGTCGTCTTCGGAATCGCCGCCCTCGCCCGCGACGCCCGAACCGACGCCACAGATCGCGGCTCCGCCTGCGCGCCGATGGCCATGGGTTGCCGCCGTCGTGGCCGCGGCAGTCGTTCTCGGGTTCGCGCTGTGGGAGCAACGTGCGCCCGCCGACTTGACGGCGAGGATCGCCCCGCTGACTTCGCTCGCGGGCGAGGAGCGCGCGCCATCGTTCTCACCCGACGGAATGCGTGTCGCGTTCGCGTGGAACGGCGGTGACGCCCAGGGGCGCTTCGACCTTTACGTGAAGTCGCTGGATTCGGAGCGCCTGCTGCGATTGACCGAAAAGCCCGCGGTCTCGCTGAGCCCCGCGTGGTCGCCGGACGGCAATTCGATCGCGTTCGTGCGCAAGCATCCTGACGACGAAGGCGTGTTCATCGTGCCCGCGCTCGGCGGGCCCGAACGACGCATCGCGACCGCATCGTTTGCGGATCTGCCATTCCTGCAGGTCGCCTGGTCACCCGACGGAAAGACACTCGCCTACTCGGCCTACGCGGAAGGCCTGCACCTGCTGCGTTTTGTGGACGTGGCGACGCTCGCCACGCGAACGTTGCCGAACTCGCCCGAGTGTTGGCACATCGGCCTTCCCACCTACTCGGCGGACGGCAGACGGATCGCCTTCGTCTGCACGACCAGCGTCGGCATCTACGGCATCTTCGTCGCGCCGCTCGACGGCGGAGCACCGCAGCGCTGGGCGACGGTGCTGGGAGAGCCGCGGGGTCTCGCGTGGGACGCCGACCCGGCGTACCTCGTGGTGGCGAACGACGCTGGCGACGGCGGCGCATTGTGGCGCGCGGCGCGCGACGGTAGTTTGACGCGCATGCCGTTCGGCGAAGAAGGATCGGCTCCCGCACTCGCCGCCGGCAAGCTGGCGTACGTGCGTGCGCGACAGACGGTCGAGATCTGGCGCATGAACCTCAGCGCGGCGGATCCGGCGCGCACCGCGCGGCGCCTGATCACATCGACACGCGTTGAATCGACGCCGCAGTTCTCGCCGGACGGACGTCACGTCGCATTCCAGTCCAGCCGTTCCGGCAATACCGAAGTCTGGGTGGCGAACGCCGAGGGCGGCGATCCCGTGCGGCTCACACATTTCAATGGTCCGATGACCGGGGCGCCGCGCTGGTGCGGCGACAACAAGCGGCTGGTGTTCGACTCGCGCGCCGCCGGCCAGGCGGGGATCTACGTCGTGGACATCGAGGAGCGGCAACCTCGCCGCATCGCGGTCGAACTGGAGCTCTCGCTGCCCGAGTGGTCGTCGGACTGCACGAAGATCGTGGCCAGCGATGGTCGCGAACGGCTGTTCATACTGCCACTCGAGGGTGGAACACCCGAACCGTTCACCGCACAACCCTCTTACTACGCGCAGGTAACGGGCGATCGTGTGATCTTCAATGTGAAGCAGGCACAGGGCGTCGCGCTTTGGCAGAAGCCGGTCACGGGCGGTGCCGAAAGCCCGTTGCCGGGTATGCCGCTGCTCGACTACACCGACGCGTGGACGGTCACCGGGACGGGCGTGTACTTCACGTCGGACGAGACGGGCTCCGGACAGGAAGGACTTGTGTCTCTCAACTTCCTCGAGTTCGGGAACCCGGTTGTTCGCCGTCTCGTGGCGCTGCCGAAGGCGCCTTCGCCGGGTGGTGGACTGGGCATCGCGGTCTCATGGGACGATCGATGGGCGCTGTACACCCAGAGTGGCACCGCGGAGAGCGACATCATGATTGCGACCGCACAGGACTCCGGAAAGTAGATAGCGCACGAGTGATCCTCAGGGCGAGTGCTTGCCCGCGTGCCACTGGCTGCCTCGCAGGTGCTTCTCCGCGACGCCGCTGGGCATCGGCTCGAGCGTGGTCGCCAGCGTGTCGTTCCAGCTGTTCAAGAACGCGACATAGGAGATGGTCGCGAGGATCTCGACGATCTGTCCGTCGGTCCAATAGCGCTTCAATTCCTCGAATTGCGCATCGGTGGCCTCGTTGGGAACACGGGCCGCGGACATCGCGAGGTTCAAGGCCGCTCGTTCTGCATCGGAGAACAGTGGGCTGCGCTCGTAGTTCCACAGATTCTCCAGCTTCTCGACTTCGATTCCGGCGCGCAGGATATTGTTCGCGAAATGCGCCTGGCAATACCGGCAGCCAGAGGCCCAGGACGCCACCTGACCGATCAGGCTCTTGGTGCCGACCGACACCTCGCCTTCGGACATGATCGAGCGCGCGAGGCCCGCGAGCGCGGATACGATTCTGGGCCGGCGAGCCATGATGCGCCCGCTGTTGGCGATGAAACCCATGCGCTCCTTGAACGTGTCGAGAGCGCCGGCCAATTCGCCCAATTCTTCCAACGGCAGAGGTTCGAGTCTCGACATCGATGTCTCCTGTTCATCAAGCGGCTTCCGCGCGCGATCTGTGCAGATCTTCACGCAAGGTTCTGGTGGCCACGAAGAATGCGATCGCCGAGAGCGCGCTCGCGATGCATACGCCAATCAGCAATGCGTAACGAAGCGAATCCTCTCCATGTCGATCACGCAGCAGGTCGCTCATCAGGCCGACGAACTGAGCGCCCAGCCCCATCCCGACCAGGTTGTTGGCGAACAGCACGATGGCAACCGCCATCGCACGGCGTCTCGCGCCCGCGAGACCCTGCAGGGTCGCCAGCACAGGCCCGAGCCAGGTATTGCTCAGGAACCACACCAGGGCCGATACGATCAGCGCGGGGACAGGAGTCGGCGATAGATAGATGACGAACTGCGCCGGGATGGTGGCGGCCAGACAGATGGCCGGAACCCACAGGTACCAGCGCTCGTCATTCGTCCTGTTGGCGATGCGCTCGGTGACGATGCCGCCAAAGTAGCAACCCAGCCCGCCCGCAAGCCCAGCGCACAGCGCAAGCCATGCGCCGACTTCGGTTTGCGTCATGTGGTGCGTTCGCGTGAAGAAGGACGGCGCCCACGACATACTCCCTTGCGACGCAAAGGTGTGGAATGCCGCAGCCAGTGGAATCAGACGACAGGCCGGCGAACGCCACAGATGCCTCATCGTTTCCCGCATCGTCGGTGGCGTGGGCTGCACGACCAGGTTCTCGCTCTGGCCACGGGCCGGCTCCTTCACCGTCAACCAGAACAGCAGCGCAAAGGCGATGCCGGGCAAACCCATCACGAGAAACGCCATGCGCCACCCGAAGGTCTCGCTGAGCCAGCCGCCGAAAAGGAAGCCGAGCAGGATGCCGCCATAGACGCCGATCATCTGCGTGCTGATCGCCGAAGCGCGTTTCTTGGGCGGGTAGTAGTCCCCGATCATCGACTGTATGGCGGGCGAAGAACCTGCTTCGCCCGCGCCGACCCCCATGCGCGCCAGCAGCAGTGACACGTAGCCCGTGGCCGCGCCACACAGCGCCGTCATCGCGCTCCAGAATGCGACCACGCCCGCGATCAGGTTGCGGCGGTTGCCGGTGTCCGCGAGGCGCGCGAGCGGCAGGCCGGTGATCGCGAACGCGATGGCGAATGCGAAGCCGCTCAGGAAACCCAGCTCGGTGTCGTTGAACCCGAATTCCTCACGGATGGGATTGAGCAGGATCGCCATCAATTGCCGATCCACGAAGTTGAGCGCCGCGACCAGGAGCATCATGAAAAGCACGAAGCGCCGGTATGTTTCGGACACCGCTTTCGTCTGCCCGATGGGCGGTGGGTAGTTTGACTCGTTGACCTGCATGGACTGCCCTCGATCGCGTCAACAGCTGGCGGCGGACGTCAGAAGGATTTGGCTACGCTGATACCGAACTGCCGCGGCTCCAGCGGCAGAACGAGTTGGCCGTATGGAATGTTGGCGCTCCACGCGGGTGTCGTGCGCCGCACGTAGTCGAAACTGTCGGCGATGTTGTTGACGAATGCGGTGAGACGCCAACCGTCATCGCGCACCAGGCTGATTCGACCATCCCATCGGTCGTACGACGGCAGCGTCAACTGCGAACTGGCGTTGGTGCCGACACCCTGGTCCTGCGTGACCACCTGCCCGATGTAGCGATACATCAGCCGGAATTCGAGGCTGCCGCCGAGGGCGGCATTCGCCAGGGTTTCATAGAGAACCTGGGCGGACGCGGTTCTCTCCGGTACATCCTCGAAGTTCGTACCCCCCATGTCGAACTGGTTGGTGGCGGAGAACACGCGGACATACTCTTCGAGTTCGGTGTCGTTGTAGGCGATGGCCGCGCTGAGTTCGAGACGCTCGATGGGCCGGGCCATCAGTTCCAGTTCGAACCCCTTCACGCTGCTCTCGCCGGCATTGCTGACCACGATCACGGGAGTGGCCCCTGGCACGGGCACGAAACCCGAGAACTGCTGGTTCTGCAATTCGATGTAGAACACCGCGCCATTGATCAGCAAGCGCCGGTCCGCGAACGTGGACTTCACGCCCAGCTCGTACGTGGTGGAGAACTCGTCGCCATAGGGCAGCACCTGCGATGCAGTCGCTGGCGCACGATTGACGCCACCTGCCTTCCAGCCTTCAGAGTAGGTCAGATAGGCGTTGAGGTCGTCAGCGAAGTCATAGGCGATTGACGCCATGCCGGAGAAATTGCTGAAGGGCTGCGCGAGATCCCGCAGCACGGGTGGATTCACGGCGCCATTGCTGCGATAGAACGTGCGGACTCCGCCTGTCTCCACGGTCTCTTCCGAGTAGCGGCCCCCGATGGTCAACTCCAGGCGAGTGACCGGGCGATAGCTGAATTGGCCGAAAGCTGCCCACCCATCGCGATCCTCTGTGAAGTCCTGCAGGTAGTAGAGGCCCAGTGCGCTGGTCGGCGGCGCGACGCCGATCCCGAGGAAGCGCTCGGTGTCGTCGTTGGTAAAACGGTCGAAGTAGTAGACGCCGCCTAGCCAGTCGACGTTGTCGTGGGAGCCCGCCAGGCGCAGCTCCTGACTGCGAAAGTCCTGGTCGTAGCGCACTTCCAGCGTCGCGCCCTGCACGCCGACGGGAGCCGGTGTGTACGGCGGCGTCGCCGGCACGATCCACGGCCCTTCGGCGGATGGTGTGCCATCCGCGTCCACCGAGGTCTCGTTGCTGGCGTATCGATAGCCGGTGATCGAAGTCAGCGTGACGTGTTCGTTGAACCGGTAGTCCACATTGAGCTGAAGCCCCCGGGTCTTCGCGTGATCCTCGCTCTCCTCGTCGGAGATCGATTCGTAGCGCCCGGCCGCGAGCGGAACGCCGCGACCGATCTCGTTGAATTCTCGCGACGATGCATCGGCTACGAAACGGACGTCCAGGGCGTCCGAGGGCGCCCAGCGCAGCACGCCGCGCGCCGTTAGCGCCCGGGAAGGATCCTGAGCGCGGCCCAACGTCACGTTGTCGATGTAGCCATCGGTCCTGGCGTATTGCGCGCTCAGCGACGCGAAGACCGTCTCGCTCAACGCGCCGCTGACCGAGCCCGACGCGCGAATCGACTCGAAGTCGGCGTATTCGCCCTCGACACGACCCCGAAAATTTTCGTCCGGGCGTCTCGTCACGATGTTGAGCGCACCCGCCTGCGTGTTACGACCGAACAGCGTACCCTGCGGTCCACGTAATACCTCGACGCGATCGGCGTCGAGGAAGGCTGTGTCGAACGCGATATGCGGTTCGTACATGCCATCGACGAATACACCGAAGGCCGGTTCGAGCGCCGCATTGAAACCCACGCCCCGCATGGTCAACTGATTGTGAGAGGTGGTCGGAAAATTGATGGCGCCGGTCGCCACGTAGAGGCTCGGCACTCGCCCAATCAGGTCCAATGAATCCTGGATCGACTGCGCCTGCAGCTCGACGCCCGGAATCGCGGTGACCGCGAGCGGAACATCCTGAAGCGTTTCCGCGCGCTTGCGCGCGGTGACGGTAATGGTTTCGTCCACGGTTTCGGCGATCGCATTCGAAGCGACAAAAGCGCTGACGGCCAGGCTCATGGCCCAGCTCTTCTTTGTTGTATTCACAAGACCCCCTCTTCGCCAATGGGCGAAGCTGGGTTGGAGGTTGTCAGGGGCCGGCGCAGTGCACCAGTAACCGACCTGCCTCACCCCAATAGTCTTTTTCAATTGCGCGGAGTGTGGCGCAGAGCTTTATGCGACCTGCCTCGAGTCAATCCGCTGAATCCATGCTGGCGATCGGCAAGCTCAGTTGTCTGCGCCCCGAATCAGGGCGGAGAGCACCTTGTTAGTGCGGTGACACCGGAGTCTGGTCGCCGAAAAAAAAACGGCGGTCGAATCTGCCGATCCGACCGCCGTCAATCAACTCCCGGTTGCGCGTACTACGGCCTCAGGGCCGCCCGGCTCCCAAGAGGTACGGTGCTCATTTTTTACCGGGGTGCTTCGGCGTGACCTCGAAAGCAGCCGTCCGGGTCGCAACCAACCCGTCGCCTTGGTACTGAATGTACACCTGGTAGGTAGAGCCATTGTCCAGGCCCTTGAGGTGCGCACCCTTCGCGTTGTAGTTAACGTTGCCATAGGGCTTGAACGTCGTGTCCCCCGCCTTGGCGACGTAGACGCTGTAGCCCTTGCCGTTGGCCGAAACGATGTTGAAGTCCACGTTGGCCTGACCGTTGCCGGGTTCGACCTTGCTCACCTTGATGTCACGGAACTTGAAGATGTTCGGTTCCGCGATGTCCTTTCTGTCCGCATCGGTCTGCATCAGATAGACGATCAAGGCTGGCTCGGCCGCTTCGGAAAAGTCGATGTTGCCGCCGATGGTCAGCACGGTGTTGTCGTCGTTCCACGACTTGGTCCAGGCCTTCGCGAAGTTGACACCCATCCCGAAGTTCCCGGGATGCATCGCGTTGGCGAATTTCACCTGGATGGCGTCGGACGCGCCATTGACTCCGCTGACTCCGACCACCGAAGCGATGGCGCCGGATGGGCCGTAGTTAGTCGTGAGATCGACGATGCCTTTCGGCACGGCGAGCGCCGAGCCGGCCATCGCCATTCCCAGGGCGCAGGCGGCGGCAACGCGCAGCCTCGTGTTGTTGATGCTGTTCATGGTTTTTTCCCCTCTGGATTCCACAATAGTTTGAGTTTTCATCGTCACGCGCCTCAGTTCGCCAGCGTGGCCATGATGTCCATCTGCAGGTCGAACGTGAACCCGGGGAACAGGTCCGGGAACTGCAGGTTGTCGATGAACATCTGGGTCGGCGGTGTGAAGCGGGGACCATAGGTCGCGGCGCTCTGGCCGCCGCCAGCGATGCCCAGCTTGTGGTGGATCTGGAAGGAACGCAGCATCACGCCGTAGTTCTGCACCTGCACGCTGGGCACGGGATCGTTACCGGTCCAGCGGTCACCCACGAGCTCTTCGGGCGAGCGCGTGTCGAAGTAGAAGATCGCCTGATCTTCACCCAGGTTGTTGATGCGCTCGGGGAAGCTGATGTACCACGAGTTTTCGATCGTGGTGATCTCGGGACGCATCATGAATTCCCACGAGTAGTAAGGAACCTTGACCTGCTTGCCCACCTTCTGCGAGCCGACCGTGCGCAGGGTGTACGGCCCCGTGCTCGGATCGTCCTGGGCGTCGAGATGGATCGTTGCCGTGCCGTTCGACGTGGGCGCCGTGTAGAGCAACCCGCCGGACGGCGAGAGGAGCTCGACCGCCGGAGCGTCGGACAGGATCGTCAGGTTTCTCTTCGTACCCTCGACCACCAGTCGAAGATCGGTGGTCGTGCCGAGAGAGTACTGACCCGGGAAGGCCCAGGGCATCGCGGACGGATCGGTCACTTCGAACGGGTTGTATTCGAAGCCCGGGAACACCGTGACGGGCGCCGTCGCGGTGGCGACGTAGCCGGCGGTGCTCGCCGAACCGTAGGGAGGCGTGATTCCGCGCAGGACGAGATCCGCCATGGCGTGGAAGTTGGCCTTTTCGGTGTTGTTGGTCGCATGCGCGAGCCGCGGCGAGGCGATGTAGCCGATGTAGTCCTCGTATCCGAGACCCGTGCGATAGGCGCCGGTGCCCTCGTACATCTGGTACGCGAGGCGTGCGGCATTGACCGCGATGGCCACGCTTTCCGCGCCGTTCCAGAAGTCATCCATGCCCTCGAACACCATCATCGGACGGGGCGCGATCAACGCCAGCGTCATGTGGTGGTCGACCGGCAACTGGTGCTTGTTTTCCTGGCGGAAGTTGTCCGGCAGCCGGGAGGTGAACCAGCGGAAGTAGTTGGTGCCGTCGTACGCGCGGTCGATCTGCTCCTTGCGCGCGCCGGTGACACCCGAATAGAAGGACGTCGGGTCCATTTCATCCGCGGTGTAGCTGCTGGCGTTGGCGTTGTTACCCTGCGGATACTTCTTCGAGTCGTAGGTGTAACGAATCGTGGAGGCGCCGAACTGACCGGAGTGGCCGACCCACGTCATGTAAAGCCGCTCGTCGAAGGCCGAAGCCAACATCGCGATCTTGCCGCCGCGCGAGAAGCCGTACGTGATCAGCTTGGTGTCATCGATCTCGGGGAACAGTCCGTTGGGATACTGCTCGTTGCGGATCTTGAGTGCATCGACCACGCGATGGAAACCCCAGGCCTGCGCGATGAGCGTGCCGGTGTCGTACTTCACGCTGCCCTGGACGTAGGGAAACAGGTTCCAGTACACGCCGGTCGGGGCGCCCGCGCTGGTGTCGGAGGAAACGTTCGGGGTTGCGATGGACGCGTACCCGAGCTGCTGTCCCGTGACCTGGCCGTTGGTGGTCAGAGGCTGCCCGCCGATGAAGGTGGGGAATTTCTCGACCAGCACGCCGTTCTGATAGGCGGCCGGATACTGCGCCTCGGTGGGGATGGTGATCGCCACGGTGAAACCAGCGGTTCTCACGCCCACGATCTGGCCGCTTTCGTCCTTGACGTCCACTTCCATGTCGACGCGCAGGCTGTTGCCGGTTCTGGACGCCGTCAGGCGATCCGGCTCATGGATGTAGCCGTACTCGTAGTACTGCAGGTAGTCCTTGATCTCTTCGCGGCGCGCTTCCCACTGCTGAAGCGTCGTCAGCGGCGTGCCGTCGTTGAATTTGAAGAGATTGGGAAGTTCGTAGATGAAAGGGAGTTGGTCGACTCCCGGATGTTCTGCGGCGGATGCGGATCCCGCCGCCGTCAGACCGGTCAGTACGGTCAGCACGGCGGCAAGGCTACGGGTACCTGCGCGAGTTTTGTGGGTCATTGGAAACATTCCCCCTTCTTTTGAAGTGACTTTGAAGTGACGGTGACGAAAGCGGGTGAATGGAAGGATCCCGCGATCGGAGTCGGTGAATGGAAACGAGTAATGCGGATCGAGTGCGACGCGGCTCCGCCCCAACCACGACGATCATCGTGGTGGTGCGGCTCGCCAGTGCTCAGGCAGACAGAACTGCCGAACCCACGGGCTCGAGCGTCACGGCGCTCGCGTGCGCGGCGCGTGGAATCCGCCGCAATGAGCGACGGCTGGACTCGTCCAGAGATCTTGACCATCTGCACTGCCCCCTTCGCAGTTGTAGTCAATACGAAGACCGTAGCAATTGGTAAGGCCGCATGCAACAACCTACCCGACCAATTTTCCGAGGGAAACCCCGATCACAAATGTGAGAATGGATATCCGGGGCTTGTAATGCGCAGACGCGCGAGCCACCCGCTTCCGTGATTCGATGCGCGCGCGGGCGCGCCTTGTTCCGACGTGGGCCCTGCTGGGCTCAGCGGCCAGAATCGAGATACTCGCTTGCGAATGTAAATGTGAGTTTCGCTCAGAAAACTTCATCGCTCGCCGAAGCGCGAATCATGTTTCACGTTCCCATCGGCAATTCGAGTCTAGTTCAGCGAGGCATGGCTGCCCCGTTGTGACGAAAAGTCATATGGGCAATGTCAAATCGATCGAACGGCGCAGATGCAGAGTCGCGGCGTTCCACGCGTGCGTCTTCGCCGGATGAGTAGTTAGTTCGCCACGATGGATCCGGTCGTGGCCGAGGTGAGTCAACGGCACGCCCCACCCAGGCACGAAGGCCTGGATGGGGCGCCCGAAACCGCTTACGAATCAGCGCGGCGTATAGATTCCAAGATCGCCAAGGTCGATTGGATAACCGGCCTGGATCTTCTCGTATTCCCCTTCATAGAACTCATCCAGGTACGAATGTCCCAGGATGAATCTGTCCGGGTTCATGGCGCCGTAGTAGCCGCCATTGGCATTGCTCTGCTGGTCGAACAGCACGTAGCTGCCCTGCCACCCTGAACCCGAGACGCCCCAGCTGATGATGTGATCGATGTACGGGGCGAACTTCGTGAACAGCTTGTACATCAACGCGTATTGGTAACCCAGCGCATCGGACTGCTTCACGTTGAGCACCGCGGGTGCGGTCGCGCCGCCACCGGGGGCGTTCGTGGGCACCTTGATGTCCAGCTCAGAGAACGCGATTCCGGTCAGGAGTCCTTGATCCACCAGGGACGCGTACAAAGCCATGGCGTACTGGTTGTTGCTGGCCAGGGTCCGGCCAATCGAATCGTGGCCCTGGATGCCGACGTCTTCGATCAGCGGACGGCCGTCGTACAGCGGATCGGACTTCCACGCGGTGTTCATCGCACGAACCATGTTGTAGACGGTTCGCGCTTTGCTGCGCGTGAACATGTCGTAGTCGTTGTAGGTCAGCTTCGGCGGCTGGTCAACGATATAGGCATCGATGCTGCCTTCGACATCGTGTCCATCGAGCTTCATGTACGCGGGTAGCTGGGCGTAATTGGCCTTGTAGGCCGCCGCCATCCGCGCGTTGGGAGCCGCGATGTGCGCGTGTTTGAAGAGCAGGTAGATGTAGTGCTCGGTGATGTCGCCACCGATCACGTCATCCGACATCGCCACGAGCCAGTTGGTGTGCTTGAGACTCGTGCGCCAGCTGTTCGCATTCTGCGGAATGAGTTCGCTGTGGCGGCTTTCGTGCACCTCTTCGTTGAGCACGTCCCACGAATTGAACGGAATGACTCCGCGGGATTCGCTCGAGCCGTACTTCGTATCCGTGCTGAGGAAGTGCCGCATCACATACATCGTGTGATTGAACTGCACTCTCCGGGCCAATTCCTTGTCGACCCGCACCTGCGTCGTCACGCCATTGCCCAATCCGTAGAAATTGGCGGTGCCGGTGTAGCCGGAGGGAAGGTTCGCGGGAACGATCTGCCGCATCCATGCCGGGGCCTGGTTGTACCAGGCCAGCACGTGACCGTGAGCCTTGTACTGTCCGGGCGTCCCGGAATTACGGATCCCCAGGTACGCGTTGGTCGGGAAGTTGTATTCCGCGAGTCCGGGGACGGTGGTGGCGCCGTTCAAGGGCGCACCCGTAACACTCGTCAGCCAGTTCGGGCCGCGCGGATGCGTGCCTTCGGCCTTGAGGTTGTTGCCGTCGACGAAGATCTCGTAGTGCCGCGCCCGGGTTCCGGTCACGTTACCGGTTCCGATCGCGCCCACCATGAACAGGCCGTTTTCCTTGTTGTACACACTCTTCAAGGGCGCCACGACGCTCTGGTTCTGAGTGTTGACCACGTTGGGCAACGGAATGCCGTTCGGATCGGGTGCGGTGATCTTGATGTTGGAGACGAGCAGCATTCCCGATTCCGCGGGACGTCCCGTCTCGCCGTGAAGTTCGAGAATGAAATTCGACGAATTGCCCGTCGAGGCGTTGATGCTGTGGTGGGCCCTCAGCCAGGTTTCACCGTTGTAGCTGCCAACCCAGTCCGGGTTGAGGTTGTTGTATTGGTAATCCCGGAGATAGCTGTCGAGATCGGAATTGGTATTCCGCACTCTCCATCGCATGAATACGCCCTGCGCGCTCTTGGGGTAGTACACATCGAACTCGATGGTCGCACCCGTGGGAACGGTGACGCTCGGGGACAGCGGCGACTGCATAGTGATGCCGCCGAACGTGCTCGTACCGTTGTGGACGTAGTTGATCTTCAGGACATCCGCCTTGCCTTCGCGATCCGCGAAGGGATACGGAATCACCTCGAATGTGCCGCCGGCAAAGTTGGCAGGCACTCGGTTATCGAGTGGGTTCCGCGCGGTCCAGACGTTCGAGGGTTCGGTGATCGTGACAGGCAATCTGCCCGGGCCCGGATCGAGACGGAAATAGGGATCCGAACCGTCCGCCTTGATGTTGCCTCTGAAGCTTGCAATGGCATCGTCGAGACCGACCGCGGCTTCCGCGGCCCAGACGATCGGCGCATAACGCGCGTATTCGATGGCCTCATCGAGCGCCGCGAGTTCGTTCGCGTATACCCACGGGAAGGCCTTGTTCACATCCGAACCGTCGCTGGTGCGGCTGACCTGGACCGGGAACTCCTTGTTGCCCGCTTTCAGAGCCTCGGCCTGCACGATGAGGTCGTTCAGTTCGGTGATGATTTCGGGATACGGCAGGCTGCCGAGCGGGCGCAGAAGCGCCTCGTCGATGAATGCCATGTTGAGGTTCTTGCTGGACGCCACCTGGTCGAGCAGGAACACGAAGCAGTTGTCGCTCGTCCTCTGCTGGCCGGATTCGGGAGCGATCAGGTAGTCCGTGTAGGTATTGGCGGCCTTGGTGGTGACCGTGAAGCTTGCGTACTTCCGGAATACCTGGGCACAGACTTTCAGGAAGCCCCGGTCCTTCTGTCCCGAATCAAAGATGAAATAGATGCCGGGGAACGTGTCGCTGTTGGCGTTCGAAGTGATCTTGGCGCCGGATGCGTTGCTCCGGGTCGTGTTCGCCTGACCTGCGACTTGCAGGGCCACCGCCTTGTCGGCGTCGCCTCTCCAGACGACGTTCGCAGCGGCCGGCCCGGAGGCCAACGCGAAGGCGGTCAGCAGCAGGATGGATGCGAGGAGACGTGGAGCGCTGTTCAACAGCCTTTGAAATCTCGTCCGGCCGATGGCCGGCGCTGGATTGCCAGCGCAAATCTCGTGAATCATGGAAGAACCCCCTCTATGGATGTGGCCTTGATGTCCATTCGCAGTTGTCGTCGATGGCCGACCGTACCAACTGGTAAGGCCAACATCAATCGGCTGTCTGGCCAGTTTCCCGGGGTTTTCGGAAAGCGCTGCCGCGCGATGCGGGATTCGGTATCGGTGGGCGCCCACGACTGAGCGGAAAGATCTACGAGGCGAAGGCGGATCTCTGCTCAACGTGCCTGCGGACTGGCGGCTCGATGGCCTTCAGGTTCGTGTGGTCTTGAGTAGTTAGACGGAGAGCGCTCCAGCGCAGAGACAATCCGCGAGCGTCAACTCGCGGGTTCCGCCCTCACTTCCGGAAGCAAGGCGGCGGCGGCCGGCTGCTCGGGCGTTTCGAATGCCCCCTTGGCGACAGGCAGAAGTGTGTCGCGCGCTGCGTCCGTAAAATCGCGCCTGATCAGTTCCTCACCCAGCTTCAGACGTGGAGTCGGTGCGGCGGGCGAAGAAGCCACGACCTTGGCCAGACCCTCTACGGCCAGGTCCGGGACTTTCCCACCGGCGACGGCGAAACTCTTGTAATAAGCGATGACTGGAAGGATTCCCTCCGGATCCAGGCGGTTGGCCTGCGCGATGAAACGTCGCGCTTCCTTGAGCCGGCGCTGCCGCTCGGCCGCCGGGGCACGCACGGCGAGCTGCGCGAGCGCCGTGCCTTTCCACACGAGGGCCGTCGTATCTTTCGGCGACTGGGCAAGCGCCCGGTCGGCGGCTTCGAGACACGCTTGCGGATTGCCGGAGCGGCACTCGGCCTCCGCTAAGAGCAGTTGGTGTTCGATCAGGTTCGGGAACTGGCGCGCGTTCTCGCGAAGTCGGGCGAGCCAGGCCGCGCGCCGCTCGAGTGCCGCTGCGCGCTCGGGACTATCTTCTGCAGGTACTTCGATCCGCGCCCCCAGCTCGAGCCGGCCCCGGATCAGGCCGGCCTCCGCGCGGGTCATTTGGCGAATGGTCGGTTCCGGCACGCGCTCGGCCGGAAACGTCATACGCTCGGCTTCCAGCTTGCGTCCGCGGTACGCGGTCAGCGCCTGCTGGAGCTCGGCCGGATCGCCGAAGGAGCTTGCGGCGCTCACCGGGTCGGCACCGCGTGCGATGGCGTCCAGGTAATCGTGCAACCGCGGCTTCCACTCGTCCGAGAAGTACAGAAGATGAACGAGCCGCCATGCGTGAAAGGGAGTCCAGCCCCGCCCTTTGCCGGAAAGATAGCGGCCGTTCAGGACATCCGTCACCGGATAACCGCCGTAATGGTCCATGACCTCGAAGAAGCCCCGCGGACGATGGCCGTATTCCACGAAGTCCTCGCCCGCTTTCATCGTCGCGAACAGCTCGCCGAATCCCTGCAGAAACCAGCGCGGGTAAGCAGCGGGGAAATAGGTCATCAGGTAGTTCTGGACGAAGCCGGCGTAGAGACGTGATTCGGGCGACTGGCAGAAGGCAAGCTCGTTTACGGGCACCAATCCCAATGGAGGATCGCCATCGCCCCAAGTGCAATTGCGGTTCGTCGGACGGCCGACCGACGGACTGAGAATCACATTGATGCCGTACCTGGTGGTTGCGAGCACGGAGCCTTCTTCGCGCGGATCGTAGTAGATAGTCTTTGCGAACCTCTGTGGATACGGCCCATATTGCCAGCGCAGGTCCGTCAGTCGCAGCTGCTCGAACTGCCCGACATAGCCCATCATCGTGACGGCGATCTTGATCGTGTCGTCGGGCGCATCCACCCGTCCGAACAAGACCGAGAGCAGGAAGTGAAGCTTCTCGAGATTGTGCGCGGTATCGCGCAACTCCTGCTCGTCGTTCTGGCTGTACACGACGACGTGCGGCGTCTCCGCCATGCGCCAGTCGCTCATCTCCGGTTTCGAGTCGCGGGTGCCCGTGACAGTGACGGTCGTCGCTTCATTCTTCACCGGCGCGGTCAGTTGCGCGTGCGCCGGGAGGATCGCGGCGGCGCCAAGGACGACGAGCAACTTTCGGAGCATTTTTCGAATCCCCATCTACCTGGTCTCCGCCAACGGCTACATCTTCCCATCTAGCTTCTACCGGCCTCAAGACTAGCTCCACATGTCTTGCCGCCCACCTGAGCGGCGGATGCAGGTCCAGGTGGCGGCCCGTTTGCCGCGACGACCTTGCTTCGAAATGAGTTGAATTCGCGTTCGTTCAGGAGTGTGATGCTGATCCGGATGTCTCGAGAGTAGATGGGGTTGCGAAGAATGCCGCGAAGATTGCTTTTCGTCTTTTGCGCGGCCGTGATCCTCCCGGCGCACGCGCAACTCACCTCGCCGGTGAAGAACGAAGAGACGACCGTCACGGTGACGGGCACCCGCGATGCGAAAGTAGAGATGAGCGACTGGCGCATGGCGGAGACGCCGCACGTCGTCGTGTTCAGCCAGAAGGACGACGAGGACTTGCGCGCCACCGCGCACAACCTCGAAAAGCTGCATTTCCTGCTTTCGGTGCTGTTTGGGCGGGTGGACGCACCCGACGACACGATCAAGCTCGCCGTCACGATGATCGGGCATCCCGGGCAGTTCGAGCAGCTTCGACTGACGGACTTGCGTTGGCAATACGGCCCGTATCCGCAGAGGTTCGCAAAGACTGTCTATTACGATCCGCGCGAGGAAGGGCCGGTTCTCGCCACAGTCAAGGACGGCGTGAAATTGGTCCTGAGCCCATCGCGCGGGCGCCCGACGAACCGCGACTGCCCGTGGGGCGACAAAGACCCTCCAATCATCATGTTGAGTGGGCAGTTAGATCTCTCACTATTGCCCATAAACGAGATTGCCTTCTGCCAGTCAGCAGAATCCCGCCTCTATGCCGGCTTCGCGCAGAGCTACCTCATGACCTATTTCCCGGCCGCTTACCCGCGCTGGTTTCTGCAGGGTTTCGGCGAGATTCTCGCGACGATGAAAGCCGGTGACGACTTCGTGGAATACGGCCATCGTCCACGTGGCTTCTTCGAGGTCATGGAGCATTACGGCGGTTATCCGGTCGCGGATGTCCTCAACGGCCGCTATCTATCCGCGAAGGGGCGAGGCTGGACACCCCATCACGCGTGGCGGCTCGTACACCTTCTGTATTTCTCGGACGAGTGGAAGCCGCGATTGAACGAGTACTTGCGCGCCATCGCGCGCGGTGAGGACCTGCAAAGCGCCGCGAGCGCTTTCGGCGATCCGGCCGAGCTTCAGAAGGCCCTGAGCGCTTACCGGGGGCGCAAGCTGGAATTCGAGCGTATGGACTTTCCGGCCGAGCGCGCGGCGGAACCGACCATCCGTCAAATGACCCGGGCCGAAGCTGGACTGATCCGGGGCCGGCTCGAGCTCGGGGCGCGGATCGAGTTGCCCCCGGAAGATAGTCCCGAGCGCGCGTCGGCACTCGAGCGACGCTCGGCCTGGCTTGAACGTCTTCGCCAGAATGCGCGACAGTTCCCGAACCTGATCGAACACCAGCTGCTCCTTGCCGAGGCCGAGTGCCGTTCCGGCAATCCGCAAGCCTGCCTCGAGGCCGCCGATCGGGCGCTTGCCCAGTCGCCGAAAGATACGACGGCCCTCGTGTGGAAAGGCACCGCACTAGCCCAGCTCGCCGCGCGCGCTCCGGCTAACCAGCGGCAGCATCGGCTCAAGGATGCGCGACGTTTCATCGCGCAGGCCAATCGCAAGGATCCGGAGGGCATCCTTCCGCTCATCGCTTACTACAACAGCTTCGCCGTTGCCGGCGAGCCAGCGCCGGACAAGGCCGTCGAGGGGCTGGCCAAGATCGTTGCTTCTTCACCCTCCGCACCCAGTCCACGACTGAGGCTCGGTGAGGAATTCATCAAACGCGGTCTCGAAGACGCAGCGCGTGACACCCTCCTGCCTGTCGCCAACGGGCCGTTCGAAACGCCCGAAAAGCCGAGCGCCGCCGCTTTGCTTCCGAAATCGAAGGCGATGGTAGATTCTAGGGAGCCGCGCACAGGCGGACAGAACGGGGAATGACAATCACATGTCTCGCATTTCGTTTTCGATGGCACCGCCTTCCATTCTGGTCCTGGTTTTTCTCTCGGCCGGTTGCGGAGGGGAAGGATCCGACAGCCCCGCTGCCCCCTCCGCGCCTCCTGTGCAGCCCGCAGGCCCGTCTGGCCCGGGAGCGCCGGCGATCTCCGAAACCGGCGGCATTCCCAGTGGTTTCAGGATGGTATGGTCCGACGAGTTCGACGTGCCGGGACTGCCGGATGCCACGAAGTGGACCCACGACACCGAGCGCAACTCGGCGGGCTGGTACAACAACGAGCAGCAGTACTACGCCAGCGAGCGCCCGGAGAATGCGCGGGTCGAGAACGGCTTCCTGGTGATCACGGCGCGCCGCGAGGATCTATCTACCCTGGGATTGCCGGACTGGAGCGGCCAGCATTACTCCTCCGCGCGGCTCATCACGCGCGGCAAAGCGGCCTGGACCAACGCCTTCTTCGAGATCCGCGCCAAACTACCCTGCGGGCGCGGCACGTGGCCGGCCATCTGGACCTTGTCGGCGCCGCCACAGACGCGCTGGCCCGACGACGGCGAGATCGACATCATGGAACACCTGGGCTTCGATCCGGGCGTCGTGCACGGCACCGTGCACACGGGCTCGTACAACCACACCGTCGGCAACCAGCGCGGCGCGACGACAACGGTCACCGACGCCTGCAACGAGTTCCACCGCTACCAGATGAACTGGACCCCTTCACGCATCACCATCGGCGTCGACGATCGCAACTTCTTCCAGTACTCGAACGACGGAAGCGGCAACGGCGCATGGCCGTTCGACAGTCCCCAGTACCTGATCCTCAACATCGCCGTCGGCGGCGACTGGGGCGGACAGATGGGCATCGACGACACCGTTTTTCCCGCGCGCATGGAGATCGACTACGTGCGCGTGTATCAGTAGGCGCCGTTGGTGCCGGGTGAGAAATCGCTGAATTAACGCCGGGTCGCGGAGCAACCGTGATCCGTTGCAATGGGCTGGGAGGCCATCCGCATGAACGAACCAAGAAATCCGTACGCACCGCCAAACGCTCAGGTCACTACGCACGATCAAGGCCAGGGGTCACCTGAATCGGGGACCTTCGTCCCGTATGGCCGGCCACTTCCGGTGGGCCGTGGCCCCGCCTGGATCGGCGACGCGTGGCGGATACTGAAAGCGCAGCCGGGGATGTGGGCAGCGGCACTGATCCTGATATTCGCCGCGTGGATCATCCTGCAGAAGATTCCGATCTTGAACATCATTGCGGGGATCCTGATGCCGTTCGTTATTGCCGCCATCGCATTGGCGGCGAATCAGCAGAAACGCACCGGGACGTTCGAGTTGAAGACGCTGCTGGGAGGTTTCGAGAAGCACCCGATGCCGCTGCTGGGGGTCGGATTGACGACACTCCTCTCGAGCGTCGTCTTGGCGATCGTGCTGGCCTTCTTCCTCGGCACCGACATCGTTTGGAGCATGACAGCTGACGGCATTCTCGATCCGTCAACGCTCCTGACCCCGAAGTTCTGGCTGGCCTTCCTGGTCGGATTTCTCGTGATGCTGCCGATTGCCTTCGCGACCTACCTTGCGCCTCAGCTGATCGTGCTGCACAACCAGCCGCCGATCGAGGCGATGAAGATGAGCCTCGCCGGCTGCGTCAAGAACATCCTGCCCGGCATCGTCTTCCTGATCTGCGCCATGCTGTTGATCTTCGTCTCGATCATTCCGCTTATGCTCGGGCTCCTGATTACGATGCCGATCATGGCGCTCACGAGCTACACCGTGTATCGGGACATCTTCGTCGAAGAAGACGCCTGAGCTCAGGCGAAGCCATAGGAGATCCGAATGAGTCGACTCGGCAGCAATGCGCGATTGCTTCACACGTTGGCGCTCGGCTGCGCGGCATTCCTGCTCGGGAGCTGCGCCGAGATGTCGCAGGTGCTGGAAAGCGGCGACTCCTCCGCCGCCACATCCACTCAGCCCGCTTTCGCGCGTGCCGTGAAGGAGTCACTCGAGCTCGGCAGTGTTCGAGCTTCCGACCTGCTTTCCAAGAAAGGTGGGTACAGCAATCACCCCGTGTATCGAATCACGCTGCCGCAGCAAGTGCAGCCGATCGCAAGTCGCCTGCGACAGTTCGGTCTCGGCGGTCAGCTGGATCGCGTGGAAGTCCTCATGAACCAGGGCGCGGAGCAAGCGGCGGCAGAGGCGAAAATCGTCTTCATCGATGCCGTTCGCGCGATGACCATCACGGATGCGCTCGGGATCGTGCGTGGCCCCGAGACCGCGGCGACCGATTACTTTCGGCGGCAGACGGAGGCGTCACTGCGGCAGCGGTATTTGCCCATTCTCGAGCGCAATCTCGAGCAGCTCGGCTTTTACGGCCAGTACAAGCAGATGCTGAGCGCCTACAACGCGCTGCCGATCCAGAACAAGCCGGACCTCGATCTGGAGCAGCATGCGTTGACGCAAAGCCTCAATGGCTTGTTCGCGCAAATCGGCGAAGAAGAAAAGCTGATCAGGCGCGATCCCCTGGGTCGCGGGAGCAGCGCGATCGCCGCGGTGTTCGGGCGCTAGCGATATGTCATAAGACGATTGTGTGAGGCACTCCGATACCCGCCAAGTTTGTGGAAGTGCCAACCGACCAGAGCCGGTGTTTTGAAAGTAGTATCCGCACCTTCTCGACACTGGACCCGCTTTATGACTAACACCGCCGAACCTGCCTTCGATGGTCTGACCACGCACGGGGCAGAATGACCAACCGCCCAGTTCTGATCGCGGGCGCCGGTATCGGCGGTCTCAGTGCTGCGCTCACGCTGCACCAGATCGGCGTGCCGTGCCGCATATTTGAAAGTGTCGCCGACATCAAGGCGCTGGGCGTAGGCATCAACCTGCAACCCAATGCCGTGCGCGAGCTCTACGAGTTGGGGCTTGGCCGGGAATCGCTCGCGGCGATTGGCATCGAGACCCAGGAATGGGCACTGGTAGGACTCAACGGCCACGATGTTTACAGCGAGCCGCGCGGTTTGCGTGCCGGCTACAACTGGCCGCAGTACTCCCTGCATCGGGGCAAACTCCAGATGCTGCTGTATCGCACGGTGTTGGAACGGCTCGGACCGCAGGCGATCAGCACGGGCGTGAAGGTCACCGGTTATCGCAATCATGCGGATGGCAGCGGCGTCAGCGTCTTGTTGCAGAACCGCGCGGGTGCGCGTTCGGAAGTGGCGGGAAGCTTGCTTATCGCCGCCGACGGCCTGCATTCGGCTGTGCGCCAGCAGATGCATCCTGCGCAGCCGCCGATTCAGTGGGGCGGCGCGATCATGTGGCGCGGCGTCAGCCGGGGTAAACCGATTCGTTCCGGCGCCTCGTTCGTGGGGCTGGGCACGCATCGCCATCGCGTGGTGTTCTACCCGATTTCGGCACCGGATCCTGACACCGGGCTCGCCGACATCAACTGGATTGCGGAAGTCACCGTCGACAACAAAGGCGGCTGGCCCGAGGGCAACTGGAACAAACCGGTGAAGCACGAGGATTTCATCCATCACTTCACGCAGTGGAATTTCGGCTGGATCGACATCCCCGGGATGATTCGCGGCACACACGAAGTGTTCGAGTATCCGATGATCGATCGCGAACCCGTGAACACCTGGCGCGATGGCAATGTCGTGCTGCTCGGCGACGCCGCGCACGTGATGTATCCGACCGGATCCAACGGCGCGAGCCAGGCGATTGTCGACGCACGCGTGCTCGGCGCCGCGTTATTGGAGCATGGCGTAGATGCCGCGGCACTCGCGGCTTACGACGAGAAGCTGTGCCCGGAAATATCGCCGTTGATCCTGCGCAATCGCGGCGCGGGTCCTTTCGGCCTGCTCAATCTGCTCGACGACCGTTGCGGCGGCGTGTTCGACAAGATCGACGACGTCATCCCCAAGCCCGAGCGCGACGAATTCATGCACCGTTACAAGGTGGCCGCGGGCTTCGCGGCGGAGAAACTGAATACCGCGGAGTCGCTCATCCCCGCGGGCGCGCAAGTATCCCGGCCTGTCCGGAGCCAGGCGGCATGCTGAGACATTTTGTGTTCATCAAGTACACGCCGGGCACGAGCGACGCGCATATCGACGAGTTCCTGAGGATGACGCGCGCCTTACCCGCGAGTATTCCTACGCTGCGCGATCTCGAAGTCGGCCGCGACATGCTGCACGGTGCGCGCAGTTGGGACGTGCTGCTCGCGATGCGTTTCAATTCGCTCGAAGAACTGCGCGAGTACCAGGTTCATCCGGCGCATCAGGCTTTGATGGCCTTCAATGATCCGCAGGTGGCGGAAGTGGGCTCGGTGGATTTTCTCGAGGACTAGAACTCAACTGCCATGATTGAAGGTGTCAAAATGACACTGCACTTTCAGGCAAGTTGAGAGAGTTTTGAAGAATCACGGCGTGCAGATGTCTTTGGCAGGAGGCACGCGACCAACGTGATCCACGCGAAGAACGCGGCAAAGTTCAAGCGCAAGCGCGTCCCCGAGAATCCTCCGTTCACCGCAATTTGCCAGCCCCTCACGGGCGCGCCACCTTGGCTCCGCCGCCGGTCCTTGCAAGGTTTTCCGGCAGCCAGAGACTATTGGAGTCATGGGAAAGAGGGAGAAATTCGAGCGCCTGGTTCGCGAACACGGGCGGATGATCTCCCGCATCTGCGCGAGCTACGAAAGCAATCGGGAGCTCGCGCGCGATCTCGTGCAGGACGTACTGCTTGCCCTATGGCGGGCGCTGCCGACGTACCGCGGAGAAAGCTCCCTCAAGACCTTCGTCGCGCGCATCGCACAGTTTCGGGCCATTTCCCACGCGAGCCGGCACAGCAAGCTGCCGCCTCTCGAGGAGATCAAAGAGTCGGTCCACGACCCGCAGGCATTGCCAGAGGCGCAGGCAATCGCCGCGGACGAACGCAACCGGTTGCTTGCCGCGGTCAGGCGGCTGCCCCTCACGTACCGCGAACCGGCGGTGCTCACGCTCGAGGATTTCACACCCGCCGAGATCGCGGCGGTCATTGGCATCACCCCTGAGCTCGTCGCCGTGCGGTTGAGCCGGGCGCGCACGCTGTTGCGTACATTGTTAGGCGGAGGCAGCCATGAAGAATGAGAACTCGGACTGGCAGGCCCTGAAGGCGGATTGGCAGACGAGCGATCCTGCCGAAGAAGCGCTCGCGGGTATCGTGCGCGGATCGCTCGTCTGGCGCATCTGGGCCTCGCGCGTCTGGTTCGGCCTCGAGGTGCTGTCGTTCCTGTGGCTGGGATTCGTGGCTATCGCGAACCTCTTCGCGGGACAGATCGCCATCGCCACGGAAGTCGCGGTGATCACAGCCATCTGTCTCACGGCAGTAGTTTGGGCGCGCAGCGGGCGCGTCATGGGTGGCATGAACTCGCTCACCGCCATGATCGAGCTCACGTTGTCGCGTACCCGCAAGTCCCTGCGACTCGTGTACGGGACTTATGCCCTGGTGGCGGCCTTGGGTGTCAAGACACTCATCGAGGCGAGCGCTCCGCTTCTCCAGGACGATCTGTCGCTGTTCCGCATCGCGTGGCTCACCTGCTGTGGCGCTGCAGCCGCGGTGTACCACTTTTACCTTCGGTCGCGCATGCGGCGATTCGATTCGCTGCGGCGCTCAATTCGGGACACGGGAGAGCGTCAGTGAAACGCGCAATGATCTACGCACAATCTGCGCTAGCCCTTTTTCTGGGCGCCTGCCTTTGCATGCGTGCCGGCGCCGCTCCATCGACCGATGAGATCGCGAAGCGCGCCGATGCCTATCTTCAGGCGCACACGGACAACGGCACCTTCAGTGGCACGGTCTTGCTCGCACGCGGTGGCACACAGCTATTCGTCAAGGGTTATGGCTTCGCGAATGAGGCGACGCAGTTGCGCAACACCGCGCGCACGCAATTCCCGATCGCGTCAATCACGAAGACGTTCACGGCGACGCTTGTGATGAAGCTGCAGCAACAGGGACGACTCGATATCGGCGAATCGGTCTGCACGTATCTCGCACCGTGTCCGGCACACTGGCAACCGATCACGCTCCGGCACCTGCTCCTGCACACCAGCGGCATCCCGGATTACGCGAGTCAGGTTGATTTTCCGCGCAAGATGCACGAGCCCCGTACGCTGGCGCAGATCATTGGCGAGTTTCGCGAGCTGCCGCTGGAATTCGCACCCGGCGCGCGCTACGGCTACAGCAATTCCGGCTACGTGCTGCTCGGATCGATCCTCGAGAAAGCGAGCGGCAGGTCTTATGCGCAACTGCTGCAGGAGTTCATTTTCACGCCGCTCGGTATGCGCGACACCGGCCTCGACGCCAATGATTCCTCCAGACCAAAGCTCGCACTCGGCTACCGCCCGGACGGAGTGCGCAACGCGCTCGCCGAGGATGTCGATCCGTCATGGCTGTACGCAGCGGGTGGGATCTACTCGACGGTGGAGGATCTGCTCAAGTGGGATCGCGCGTTGATATCCGGCAGCGTACTGTCACGTGAAACGCTCTCTCAGATGTGGTCGCTGGACCATGGGGTCTATGGATTCGGCTGGCAGCTGCTGAAAGCGGCTCCGCAATCCCTGAACCGGACGCTGGTGTTTCACGCCGGCGGGATCAAAGGACACGCGAGCGACTTTCTGCATTATCCACAGGAACAGGTGACCGTCGTCCTGCTGGCGAATCTCCTGCCGGTTCCACTCGCCGAGATCAGCCGCGACCTGAGCGCGATCGTGTTCGGTGAATCGTTTTCGATGCCCGTCGTTCGCAAACCCGCGCGGGTCGATCCCGCTCTCTACGACGAGTACGCTGGCAAGTATCGGCTCGCGCCGAATGTCGACATCACCGTGGCACGCGAGGGTGACCGGCTGACGGTTCAGGCGACCGGGCAGCCGAAGGATGTTGCCATCCCCGAATCCGCGACCACTTTCTACTCGAGAATCTCGCCGGTCCGAGTCAGCTTCATGCGCGACGGCGCAGGCAAAGTTTCGCGCATCGTCCTGCATCAGCCTGGCGGTGACCTGCCGGCGGCGCGCAAGTAGCGCCTCGCGCTGGGGTATCGGCAGCATTTCGCGCGTAACCTCGCGCTGACTTGCGCATCGATCCAGAAAAGGCATCTAGCTTCCCGTGTCCCCATGATGCATGCGTTCCACTAGACTTCGGGGAACCTCGTGGGCTTCTGATCGCCAATGAAAATAAGCCGGTTTGCAATTTTGTGCGTCTGCCTCGTCGGGCCCGCCACGGCGGCAATCGAGCAAGCGGATGTCACGGGCGGCACGGTGCGGGGCATGGTTGATGGCGGTGTAGTTGCCTTCAAAGGTATTCCGTTCGCCGCACCTCCCGTTGGCGATCTGCGTTGGCAAGCACCACGACCCGTCATTCCCTGGAGCGGCGTCAAACAAACTACCGCTTTCGCACTTCCCTGCGCCCAGGACTCTGGTGCGGCCCCGGAGTCGAGCGAGGACTGCCTGTATCTCAACATCTGGACCTCAGCCACTTCTGATGGCGAGAAGCGCCCGGTAATGGTCTGGATTCATGGCGGTGGCTTCGACCACGGAGCCACCTCCTCAGAGGTCTTCGATGGCACGCGCTTCGCTCAGGATGGTGTGGTGCTGGTCAGCATTGCCTATCGACTTGGCGCCTTCGGGTTTCTCGCCCATCCCGAATTGCGCCAGGAGAGTGGCAAAAGTTCCGGCGCTTATGGCCTTCAGGATCAGGTGGCGGCGCTTCAATGGGTCAAGCGCAATATTCATCGCTTCGGCGGCGATCCAGAGCGCGTCACGGTCTTTGGCGTATCTGCGGGTGGCATCTCAATAAGCCTGCTCGCCGGCTCGTCCGCCGCACGCGGACTCTTCCAGCGGGCGATTTCCCAAAGCGGCGGGGCTTTCGGTCCGCCCACGAAGGACCCGTTGCTGTCCCTCGAGCATGCGGAGAATGTAGGGAAAGACCTTCTCAAGATGCTGGGTGCCGCAGACATCCAGGCTGCGCGGCTCATCCCTGCCGAGAAGGTCCTCAAAGCGGCCTCGGAAGGGAAAGGGCTCAAATTCTGGCCGGTGCTCGACGGGGAATTATTGCGCGCGCCGAATGCGGAAGCGTACCGCGCCGGCCGATTCAACGACGTTCCCATCTTGATAGGCTTCAACTCAGGCGAGGGCGCAGGCGATGCTCCGCCTAATACGACCGCCAAATCGTTTTCGGAAATTGGCAAGGACGTGCCGGCGGCGTGTGCGCCACGGATCGCGGCAGTATTGGCGCTTTACCCGCACGCAGCGGACGCGATCGCAGTGAAGTCGTACGAGGATCTGTCACGCGATTCGGGCACCGGCTGGAATAGCTGGACCTGGGCGCGATTGCATGCGCTCCACGGTCACAGCAAGGTCTTCCTGTATTACTTCGATGTGAGCCCACCGGATTCCACGGCGGGCGCGTATCACGGTGCGGAGACGCAGTACGTCTTCGGTCGCCCCAGCGCGACCGCACGCTTCGAAGACGCGCAGATCTCCCAGCTCATGCGCCGCTACTGGATCAATTTCGCCAGGAATGCCGATCCCAATGGATCAGGTCTACCTATCTGGCCGGCCTTCTCCGATAGCGCTTCCGCTGCGATGGTCTTCGATCGCAACTCGAGTGCCCGCCGCCTACCCAACGTGGATCGCATGCGAGCAATCGATTCCTTCTACTCGTGCGCGGTTACCGGCAGCACTGCCAATGGCAGAGCCGGCGGTAGCTAGTCTTCGTGCGATAAAGGCGTAGACCGCTACGCCGATAACTTGCGATGAAGTCTGGCGGAGAGAGAGGGATTCGAACCCTCGAAGGGCTTTTGGCCCTTACACCCTTAGCAGGGGTGCGCCTTCGACCACTCGGCCATCTCTCCGGAGGGGCGGCAATTCTATGAGTCGGAAGGCAAACTGGCAAAGGTTGCTTTAGTGGATCAATGACTTACGCCCAGGAAAGGCGGCGGAAGCCGCCGACAGGACCTGCCTTGTCCCGTGAACCGGGAGGATTTGGGGCTCGGTCCGACTACCCAGCTTGCGGCCCATACCGGCCGGAAACCGCAGGTCGCGGCCACTCCTCGCGAGGCAAGCAGCCAGCCGCCTAACTACTGACCGTTGCTGACGACGATCAGCAGGACAGCGAGCGTGCCCCTGGCGTCCTGACGTTCGACCGCAAATCACGTGCAGCATCGCGCGACCGCGCATGCCCGGCGAAGTTGAAACCCTCGAAGCGCCCGACTTGGACTGCCCCGGGTCGTGAATCTCAGGCTGGCAAGACTTCGCGGGATGAGGCCGGCTCGTCGCTGTTCGCGCTGCCTTCCGTGCCCGGGTCGCGTCCGTGCTTGATGCGCTCGAAAATTTCTTCCCGATGCACGGACACGTTCTTCGGCGCGTTGATGCCGATCCGGACCTGGTTACCCTTTACCCCAAGGACCGTGACCGTTACGTCTTCGCCGATGACCACAGATTCGCCAACTCGTCTCGTCAAAATAAGCATGTTGAGGGCCCTCCGCCGAGCCTCTTCGTTTAATCGCATCGCTGACCAGGACCCCCGCTTATGCGGCTGATCAGCGACGCGGAACCTTAACACCCGCACCATCGGTGGTCACGCGCGCAGTTCTCATAACCCTCGGTTCAGTCCGAGGTCGGCGTGCAGACATTTGACACAAGATTCCAGCGCGGATTCCGGCACCAGCACGGCGATCTTTATTTCGCTGGTGGAAATGAGCAACGCTTTCACGCCTTGGCGCGCAAGGGATTCAAAGAGTTGCGTCGCCACACCGGCATGCGAGCGCATGCCCACGCCGACGATTGCGAGTTTGGCGACCTTATCGTCCGCGCTCATGCGCGCGCCCGGAAACTCGGCGGTCACGTTTCGCGCGAGCCGCTCGGCCTCGGCAAAGTCGTCGCGATGCACGGTGAAAGACAAATCCTTAAGGCCCTCTCTGCCCGACGCGAGGACGATCATGTCAACTTCGATGTTCGCGGCCGAAATCGGCTTCAGCACGCGCGCCACGCTATCGGGCGCATCGGGCAGTCCCGCGATCGTGATCTGGGCTTCGTCACGATTGAATGCGATGCCGGAGATGATCGGAGCTTCCACGTGCGATTCCTCTTTGCATATGAGCGTGCCGGCGCCGGGGCGGAACGACGACAACACGCGCAGCGGGACGTTGTATTTCGCGGCGAATTCCACGGAGCGCAGGTGCAGGACGCGCGAGCCCTGCCCGGCCAGCTCCAGCATTTCCTCGAATGACAGGCGCGGCAGCAGCCGGGCTTCCGGAACCAGGCGCGGGTCGGTGGTGTAGACGCCATCGACGTCGGTAAGGATCTGGCACTCGTCGGCCTCGAGCGCGACGGCGAGCGCGACGGCGCTCGTGTCCGAACCGCCACGGCCGATGGTGGTGATGTCGCCGTGATCGTCGATGCCTTGGAAGCCTGCCACCACCGGAACCTCGCCTGCGGCCAGCGCGGCTTGCAGCCGCCCGGTCTCGACCGCGGTGATGCGTGCGCGCCGGTGGGCTGCAGTGGTCCGCACGCGTAGCTGGCTGCCGGTGAATGAGCGGGCCGGGATGCCGCGCTCGCATAGAGCCATCGCGAGCAGCGCGATGGAGACCTGCTCTCCGGTCGAGAGGAGCACGTCCATCTCGCGCGGATTCGGCTCGCGGGCGATGGCGGTGGCGAGGTCGACGAGGCGGTCGGTGGAGTCGCCCATCGCCGAAACGACGACGGCGATGCGGTCACCGCGCGCACGGACCGCGGCGACTTTCTCCGCGACGCGCTGGATGAGCTCGACGGACCCGACCGAGGTGCCGCCGTATTTCTGGACGATCAGCGCCACCGCGAGGTCTGTCCCCGTTTGCTAGCCCTTATTCGAAAGAACAGGGAGGAATGTCCCCATTTCTCACGCACCGAGCTTGCCGCGGACGAAGCCTTCCACGCTGGCGAGCGCGGCGCCGAGCGCGGCGGGGTTGTTGCCGCCGGCCTGGGCGAAGTCGGGGCGGCCGCCGCCCTTGCCGCCAACCTGGCCGGCGATGTTGCCGACGAGTTCGCCTGCCTTCACCTTCGCGGTCTGGTCGGCGGTGACGCCGGCGACCAGCGTGATCTTGTTGGTCGCATCGACCGACGCGAGCACGATAACCGCGCTCTTGAGCTTGTCTTTGAGCTGGTCGACCGCGTTGCGCAGCGCGCCGGCGTCGGCGCCGTCGACCTGCGCGGCCACGAGCTTCACGCCCGCGATGTCGCGCGCGCCGGCCGACAGATCCGTCCCCTGCCCGCTCGCGAGCTTGTCCTTGAGCGAGCGGTTTTCCTTCTCGAGCTGGCGGATGCGCTCGAGCGCGTCGGCGACCTTCGTTTTCACGTCGTCGCGCGTGCCGCGCACCAGGCCCGAGACTTCCTTCACGAGCTGATCGGTCCGCTCGACGTATTCGAACGCGCCTTCGGCCGTGATGGCTTCGATGCGCCGCACGCCCGCGGCCACGCCGCCTTCGCTCACGATCTTGAAGAAGCCGATGTCGCCGGTGCGCGAGACGTGCGTCCCGCCGCACAGCTCCATCGAGAACCCGCCGATGCGCAGGACGCGCACGTCCTTCTCGTATTTCTCGCCGAACAACGCGATGGCGCCTTCGGCCACCGCGGCGTCGTACGGCATCTCGCGGATCTCGCCGGGCGAGTTCGCACGGATTTCTTCGTTGACGAGGCGTTCGATCCGGCGCAACTCCTCGGGCGTGATCGCCTGGAAGTGCGCGAAGTCGAAGCGCAGCCGGTCCGGCGCGACCAGCGAGCCTTTCTGCTGCACGTGCGTGCCAAGCACCTGGCGCAGCGCAGCGTGTAATAGATGGGTCGCCGTGTGGTTCGCCATGATCGCTTTGCGGCGCGGCACGTCCACCTTGGCCGCCAGCTTGTCGCCGACCGAGATCGACCCTTTCTCGAGCTTGCCGATGTGCGAGAAGACCGAATCGCGCTTCTGCGTGTCGGCGACCGAGAACTGCGCACTCACATTGCCGAGCTCGCCCGCGTCGCCGACCTGACCACCGGATTCCGCGTAGAACGGCGTGCGGTCGAGGATGACCTCGCCTTCATCGCCCGCGTTCAGTGACTGGACCGTCGCGCCGTTCTTGAGCAGCGCGACCACCTGGCCGACGTCGGACACGCCTTCATAGCCCAGGAACGAGGTCTTGCCTTCGATCTTGATCCCGCCCGACAGATCGACGCCGAACTTGCTCGCGGCGCGGGCGCGCTCGCGCTGCGCTTCCATCGCGGTTTCGAAGCCCGCGATGTCGATCGCGAAGCCGCGCTCGCGCGCGATGTCGTTCGTGAGGTCGACGGGAAAACCATATGTGTCGTACAGCTTGAAAACGGTCTCGCCATCGACGGTCTTGCCGGCCTTGATGGCCGCGAACGCGTTGTCGAGCAGCTGCATGCCGTTCGCGAGCGTCTCGGCGAAACGCTCCTCTTCCTGCTTGAGCACGCGCGCGGCGTGCTCCTTGCCCTTCACGAGTTCGGGGAACGCGTCGCCCATCTCCTGGGCCAGCGTCGCGACGAGCTTGTAGAAGAATGCGTCCTTGATGCCGAGCTTGTAACCGTGGCGGATCGCGCGGCGGATGATGCGGCGAAGCACGTACCCGCGGCCTTCGTTCGATGGCAACACGCCGTCGATGATGAGGAAGGTGCAGGCGCGGATGTGATCCGAGATCACGCGCAGGCTCGCGTTGGTGAGGTCGGTGGTGCCCGCGAGGGCCGCGGCGGCTTTCACCAGGTTCTTGAAGAGGTCGATGTCGTAATTGTTGGTGACGCCCTGCATCACCGCCGACACGCGCTCGAGACCCGCGCCCGTGTCGACCGACGGCTTCGGCAGCGGCGTGAGCTTGCCGTCGGCCGAGCGGTCGAACTGCATGAACACGAGGTTCCAGATCTCGACCCAGCGATCGCCGTCGTCGTCGGGCGAGCCCGGCGGGCCGCCTTTGATGTGCGCGCCGTGGTCGTAAAAGATCTCGGTGCAAGGTCCGCAGGGACCCGTGTCGCCCATCTGCCAGAAGTTGTCGGAGCCGCCGCCTGGCTTGTCGCCGATGCGCACGATCTTCTCGGGCGGCAGGCCGATCATCTTGTTCCAGAGATCGTAAGCCTCGTCGTCGGTCTTGTAGACCGTGACCATGAGGCGCTCGGGATCGATCTTGTAGACCTTCGTGACGAGGTCCCAGGCGAACTGGATCGCGTCCTTCTTGAAGTAATCGCCGAAGGAAAAGTTGCCCAGCATCTCGAAGAACGTGTGATGGCGCGCGGTGTAGCCGACGTTCTCGAGGTCGTTGTGTTTGCCGCCGGCGCGCACGCAGCGCTGGCTCGAGGTGGCGCGCACGTAGTCGCGCTTGTCCTTGCCGAGGAAGCAGTCCTTGAACTGCACCATGCCGGCATTCGTGAAGAGCAGCGTCGGGTCGTTGCCCGGAACGAGGCTTGCGGACGGCACGACGGTGTGGCCGCGCTCGCGGAAGAATTCGAGGAAGGCGCGACGGACATCCGCTGCGCTCATGTAGGGCGGTTTGTTGGGCATCTGGGGCTGAATTTTTTGCTTGCGACTGATCCGATTCGCCGCGGGGTCAGGGTTCCGAGTCGACCTCGGGATCCCCCTCCAGAACGGCGCGGATATGATCGGTGGAAAAGCCCCGGTATTGCAAAAATCTGGCCTGTCTTGCCCTTTCCTTGCGGTCCTTGGGGATTTCCGGTCCGAACTTGCGAGCCCGGACCGAACGGGCCAGGGCCGCGAAATCGGGGGCATCCTCACTCTTCACGGCCTCGTCGATCGCCGACTTCGACAACCCCGAACGCTTGAGCTCCTGGCGAATGCGCGCGGGCCCATGGCCCCGGCGCGCGCGGTAGGCGACGACGTTCTGGCCGTAGCGCTTGTCGTTCACCTTCCCGAAAGAGACGAGATCGCCGACGACGACTTCGACGGGGTGCTCCTCGTATCCGCGCTCTTCGAGCTTGCGTGTGAGCTCGGCCGAGGAATAGTCGCGGCGGGCCAGCAGCGCGACCGCATAGTCCATGGCGTGGTTCAGGTCACCGGCCTGGAACTCCGTCAGCGGCGCTTTGCGGCCCGGCCTTCTCACGGCATCACTTGCCTTCCGCTGAATACGGCCGCGGGTTTGTTTGCCGCGTTCTCGAAGCCGGGGACGCAAAAGACCGCGAGGGAGGAGATGACTCGCATGGAGAACCTCGAGAACACGGGGTCCCGTAGAGACCTGTTCGCCTGCTATTCGATTACAAGCCAGGTTACACACCGGGTTACTAACCCGGGGGTTACAACCGACGGGTCAGGGGACAGGCCGATGGCCTGCCCCCTGCTCCCAATCAATCGTTGCCGCCGACGCTCTTGAGGTCGGGGCGCTGCTGCTTCGGCGGCAGTACGCGCGCGCGGATCTGCTCTTCGATTTCCTTCGCGAGCTCGGGACGCGACTTGAGGAATTCGCGCGCATTGTCCTTGCCCTGGCCGATGCGTTCGCCCTTGTAGCTGTACCAGGCGCCGGACTTCTCGATGATGCCCTGCGTCGAGCCCATGTCGACGATCTCGCCTTCGCGCGAGATACCCAGGCCGTACATGATTTCGAACTCGGCTTCGCGGAACGGCGGAGCGACCTTGTTCTTCACGACCTTCACGCGGGTCTGGTTGCCGACCACTTCCTCGCCGTTCTTGATGGCGCCGATGCGGCGGATGTCGAGGCGCACGGAGCTGTAGAACTTGAGCGCGTTGCCACCGGTGGTGGTTTCCGGGCTGCCGAACATCACGCCGATCTTCATGCGGATCTGGTTGATGAAGATGACGATGGTGTTCGAACGCTTGATGTTGCCCGTGAGCTTGCGAAGCGCCTGCGACATGAGGCGCGCGTGCAGGCCGACCTGCAGCTCGCCCATCTCGCCTTCGATTTCCGCCTTCGGCGTGAGCGCTGCGACCGAGTCGATCACGACGAGGTCGACCGCGTTGGAACGCACGAGCATGTCGGTGATCTCGAGCGCCTGCTCGCCGGTGTCCGGCTGCGAGACCAGCAGGTCGTTGACGTTGACGCCGAGCTTCTCCGCATACGAAGGATCGAGCGCGTGTTCCGCGTCCACGAAGGCGGCGGTGCCACCGAGTTTCTGGACTTCCGCGACGACCTGCAGCGTGAGCGTGGTCTTGCCCGAGGACTCCGGACCGTAGATCTCGACGACGCGGCCGCGCGGCAGGCCGCCGATGCCGAGCGCGATGTCCAGGCCAAGCGAGCCGGTGGAGACCGCTTCGACGTCATAGGACGCCTGCGCATCGCCCAGGCGCATGACCGAACCCTTGCCGAATTGCTTTTCGATCTGGCCCAGCGCTGCGGACAGCGCACGCTTGCGGTTGTCATCCATCGCGAATCCCCTTTGAAAGCCGTGTGTTCTGGTGAAAAAGAAGCTAGCACACAGTCCTGTATAAATACACAGGAAAATTATCGCGAATGACTGAATATTCGCATCGCCATTACGCGCCACCTTCTGCATACAGTGGCCATGATTGAACGACACTGTATATCGAGCCGCGTTCGCTTCGACGGCTCTCCATGAGCACGAAGTTTTCGCAGCGAACGACCAATCCCGGCGCGAGAGGCTGCGGCCAATCCAGCTCCGCAACCAATGTCGGATCCGCCTTGCGCGCCAATGTCAGATGCGGACGAAATGGTTTGACGTCGGGCGTGAATCCCGCCTCGCCCGCGCGTTCGCCGAGCTCGCGCGCGAGGGCCTCGGCGGGCGCGTGTGCGGCCGTTGGCGCCGTTGCACACAGGACCCGCGGTTTCACCCAGTACTCGTAAGCGTCGAAACTCAGGGTCACGCGCCCGCCACGCACGGCGGCACCCACCGCCAGCAACGCCTCGAGCCGATCTTCGGGACACGCGCCGATGAAACACAGGGTCGCGTGCAGGTTTTCCGGCGGCACCGACGCCGCCCGCAGCCAGGCAATCAGCGGCATCGTTTGCTCGACGAGCGAGCGGCACTGTTCGAGCGCGGGCTGCAGCGCGAAGAACAGCCGCAACATGTTCAGGCCGGCTGCAGCAGCAGCGACCGCAGGAGATTCAGCGAATACTCGACCGCCTGCCGACGCACGGCATCGCGATTGCCATTGAACTGGATGAGATGTCCCTGGCATTCGAGGCGCTCTTCGAGCTGATCCGCCGTGCGTTGCGCGACCGCGAACCAGACGGTGCCGACGGGTTTTCCCGGAACCGCACCGCCCGGACCCGCGATGCCGCTCACGGCGATCGCGACATTGGCGCGGGTCCGCGCAATCGCGCCCTCCGCCATCGCGCGCACCACGGCGTCGCTCACCGCGCCCTCGGTTTCGATGAGTTTCTCGGGCACGCCGAGATCGCGCGTCTTCGACTGGTTCGAATAGCAGACGAAGCCGCAGTCGAACCATTCGGAGCTGCCCGGGATGTCCGTGCAGAGCTTGGCGATCCAGCCGCCCGTGCACGATTCCGCCGTGGCGAGCACGCGCCCCGCCGCATGCAACTGCGGCCCGACTTCGCGAGCCAGCGCCATCAGCGCTGCGTCGTTCGGGATCAGCATGAGCCCGATTGTCCCGGATCGGGCGCAGCCGATCCACCACTAGGGGCCGCTCGCGCGCCGTAGTCCATGTCTTTCTCCGCGAGGCCGCGACACCGATATCCATGCGCGCCCGATTGGAGGTATTTGCCATGTGCCTCGCGTGAACTTAAGTCCCTTCAGACGAGGAGGTCTGACATGGCCGCTACTTCCCCTTCACTACTGGACGGCTTGACCGGTCTCATAACCCCAGACGTTCTGGGCAAGGCGGCCTCGGCGCTGGGCGAATCCGACGCCGCGGTTCGCAAAGGCGTCACCGCCACGGTACCCGCGGTGCTCGGCAGCGTCGCAAGCCACGTCGACGATCCCGGGTTCGCCGCCAAACTTTTCGAGATGGTGAAGTCCCCCGCGAACGACGGCACCGCGCTCAACAACGTCGGCAACCTGTTCAGCGCGAATAGTTCGGCGCCGATCATGGGCCTCGGCAGCAAGTTGCTCGGCTCCCTGTTCGGCGGCAGCACCAACAGTTTCACCAACTCCCTGGCGGGCTTCGCCGGCATGAAGAATTCGAGCGCGATGTCGTTGCTGAACTTCGCCGCGCCGTTGGTGCTCGCGTTTCTCGGCAAACGCGCGCGCAAGGACAACCTCAATGCCGCCTCGCTCGCGAACCTGCTGCGCAACGAACGCGATTCGATCGAAGCGGCGGTGCCCGGTCCGCTCGCGCACTTCGAACCCGAACGCGAACGTGTGATCGAGCGCGAGCGTCAACCGTCGATGCCGCCTCCCATGGAACGCATGACCTACGCAACCCAAGCGACGGAAAAACGTTCGCCACTGCGCTGGCTGTTGCCATTGGCGGCCGCGATCGTCGCGATCGCGCTGCTGGTAAACCTGCTGGGCCGGGATCGCACCCCGCCCTCGCAGGCCGCGCAGACAGTCACCGCGCCGGCCGGCGCCCCAACCGGGTCGGTGTTCTTCGAGACCGACCAGGCGACCCTTCCGGCGAATGGTCAGGCGGCACTGGCGCCCGTCATCACCTATCTACAGCAGAATCCCAATGCGCGCGCGGTGGTGTCGGGATATCACGATTCGACAGGCGATCCCGCCATGAACGAGCAACTCGCCCAGAGCCGGGCCGAGGCCGTGCGCTCGTCGTTGATCGCGGCGGGCGTACCGGACTCGCGGATCGAAATGCAACGTCCCGTGACGACGCAGGGTGGCGGAACGCCCGAACAGGCGCGCCGCGTCGAGGTGACCGTGCGTTGATGGCCGGATGAAGACCAAGCCCGGGACCGGCGCGCGGCCGGCCCGGGCGCTTCGTCAGAAAGCGAAGCCGAACTTCAACACCGGGCCGAAGGTCCTCATGTCGTAAACGAAGCGATCCGCGCCGCTGCCGTCTTCGAAATCGACGTCGATGTATCGATAGCCGAGGCCGAATTGCCAGCGGTCCGACAGGGCGTAGACGAGATCGAGCTGCAGTTGATAGAACATCTCCGATCCCATGCCGAATCCGCCGATGTTCGCGCGCGCCTGGAACTGCCACTTCTCGCCAAGGGGCGCGACCGCGCGCGCGACGATGGATGGATCGATCCACTCCTCGTCGAGACCACCGCTGATCGCCGGCGCGTTCGGCAATGCGCTGATCACGATGTCGACGTCGGCGTCTATCTTGTTGTAGGTCGCGGCGAGGCCGAGCTCGAGCCAGGATGACAGCCGGTACATCGCGGCGAGTTCCCAGCCGAGCTGCCTGACTCCGGCCTTGCCGTCGATCACCTGGCTGTCCGGCGCGACTTCGGCCTCGAGGTCCATGTAGATCACATCCGAGCTCACGGCCCACGCCGGGGTGTGCGCTTCCGCGTAGAGCATGGCGCCGAACTGCAGATTGCTGAAGATGTCGCCGGGATTCTCGTCGACCGCGACGTTCGGCAGCGTGCCCACCCCGGTTTCGCCCTTCATGTTCGGAAACATGGCGTAGGGCGCGATGAGGAATCCCCAGCCGTCCTCCGGATCGGCCTGCGCGCGGGCGGAAAGGCTCGTCGACGCGGCGATGACGACCAGCAGCCGGCCGATGACACTTCCCGTTCTCATGCCCGCCAGTATGTGAAGGCGCCCGATACGCCACCATTGGCCAAACGGCCGATGGGCTAAGATTCCGGGGCCGCCCGCAGGAGAAGAACGACTTGGCCACCGAACACGCCGGCGTGAGCTCGCAGCACACGCCGATGATGCAGCAATACCTGCGGATCAAGGCCGAGCATCCGAACTCGCTCGTGTTCTACCGCATGGGCGATTTCTACGAGCTGTTCTACGACGATGCGCGGCGCGCGGCGAAGCTCATCGACATCACGCTGACCTCGCGCGGCCAGTCCGCGGGCGAGCCCATCCCGATGGCCGGCGTGCCGCATCACAGCGTCGACACCTATCTTGCGCGCCTGGTGCGCAAGGGCGAGTCCGTGGCGATCTGCGAGCAGATCGGCGATCCCGCGAAGTCGAAGGGGCCGGTCGAGCGCCAGGTGGTCCGCGTGGTGACGCCGGGCACGGTGACGGACGACGCGCTGCTCGAGCAGCGCCGCGAAACCCTGCTGGCCGCGGTCGCGGCGCGCAGCACGAAGGAAGGATTTTCGTTCGGCCTCGCGTGGCTCGACCTCGCGGCGGGGCGCTTCACCGTGCTCGAGGCCGAGGGCGCCGCGGCGCTGGAGGCGGAGCTCGAACGGCTGAAACCGGCCGAACTACTCGTGCCCGAGGACCAGGCGCGCGAGCTGGGTGAGATCACGCTGGGCGAGCAACGCGCACGGCCGCCCTGGCATTTCGAACTCGCAAGCGCCTCGCGCCTGCTCACCGACCAGCTCGGCACGCTCGACCTGCGCGGCTTCGGCGCCGACGACCTGCCGCTCGCGATCTCGGCCGCGGGCGCGTTGCTGCAATACGTGCGCGAGACGCAAAAGACCGCGCTGCCGCACATCACGCGCCTCGCCGTCGAAGAGCGCGGCGATGCGCTGCATCTCGACGCCGCCACGCGGCGCAATCTCGAGATCGATGCCTCGTTGTCCGGGCAGGATTCCGCCACGCTGTTCGCGCTGCTCGACGCCACGGTCACACCGATGGGCTCGCGGCAGTTGCGGCGCTGGCTCAACCGCCCGCTCACCGATCACCAGGAACTGCGCCGGCGCTACCAGGCCATCGCGCTGCTGGTCGACGCGCGCCGCTTCGAGGGGTTGCGCGAACCGCTGCACGCGATCGGCGATGTCGAACGCATCCTCTCGCGGGTGGCGCTGCGCAGCGCGCGGCCGCGCGACCTCACCGCGTTGCGCGCCTCGCTGGGAGTGCTGCCCACGCTGCGCGCCGTCACGAAACGGATCGAGGCGCCGCTCGTCGCCGAGCTCGCGGCCGCGATCGGCGAACACGCGGATGTCGTCGACCTGTTGCAGCGCGCGATCGCCGAGGAACCCTCGGTGGTGCTGCGCGATGGCGACGTGATCGCACTCGGCTACGATGCCGAGCTCGACGAGCTGCGTCGCATCGCGACGCACACCGACGAATTCCTGCTCGAACTCGAGCACCGCGAACGCGAGCGCTCGGGCATACCGTCGCTCAAGCTCGCCTACAACCGCGTGTCGGGATTCTTCATCGAGGTGGGCCGCGCACAGGCGGATCGTGTGCCCAAGGACTACATCCGGCGTCAGACTGTGAAGAACGCCGAGCGCTTCATCACGCCCGAGCTCAAGAGCTTCGAGGACAAGGTGCTCGGCGCGCGCGAGAAGTGCCTGGCGCGCGAGCGCGAGCTCTACGAGGAAATCCTCACGCAGCTCACCGACCGGCTCGGCGCGTTGCAGGCTACCGCCAACGCCCTCTCCTCGCTCGACTGTCTCACCGCGCTCGCCGAGCGCGCGGCCGCGCTCGGCTGGAGCGAGCCGCAGCTCGTCGCCGAGACGCGGCTCGAGATCCGCGGCGGCCGTCATCCCGTGGTCGAGCACTTCATCGAAGGCGCCTTCGTGCCGAACGACCTCGTGCTCGACGCCGGCCGGCGCATGCTGATCGTCACGGGCCCGAACATGGGCGGCAAATCCACTTACATGCGCCAGGGTGCGTTGATCGTGCTGCTCGCGCACGTCGGCAGCTTCGTGCCTGCGGAGCGCGTCGTGCTCGGGCCGATCGACCGCATCTTCACCCGCATCGGCGCCGGCGATGACCTTGCCGGCGGCCGCTCGACGTTCATGGTGGAAATGACCGAAGCGGCGAACATCCTCAACAACGCGACCGACAAGAGCCTGATCCTGATGGACGAGATCGGACGCGGCACGAGCACGTTCGACGGTTTGTCGCTGGCGTGGGCCGTCGCGCGGCACATCGCGCGCGTGAATCGCAGCTTCACCTTGTTCGCGACTCACTACTTCGAGCTCACGAGCCTCGCGAACGAGATCGACGGCATCGCCAACGTGCATCTCGACGCAACCGAGCATCGGGACGGCATCGTATTCCTGCACGCCGTCAAGGAAGGCCCGGCGAGCCGCAGCTACGGGCTTGCGGTGGCGCAACTTGCCGGCGTGCCGCGCGAGACCATCGCCGCGGCGCGCGAGTACCTGGCCGCGCTCGAGAAAGGCGGGCATTCCTCGCAGATCGCGGAGGCTCCGGCACGCGGCCGGCGCGCCGTCGAGAGCACGCCGCAGGCCCAACTACCGCTCGAACCTCCCGCGCCGCCCCCGGTGGATCCACGGCTCCTCGAACTCGAAGCCGCCGTGAAGGCGGTCAACGCCGACGATCTCACGCCGCGCGCGGCGCTCGATCTCGTCTACAAGCTGCGCTCGCTGCTGGGCTGACTCCGCACCGCGTCATTGCCCGAGCGCGCGCCCGCGTTTTGCATATTGCGCGCGCTACCACATCGCGAGCCACGCTGACGCGGAATTGGCGCCTCGCTCGGTCAATGCGCATTTTTCTGAAGTCCCGACTTGTGTGACGTGCTGCTCGAACGTGCGTTTTACTTCTCGCGATCAACCGTAATGGAGACGTCAATTCCACGATAGTCGCGCGGCGCCATACATGGAGGGACGCCGATGATGACTCGCACATTGATTTCCGCACTCGCATTGATGCTGGCTGCCGCGTTCTGCGGCGATCGCGCCTACGCGCAGGCTCCCATCGACTGCGAGGACCTGACGCCCTCCAATGCCGAATCGCTGACGTGCACCGTCAACGGCACGACCGAGCCCGGCGCCACGCAGGCGACCAGCGTGGGTCACAACGTCAGCGTGGGCGACCAGTCGACCGCGATTGGCGCTGGGGCGCAGGCGACCGGACAGAATTCCGTAGCGGTCGGCGCAAACAGCAATGCCTCCAACACGAGTTCCGTCGCAACAGGCGCTGGCGCGCAGGCGACCGGCTATGGCTCGCTTGCAAACGGCACGCAAGCCTTTGCCACCAACACGGACGCTGTGGCGATCGGCAGATACGCCGCCGCTTCGGAAGTGAGCTCCGTCGCCCTGGGATCGGGCTCGGTCGCGGACGAAGCCGATACGGTCAGTGTCGGTAATGCGACGTTGCGCCGGAGAATCACGAACGTTGCCGGGCCCGTCGCGAACTCCGATGCCGCGACCAAGGAATACACGGACACGACGGCCAACACCGCGCAGACCAATGCGCAGGCGTTCGCCACCACGGCGGCCAACACCGCGCAGACCAATGCGCAGACGTTTGCCACCACCGCGGCCAACACCGCGCAGGCGAATGCGGAGGCGTTTGCCACCACCGCAGCCAACACCGCGCAGACCAATGCGCAGACGTTCGCCACCACCGCGGCCAACACCGCGCAGGCGAATGCGGAGGCGTTTGCCGCCACGGCAGCCAACACGGCGCAAACCAATGCGCAGGCGTTCGCGACCACCGCGGCCAACACCGCGCAAACCAATGCGCAATCGTTCGCCACGACCGCGGCCAACGCCGCGCAAACCAACGCGCAGGCGTTCGCCACCACCGCGGCCAACACGGCGCAAACCAATGCGCAGGCGTTCGCGACCACCGCGGCGCAGCAGGCTGAGTCCAATGCGGCGGGCCATGCCAATGGCCTGGTGACGAGCGGCACCACGAATGCCAGCTTCGCCAGCGCGAATCTCAACAGCGGCGGCATCACCAATGCCGGCACCGTTTCCGGTGTCACCGCCGCGACGCAAGCCGATCAGGCGGTGAACTTCGCGCAGTTGCAGTCGGTGTTCAACCAACTGGTGCAAAGCGGCCTGTGCCGCATCGACGGCGCGAGCGTCAGCTGTGGCGTGACGGGCGCGAGCAACGCCCTCGCACTCGGCGCGGGCGCCAATGCGTCACCGGGTGCGGACAATGCCATCGCGCTGGGCACGAATGCGCGCGCGCAAAGCGCGGGCGGGATCGCCATGGGCCACAATGCCACTGCCGTGCAGGCGAATTCCGTGGCCATCGGCTCGGGCGCCGTGGCGCAGTCTTCGGTGGCGGTGGGCACCGGTGCGCAGGCGCTGGGCGCCAACACCACGGCGCTGGGCGACAACGCCACGGCCTCGGGTGATTTCGGGGTTGCGGTGGGCAACAACGCCGCCGCGACTCACGACAATTCGGTCGCGATCGGCAATGGTTCGGTGACCAGCGCGGCCAACACCGTGTCGGTCGGCTCGACGGGCAACGAACGTCGCATCACCAACGTCGCGAACGGCACCAGCGGCACCGACGCGGTGAATCTCTCGCAGCTCACTGCGGCACTGGCCAACGTGGGCGGCGGACTGTCCGCGGCCCAGGGTTATACCGATCAGCAATTTGCTCTTGCGAGGTCGTACACGGATCAGCAGTTCACGGAGGCGCGTGAATATGCCGCCCGCGGCATCGCCGCGAGCGCGGCAATGCCCAACGTGGTGCCTTCCGAAGCCGGCAAGACCGCGGTGGGCCTGGGCACCGGCTATCACGATGGCCAGACGGCGCTCGGCATGTCGATCGCGCACACCTTCGAGCAGAACGTCATGCTGTCGGGCGGCTACGCCACGGTCAGCGGCGGCAAGAGCCTCGCCCGCCTGACGGTGGGGTTCGAGTTCTGAAAGAGCCGCGCGCCAGGTAGTTTGATTCCGTTGATCGAGGGCCTAGGACGAAAGTCCTAGGCCCGTGATCCATTCCACGAAGCTCGCGTGCGCGCAACGCGCCGCGCCGCAACCTTGTTAGATTTCCCGCGCCCGTGAAGCGCGGGCGATCCACGAGGATGCGTCATGAAGAATCAGATGAGCCTGGTCATTGCCGCGTTGCTGCTTGCGTCGTGCGGAGGCGGAGGAAGCGGCGGCGACGATGCCAATCCACCGGCTCCTCCAGCTCCTCCGCCGCCGCCCGCGGACACGACGGCGCCGCAGACGATCATCGACGTTGCGCCCGCCGCCGTCGTCTATACGAACTCCGTGACGCTGACGTTCTCCGCCGACGAAGGCGGCGTGACCTTCGAGGGCAGTCTCGACGATGCCGCGTTCGCCGCGGTCACCAGTCCCGTCACGCTGAGTTCGCTCGCCGACGGCGATCACGCCTGGCGAGTACGCGCGCGCGACGCGGCTGGAAATACCGACGCGACGCCCGCCGTCGCGCAGTGGACGGTGCGCGCTGGCCCGCCCGACACGACCCTCGACATCTCGCCCGATGCGGCCACCGCGGCATCGACCGCGCGCTTCGCGTTTTCGTCCAACAAGCCGAATTCCACCTTCGAGGCCAGCGTCGACGGCGGCGCCTTCGCCGCTGCGCAGAGCCCGCTGGACCTCACGGGACTCGCCGTGGGCACGCACCACTTTTCGGTTCGCGCCATCGACGAGATGGGCCAGGTCGACGCCAGCCCCGCGACATTTACCTGGGTCGTCGACGTGACAGCGCCGACGGCGAGCATCCAGTTCCCGACGCCGCTGTCATACACCGACGCCGCGACAATCACGGTGCGCGGCACCGCGAGCGATGCGCACGGCGTGGACACGGTGAGCGTGAACGGCGTCGCCGCGACGAGCCTCGACGGCTTCGAGAACTGGCGCGCCAACGTGCCGCTGTCCGCCGTCACGACCACGCTCACCGTGAGCGTGACCGATGCCGCCGGCAACACCACGGCGCATGCGGACACGGCCACCGTGATCAATCGCGGTCCGTCACTGATCTATCTAGTCGACCTGGCATTCGATCCGAATGGCAACCAGGTGATCGCGCTGGATAATCGCGCCAACGCGATCCACGGCTACCGCGCCACCGATGGCGTGGGACGACTGATCTCGGCGGGCCCCTCGCCCGGCGCCATGCGCGGACAGTCCGCCCCCACCGCCCTCGTCGTCGACGCCCTGAACAATCGCGCGCTGTTCGTCGATTACATCATCGATTCGTTGGTGGCCGCCGATCTCGCGACCGGCGTCCGCACCATCGTCTCGCCGACGGCGGGCCAGGGCAGCGCGACGACGCTCGCGGTGGCCAACGACCTCGCCTACGACCCGGTCAACGATCGCGCCTTCGCCTCGAACGTCATCTGCGCCTGCATCATCGGGATGGATTTGGCGACCGGCGCGCGCTCCATCGTGGCGAGCGCGTCGGTCGGAACCGGCGCCTACCCGGCAAGCGCGAACGGACTGGTTTACGACGACTTCACGACGCCCGGCGCGCCCCGGCTCCTCACCGTCAACTTTGGCATGCCCGGATCGAACGCCATCGTCGCGATCGACGTGGCCACGGGCAATCGCAGCATTCTCTCCTCGCAGGCGCTCGCCATCGGCACGGGTCCGGCGATGCACGGCGGAATGGGGCTCGCGATCGATCCGCAACGCGATCGGCTGCTGATCGCCGACAACTCGGTGCCCGGCGTGATCGCGGTCGATCTCGCGAGCGGCAATCGCAGCATAGTGATGGGCCAACACGACGGCTCGGGCCCCGCGTTCTATCCAGGCACGTCGATCGCCTACGACGCGGCCGCCAACCGGCTGTACACCGGGCAGGTGATGCCGGACGACATCCTGGCGATCGACCTCGACTCGCTCGAACGCACGGCGTTCATTCATTCGCACGTCGGCACCGGGCCGGAACCCAACCTGGTCGACGCAATCGTCCTCGAGCAACCAGGCGGTGTACCGGCTTCGCTGGTGTATTCGGAGCAGCAGCCGGGCGGACTGTACCGCCTCGACCTCAAGACTGGCGCGCGATCGGTGGTCGCGGATGCGTCCACCGGCACCGGCCCCGCGCTCGCGGGAGTCGAAGACTTCGTGCTCGACACCCGACCCTCCGCCGGCGCCCACAAGGCGTTGGCGCTGGTCGGAACGCCCGGCTATCTACTGCTGTCCGTCGACCTCGTCACGGGCGACCGCACACCCATCGCGGATCTCGGCGCGGCGCCGGCCGTGATCGAACCGCGTCACCTCAGGCTCGATGCGCCCAACAATCGCGTGCTGTTCATCGATGGCGACCGCGACGGTGACGGCGACGCGTTGTACGCCGTCGATCTCGACAGCGGCGTGCGCACCGTGATCTCGAGCGCCAGTGTCGGGGGCGGTTACGCGGTCGGATACTTCTCGGACTTCGTGCTGGAGCCGGCCGTGAATCCCACGCGGGCACTGGTCTCGGACGAGACCGCGCAAGGCTTCGTCGCCGTGGATCTCGGCACCGGCCATCGGACCCTGTTCGCCGACATGTTCAGCGCCGGTTTTCAGATCCAGACCAACAGGCCGGGCCCGATCTACCTGGATACGCCGCGCTCGCGGCTGATCGGCATCAATCGCGGCTCTCCGGGCAATCTCTATTCGCTGGACCTGAACACGACCGTGCAGAGGCTGCTGTCCGGACCGGCCTTGGGCTCTTCCGAGACGCGTGGCGTTGGCCCATCGATCGAGGCGCCCGTCGGACTCGCCGTCGATGCCGACCGGCAGGTGGTTTACGTGACGGAGATCGCCAGCGGCTCGCTGATCGCGATCGACCTGGTGTCCGGCGACCGCGTGATCATTGCCGACTGATCAGCCCTACTGATCAGCCCAACCGATCAGCGATGTTCGCCGAACCGGCCCGACTCGAGGAACTGTCCCACCTGGGTCGCGACGGCGGACGACGCCAGCATGCCCATGTGGCTCACGGGCAGAGTCATGTGGGCCGTGTGGCCGGGTAGTTTGGTCTCGCTGACGCCGATGGTGCCGTCGCAGTCCTCGTCGAAGCGCGCGAAGAACCGCCCGAGGCCCATGGGACGCGTGCCGGCGATGAGTCCGAGCTCGCGCTCGCAGCGCCACTCCCGCGTGCACGGCGTCACCAGTTCATCCGCGACCAGCCGGCCGATCATCGACGACAGTACGGGCAGATGCCCGACACGCTCGGCGGTTCGGCTCTTGACGGTGGGTGAGCCCAGCATCACGACTCGCCCGGGCGGCGCGGGCAGGCCCTTTTCGAAGTAGCGGTACAGGACGAGCCCGCCGAGGCTGTGTCCGACGAAGTGCACGCGGTCCGCCTCGAGGCGACTGACGAACTCCCGCAACATCCCGACGACCAGGTCCATCGACCCGCCGACGGTCGAGTAGGTAAAGCTGTGGCACTCAAAGCCATTCTGCGTCGCGAGCCGCCGGCGCATGAGCACCGACTCCATCCCCGTGAGCCACAGGCCATGAACGAATACCGCGGCGGTTTTCACACAGGCAGTTTTACTCAGGCCTGTCCCCATTTGCTAGGAAATGAGGAATGTCCCCATTAAGTCGGGGGTGGAGTTCTTACACGCACGTGCAGCTCGCGCAGCTGCTTCTCGCCAATTTCCGTCGGCGCGTCGGTCATAATGTCCGCGGCGGTCTGGGTCTTGGGGAACGCGATGACGTCGCGGATGCTGTCGGTGCCGGCCATGTGCATGACGAGGCGGTCGAGGCCGAACGCGATGCCGCCGTGCGGCGGCGCGCCGAACTTGAGCGCGTCGAGCAGGAAGCCGAACTTGAGCTTCGCCTCGGCCGCGTCGATGCCTAACAACTCGAACACCGCCGACTGCATGTCCTGGCGGTAGATACGCACCGAGCCGCCGGCGATCTCGCTGCCGTTGAGCACGAGGTCGTAGGCTTTCGCGAGCGACTTGTCGGGCGCGGCTTTCAGCGCCTCGATATCGTCCGTCACCGGCGAGGTGAACGGGTGATGCATGGCCACCCAGCGCTTCTCCTCCGGATCCCACTCGAACATCGGAAAGTCGATGACCCAGAGCGGCTTCCAGCCTTCGGCCGTGAGCTTCTGGTCGGTGCCGACCTTGAGGCGCAGCGCGCCGAGCGCGTCGTTGACCACCTTCGCGCTGTCCGCGCCGAAGAAGATCAGGTCGTTGTCCTGCGCACCGGTGCGCTCGAGGATGCCTTTCACGGCCTCGTCGCTCAGGAATTTCACGATCGGCGACTGCAGGCCTTCCTTGCCCTTCGCGCGCTCGTTGACCTTGATGTACGCGAGACCCTTCGCGCCATACCGCGCGACGTACGCGGTGTAATCATCGATCTGCGAGCGCGGCATCGCGCCGCCGCCCGGAACGCGTAATGCCGCAACCCGACCCTTCGGATCCTTTGCCGGCGCGGCGAACACCTTGAAGTCGCAGGTCACGACCAGGTCCGCGACGTCCACGAGCTCGAGCGGGTTGCGCAGGTCGGGCTTGTCGGAGCCGTAGCGACGCATGGCTTCCGCGAAGCTCATGCGCGGGAACGGGTTCGCGAGGTCCGCATCGATCGCGTCCTTGAAGATGTGACGCGTCAGCGCTTCCATCATCTGCATGATCTGTTCCTGCGAGAGGAACGAGGTCTCGATGTCGAGCTGCGTGAACTCCGGCTGGCGCTCGGCGCGCAGATCCTCGTCGCGGAAGCACTTGACGATCTGGTAGTAGCGGTCGAAGCCCGCGACCATGAGCAACTGCTTGAAGATCTGCGGCGACTGCGGCAACGCGAAGAACTTGCCGGCGTGCGTGCGCGACGGAACCAGGTAGTCACGCGCGCCTTCGGGCGTGGCCTTGCCGAGCACCGGCGTTTCGATGTCGACGAAACCCTGGTCGTCTAGGTACCGGCGCATCGCCCGCGTGATCTTGTGACGCAGGCGCAGGCGGCGCGACATGTCGTCGCGGCGCAGGTCGATGTAGCGGTACTTGAGGCGGACCTCCTCGCTCACGTGCTCGTCGAGCTGGAACGGCAGCGGCTCGGACTTGTTGAGCGTCGTCAACTCGCGCGCCAGCAGTTCGACCTTGCCGGAGGCGAGGTTGGCGTTGGCCGTGCCGGCCGGGCGCTCGCGCACCAGGCCGCGAACCTGCACCACGAACTCATTTCTCAGTTTTTCGGCTTCGGCGAACTGAGCCTTGTCGTCCGGGTCTATGACGATCTGCAGGAGGCCCTCACGGTCGCGCAGGTCGACGAAAATGACCCCGCCATGATCGCGGCGGCGATGGACCCAGCCGGCAACCGTAACCTCTTGACCGACCAGCTTTTCATTGACCTGGCCGCAGTAATGGGAACGCATGGAAACCCGCCTGGAAATACGAGATGGCAGTAAAGAAAGGGCCGCGATGTTACCGGTTCAGGCAGGACTCAGGAAAGCCGAACTATTGTCAGCCCATGCATCCTTCCAACCCCGCAATCGGACAGGCAGACTTCGCCCGGATCCCGGTAACCCCTCCCTGGCACCACTCAACAAGGTACCTATGACACGCATCCTTCTTGGCCTCGCCGCCCTGGTTCTCGCAGCGCAAACTCACGCCGCCGACTGGCAGGCCGGCAAGCACTTCACAGTGCTGTCGCAGGCGCAACGCACGAACGTTCCGGCCGGCAAGGTCGAGGTCATGGAGGTGTTTTCGTACGGCTGCCCGGCCTGCGACAACTTCGTGCCGCACATGAAGCGGATCAAGGCCGCGCTGCCGCCGAACGCGCAGGTCGTCTATCTGCACGCGTCCTGGAACAAGGCGGAGGCCTGGCCGCTGTTCCAGCGCGCCTTCATCACCGCGCAATCGCTGGGCGTCGCGGAGAAGGCTCACGAACAGATGTTCAAGGCCATCTGGCAGACCGGTGAGCTCGGCGTCGTGGATCGCTCGACCGGGCGACTCAAGACCAAGCTGCCGACCATCGAGGATGTCGCGCGGTTTTATGAGAAGACGACCGGCGTGAAGGCCGCGGACTTCGTGACCGCATCGAAGTCCTTCGGCGTCGACATGAAGGTCCGGCAATCCGACGCGCAGATCCTGGCGATGCGCATCACCGGCACGCCCTCGATCGTGGTGAACGGCAAGTACGTGCTGATCACGGAGAACCTGCCGTCCATCGAGGATTACATCTCGGTGGTCAATTTTCTCGTCGCGAAGGAAAGCAAACCCGCCGCCCCCGCCCCCGCGAAGAAGCCCTGAGGGAAATGGGGACATTCCTCGTTTTCTAGCAAACGGGGACAGACCTCGGGGGCTCGATGAGTCCCGGCGATTTTGCGTCAGCGTGGACGGCATGGCCGGAGCCCATGCGATGGGGTGTCGCTCCCGCGGCGCACTCCAGTTGTTGGGTGCGCCAGATTTTTAGTCCGCCGGCCGTGGGGGCGAGTTATCTGTCTCTGCCATTCTGGGAGGGCGCCTAACGCGGGCTGAGGGAGCCGTTTGCCGGCTCGGTGCCTTGCGCGAACGTCGGATGCGCCGCGTACGCGAAGCCCCATCGCATGTGCACCGTCCATGCCGTGCAATGTTTCCGGGGCCGGGACTCATCGAGCCTGCGCACGAGGACGCGGAGCCCTCGTCGCGCATGTTGGTGACGTGGAATGTCGGCCCGGATGGCTGGGAGCAAGATAAAGAGGCGGAAGAATCCCGCTCTACGCGAAGCATCTCGTGGCGGCCATCGTGATGCGCACGCTCATTGCGATGACTAACTACGTCGAGCGCTGAGACTCTCCACGGATAGTGGAGACGCACCTCTTTCCCAACCAAACACGATGGTGCGCAATGTGCGGCGATCCTGCTTCGCTCGCGAGCAAACGTGCCGCGTCGTGGCCGAACCGCTACGCGCTTCGGTGAGTCTCTGAAGACGACTCGCGACGCCGGTTACTGGCAAGGACGGTGCACACGCGATGGGGCTTCGCGTACGCGGCGCATCCGGCGTTCGCGCAAGGCACAGAGCCGGCAAACGGCGCCCTCAGCCCGCGCTAGGCGCCCTCCCAGAATGGCAGAGACAGATAACCCGCCCGCACGGCCGGCGGACCACAAATCTGGCGCACCCAACAACTGGAGTGCGCCGCGGGAGCGACACCCCATCGCGTGGGCGCCGGCCTTGCCACACGCAGCCCAGCAAAGTCGTCTTCAGGGACTCATCGAAGCTCTTACCGATACGACCCACGCCCCCCAGGTCTGTCCCCGTTTGCTAGGAAACGAGGAATGTCCCCATTAATTGCGCCATCAACTGCGCAGATACCAGGTGTAGTCGAGTTCGCTGACTTCGGAGGAGAAGCGCGCACATTCCTGGTTCTTGATGGCGAGGTAGATCTTCAGGAACTGCGGGCTTAGCGCGTCGGCCAGGAAATCCGAGCGTGCGGCGAGGTCGAGCGCTTCGCGCCAGGTCCGCGGCAGGGTTCGCTCTCGCACCTGCGCGTAGCCGTTGCCTTCGATCGGCGGTCCGGGATCGACTTGCTGCTCGATGCCCTGCGCCGCGCCCGCGAGCACGGTGGCGACGGCCAGGTACAAATTGGCATCGGCGCCGGCGATGCGATGTTCGACGTGCCGGGACAGCGGCGGCCCGGCGGGCACACGCAGGCTCACCGTGCGGTTATTGATTCCCCAGATGGGCGCCACCGGCGCGTAACTCTCGCTGACGAAGCGGCGATACGAATTCGCGTTCGGCGCGAAGATGGCCATCGATTCGGCCATCGTCGCGCGCATTCCGCCGATCGCATGCCGCAGCAGCGGCGTCCCCGCGGCGTCCTCGGCGGCGAACGCGTTGACGCCACGCGAATCATTCAGGCTCACATGCACGTGCAAGCCACTGCCGGCGCGCCCGGTAAAGGGCTTCGCCATGAAGCAGGCTATCAACCCGTGTTTCTGCGCGACTCCGCGCAGCAGCCGCTTAAACATGACGGCCTCATCCACCGCGCGCAGGACATCGTCGCGATGATGCAGCGTGATCTCGAACTGCCCGGGCGAGTACTCGGACATCAGCGTCTCTGCCGGCAAGCCCTGCGCGGCCGCGGCGCGATAGACTTCGTCGAACACCGGCGCGAGATCGTCGAGCCGCTGCAGGCTATAAGAATCTATCTTCTGCCGCTCGCCCGGACGGCCGCCGCCGGCGGTCACGAGGCGTCCGCCCGCCTCCTCCTTCAGTAGATAGAACTCGAGCTCGCAGGCGACCACCGGCGTGAAGCCCGCGCGTCGCAGCCGCTCACCGGCGCGCACCAGCGCATGGCGCGGATCGGCGGCCGCGGGCGCGCCCTGCCCGTCGAACATGGTGAGCATCAGCTGGCCCGTGGGCGCGGCGAGCCACGGCGCGCGTACCAGCGAGCCTGCGATCGGCCGCGCGGTCATGTCGGCATCGCCGGTGTCCCAGACGAGCCCGGACTCGTCGACATCCTGCCCCGTGATGTCGAGCCCGAGGATGGAGCCCGCGACCTGGCGGCCGGAATCGAAGATGCGCGCGAGCTCCTCGCGCCGCACGGACTTGCCGCGCATGACGCCCGAGGGATCCGTGATCATGATCTGCACGGCTTGAACATCGGGATGCGCCGCCAGAAACGCATCGAGCTCGTCCCGCCCCGCGAGAGCCGGCTTCACTGCCCGCCCCGCAACTCGCGCAGGCACGCGTCCAGATGTTCGAGCAGCAGATCCGCATGCGCGGCGGTGGTGACAGGCGAGCACAGCATCATGTTGTGAAAGGGCGTGAGCAATACGCCGCGGTTGAGCAGATAGAGATGTATCACGTGTTCGAGCTCCGGCCACGCGGCGCGTTCGGACTCGACGCCGTTGCGCGGCGGCGCGCCGAAGCCGAACTCGAGCCGCGCGCCGACGCGCGCCACGTGCCATTCGAGCTCCTGCGTCATGAACACACGCGCGAGGCCTTCCGATAGATAGTTAGCCGCCGATTCCATGGCCTCATAGTTGTCCGGAGTCATGAGCTCGTCGAGGCAGGCCTCGAGACAGGCCAGCGCCAGCGCATTGGCGGAAAGCGTCGTGCCCATGCCGGAATGCCCGCCCGCACGCTCCTGCTGCACGCGGCGCATGCCGGCCTCGACCTCCGCGGTGAAACCGAACACCGCGCACGGCATGCCGCCGGCGATCGCCTTGCCGCAGACCCAGATGTCCGGCTCGAGCTTCCGTGCGCGCGCATACCCACCGCGCGCCGTCGACAACGTGTGTGTCTCGTCGACGATGAACAACACGCCGTGTTTGCGGGTGAGCTCGCGCAACGTTCGCAGGAAGCCCGCTTCCGGCAGCACCATGCCGATGTTCGTCATCACGGGCTCGGCGATGAGCGCCGCCGTCTGCCCGCGCGCGAGCACGCGCTCGACGGCCGCCGCATCGTTGAAGGGAACCGCGTCCGTGGTGACGCTGACGTCGTGATTCAGGCCGATGAGTCCGGCGCGCGCCCGGGTGGCGCCATCTGTGTTTCCCGGCGCCGCGCGTACCAGCGTTTCGTCCACCGTGCCGTGATAACAACCATCGAACACGAGCACGCGCGGCCGGTCCGTGATCGCACGCGCCCACCGCAACGCGTATCGATTCGCGTCGCTGGCGGTCTGCGTCACCTGCCAGAAAGGCAGACCAAAGGTCGCGGCGAGCTTTTCGCCGACGCGCGCCACGCGCTCGGCGGGAAGCATCGAGGTGATACCCAGCGCGCCCGCCTCGGCCAGCGCCCGCGCGATCGCCGGCGCCGAATGCCCGAACATTGCGCCCGTATCGCCGAAGCAGAAATCGACGTACGTCCTGCCGTCGACGTCTTCGAGCTCCACGCCCTGCGCGCGGCGCACGAACAGGGGATGCGGGGTCGCCCAGTCGCCCATCCAGTGCATCGGCACGCCGTTCAGCCAGTGCGCGGCGCTGGCGCGCGCGAGCCGCGCGGATTCCGGGTGAGCCGAGACGAAGGCCGCGCGCTCCCGTTCGCCCAGGCGCCGCAGCGCCTCAGTGTCGATGCCGGAACGCCGCGCGTGATTCATGGCGGCGAAGGACGTCAGCGGCGCGATGAGCGCCGTTTGGCGGGAGCGGCCTTTTTGGCTTTCGCGCGCGAGGCGGTCTTGCGCACCGGACTCGGCTTCGCCGCGGCCGGCTTGGCGCTCTCGGTCTTGGCGGAGTCGGCCTTGGAGTCGGCCTTGGCCTCGGACTTGGTTTCCGTCTTGGCCTCGCTCTTCGACTCGTCCTTCTCGGAGCCGGCGAGATTGCGCTTGTTTTCCTTGTCGGACTTGAAGTCCGTCTCGTACCAGCCCGAGCCCTTGAGCCGGAACACCGGCGCGGACATGAGCTTGCGCAGCCCGGGCTTGTGACAGCTCGGGCACTTGGTCAGCGGCTTATCGCTGATCTTCTGCAAGACTTCGTCGTGATACCCGCACTTGGGGCATTCGTATTCGTAGAACGGCATGGAACCCTCGAACGAAAGGCGCGGGGATTATAAACAAGCCCCGCGCCGCCATTCGCCCGGCCTTTGTGCTGTTATGCCTTGGCGAACTCCAGCCCGTTGCCGCTTGCGGTCGCGCGGACACGATCGCCGGAACCGAACTTGCCCGACAGGATCGCCTGCGCCAACGGGTTCTCAACCTGTTGCTGGATCGCGCGCTTGAGCGGCCGCGCGCCGTACACCGGGTCGTAGCCCGCCTCGCCCAGCTTGTCGCGCGCCGCCTCGTCGAGCGTGAGCTCGATGTTGCGGTCGAGCAGCCGGCGCTTGAGCTGGCCGAGCTGGATGTCGACGATCGCACGGATCTGCGCCACGCCCAGCGGATGGAACACGCAGATGTCGTCGATGCGGTTGATGAACTCCGGCCGGAAGTTCTGCTGCACCACTTCCATGACCGCGGCCTTCATCTCCGCGTAGCGCGCTTCACCCGCGTACTGCTGGATCTCCTGCGAGCCCAGGTTCGACGTCATGATGATCACGGTGTTGCGGAAGTCGACGGTGCGACCCTGACCATCCGTGAGGCGGCCATCGTCGAGCACCTGCAGCAGCACGTTGAACACGTCCGGGTGCGCCTTCTCCACCTCGTCTAACAAGATGACCGCGTACGGGCGACGACGCACGGCCTCGGTCAGATAGCCGCCCTCTTCGTAGCCCACGTATCCCGGCGGCGCGCCGATGAGCCGCGCCACGGAGTGTTTCTCCATGAACTCGGACATGTCGATGCGCACCATCGACTCTTCGGTGTCGAACAGGAATTCGGCGAGCGCCTTGCAGAGCTCGGTCTTGCCGACGCCGGTGGGGCCGAGGAACAAGAACGAGCCGTTCGGCCGGCGCGGATCCGCGAGTCCGGCGCGCGAGCGGCGGATCGCATTCGAGACGATCTTCACCGCCTCGTCCTGGCCGACCACGCGCTTGGAGAGCGCCTCTTCCATGCGCAACAGTTTTTCCTTCTCGCCCTCGAGCATCTTCGAGACCGGAATGCCGGTCCACTTCGAGACGACCTCAGCGATTTCCTCGTCGGTCACCTTGTTGCGGACGAGCTGGGTTTCCTTGGTCTCGGCGAGCTGCGCCTGCTGGAGTTTCTTCTCGAGCCCCGGCAGCACTTCGTATTGGAAACGCGCGACGGCGGTCAGGTCGCCCTTGCGGCGCGCGGCATCCATCTCGAGCTTCGCCTTCTCGATCTCCTCGCGCACCGAGGCCGCGCCCTGCAGCGACGCCTTCTCGCTCTTCCAGACCTCTTCGAGGTCCGCGTATTCCTTCTCCAGCTGCCGGAGGTTTTCCTGCAGCGCGGCGAGGCGCTTCTTGGTGGCCTCGTCCTTCTCTTTCTTCAGCGCTTCCTGCTCGATCTTGAGCTGGATGATACGACGCTCGAGCTTGTCGAGCGGCTCGGGCTTGGAGTCGATCTCCATGCGGATGCGCGCGCCGGCCTCGTCGATCAGGTCGATGGCCTTGTCCGGAAGCTGGCGATCCGAGATGTAACGATGCGAAAGCGTCGCCGCCGCGACGATCGCGGGATCCGTGATGTCGACGCCGTGATGCACTTCGTAACGCTCCTGCAGTCCGCGCAGGATCGCGATGGTGTCTTCCACCGACGGCTCGTCGACCAGCACTTTCTGGAAGCGGCGCTCGAGCGCGGCGTCCTTCTCGATGTACTTGCGGTATTCGTCGAGCGTGGTCGCGCCGACGCAATGCAGCTCGCCGCGCGCGAGTGCGGGCTTGAGCATGTTGCCGGCGTCCATGGCGCCCTCGGCCTTGCCGGCGCCGACCATGGTGTGCAGCTCGTCGATGAACAGGATGATCTGGCCTTCCTGCTTGGCGAGATCGTTGAGCACGCCCTTCAAGCGCTCTTCGAATTCGCCGCGGAACTTCGCGCCCGCGATCAGCGCGCCCATGTCGAGCGCGAGGATGCGCTTGTTCTTGAGGCCCTCGGGCACTTCGCCGTTGATGATGCGTTGCGCGAGGCCTTCCACAATCGCGGTCTTGCCGACGCCCGGCTCGCCGATGAGCACCGGGTTGTTCTTCGTGCGGCGCGCGAGCACCTGCACCGTGCGACGAATCTCATCGTCGCGGCCGATGACCGGATCCAGCTTGCCGCTGGTCGCGCGCGCGGTGAGATCGATGGTGTATTTCTCGAGCGCGCCGCGTTTCTCCTCGGCCTGCGGATCGTTCACGGCTTCACCGCCGCGAATCTGGTCGATGGCCTGTTCGATGCCGGCTTTCGAGGCGCCCGCGTCCTTGAGCAATCTCGCGAGCGTGTGTTTGTCCTCGAACGAGGCGAGCACGAACAGCTCGGTCGGGATGTAGTCGTCCTTGCGCTGCTGCGCGAGTTTGTCGGTGACGTTGAGCAGGCGGTTGAGGTCCTGCGAGACGTGGACGTCCCCGGGCGTACCCTGCACCTGCGGTAGTTTGTCGATGGCCGCGTCGAGGTCCTTGCGCAGCTTCGCGACATTCGCGCCGGCCTTGACGAGCAATGGTCGCGTCGTGCCGTCCTGCTGGTCGAGCAGGGCCGCAAACACGTGCGCCGGCTCCATGAACTGGTTGTCATGTCCGACGGCCAAAGATTGGGCATCAGCCAGTGCCGATTGGAACCGGCTGGTAAGTCTTTCCATACGCATAGGCCGGCAACTTGGGGCCCGGGCCGTTGCCGTTCAAGCCCCGGATCGGCCGAATACGGAATATTACGAACCCGACCTACAGTTCCTCGGCATGTACCGGTCAGGGACGTCACTGCCCAGGTACCCCTCCGAGTGCGTCCATCCGCGCGGCGTAGCTGCATTGCCGCACACCCAACGCATGTCTCCATCCTGGTTGGCCGCGGGCGTGATGGCCATGCGCTGGCCATGGATCTTCGGGTTCGCTTGCCCGCCGAATGTGATGACGACGCTGCCGGTGAATACCTCGACTTTCTCGACGAATTTGCCGTTCGGGATACCACCCGGAATGTCCGCCTGCTCCGCCCAGCGGTGCTCGGAAATCCAGATCTCCTCGACCCGCGCCTTGGCGGCGCTCGCGAGGTTCAACCCCTCGGTCACCTGCGACCGGATCGAGTAGTCCTGGTAGGCCGGGATCGCGATGGCGGCGAGGATGCTGCTGCCGAAGAAGCCGACGCCGAGCATCACGCCCAACATCGGGCCGACCCCCGTGCCGCCGTTGCGTTCGATGCGCCTGGCACGTTTGTCGGGTTGGTTCGTGAAGCTCGATGGGACGTCGCGGATGACCTTCCGGACCCGGCGCCAGTAAAGCGAGCTCGCGAATACCGAAAGCACCGCCCCGGGCGCGAAAAGCACCACGATGACGATGAGCGCCGAAACCGCTGGAGAAGGTTTCATTGCGCCGATCAGGAGGCTGGCGAGCAGCGCCGTGAAGATCGGCAGCAGGAGCAGATGGGCCAACCCCACGCCGAACATCTTCCGGTACAGGAACCACCACGACGTCACGAAGAACGCCGGCCAGTGCCAGCCCGCCTTCCAGCCGCCTTGGTCGAACTGCTCGAATCGGGGCAGGTAATAGTCCTTGTTCCGGCCGATGGCGAGTTCGTAGTCGAACTGCTGCTGCTGCTCGGGACTCGCGGCCGACGCGGCAGGACCTGCCGAAGCCTGGGCATACGGATTCGTCGACATCGTGTCCTCCCTCGAACCGATTCTTCGGAACGCTTCTTAGTGAGCGTTGTTTTCCGCCAGGGCAATGATGGCAATACCGCAGCCGATCAGCAAAACCTGCATGACGCTCGAGCGCGGATCGATCCGCCGGTGCAGACCCGGGATCAGGTCCGCCACCGCGACGTACAGCAGGCTCGCCGCGGCCACCGCCAGCGCGAACGGCAGCACGCTCAGGGCCGTTCCGAGCGCGAAATAGCCGATGACGCCGCCAACCACCGCCGTGAGGCTGGTCAGTAGATTGAACCCGAGGGCGCGGCGGCGCGACATGCCCGAATGCAGCAGCACGGCGAAGTTGCCGACTTCCTGCGGGATCTCGTGGGCCATGATGGCGAGCGCGGTGACGAAGCCGAGGTGGACGTCGGTGAGGAAGGCTGCGGCGATCAGCACGCCGTCGAGAACGTTGTGCAGGGCATCGCCGATGAGGACGAGCGAGCCGCTGGCTTTCTGGCGAGCTTGATCGTGGGCGTGATTGTGCTGGTGCGCATCGGCGACCGTGTGCTCGTGGCAATGGTCGTCGTGGCAATGGCGCCAGAGCAGGAATTTTTCCAGAACGAAGAACAGCGCGATGCCGGCGATGAGCGCGATGCCGACCTGGTGCACGTTGCCGATGCCTGCTCCTTCGACGGCGTGTGGGATCAGCGCGAGCAACGCGGCGCCTAACAAGGCGCCGGTGGCGAACGAGACCAGGTGGGGCAACGCCGCTTCACGCGAGCGCGCGGGCAATGCGAGGAAGGTGCCGGCCGCGAGAACGGACAGAACACCTGAAACCGTGGTGGCGAGGATGATCCAGAGGAGAGTGGTCAAAGCGGGCGGATGCTAGCACGGGTGGCAATGAAGACACGTCCTTCCAGGGCTGGTTGAGCGCGCTGAATGCACCCGCGTGCGCGGCGCAGGGCATTGGACGGGTCACAGGTGTCCGCCGTCCAATTGCCCCTGTCCAATGCCGTCGAGCGAGCCTGCCGCCGACGCAGCGGAGGACCGAGATGCCACATGAGCGACCCGTCGACACGCGCCGGCTCATTAGTTAGGCCGCCTTCGCGGAGTTTGCGGGTCGTCGAATCCCCGTCCACAACAACAGACCGATCATCCAGAATTCGCCGACCGTGGCCAGAATCGGCAGCGCCGCGATCCAGATTCCGGCATTCGGCGCCAGCACCGGCACGAAGGCATTCACCACATACCCGACACCGCCGAGCACGAGAATCCAGCCGAACACTCGATGACCACGGCCAAATTCCGCCTTCCACACCAACCAGCCCATCGGGATCAGCCACAGGCCGAAGAACACGTTTCCGACCTGCCACAATCGGCCGCTGATGAGCATGAGAAGGTGACTCGTCGACGCATCGAAGCCGGTCGGGGCGAGCGCGACATCGAGGGCGGCGCCCATCAGTGCCGAGCTGGCGAGAACGACGATCGAGTTGACCATTCCGAAGAGGGCGAGCGTTCCGGCCGCGAAAGGATCGGTGTTACGGAACAGCTTCGCGAACCAGACCGACGCAAGCGCCTGAAAGGTGGCCAGACCCATCTCGAGCGCGATGCCGGTTCGCGCAAGGTCAGTTCGTTCCAGCAGGTTCGCCAATGTCTGCGCAGGATCGCCAGGAGTGAAAAGCTGGGGCCGGATCATCATGAATCCGAGGCCACCGGTGATCGCCAGCCCGATATAGAAAACGCCGGTCAGCAGGCGATCGATACGGCCATTTGCAGAACTCGAGAGCGACGTCGTCATTTAACTTTCCCTTACGCTGTAAGTTACGCGCGGGCAGTTCACCATACAGTGTAAGATTCCCGCAAGAGGTATTTGACGTTGGCCAGAAGAACCGCCCGTGTGCTGACGCGTGAACGCGTGCTCGAGGCCGCGATGAAGACGGCGGATCGCGCGGGTCTGCAGGCGCTCAGCATGCGTCGTCTCGGCAAGGAGCTGGGCATCGAGGCGATGTCGCTCTACCACCATCTGCCCGGCAAGGAAGGATTGCTCGACGGCCTGGCCGATGCACTCATCGGCGAAATTTCCGAGGCCGTGGCGCGACGTCCCCCGGAGCTGCTAGCGGACTGGAAATCCGACTTGCGGAGCCGGTGTCTGGCCGCGCGAGCGGTGGTGCTGCGTCATCCATGGGCGCCTGCGTTGTTCGCTTCACGCGGGTCCATCCCGCCAGCCCTCTATCTATACGTCGATGGGATCGTGGCGTTGCTGGTGAAGGCGGGTTTCAGTTACCAGATTGCGCATCGTGCTTTGCACGCGCTTGGCAGCATGTTGTTTGGCTTCGTGCAGGAGCTTTTCAGCCCTCCGGCATCGGGCGGCAAGTTGAACGCGGCCGATGCCGAGGCTGCGTTCGCGCAAATGGCCGCGGCGCTTCCCAATATCGCCGCCATGGTTGCGTCGGAAATTCATGACGCGGACGATCCAACCATCGGCTGGTGCGATAGTCAGACCGAGTTCGAATTCACGCTGGATCTGCTCCTGGACGGCCTCGCGCGAATTCGAGGTTGAGAAATTCGCGAGCAGGACGTCGCAGCAAGAAGCGCTACGTCCTCCAGATGAGCGCAGCCAACCTTCCGCCCTTTCCATCCCGCCGATGCGAATAGAATCGCGCGCGATCCGCGAAAGTGCACCATTGACCGCCACTCGTCTCGCCGATGCCGAGTGCAGTGAGCCGCCGCCGAGCGAGCCCCGGCAGGTCGGCGTCCCAGCGGCCGCGCGGGTTGCGCGCGAACATTTCTGTGGCATCCGGATCCGTCCTCTCAAATGCCTCGCGCACTTCTTCACCCACCTCGAAATGCTCACGCGAGATCGCGGGCCCCAGCCACGCGCACAGCTCGCCCGGCGCGACACCCATCGCGCGCACCGTGTTCTCGATCACGCCGTTCGCGAGTCCGCGCCAACCCGCATGGGCTGCGCCGATAGTTTGACCATCGCGGCTCGCGAACAGGACCGGCAGGCAATCCGCGACCATGATCACGCACACGCGATTGGCGGAGCGCGTGAACGACGCGTCCGCGGTAACCGGCGTCTCGGAGGCTCGTGCGATATCGAGATCGACCACGTCGACGCCGTGCACTTGATTGAGCCACGCGGGTTCCGTTGGCAATCGCAGCTTCTCGCGCAGCAGTGCGCGATTGGCCGCGACGGATTCGGGCGCGTCGCCCACGTGCGTGGCGACATTGAATGAGTCCCACGGAGCGACGCTCACCCCGCCCAGTCGTGTAGTGAAAGCCGCGCGCACGCCCGGAGGCGCGCCCCACTCGAACTCGAGCAACGAAGCATCGCTCATCGCCCGCCCTCGCGCGCATCCTGGCCGAGTGCGCCCAACAACTCCGCGAGATCGTCAGGAATCGGCGCCGTGTATTCCACGCGCTTCCCGGACTTCGGATGCGTGAGCTCGAGCCGCTCCGCATGCAGCGCCTGTCGCTTGAACTTGTCCAGCGCCGCGATGAGCGCGGCGCTCGCACCGGCGGGCAACCGCTTCCGGCCGCCGTATACCGGATCGCCGACGATGGGATATCCCACGTGCGCGAGATGCACGCGAATCTGATGCGTGCGGCCGGTCTCCAGGTGGACGCGTGCCAGCGTGTGCGCCCGGAACCGCTTCTCGATGCGGTAGTGAGTCACGGCGTGTCGTCCATCGCTGCGCACGGCCATCTTCGTGCGCTGCGTGCGATGACGCCCGATGGGCTCATCGACTGTTCCACCGCCGGTCATCAACCCGACGCACAACGCAAGATACTCGCGCTGGATCTCGTGCGCCGCGAGCTCCGCGACCAGCGCGGTATGCGCCGCCAGCGTGCGCGCGATGACTAACAACCCGCTCGTGTCCTTGTCGATGCGATGAACCAGCCCGGCGCGCGGCACGCGTGCGAGCTTCGGATCGTGCGCGAGCAATGCGTTCTGCAAGGTGCTCGCGCGATTGCCCGCGCCGGGGTGAACCACCAGGCCCGGAGGCTTGTTGACCACCAGAACCGTGGCGTCTTCGTGGACGATGTCGATGGGGAGCTTCTCAGCCTTGACCCCCGTTTCTTCGACAATACGTGCCTCGACCTCCGCCATCTCGCCCCCGACCACGGGGTCGCGAGGCCGAACCGTAAGGCCATTCACCCGGACCGCGCCCTCCTCGATCCAGCCCTGCAGGCGGGTACGCGAGTATTGCGGCAGCAACTGGGCCAGGGCCGCGTCGAGGCGCCGCCCTGCGAGTTCGGCGGGCAGTTCGAGGCGATGGGTCTGGAACTTGGGGGTCAACGGTGTGGTCCGAGAGCTTTTCGGGCCGCTATACTCCCGCGTCCGGCCGCGATTTCAAACACATAACACCGGCACATCGAGAAACGGCAATCCATACATGCGATCCATGCGTTCCGCCGGGCTCCTGGCAATTCTATTCATAACCTCCGGACTGACCCTCACCGGCTGCAAGACCCGCGACGGCGCCGAAGGCCCGATGACGGATCCGGCGGTCGTGTACGAGCGCGCGCACCGCTCGCTGCGTGGCGGCGACTTTCCGCAGGCCATCCGCATCTACGAAGCGCTCATGGCGCGTTATCCGTTCGCGGCCGAATCGCGCCAGTCACGCCTCGACGTGATCTACGCGTACTACCGCGCGGGCGAATCCGAATCCGCGATCGACGCGGCGGACACGTTCATTCGCGAGAACCCGACGCATCCGCGCATCGACTACGCCTGGTACCTCAAGGGCCTGACCGACTTCGAGCGCATGCCGAACTTCATGGAGCGCTGGTTCCGCGTGGACATGAACCAGCGTCCGCCGACCCAGGCGCGCCGCTCGTTCGCATCGTTCCTCACCGTCGTGCAGCAGTTCCCGAACAGCGACTACGCGCATGACGCGCGCCGCCGCATGGTCTACCTGCGCAATCGCCTGGCCGACTACGAGATCGCGGTGGCGCGGTACTACATCGACCGCGGCGCCTACGTCGCCGCCGCGCAGCGCGCGAAAGTGGCGATCGAAGAATTCGACGGCGCGCCCGCCGTGCGCGATGCGCTCGAGATCATGATCTACGCCTACGAGAAGATGGAGCTGAACGAACTCGCCGCGCAGACGCGCGCGATGTATCGGAACAACTACGAAGGCGAGGCGGGAGAGCGGAGAGAGGCTGCGCCGAAGCGCAAGTGGTACAAGTTGTGGCTTGCTACTTGAGTTGTTCGATTCTCTTGGCTGAATAAGATGTCGGGATTAGGAGCGGCCGAGCGTCGCGCATGTGATGAGCGTCGCTCCCGCGGCGCACTCCAGTTGTTGATTGCGCCAGATTTTTAGTCCGCCGGCCGTGGGGGCGGGTTATCTGTCTCTGCCATTTCCCGAAGGCGCCTAGCGCAGTCTGGGGGAGTCGTTTGCCGGCTCTGTGCCTTGCGCGAACGCCGGATGCGCCGCGTCCGCTCGTGCTCATCACATGCACGCCACTCGGCCGCCCAAGTACCACCCTCTTCCTGTTCGTCGAGGGTCGTCCAGTCGCTGAAGGCCTTTTGAGAAAGGATCTCTTCGTTCGGACTCCGCGCAAGCGGAGCTGGATCGCACGAAGACGCAAGAGAAGCGCTCTTCTCCCGAACTCCGCGAAGCGGAGCCCGACTCGCACGAAGACCCAGAATGAAACGCTCTTCTCCAAAACTCCGCGCAGCGGAGTTCGCTTCGCGCGGGGATCATCGGCGCTAGGGCGCGGTGAACGGCATGGCCAGCGCACACGCGATGGGGCTGAGCGTACGCGGCGCATCCTGCGTTCGCGCAAGGCACGGAGCCGGCAAGAGGCTCCCTCAGACTGCGCTAGGCGCCTTCGGGGAATGGCACAGACAGATAACTCGCCCCCACGGCCGGCGGACTGAAAATCTGGCGCAATCAACAACTGGAGTGCGCCGCGGGAGCGAAACCCATCGCGTGGGTGATGGCCCCGCCGTTCACCGCGCGTTAGCTACCTTCGATACCCCGAAGTAATCGGATACCGCCAATCACGCCCGAATGCGCGGCGGCTCACCCGAACACCCGGCGGCGCCTGGCGCCGCTTGTATTCGTTGCGCTTCACGAGATCCAGCACGCGCACGACCGTTGGCCGATCGAATCCGCGCGCGCAGATCTCGTCGACGGACAGGTCGTCCTCGATGAACGCTTCGAGAATGGGATCGAGGATTTCGTACGGCGGCAGGGAGTCGCTGTCTTTCTGGTCGGGGCGCAGCTCGGCGGAGGGCGGACGCTCGATCACGCGCCGAGGGATGACGGGCCCTTCTCCCTTGACGATGGCGCCGTCGGCCACTGAGTTGCGGTATTCGGCGAGCCGATACACGAGTAGTTTGCTGCAGTCCTTGATCGGCGCGAAGCCGCCGGCCATGTCGCCGTACAACGTGGCGTAGCCCACCGCCATTTCGCTCTTGTTGCCGGTGGTCAGCAGCATCTTGCCGGTCTTGTTGGAGATGCCCATGAGCAGCACCATGCGGCAACGCGACTGGATGTTCTCTTCGGTCGTGTCGGGTTTGCGGCCGGCGAACTCGTCGCGCAGCGTCGTCTCGGCGGCCTTCATCATCTCGCCGATCGGCAGTACGCTGTACTTCACGCCGAGCCGTTCGGCCTGCTCACGCGCGTCGTCGAGGCTCATCTGCGAGGTGTAGGGTGACGGCATCATGACCGCGTGCACGCGGTCCCTGCCCAACGCGTCGACCGCGATCGCGAGCGTGAGCGCGGAATCGATGCCGCCCGACAGGCCCATCACGACGCCCGGGAATCCGTGTTTGCCGACGTAGTCGCGCACGCCGAGCACCAGCGCGCGGTACACACTCTCCGCGTCGGCGAGTTCGGGCGAGATCGCGGCCGGCACGGGCCGCACGACGCCGTCCACGCGCTCGAACTCGATGGTGTACAGCCCTTCCTCGAACGGCGGCGCGCGCATGACGACGACGCCCTTGCCGTCCATCACGAACGAGTTGCCGTCGAACACCAGCTCATCCTGGCCGCCGAGCATGTTGACGTAGACGACCGGCAGACCAAGGTCCCGCACGCAGCGGCGCACGATGTCCTCGCGATTGCGCTGCTTGTGCAGCTCGAACGGCGAGGCGTTGAGCACGATGAACATCTCGGCGCCAGCCGAACGCGCAAGCTGCGCGGGCTCCGGCTCCCAGATGTCTTCGCAGACCAGCAGGCCGATGCGAATGCCGCGGAAGTCCACGACGGTGGGCTGTGCGCCGGTCTTGAAGTAACGCTTCTCGTCGAAGACCTTGTAGTTGGGCAGGCAGTTCTTGCGGTGCGTGGCGCGTAGCGAACCCTTCTCGAACAGCGCCGCGGAATTGAAGATCTGGTCGCCCGCGTATTCCGGAAAGCCGAGCACGACGCCGCAGCTCGCGCGCGCGCCACTCACGGTCTTGAGCCCGGCCTCGATCGCCACGCGGAAGCCGCGGTGAAGCAGCAGGTCCTCGGGTGGATAGCCCGACAGCGTGAGCTCGGGCAACACGAGCAGGTCCGCGTCGAGTTCGCCGCAGGCGCGCTCGGCCGCCGCGACGATCTTCTGCGCGTTGCCCGCGACATCGCCCACGAGCATGTTCAACTGCCCGAGGGCGATCCGCAGCCGGTTGTGGGTCGCGTTCACCTGCGTGATGCGTCGCGCCGGATTACTTCGCGCGCCGCGCCTTCACCGGCTTCTTCTTCGCGGGCTTTTTCGCGGACTTCTTCACAAACTTTTTCGAGGCCTTCTTCGCAGGCGCCGCTTTCTTCTTCGCGGCAGCCTTGCTCTTCGCGCCCTTCTTCGCGGAACGCTGCTCGATGATCAACACGGTCGGGCCGGCCGGCTTTTTGACCGGCTTCGCACGCCGCTTGGCGAGCATATCGGCCATCGCCGAGCCGAGATCCGCGGGCGAGCGCACGGTGCGCGCCCCCGCCTTCTCGAGCGCGCGGTACTTGTCCGCCGCCGTGCCCTTGCCGCCCGCGATCACCGCGCCGGCATGGCCCATGCGCTTGCCCGGAGGCGCCGTGACGCCGGCGATGTACGCGACCACCGGCTTGGTGACGTACTTGCGGATGAATTCCGCCGCGGCTTCTTCGTCCGTGCCGCCGATCTCGCCGACCATGATGATGCCTTCGGTCTGCGGATCCCGTTCGAACAGCTCCAGCACGTCGATGAAGTTCATGCCCCGCACCGGATCGCCGCCGATGCCGACGCAGGTGCTCTGGCCGAGCCCCTTGTTGGTCGTCTGGAACACGGCCTCATACGTCAGCGTGCCCGAGCGCGACACGATGCCGACGCGGCCCTTCTTGTGAATGAAGCCCGGCATGATGCCGATCTTGCATTCCCCCGGCGTGATGATGCCCGGGCAGTTGGGCCCGATGAGTCGCGTGCCGGAGCCCGCGAGCGAGGCCTTCACGCGCACCATGTCGTTGATCGGGATGCCTTCGGTAATGCAGACCACGAGCTCGATGCCGGCATCCGCCGCCTCGAGGATCGCGTCCGCCGCGAACGGCGCGGGCACGTAGATGACGCTCGCGGTGGCGCCGGTGTCTTTCACCGCATCGGCGACGGTGTCGAACACCGGCAGGTTGAGATGTTTCTCACCGCCGCGGCCGGGCGTGACGCCGCCGACCATCTTCGTGCCGTACTTGATGCTCTGTTCGCTGTGGAACGTGCCCTGCTGGCCGGTGAAGCCCTGGCAGATCACGCGCGTGTTCTTGTTTACGAGAATGCTCATTTAATTAACGTCCGTTGGCGGCGAGTGCGACGGCCTTCTTCGCCGCATCGGTGAGATCGGTGGCGGGCGTGATCGCGAGCGCGCTGTGCGTCAGCATCTCGCGCGCCTGGTCGGCGTTGGTGCCCTCGAGGCGCACCACGACCGGCACCGCGACGCCCACCTGCTTCACGGCGATCATCACGCCCTCGGCGATCAGGTCGCAGCGCACGATGCCGCCGAAGATGTTCACGAGGATGGCGCGGACCTTCCGGTTGGAAAGGATCAGCTTGAACGCCTCGGTCACACGCTCGGCCGTGGCGCCGCCGCCGACGTCGAGGAAGTTCGCGGGATTGCCGCCGTGCAGCTTGATCAGGTCCATCGTCGCCATCGCAAGCCCAGCGCCGTTCACCATGCAGGCGATGTCGCCGTCGAGCGAGACGTAGTTGAGATCGTGCTCGGACGCGGCGCGCTCGATCGGATCTTCCTGCGAAGGATCGCGCATCTCGCCGAGCTTCTTCTGGCGGAACATGGCGTTCGCATCGATGTTGATCTTCGCGTCGAGCGCGACGAGGTCGCCGGACTTCGTGACGATCAGCGGATTGACTTCGAGCAGCGCCGCATCGCGCTCGAGATAGATGCGGTACAGCGCCATCAGGATCTTCTGGAACTGCCCGACCTGCGGGCCCTTGAAGCCCAGACCGAAGGCGAGCTTGCGGCACTGATAACCCTGCAGACCGGCCGCGGGATCGATGTCCACGCGCAGGATCTTCTCCGGCTCGTGCTCGGCGACTTCCTCGATGTCCATGCCGCCCGCGGACGAGGCGATGACCGCCACGCGTCCGCGCTCGCGGTTGAGCGTCAGCGAAAGATAGATCTCGCGCTCGATGTCCGAACCCGACTCCACGTACACCGTCTCGATGGGCAGGCCTTCCGGACCGGTCTGCTTGGTGACGAGGCGCTGGCCGAGCATGTCGGCCGTCGCGCTGCGCACCGTATCGAGGTCGCGCGCGAGCTTCACGCCGCCGGCCTTGCCGCGACCACCCGCGTGCACCTGGGCCTTGACCACCCAGAGGCTGCCGCCTAACGACTGGGCGGCGGCCACCGCCTCCTCGGCGCTTTTGGCTGGCTTGCCCTGAGGAACCGGAATTCCGAACTCGCGGAAGACTTCTTTCGACTGGTATTCGTGGAGATTCATCAGACCCCTGGTGATCGTGCGTTCGCTGCCTGAAAAGAGGGGCGGTATTCTGCCAGTTCCGCGGCTTTACGTGCGCATTCGGCCGCGCTGCTGCTACAGTCACGCCCGATGTCGCTCGTCGCCACCGCGCCCTACGCCCCGACCGATCTCGCCTGGCGCGTCATAGGGCTGGTCAACCTGTATCGACTGCTGATTCCGCCGGCGCTGTACCTGGTTTACTGGTATCTCGGCTCGTCGACGCCGATCGGATCGGCATTTCCAAAGCTTTTCCTCTGGGGCTGCGTGGTGTACTTCGCGGCCGGCATCGCGATCATCGCCGGCGGCCGGCGCCTGCTGCCCAATCTGCGTGCAACGACATTCGTCCATGCGATGGTCGATGCGGTTGCGATCAGCCTCATCCTTTTGTCCAGCGGCGGCGTCGCGAGTGGTCTTGGCATCCTGTTCGTGGTGCCCGTGGGCGCCATGGCGCTTCTGGCGGACAGCCGTGACGCTTTCCTGCTCGCGGCTGTCGCTACGGTCGCACTCTTCGCGCAACAGATTTCGGGACATTACTTCGACACGGCCTCGCCCGAGGCTTATCCCTCCACGGGCATCATCGGCGGCATCGTCTTCCTGGTCGCGCTGCTCGCCTGGCCCCTGGCCACACGCCTGCGCGATACCGAGGCAACCGTGCGCCGGCAGCAGGTGGACCTCGCCAATCTCGCGCAGCTATCCCAATACATCGTGCAACACCTGCGCGAGAGCATCGTGGTCGTCGATCACGAGAACCGGATCCGGCTCATCAACGAATCCGCCGCGCAGCTGCTCGGAGACAGCCGCGCGTATCCGGGCGCGCTGCTGGGCGAGGCGTCCCCCCAGCTTCTCTATCTACTCGAGACCTGGCGCAAGCGCACCCTGTCCCCCGGCGCGCCCGCCCAGACCTTCATCTCCGACGATGGCGGCCACGTGATCCAGCCTCATTTCGCATCGCTCGGCGGCAGCGAACCGGCGCCGGTCATCGTGTTCCTCGAGGATACGGAGTTGCTGGCGGCGAAGATCCAGCAATCGAAGCTCGCCGGCCTGGGCCGCCTCTCCGCCAGCATCGCGCACGAGATCCGCAATCCGGTGGGCGCCATGAGCCATGCCGCGCAACTGCTCGGCGAATCGACATCGCTGTCGGCCGAGGACAAGCGCCTCACGGAGATCGTGCGCACCAACGGCGATCGCGTGCGGCAGATCATCGAGAACGTCATGTCGATGGCGCGGCGCGAGAATTCGCGCCCCGAACGGATCATCCTCGGCACCTGGCTGGCCGGATTCCGCGACGAGTTCTGCGCCACCATGCAGGTCGAGCCCGACCGGCTCGCGATCTCTTCCCTGCTCGGAGACGTGGAAATCCAGGTCGACCCCTCGCAACTGCGCCAGATCGTCTGGAACCTCTGCGAGAACGCGATCAAATACGGCATGAGCAAGGAAGGTGGAGACAGCATCGAGCTGCGAGTCGGCCGGCTGGCCTCGACCGCCCGGCCCTTCCTCGAAGTCGCGGATCGCGGTCCCGGCATCGCGGCGCAACACCGCGAGCTCATCTTCGAACCCTTCTTCACCGGCAACGAACGCGGCACGGGGCTGGGCCTGTTCCTGGCGCGTGAGCTGGCGCAGACCAATGGCGCGACGCTGCTGTACGAACCGCGCACCAGCGGCGGCAGCCTGTTCCGCATCGTGTTCCGCGATCCCGAACGCTGGGTGGCTTGAGCAGCGATCGTCATGGCCCCACCGCTCGTACTCGTCGTGGATGATGAACCGGATCTGGTCGAGCTCGTCACGCTCACCTTGCGTCGCATGGACCTCGCGACCCAATCGGCCGGCGACGTCGCCGGCGCAAAAAAGCTGCTGAGGTCCCAGCGCTTCGACCTGTGCCTGACCGACATGCGGCTGCCGGACGGCGACGGGCTCGACCTGCTCGAATGGATGACGAACCATTGCCCGGGCGTTCCCTGCGCCGTGATCACCGCGCATGGCAACGTCGAATCCGCGGTCCGGGCACTCAAGCTCGGCGCGTTCGATTTCGTGTCGAAGCCGCTGGATCTGGGTGTGCTCAGACGCATCGTCTCCACGGCGCTCAAGCTCTCGCACGCCCCCGATGCCGGCGCCTCGACGCGCACGGGCACGCAGCTCATCGGCAGCGGGCCGGCGATGGACCGGCTGCGCGAGATGATCCTGCGCGTGGCGCGCAGCCAGGCGCCGGTGCACATCTCGGGCGAATCGGGCACGGGCAAGGAACTGGTCGCGCGGATGATCCACGGCTCGGGTCCACGCGCCGAGGGACCCTTCGTGCCGGTGAACTGCGGCGCGATTCCCTCCGAGCTGATGGAAAGCGAGCTCTTCGGGCACAAGCGCGGAAGTTTCACCGGCGCGGTGACGGACAAGGTCGGCCTGATTCCTTCGGCCGAGGGCGGCACGCTGTTCCTCGACGAGGTCGCGGACCTGCCGTTGCACATGCAGGTGAAACTGCTGCGCGTGATCCAGGAGAAGACCGTCCGTCCCATCGGCGAACAACGCGAGGCGCCGATCGACGTGCGCATCCTCTCCGCCACGCACAAGAATCTCGGCGAACTCGTCGCGCAGTCGAAATTCCGCGAAGACCTGTTTTATCGCATCAACGTCATCGAGCTGCGCGTGCCGCCGCTGCGCGAGCGCGCCGAGGACATTCCAGACCTCGCCGCGGGCATCGTGCGTCGCCTGTCGCGTCGCCTCGGGATCGAAGCGCCGACGATCACGCCCGAGGCCCTATCCGTGCTGCAGGATTTTCCGTTCCCGGGCAACGTGCGAGAGCTCGAGAACGTGCTCGAGCGCGCGTTGGCGCTGTGCAATCACGGTCGCATCGATGTCGCGGACCTTCAATTGCGTGCGGTGCCACGCGCCGACAATGCACCGCCGCTGTCCCCAGAACGAATCTCGCAGCTGCGCGGCCAGCCTCCCGCGACGACGATGCCCGCGCTCGGCGATCAGCTCGAAGACGTGGAGCGCGCCGCGATCATCAAGGCGCTCGAAGCCGCGCGTTACAACAAGACGGCGGCGGCCAAAGCGCTCGGCATGACGTTCCGGGCGCTTCGCTATCGGATCAAGAAGCTCGGAATCGAGTGACACAAAGTGACGCGCCACGTCACTTTGTGACGCGGCGTGGTCGGCGACGTGCGAATCAGGCGACAGAACTACGTCAAATCGCCGCAACCCCGACAAATATCTGCCTGCAAATCAGCCAGTTGCTTTGCTAGCGTCGCCACTGGCACACAGCTTGCTCCTTACCTAGCCAACTGGCGTCACAGGGCGCCATGTGCGCCAACAGGTTTCTGATTCGTTTTTCTTCTCAGGAGTTAACTTCATGAAGGCTATCCAAAAGGGCTTTACGCTCATCGAACTGATGATCGTGGTCGCCATCATCGGCATTCTGGCCGCGATCGCGATCCCGGCTTATCAGGACTACACCATCCGCTCGCAGGTGACGGAAGGTCTGAACCTCGCCAGCTCCATCAAGGCTGCCGTGGCCGAGAGCTTCGCGGACCGCGGCGTGTGGCCGGCGGACCTCGACGCGCTGGGCATCTCCAACGAGCCGCAGGGCAAGTATGTCGAAGGCATCGTGGTCGATACGGGCACGATCAACATCACCTACGGCATCGACGCGAATGCTGACAGGCTGGCCGGCGAAATTCTGTCGCTGCGTCCCTCGGTGAGCCAGAACGACGACGTCATCTGGGTGTGCGGCGATGCGGCCACCCCGACGAGCGCTAGCGACCCGACCAGTGGTGCCGCTGCTGCCAGCGCCACCACCTTCGGTACCAACGACAAGGGCAAGTACCTCCCGTCGAACTGCCGCGCCTAAACGCGACAGGACAAGCGAACGCTTGATTCGAAGCCCCTCTTGCGAGGGGCTTCGTCTTTTGGGAGCCCGGTCACGCGAAGCCATCAACCCGTATGCGACCATTGGGACCAGATTTAACAATTGCCTGCCTGCGGCTCATGGGTAGACTAGGCCGCAGCGGGTTGGGTCGCTCACACGTAACCACATGAACGACAACGCATCTTTAGCGCTCGGAAGCAACCGTTCAGGGCTCGGCGGCCTGCCGCAGCGCCTGGTGCAGGACGGCGTCGTCGAAGAGTCGGCGATGCTCACCGCGCTGCAGGCGGCGAAGGACCGCAAGTCCAGCTTCGTAACCCAGCTCATTTCCGCGGGAGCTGCCAAGGCACGCGACATCGCGATCGCGGCATCCACCGAGTTCGGCGTACCGCTTTACGATCTCGATTCGCATCAGGTCGACCTCGACATCGTCAAGCTGGTGCAGGACAAGCTGGTCCAGAAGCATCGCTGCCTGCCGCTGTATCGGCGCGGCAAGCGCCTGTTCCTTGGCGTCGCGGATCCCACCAACCTGCACGCCATCGACGAGATCAAGTTCCAGACCGGTCTCGGCATCGAGGCCATCGTCGTCGAAGACGACAAGCTGCAGAAGGCCATCGACAAGGCCGTCGAGCAGGCCGATACGGCGATGCCGAATCTCGCCGACGACGAAAGCGGTTTCGACCTCGAAAATCTCGACGTCTCCGGTGGTGACGACGACGCCGAAGGCGCGGGCGTCTCCCGCGATGACGTCGAAGACGCGCCGATCGTGCGTTTCGTCAACAAACTACTGCTCGACGCCATCCGCCGCGGCGCATCGGACATCCATTTCGAACCCTACGAAAAGATGTATCGCATCCGCCTGCGCATCGACGGCATCCTGAAGGAAGTCGCGCAGCCGCCGGTGCAGCTGGCCATGAAGCTCTCGGCGCGCCTCAAGGTCATGTCGCGCCTCGACATCGCCGAGCGCCGCGTCCCGCAGGACGGCCGCATCAAGATGAAGCTGTCGAAGACTCGCGCGATCGACTTCCGCGTGAGCACCTGCCCGACGCTGTTCGGCGAGAAGATAGTCTGCCGTATTCTCGATCCGTCCTCGGCCATGCTCGGCATCGATTCGCTCGGTTACGAGCCATTCCAGCGCGAGATCTATCTCAAGAACCTCGCGAAGCCGCAGGGCATGATCCTGGTGACCGGACCCACGGGCTCCGGCAAGACCGTGTCGCTGTACACGGGCCTCAACATTCTCAACCGCGAAGACACCAACATCTCCACCGCGGAAGACCCGGCGGAAATCAACCTGCCCGGCGTCAACCAGGTCAACGTGAATCCGAAGGTCGGCCTCACGTTCGCCGCGGCGCTGCGCGCGTTCCTGCGCCAGGATCCGGACGTGGTGATGGTCGGCGAAATCCGCGACCTCGAAACGGCGGAGATCGCCATCAAGGCCGCGCAAACCGGACACTTGGTGCTGTCAACGCTGCATACCAACGACGCGCCGCAGACGATGACGCGTCTGGTCGACATGGGCGTCAAGCCTTACGCGATCGCGACCTCCGTGAGTCTGATCATCGCGCAGCGCCTCGCGCGACGCCTCTGCTCCCAGTGCAAGGCGATCGTCGATGTCCCGGCCGAAGCGTTGCTCAAGGAAGGCTTCCAGGAAGCGGACGTCAAAGCGGGCATCAAGATCTATGGCGCCAAAGGCTGCTCGAATTGCAGCGACGGCTACAAGGGCCGCTGCGGCATCTACCAGGTGATGCCCGTCACCGAGGCCATCGGCCGCATCATCATGGAAGGCGGCAATGCCATCGATATCGCCGATCAGGCTGCCAAGGAAGGCGTATGGGATCTCCGTCGGGCAGGGCTCGAGAAGGTCAGGCAGGGATTGACCAGCCTCGAAGAAGTCAACAGCGTCACGATCGAATGATCGTCGTCAAAGGATAAGCAAGCATGGCAACCGCAGTAGCAACCACCGGCGGCAAGGCGGTCAAACGCGACATTCCCTTCTCATGGTCCGGCATGGACAAGAAGGGCAATCGCGTCTCGGGCAAGTCGTTGGCGCCCGACGAGACGACGCTGCGCGCGGACCTGCGCCGCCAGGGTATCGCGGTCAACCGCATCAAGAAGCAGGCGCAGGCATTCAAGTCCGGCGGCAAGGTCAAGCCGGAAGACATCGCGGTCTTCAGCCGTCAGCTTGCAACCATGCTCGCGGCGGGCATTCCGCTCGTGCAGGCCTTCGAGATAGTCGGCAACGGCAACGAAAAGCCGTCGATGCAGAAGCTCATTCTCGACATCAAGGCCGACGTCGAAGGCGGTACCTCGCTGCACGAGGCCTTGGGCAAGCATCCCCTGTATTTCGACGATCTGTACGTGAACCTGGTCGAGGCGGGCGAGCAGGCCGGTGCGCTGGAGACCCTGCTCGACAAGATCGCGACCTACAAGGAAAAGACCGAGGCGCTCAAGAAGAAGGTCAAGAAGGCACTCTTCTATCCCGCCGCGGTCATGGTCGTGGCGGTCATCGTCACGGTCATCCTGCTGCTGTTCGTGATCCCGCAGTTCGAATCGCTGTTCAAGGGCTTCGGAGCGGACCTGCCGGCCTTCACCCAGTTCGTGATCGACATGTCGCGCTGGCTGCAGGACAACTGGTACATCTTCTTCGGCGCCATCGGCGGCGCCGTCTACGCGTTCCTGTATTTCCACAAGCGCTCCAAGGCCATGCGCGAGTGGATGGACCGCGCGATGCTCAAGCTGCCCATCATCGGCCCGATCCTGTTCAAATCCGCCGTGGCGCGTTTCGCGCGCACGCTCTCGACGATGTTCGCCGCCGGCGTGCCGCTGGTCGAAGCTCTCGAATCCGTCGCCGGCGCCACCGGCAACATCGTGTTCGAGAATGCGGTGCTCAAGATGCGCGACGAGGTCGCCACCGGCCAGCGCCTGCAGCGCGCGATGGAAAACACGGGCCTGTTCCCGAACATGGTCATCCAGATGATCGCGGTCGGTGAAGAAGCCGGCGCGCTCGACACCATGTCCGGCAAGGTCGCGACGTTCTACGAAGCGGAAGTCGACAACGCGGTGGACAGCATGTCCTCGCTGCTCGAGCCGCTGATCATGGCCATCCTCGGCGTTCTCGTCGGCGGCCTGGTCATCGCGATGTACCTGCCGATCTTCAAACTGGGCGCCGTGGTTTAAGCCACGTTGTCCTTGGAAATCATCGGAACGCCGCGTTCACACCGCGGCGTTTCTTTTTGAGGGAAGCGCACGCACGATGGAACTGATCGATACCCTGTCCGGCAATCCGGCGCTGTACATCGGCGTCTGCATCGCGCTCGGACTCCTCATCGGCAGCTTCCTCAACGTGGTCATCCACCGCGTGCCCATCATGATGGACAACGCGCTGCGGGCCGAATGCGCCGAGCTCAGCGGCAATGCCGACGCGGCGTCTTCCGCCGCGGCCGGCAAGTACAACCTCGTCGTTCCGCGCTCGGCCTGCCCGAAGTGCCAGGCGCCGATCACGGCGCTGCAGAACATCCCCGTGGTGAGCTGGCTCGTCCTGCGCGGTCAGTGCGCGAACTGCAAGGCGCCGATCTCGAAGCGTTACCCGCTGGTCGAGCTCGCGACCGGCATCCTGTCCGGATACATCGCGTGGCGTTTCGGTTTCGGAGTGGCCGGCTTCGCCGCGCTCCTCTTCACCTGGTTCCTCATCGCATTGACGATGATCGACTTCGACACGCAGTACCTGCCGGACCAGCTCACCTATCCGCTGCTGTGGCTGGGGCTGCTCGTGAGCCTGTGGCACCCGGTGTGGGCGCCGGGCGCGGAAGCAGTCGGCCCGCGCGAAAGCATCATCGGCGCCGCGGCCGGGTACCTGAGCCTGTGGAGCCTCTACTGGCTGTTCAAGTTGCTGACGGGCAAGGAAGGCATGGGTTACGGCGATTTCAAACTGTTCGCCGCGCTGGGTGCCTGGCTGGGCTGGAAGATGCTCCTGCCCATCATCGTGCTCGCCTCGGGCGTGGGCGCCGTCATCGGGATATTCGTGATGATCCGCCAGCGCCGCGGCAAGGACACGCAGATCGCCTTCGGACCCTTCCTCGCCATCGCCGGCTGGCTCGCGCTCGTCATCGGCCACGAGGTCGTCGAGCGCTACTTCGGCCTGTTCGCAAGAACCTGAGCCATGGCGCGCGGATTTCGAGTCGGACTCACCGGGGGCATCGCCTCCGGCAAGAGCACGGTCGCGAATCTGTTCAGCGCGCTCGGCATCACCATCGTCGACACCGACGTGCTGGCCCGCGAGGTCGTCGCGCCCGGTTCGGCGCTGTTGCCGAAGATCGCCGCGCATTTCGGCCAAGAGGTGCTGGCGCCGGACGGCAGCCTGGACCGCCGGGCGCTGCGCCAGCGCGTGTTCGCGGATCCGGCCGAGCGCCTTTGGCTCGAACAGCTCACGCACCCGGAAATCCGCCGCCTGACGGATGAACGCAGCGATTCCGCGCCCGGGCCCTATTCCATCGTCGCGATCCCGCTGCTCGTGGAGACCGGCGGCAAGGACCGTTTCGATCGCATTCTGGTCGTCGACTGCGAGCCGTCCGTGCAACTCGCGCGGCTGCAGGCGCGGGACGGAATGACGCGCGCGCAGGCCGAGGCGATGCTGGCCGCGCAGGTCTCGCGCGAGGCGCGGCTCGCCGTCGCCGACGACGTGATCCGCAACGATGGCGATCTCGCGCACCTGCGTGACCAGGTCGAAAAGCTGCATCGGGCTTATGTCGCCGCCTCCGCACGGTTTACGCGGCCCTAGAGGGTCGCGCAGAATAGCCCGATGGCAGAGGAAGCCCACCAGCAACAGCCCGTCGCGGAGCCCGCGCCGCTCGTTTTCGAGCAGCCGCTCAACGAGCGCATGCGTACCTTCCTGCGCCTCGACTTCCTCTACAGCCAGGCGCTGTATCACAACGAGATGCAGAGCCAGTGGGGCAGCCGCGCCGCGATGGGCAGCCTGCTCGACATCCTCGCGATCGCGGCACGCGGCGACGTGCGCGCCGACGTGCAGAAGGAGCTCGAGCGTCACCTCGCGCAGCTCAACGTGTTCCAGAGCAAGCCCGGCGTCGACTCCGCGCGGCTGCGCACCGTCATGTCGAACCTGCTGAGACTGCGCGCGGACCTCGTCGCGTGCGGTTCTAACTATCTTGCGGGATTGAAGGACTCCGAGTTCCTGTCGGCGATCAAGCACCGCAGCGCCATTCCCGGCGGCACCTGCGAGTTCGACCTGCCGGATTTCTTCTTCTGGCTGAACCAGGCCACCGACCAGCGCGCGCGCTCGTTCAACGAGTGGCTGGCCGCGCTGCGTCCGCTGTGCGACGCCATCGCCGAGCTGCTGTGGATCACGCGCCAGCATGGCAAGGCGCGGCAGGAGATCGCGCGCGGCGGTGTGTACCACATCACTTTCGAACGGGACACGCCCATCCAGTTGGTACGCATCGCGCTGCCGGCGGAGTCGGGGTTGTATCCGGAGACGTCGGGGTCTCACTACCGGTGCAGCCTGCGTCTGCTGGCGTGGAATGGATTGAAGGAACGGCCGCAGCAGACGACGGAAGACATCCCCTTCACCCTCACCTGCTGTACTTGATCAGGGGCTCACGCCTATTTTCAGGCGCAAGCGCCACGAAGGAAACGTCGCCGAAGCGGCGCCGTCCGTGAATAAATAAGAAAAATTCGGAGGTTCACGTGTTCGAGCGGTTCTCGCGTAGTTGGGAGCTCATCAAGGCGAGCGGGAATGTGTTGCGGCAGGACAAGGAACTGCTGGTGTTCCCGCTGTTGTCGAGCATCGCGGCGATCCTCGTGGCGGTGAGTTTCATCGTGCCGCTGGTGGCGACGGACGCATTCGTGCGGATCCAGGAGAACGGCGAGGTGCAGGCGCTGCACGTCGTGGTGGGATTCCTGTTCTATCTCAGCCAGAACTTCGTGATCTTCTACTTCAACTCCGCGCTGGTCGGCGCGGCGATGATCCGGCTCGAAGGCGGCGATCCGACGGTCAAGGACGGCCTGCGCATCGCGAACTCGAAGCTGGGCGCGATCCTGGGCTACGCCGCCATCGCGGCGACGGTAGGCATCATCCTGCGCATGATCGAGGAGCGACTGGGCATGGTCGGACGATGGATCACCGGGCTGCTCGGTGTCGCGTTCACCCTGGCGACCTTCATGGTCGTGCCGCTGCTGGTGACGCGCAACATCGGTCCCATCGACGCGGTGAAGGAAAGCGCCTCACTACTCAGGAAGACCTGGGGCGAGAACATCATCGGCAACGTCGGCATGGGGCTGGTTTTCGGACTGATCTACTTCGCGCTGATCGTCCCCGGCCTCGCCGTGGTCTTCTGGCTGATCCAGATGCAGAGCGGTCTGCTCGCGATCACGATGGGCGCGGTGCTGGTGGGCGGATTCATCCTGCTGGCGCTGATCCAGGCGGCGCTGCAGGGTGTCTACTCCGCGGCGCTATTCCGCTTCGCGACCGCCGGCGACGCCGGCGCGGGTTTCGACGGCACGTTGTTGGGCGATGCGTTCAGGAAGAAGAAGGACTGATCACATCATTGCGGCAACGGCATCCCCAACGCCTTCGCCGCGAACCCGAACTGATCCGCGTAGTCCTCGATCTGCATCCACACCGGCTTCCCCGCGCCGTGTCCGGCGCGGGTCTCGATGCGGATCAGCACGGGGTTCGCGCAGGTCTGGACCCGCTGCAGTTCCGCCGCGAACTTGTAGCTGTGCCACGGCACGACGCGGTCGTCGCGATCCGCGGTCGTCACGAGCGTCGGCGGATAACACGCGGCCTTCACGTTGTGCACGGGTGAGTAGGCGAGCAGCGCCTTGAACTCCGCGGCATCCTCGGCGAGCCCGTAGTCGCTCGACCACTGGCGCGCGTTCGCGCTCGCGGTGTGATAACGCAGCATGTCGAGCACGCCGACGCCCGGCAACGCGGCGCCGAACAGATCCGGCCGCTGCGTGAGCGCGGCGCCGACCAGCAGTCCGCCATTGCTGCGGCCAATGATCGCGAGGCGCCGGGAGTTCGTGTACTTCTCGGCGATCAGGTATTCCGCGGCCGCGATGAAATCGTCGAACACGTTCTGCTTGCGCAGCTTCGTGCCGGCCTGGTGCCATTCCTCGCCGTATTCGCCGCCGCCGCGCAGGTTCGCGACGACGTAGATGCCACCGAGCTCGAGCCAGGCCTGGATCGCGGGACTGAACGCCGGCGTGAGCGTCACGTTGAAGCCGCCATAGCCGTACAACATCACCGGCTGATTCCCGTCGCGCGGCGCGTCGCGGCGCCGCGTGATGAACATCGGGATACGCGTGCCGTCCTTGCCCGGATAGAACACCTGCTCGGTCACGAACGGCTCGAAATCCGCCGGCACGGTGGGTTTGCGGAAATCGCTGACGGTGTTGGTCGCGACGTTGACGCGCATCACACGCGTGGGCGAGAGGAAGTCCGAGTACGTGAAGAACATCTCGGGATTCGTGCCGCTGCCCTGGAAATCCTTCGCGGTGCCGAACCCGGGCAGTGTCACTTCGCCGGCCGCGGCGCCGTTCGCTTCGAACAGCCGCACGACGCTGCGCGCGTCGCGCAGGTACTCGATCACCATGCGGCCGCCGACGTACGCGGCGTTGTTGATCGGGAAGTCGCCGTGCGGGACCACCGTGCGCCACGCCGCCGGCGCGGGATTACGCGCATCGACCGCGATCACGCGGCCGCGGGGCGCGGCGTTCGTGGTCTGGAAGTAGAGTTCATCGCCCTGCGAGCCGAGGAAGGTGTAGAGCGCGTCCCACTCCATGAAGAGCGGCCGCGGCTTCGCGCCGGGCTTCGTGAGGTCCTGTATCAGCATGCCGTTGGTCTGGTAGCCGTCGAACAGTCCGATGAGTAGATAGTGGCCGTCCTCGGTGACCGTCACGGCCGGCACGCGCGTCGGATGATCCGTGACCTTGAACACCAGGTTGTCCGCCGACTGCGGCTGACCGAGCGCGTGGAAATACACATCGGGGCGCCCCGCGTCGTCGCCGCGCTCCGCGGTCTCCGCGTTTTCGCCGTGCTTGAGGGGATATCGGCTGTAGAAGACGCCCGAGCTGTCGCGCGCCCAGGAAACCGGCCAGAACTTGCTGAACTTGAGCACCACCGGCAGATCAACGCCATCGTCGACGCGGCGGAAATGCCAGGTGTTCCAGTCGGTGCCGCCATCCGAGAGGGCATAGGCCACGATCTTGCCGTCCGGGCTCGGCTCCCACTGCGACAATGCGATGGTCGCGTCCTCGCGCTTGCCGTTCGGATCGAACAGCACGCGCGGCGGCGCCTCCAGCGCATCGGCGACGTACAACACGCTCTGGTCCTGTTTGCCGTCGTTGCGCAGGTAGAAATAGCGGCCACCTTCGCGGCGCGGCACACCGAAGCGCTCGTACGTCCAGAGTTGCTTGAGACGGTTGCCGAGCCAGGCTCGCTGCGGCAGGCGTTCGAGGAAGGGTTGCGAGACCGCGTTCTGCGCGGCGACCCAGTCGCGCGTCGACTGCGCGGCCGCGTCTTCGAATCCGCGATAGGGATCGGCGATGCTGACGCCGTGATACGTGTCGACGACGTCGCCGCGCGGAGAGGCGGGATACTGGATGTTGGGTTCAGGTTCGAGTGGCGGCATCGGCTCGGGGGTGCTCGCGCACGCGACCAGCAGACTCGCGAGCACGCTCGCGAGTACCACGCATGGCTGGCGATGCTTTGCGGCCATCCCTAAACTCCCGTGATGAATTTGCGCGAAAGTCTATCAAACGGTGCGCGCGTTCCGTCCCGGGGCGCCGCGTTTTCGCTTCGTCCGGCCGTGGCCGCGGTCCTCACGGGGATCGCCGTAGTGTTTTCGCTCTGGCCCGCGAGCGCACATTCGGGCCAGCTGCCGCTGGAGCGCCTGTTTTCGGCCCCCGATCTTTCGGGCCCGACGCTGCGCGGCGTGAAGATTTCTCCGGACGGCAAGCTCATCGCCTATCTGCGCGCGCGCGACGACGACAAGGATCGCTTCGACCTGTGGGCCTATGACGTGGCGGCGGCGAAGCACCGGCAGCTGGTCGATTCGCGCGTGCTCGCCGGCGCGGATCGCGGATTGTCCGAGGAAGAAGAGGCGCGCCGCGAGCGGCAGCGCACTTCGGCCCTGTCGGGCATCATCGAGTACAGCTTCGCGCCCAACAGCCGGCTGCTGCTGATCCCGCTGAATGGCGACCTCTACGTCTACGATCTCGGCCGCAAACCCGCCGAGGCGGTGCGCCGGCTAACCGAAACCGCGGGATATGAAACGGACGCGCGGTTCTCGCCGCGCTCGCGCTACGTGAGTTTCGTGCGCGACCAGAATCTCTACGTCATCGATCTTGGGAACGGCATCGAGCGGGCGATCACGACCGAGGGCGGCGGCACGGTGAGCTACGGCATGGCCGAGTTCGTCGCGCAGGAAGAGATGGACCGCGACACGGGCTACTGGTGGTCGCCGGATGAGCAACGCATCGCGCTGGCGCGCGTCGACGAATCCGCGGTCACCGAAGTCGAGCGCTTCGAGATCCAGGCCACGGGAGCGACCGTCGTGCGCCAGCGATATCCGTCGACCGGCGGGACGAACGCGCGCGTCGACCTGTTCGTCGCGGAGCTGGGCTCCGAGCGCCGCGTGCAGCTCGATCTCGGGCCGGAGCGCGACATCTATCTACCGCGCGTCAACTGGTTCCCGGACAGCCGCGGCATCGCGGTGCAACGGCAGAGCCGCGACCAGAAGACGCTCGACCTGCTGCGCTTCGACGCGCGCAGCGGACGCGGTCGCGTTCTGCTGACCGAGCAAAGCCCGCACTGGGTCCCACTGCACCACGAGCTCACGTTCCTCGAGGGGTCGCCGCGTTTCATCTGGGCGTCATCTCGCGACGGGTACCAGCATCTCTATCTATATGAGAATGACGGCAAACTCGTGGGACGGATCACGGGCGGGGAGTACATGGTCGTCGGCGATCGATCGGAGGCCGCGATCCGCGCCGTCGATGAACGCGCAGGAAGGGTGTACTTCATGGCCAATCTGCCCTCGCCCGTCGAGCGGCAGTTGTACTGGGCGCCGTTGCGCGGTGCCGGCAAGGACGAGGGCAAATCCGCGCCGCACCGCGTGACCAGCGGCGCCGGCTGGCACACCGTCACGATGTCGGGCGACGCGCGCGTGTTCGTCGACACGTATTCGAACGTCGATACGCCCATGAGCGTGACGTTGCGACGATCGAACGGCGCGCCGATCACGGCACTGCTGCCGAACGCGCTCGACTCGAGCCATCCGTACGCGCCCTACCTCGATGCGCACGTGAGCGCGGAGTTCGGGACGCTGAAGGCCGCGGATGGGCAGCTGCTGCAGTACAAGATCCTCAAGCCTCGCAGTCTGACTCCCGGCGTGAAGCTCCCCGTGCTGATCGACGTGTACGGCGGCCCCGGCGTGCAGCGCGTGATGAATTCCTGGGGAAACCTGTTCCACCAGTACCTCGTGCAACACGGCTACGTCGTGTTCGCGCTCGACAACCGCGGCAGCGGCATGCGCGGCACGAAATTCGAGACCGCGCTGGGATCGCGCATGGGTGGAGTCGAGGTGGAGGACCAGGTGCGGGGCGTCGAGTTTTTGCGCAGCCTGCCGTTCGTCGACGCCTCGCGCATCGGGATCTTCGGCTGGAGCTACGGCGGCTACATGACGCTCATGTGCCTGATGCAGCGGCCGGACGCGTTCGCCGCGGGAGTCGCCGGCGCGCCGGTGACCGACTGGGCGCTGTACGACACGCACTACACCGAGCGCTATCTATCTACTCCCCAGCTCAACGCCGCGGGCTACGCGGCGAGCAACGTGCTCACGTACGCCAGGGATCTGCGCCGCCCGCTGCTGCTGGTGCACGGCATGGCGGACGACAACGTGCTGTTCGCGCACAGCACCGCGCTCATGAAGACGCTGCAGGATCTGCAGAAGCCATTCGACCTGATGACGTATCCCGGCGGCAAACACGGCGTGATCCGCCAGAGCGTCACCGGTTGGCACGCGCACGCGAACATCGTGCGGTTCTTCGACCGCGAGCTGCGCCCGCAACCGCGTTAGCCAGCCGGGGACGATCTTCAAGGAAGCCCGCAACCTCGTTAGCCAGCGGGACGCTCCCCATTTCCCAAGCAAAAAGGGGCCGGACCTGCCCCAGGTCCGGCCCCTTTTGCTAGGAAATGGGGAGTGTCCCCCTCCCCCCTTAAAGCTTGATGCGCCCCCCACCCGCCGGTGGCCCACCCATTCCGCCTCCCGCTTCGGGCACCACGATGCGCGACGCCGCTTCGCGGCGCATCTCGCGGGCTTCTTCGATCGCCTGCTCGATGGCGACCTTCACCGCCTCGGGGAACTTGTTGCAGGCGTCTTCGAGCGAAGCCGCTTCGAGCTCGAACGCGAGCGGCAGCACGCCGGCCGGCGTGAGTAGTTGGGTCTGGCCGGAGTACAGCACCGGGCGCGCGGCATCATCGCTGCCGTCGCTCTTCACGGGGGTCAGCCGGCGCAGGGTTCCCGCCTTGCGGTCTGTGAAGATCTCTTCGCGATAGAGCTGCGTCGAGTCGAGCTTGATCTCAGGAAGTTGCTGTTCAGCGGCCATCGCGTTCACCGTTCGATGTTTGTTGGATCAGGGGTCTTGTGGAGGCGGGATGATAACGCCTGCAGGGCGGGGATGAGCGGCAGGTCGGCGGGCAGGAGGCGTTCACTGCCGAGGGACTGACAATCCACCCACTTCAATTTCTGACCGTCGAGGCCGCGAGGCTCGCCGTCGAGGATCGACGCGTGCAGCAGCACGAGATCGACGATCCGGTCGGGATACTCATGGGTCATCGAGATGATCCGGCCGTGCACGTGAGACTCGACGCCCAGCTCCTCGCGCAATTCCCGCACCAGCGCCTGCTCGTCGGTCTCGCGGGCGCCGACTTTTCCGCCCGGGAACTCCCACCAGCCGGCCATGTGTTTGCCCGCCGGCCGCTCGGCCAACAGGACCCGCTGATCCGGGTCGAACACCGCGGCCGCCACGACCCGCAGCGTCGGCTTAGTCAGGCCTGTCCCCATTTGCTAGGAAACGGAGAATGTCCCCATTTCTCACTCGACGCCTTCCAGGACGCCGTGGCAGTTCTTGAACTTCTTGCCGCTGCCGCAGGGGCAGGGCTGGTTGCGGCCGACCTTGGGCGCGACGCGCACGGGGCGTTGGGGTTCCAGCTGCGGCGGCGGCGCCTGGCGCGCGCCGGGCGGAGCCTGCGACGGATCTCCCTCGCTACCGAGCTGCGCGAGTGATGCGGCCTCGGCGTGCTGCAACTGCAGCGCGCGATTGAGCCGCTCGCGGCGCGCTTCTTCCTCGCGCTCGAGTTGCTCGGGGCTCTTCACCTGCACGTCGAGCGAGGCGAGGATGGTCACGGTGTCGAACTTGATGCGCTCGAGCATCGCGGCGAACAATTCGAACGCCTCGCGCTTGTACTCGAAGCGGTAGTCCTTCTGCGCGTAGCCGCGCAGATGGATGCCCTGGCGCAGGTAATCCATCGCGCCCAGGTGGTCGCGCCACTGCTGGTCGAGCACGCGCAGCATGATGTCCTTCTCGACGTGACGCATGATCAGCCGGCCGTTCTGATCGCGGCCGATGCGCTCGACCTTCGCGTCGTACATCGCGTCGATGGCGCCGGTGATGCGGCCGCGCAGCTCCGACTCCTCGAGATCCGGCTGATCCTTGAGCCACTGCGCCGGGTCGATCTGCGTCGCGAAGTTCTTCTGGATCGCCTGCGCGAGTCCTTCGAGGTTCCATTCCTCGTGGCTCACGTTCGATGGCATGTGCTGGTCGAGCAGGCCCGCGACCACTTCCGCGCGGATGCCGCGCACCGCGTCGGCGAGATTATCGGCGCCCATGAGCTCGGTGCGCTGCTGGTAGATGACCTTGCGCTGATCGTTGGCGACGTCGTCGAACGTGAGCAGCTGCTTGCGCACGTCGAAGTTGTGCGCCTCGACCTTGCGCTGCGCCTTCTCGATCTGGCGCGTGAGCATGCCGCTCTCGATGACCTCGCCTTCCTTCATGCCGGCCATGGCGAGCCATTTCTTCGTGCGATTCGGATCGCCAAAGATGCGCATGAGGTTGTCTTCCATCGATAGATAGAAGCGGCTCGAGCCCGGGTCGCCCTGGCGGCCGGAGCGACCGCGCAGCTGGTTGTCGATGCGGCGCGATTCGTGGCGTTCGGTGCCGATGATGTGCAGTCCGCCGGAGGCGAGCACCTTGTTGTGGCGCTCCTGCCATTCGGCGCGCAGGCGTGCGGCGCTGACTTCGTCGAGGCCAGCCTCACCCGCGGCTTTCGCCGCCGCCTCGAGCTCAGCCTCGAGATTGCCGCCGAGCTTGATGTCGGTTCCGCGGCCGGCCATGTTGGTCGCGATCGTCACCTTGGCGGGCATGCCGGCGTTTTCGACGATGAGCGCTTCGCGTTCGTGCTGCTTGGCGTTCAGCACGTCGTGCTCGATGCCCTGCTTCTCCAGCACTCCCGACAAAAGCTCGGAGGTTTCGATCGAGGTCGTGCCGACCAGCACCGGCTGGCCACGCTTCACGCAATCCTCGATGTCTTCGATGATCGCCTTGAACTTGTCGTTCTGCGTGAGATAGACGAAGTCGGGGTTGTCCTTGCGGATCATCGGCTTGTGCGTCGGGATCACGACGACTTCCAGGCCGTAGATCTGCATGAACTCCGGCGCTTCCGTGTCCGCCGTGCCGGTCATGCCGGAGAGCTTCTTGTAGAGACGGAAGTAGTTCTGGAACGTGATCGACGCGACGGTCTGGTTCTCCGCGCGCACCTTCACGCCTTCCTTCGCCTCGACCGCCTGGTGCAGGCCGTCCGACCAGCGCCGGCCCGGCATCGTGCGGCCGGTGAATTCGTCGACGATGATGACTTCGCCGTTGCGCACGATGTATTCGACGTCGCGCTTGTAGATCGCATGAGCGCGCAGCGCGGCGTTCAGGTGATGCATCAGGCGGATGTTCGTCGGGTCGTAGAGACTCTCGCCCTCGCGCAGCAGTCCGGCTTCGAGCATGAGTTGCTCGACTTGCTCGTGGCCCGATTCGGTGAGGTGGGTCTGTTTCTGCTTCTCGTCGACGGTGTAGTCGCCCGCGACGAAATCGGCGCTCTGGCCCCTGCCGTCCTTGTCTTCCTCGCCGATCTGCTTCTTGAGCCGCGGCACGAGCTTGTTCACCTTGAGGTACAGCTCGTCGTTTTCCTCGGCGGGGCCGGAGATGATCAGCGGCGTGCGCGCTTCGTCGATCAGGATCGAGTCGACCTCGTCGACGATGGCGAAGGCGAGCTTGCGCTGCACGCGGTCGTCGAGACTGAACGCGAGGTTGTCGCGCAGGTAGTCGAAACCGAATTCGTTGTTGGTGCCGTACGTGATGTCGCAGGCATAAGCCGCGCGTTTCTCGCTCGGCTCCTGCTGGTTCTTGATGACACCGACGGTGAGTCCGAGGAAGCGGTAGATGGGTCCCATCCACTCGGCGTCACGCGCGGCCAGGTATTCGTTGACCGTGACGACGTGCACGCCTTCACCCGTCAGCGCGTTCAGATACGCCGCGAGTGTGGACATCAGCGTCTTGCCTTCGCCGGTGCGCATCTCGGCGATGCGGCCATCGTTGAGCGTGAGGCCGCCGATGAGCTGCACGTCGAAGTGGCGCATCTTGAGCGTGCGCCGCGACGCTTCGCGTACGACGGCAAACGCCTCGGGCGCGAGGTCGTTGAGCTTCGTCCCGTCGGCGAGCCGCTTGCGGAATTCCTGGGTCTTGGCGGTCAGCGCTTCGTCACTCAAGGCCTGAAGCGCCGACTCGAAGGCGGCTGCCTTGCGCACCGTCGCCTCGTAGCCCTTGACGATGCGGTCATTGCGACTGCCGAACAGTCGCGTCAGAAAATTGAGCACAGAGAAATCCTTGCGAAAAACTTCAAGGCAGACAATTACTTATGGCTGCGCCTGGCCGGATGCGGCCCGGTATTCTACGGATAGACCGCCACGCCGGGGAGGGGTTTTCGGGGTTGAGGCGGAAATTGCAAGGCAGGGGTGATCCCCTACCGCTGCCCCTAGCGGCCGATGAAGGTCAGCGGATCGATCTGACGGCCGTTTTTCAGGACTTCGAAATGCACGTGCGGGCCGGTCGAGCGACCGGTGGAACCGACGAAGGCCAGCGTATCGCCGCGGGCCACCGTGCTGCCCACGTTGACGGCAATTCCCTGGTTGTGCCCGTAACGGGTCACGAGTCCATTGCCATGGCTGACCTCGACGAGGTTTCCATAGCCCACCTTTTCACCCGCAAAGGTGACGACGCCGGCCGCCACCGCGACTACGTCCGCACCGTTGGAGCTCGCGAAGTCGATGCCCTTGTGGAACGCCTGGTGACCCGTGAACGGATCCTGGCGCTCGCCGAAATAAGAGGAGATGTGTCCTTCGCGCACCGGCCGCCCGTCGGGCCGGATCTGCTCGTCGAGCTTCTTCGACAGCAGCGCGTTCTCGAGCGCGCCCATCTGCGCGTCACGCGAAGAAATCTTCTGCTCGAGGCCGTTCAGCATGGCAGTGAGATCAGGTTCGGTGACCGCCGAGCCCGCATCCTCCGGCCCACCGATCGCCGGGGAGCTCTCGAAATCGAATTCGCGGTTGTCGATGTTCGCCATCTGCGTCAGGCGCTTGCCCAGCGCGTCGAGACGGATGACATGGGCGTTCATCTGGCCGATACGCATGGCGACCGCATCGACGCGGCGCTGCAGCTCCGCCTTGAGTTCTTTGATTTCCGCCTGCTGTTCGGCCAGCGTGACGGACCAGGAATGGGTGCCCCGGGGGCTGGATTTGCTCTCGCCGATCTTGAGGCCGAGACTGAAGGCAGTGGCGAGGATGGCCACGAGCACCGCGGCGAAGGCGGTTACGGACAGGGGGTGGGCGAGGTTGAAATGGCGGGCTCGGCCTTCGCGGCGCGAAAAGAAGATGATATTCATCGCGCGCGATCCTGTTCTTCGCGCATCAAGCACTTGCACACGGCTGGCAACCTCGTTGTCATAGCTCCCTCGAGACTTTTGACCAGCAAACCCAAGGGCCAGCAGGCGCGCGAAACTATGCCCAAAAGACCCCTGCGAGACAAGCAACCGGTCCGCCCGGGGGCCAGACCGCGCACGATTGGCGACTTAATGTCGGCCCGCTTGCCAGCATTGGCGCAGCGTGCCCTTTCGACGCCGGAGACGTCCGAGTGGCACGTCACAGTGATGAACGTGCTGGGTCCCGACCTCGAAAATAAGGTAAATAACTGCTCCCTCGACCAGGGCCGCCTGGTGGTCGTGGCGGAATCCTCGGCCTGGGCGGCGCGCATACGCTTCCGGCTGGCCGAACACGAGGAGTTGCTGCGCCAGAAGACCCCCGGCTACCGGGAGTTCAGCGTCCGCGTGCGGCCTCGACAGGCCCACACGCCCCGCCCCTGATCTAGAGATCCCCCGCCGCCAGACGGTCGGCGGCATGGTTCGCCGCCCGGGCGGACAGCGCCATATAAGTGAGCGAGGGGCTCACCGAACCCATCGAAGTCATGCACGAGCCATCCGTGACGTAGAGGTTGGGCACGTCATGCGCCTGGTTATGCCGGTTCAGGACCGAGGTGGCGGGATCGAGTCCCATCCGCGCGGTGCCCATCTCATGAATCGCGCTGCCGGGCGGACGCACGGGCCCGAGCTCGGAGAGGTTGCCGAAGCCTGCCTCTTTCAGCATCTGGATAGCATCGGCGGTGGCACGCTGCGCCAGTCGGTGTTCGTTGTCGCCATGCGTGCATTCGATGTCGACCAGCGGCAGGCCCCACGCGTCCTTGCGGCGTACGTCGAGGGTCACGCGATTCTCCGCGCGCGGCAGCATCTCGCCATAACCGAACAGGGCGATCTCCCATTTGCCGGGCGCGCGCAGGCGATGTTTGAGGTCCACACCGATGCCCGCCTCCCGGCTCCCGCGATGCCAGGTCGCCCGCGAGCTGTAGCCCTGGAAACCGAAGCCCCGCACGAAATCCACGTCGGCGGACTCGGTGGTGTTGAGGTAGCGCGGCACGTAGAAGCCGGTGGGCCGCCGGCCGTAGTAATAACGATCGAGAAATCCCGGGTGCGTGCCACGCGCGCCGATGCCGACGACGTGGTCCATCAGGTAGCGGCCGAGCGCGCCGGAGCTGTTCGCCAGACCGTTCGGGAACCATTCGGATTGCGACGCGAGGAGGATCTGTGTCGTGCCGATGGTCGACGCGCACACGAACACGACTCGCGCCTGGTACGAGCGGCCCTGCTTCGTGTTCGCATCGATGACGCGTACGCCGGACACGCGGCGCCGGGCGTGGTCGTAGTCGAGCTGTTCCACGATCGCGTCGGTGACGATCGTCAGGTTGCCGGTGCGCCGCGCCGCCGGCAGCGTCGCGGACAGTGAGGAGAAATACGCGCCGTAGCCGCAGCCGCGTTCGCACACGCCTCGCATCTGGCACGGGCCGCGCCCGAGCGCGCTGTGTTCGGCGGACGGCTCGGTGAGATTCGCGCAACGTCCCACCGTCACGCGGCGAGAAGGACGGGCGGCTTCCATGCGCCGCTTGAATTCGAGTTCGATGCAGTTGAGCTCGAGCGGCGGCAGGAATTGCCCGTCCGGCAGGTGATCGAGTCCCTCGTTCGCGCCCGAGATGCCGGCGAATCGCTCGACACGGTCATACCAGGGCGACAGATCCGCATAACGAATCGGCCAGTCGATGCCGTGGCCATCGCGCCGGTTCGCATCGAAGTCCACGTCGCTCAGACGATAACTCTGGCGTCCCCAGGTCAGCGAACGTCCGCCCAGGTGATATCCACGGATCCAGGAAAACGGGCGGTCGGGCGGCGTGACGTACGGGTGCTCGCTGTCCCGCACCCACCAGTGTTTCGTCACCGAGTTGAACGCATGGCACTGGCTCTGGACCGGGTAGTGCTCGGCGATCTCGTCCTGCGGCACGAACCCGCTATGCGGCAGCTCCCAGGGCGGCACGAGATCCTGGTAGTCGGCGCGATGTTCGACATGGCGACCGCGTTCGATGACCAGTGTTTTCAAGCCACGCTCGCACAGCTCCTTGGCGACCCAGCCGCCACTGATTCCGGAGCCCACGACGATCGCATCGAAAATCATGGCCGCGTTCCGTCAGACCGCCGAGGCACGGCCGATCTCGTCGAGAGGCAGACAGGAGCGCCAGGTGCCGGGAACCATCTCGTAGCGCAGTTCCTGCGTGGCGCCGATCTCCGAGTAGTAGTAGGCGCAGAGCACCAGGAATTTGAGCCTGGCGTACGACTCGTCACCGAGCACGAAGGCCGCCGCATCGAAGTCCCGTAGCAGCTCGTGACGTTGCTCCGGTGTTATCTGGGAGAAAGACGCGCCGCGGCGCACCCACGCGCGCTTGTCGATCTCGTCGAGCGTGTTCGCGATCCGCGCGCGCGTGTCGCTCGAGGCCCACTCTTCCAGCATCCGTCGCACGAACTCCGGCACGCCCGCCGCGAGCGCGCCCGGCGTGTCGGTGGCCGGAATGAGGACGTCGGCCACGGCTTCGAGCAGCGAGAACTGGGCGGCCGCCAGCGTGCCGGCATCCGCCGGCCGTTCGCCGCGCTTGAAGCGCGTCAACGCGGCGGCGCCGCCAATCAGGAAGACCGCGCCGAGCAGCAGCGCGCGGCGATTGAGCTTCGCGTCAGTCGTGTTGTCGTGGGATTCGGACAAGGGAACCTCGGTTACTCCGCCCCGATATATCGGCCGCGGTTGGAGGTTCTGGATGCGGCAACGACTGGCCGCCACAGCGGCACTGCGTCACATCCGCGAAGAGGATCGGATCAGATCGCCGAACCGACCGGGACCGGTGGCGGCTGCACGTACGCGATGGGCGCGTCGGAGGGTTTTTCGAAGACGACGGATTCCCAGGACTGCGGGCTCGAGATGAGCTTGCGCAACAGCATGTTGTTGAGCTTGTGGCCCGACTTGAAGCCGCTGAACTCCCCGATCAGGCTGTGGCCGAGTAGATAGAGATCGCCGATCGCGTCGAGAATCTTGTGTTTGACGAATTCGTCCTCGTAGCGCAGGCCGTCTTCATTGAGCACGCGGAAATCGTCCAGCACGATCGCGTTGTCGAGATTGCCGCCGAGCGCGAGATTGCGCGCGCGCATCATCTCGAGGTCGCGCATGAAACCGAAGGTGCGGGCGCGCGCGACTTCCTTGAGGTACGAGGTCGTGGAGAAATCCATCGACGCCTTGTTGGCGCGCCGCTTGAACAGAGGATGGTTGAACTCGATTTCGAAGTTCACCTTGAAACCATCGAAGGGCCGGAACTCCGCCCACTTGTCGCCGTCCTCGACGCGCACGCGCTGCTTTATGCGCACGAATTTCTTAGGCGTGCGCAGATCCTCGAAGCCCGCCGATTGCAACAGGAACACGAAAGGTCCCGCGCTGCCGTCCATGATCGGAACCTCGGCCGCGCTCACTTCGACGTGCGCGTTGTCGATGCCGAGTCCGGCGAACGCCGACATGAGGTGCTCGACGGTCGACACGCGGGCATCGCCGTTGACGAGCACGGTGCCGAGCTGCGTCTCACCGACGTTCTCGGCGTACGCACGCACCTCGGCGGGAGGATCGAGATCGGTGCGCCGGAACACGATGCCGGTGTCCGCTGCCGCGGGCCGCAGGGTCATGAGGACCTTCTTGCCCGTGTGCAGACCCACGCCCTGGGCGCGGATGGAGTTTTTTAAGGTTCGTTGTCCGAGCATGTGATTCCGACTCCCGCAACCGTTGCACGCGGTACGGGTAGCGCCGCCCGTGGCGGTCCCGGGGGAGCGGCCGCAAGGATTGCGGCACCGGGACTCACAAAAGGGGCGCTACCGTAACACAGTTCGGGCCAACCCGTTCCTCGGGGGTCAGTCCGCCTGGCGTCGCAGGAATGCCGGAATATCCAGCACATCCTCCGATTCCACGTCCGCCCGGAGCCCGTCACCCACCGCGCGCTGACGCTGCACGGCCGGCTTGTCGAGCGCCGCGTAGTCCGCCGCGGTCAGTGGGCGTCGGGGAACGACGCGCATCGGGGGCTCCGCGGGCTGTTGAGCCGCCGGCGGCGCCACCTTCTGCAACGTGGGTACTTCGCGTCCGAAGGGGGAACGTCCCGTGGCGACTTCCGGCCTGCCGAGGCCGGTGGCGACCACCGTGACACGCATTTCGTCCGACAGCTCCGGATCGATGACGGTTCCCACGACGACCGTGGCGTCGTCCGACGCGAACTGCTTGACGATCTCACCCACCTGCTGGAACTCGCCGATCGAGAGGTCCATGCCCGCCGTCACGTTCACGAGAATGCCGTGCGCGCCGGAGAGATTGATGTCCTCGAGCAGCGGCGAGGAGACGGCCATTTCGGCGGCTTCCTTCGCGCGGTTCTCGCCGCGCGCGACGCCCGAGCCCATCATCGCCATGCCGGTCTCGCTCATCACGGTACGCACGTCGGCGAAGTCCACGTTGATGAGGCCAGGCCGCGTGATCAGTTCCGCGATGCCCTGCACCGCGCCCTGCAGAACGTGGTTGGCGCTCTTGAAAGCGTCTAACAACGTGGTCTTGGCGCCGAGCACGGTGAGCAGCTTCTGGTTCGGGATCGTGATCAGCGAATCGACGTACTTGCCGAGCTCGGCGAGACCATGATTCGCGACCAGCGTGCGCTTGCCGCCTTCCATCTCGAAGGGGCGCGTGACCACGGCCACCGTGAGGATGCCGAGTTCCTTCGCCACTTGCGCCACCACCGGCGCGGCGCCGGTGCCCGTGCCACCGCCCATGCCCGCGGTGATGAACAACATGTCGCATCCTTCGATCATCTCGATGATGCGATCGCGATCTTCCATCGCCGCCTGCCGGCCGATCTCGGGATCGGCGCCCGCGCCGAGACCCTTGGTGATGTTGCAGCCGATCTGCAGGGACGTCTTGACCTTCGAGTGCTTGAGCGCCTGTGCATCGGTGTTGATGCACATGAACTCCACGCCCTCGATGCCACTCGTGACCATGTGAGCGACCGCGTTGCCGCCGCCGCCCCCAACCCCTATGACTTTGATTACAGCGTTCTGGCTGTAAGCATCCATCAGTTCAAACATTTTGATTCGCTCCTTGGTAAATCGAAGTGCTGTCAGCTTCGTACTTCTTCACAAATGGTCTTCCACGCGGCAGACCCGCGTCAGAAGTTCCCCTGAAACCAGTTCTTCATGCGCTCGGCCATGCTGCGCGCGTTGCCCGCGATCGAGCGGCCGCGGTTGCCCGCGATCGCGTTGTCGCGCGCGTACAGCAGCAGGCCGGCGCCGGTCGAGTAGATAGGGTTGCGGACGACGTCCGAGAGTCCGCGGATGTGCTGCGGCAGGCCGAGCCGCACTGGCACGTGGAACACCTCTTCGGCGAGCTCGATCGCGCCTTCCATCTTGGCGCTGCCGCCGGTGAGCACGATGCCCGCGGCGATGATCTCCTCGAAACCCGAGCGGCGCAGTTCCTCGCGCGCGAGTCCGAACAACTCCTCGTAGCGCGGCTCGACCACTTCCGCGAGCGTCTGGCGCGCGAGCCGGCGCGCGGGACGGTCGCCGACACTCGGCACCTCGATGCTCTCGTCCGGATTCGCGAGCTGCGAGAGCGCGCAGGCGTACCGGACCTTGATGTCCTCGGCGTACTGCGTCGGCGTGCGCATCGACACGGCGATGTCGTTCGTGACCTGGTCGCCCGCGATCGGGATGACCGCTGTATGGCGGATGGCGCCCTGCGAGAACACCGCGAGATCCGTGGTGCCGCCGCCGATGTCGATGATGCAGACACCGAGCTCCTTCTCGTCCTCGGTGAGGCAGGCAAAGCTCGAAGCGAGTTGCTCGAGCACGATGTCGTCCACCTCGAGGCCGCAGCGCTGGATGCACTTCTCGATGTTCTGCGCGGCCGAATCCGCGCCGGTCACGATGTGCACCTTCGCCTCGAGCCGCACGCCCGACATGCCGATCGGATCGCGGATGCCTTCTTGGCCGTCGATGATGAATTCCTGCGGCAGCACGTGCAGGATCTTCTGGTCGGCCGGAATCGCGACGGCCTTCGCCGCGTCGACCACCTGCTGCACGTCCACGTCGCTCACCTCGCGGTCGCGGCTCGCGCCCCCCCCGTGCGAATTGAGACTGCGCACGTGCGAGCCGGCGATCCCCGCGAACACCGAGCGAATCTCGCAGCCGGCCATCAGCTCGGCCTCCTCGACCGCGCGCTGGATCGACTGCACCGTCGATTCGATGTTCACGACCACGCCTTTCTTGAGGCCGCGCGAGGGCTGCGTGCCGATGCCGATCACTTCGATCGTGTTGTCGGGCGCCACTTCGCCGACCAGGCAGGAGACCTTCGACGTGCCGACGTCGAGGCCGATGATGAGGTTCTTGTCGGGACGTTTACCCATGTAGTTAGCCATCTGTGTTGTCGTCCTCCGCGGCGCCGGTCGCGACGCGCTGACCGCCCGCGCGCCAGCCGATCGCGAAGCCGTTGGTGTAACGCATGTCGATGTAGTTGATGTCGTTGGCGTGGCTCGAGATCTGCCCGACGGCCGCCGCGACGAACCGCGCGAAGCGCTCGTCGATCTGGCGGCGGCCGAGCCGCACCGTGATGCCGTTGTCGAGATCGAATTCCCACGAGCCGCGCGCATCGAGCCGAACGGCCGTCAGGCGCATGCCCGCTTCGATGAGCTGGCCCTGCGCGGCGAGATAACGGTTCGCGACGTCGCTTTCCGTGCCACGCGGCCCGGACAGGCGGGGCAGCTCCGGTGGAATGTGCCGCGCTTCCGAGATGAACAGTTCGCCGCGGGTGTTCAGCAGTCCGTTGGCGCCCCAGCGGGCGGCGGCGACCTGTTCGGTCACGCGGATCTTGAGCGAGCGCGGCCACTGCCGCTCCACCGTCGCGCCATCCACCCACGGCAGCTGCTCGACCGCGCGCTGCACGGCGCCGAGATCGACGCTCACCAGGCCCACGTCGCGCACGCGCGCTTTCACCGCTTGTTCGACTTCCACCGGTGACACGCGCTGGAAGCGGCCGGTCACGGCCACCTGGCTGATGTTCTGGTCGAGCGCGCCCACCAGCAGTACGCCCGCGACCGCGATCGCCGCGACCACCGCGGCGCCGATCGCCGTACGCGCGAGCAGCGCGCGGACGCGCGCCAGCCCCTCGCCATCCTTGCGCCGGCTCACTTTCTTGTTTTGGGGTTTGCCCCAGATCACACGCCCACCGCCGTGCGCGTGAAGCTGGTCTCGAGCACCTGCCACACGAGCTGATCGAATTCGATGCCCAGCGCGCGCGCCGCCATCGGCACGAGGCTGTGGTCCGTCATGCCGGGAACCGTGTTGATCTCCAGTAGATAGGGCTTGCCGGTCTTGTCCATCATGAAGTCGGCGCGTCCCCAGCCCTCGGCGCCCACCGCCGCGAAGGTCGCGAGCGCGAGATTCGCGAGGTGTTTCTCGGCCTCGGCGGACAGGCCCGACGGGCAGGAGTACTTCGTGTCGTTGCGGAAGTACTTCGCCTGGTAGTCGTAGAACGTCGCCGGCGTTTCGATGCGGATCGACGGCAACGCGCGGCCCTTGAGCACCGCGACGGTGTATTCCGCGCCGGTGATCCAGCTCTCGGCGAACACGCTCGGTTCGAGCAGCGAGGCGGCCTGGTAGGCGCCGGCGAGATCCTCGCGACGCTCGACCTTCGTCATGCCGACCGATGAACCCTGCGTGGCGGGCTTGACGATGAGCGGCAGTCCGAGTCGTTCGACGCAGTTGTCGAGATCGGCCGGCGAGCGCAGCACCATGTACTCGGTGGTCGGAATGCCGACCGACTGCGCGAGCCGCTTGGTGCGCAGTTTGTCCATGCCGATGGCCGAGCCCATCACGCCGCTGCCAGTGTAGGGAAGCCCGAGGAATTCGAGCGCGCCCTGGACGGTGCCGTCCTCGCCGCCCGGCCCGTGCAGCGCGATGAATACCCGATCGAACTTCCGCTCGATCAGTTCGTTGAGTGGTTTGTCGCGCGGATCGAAGGCGTGCGCATCGACGCCGCGCTTCTGCAGCGCCGCGAGGCAGGCGTTGCCGGAAATCAGGGAGATCTCCCGCTCGCTCGAGGTGCCGCCGAGCAGCACCGCGACGCGGCCGAAGTCGCGCGCGTCGGTCGCCTGCCGGACGATCTTGGAGTCGTGACGCAGGCGCATCAGGCGATCTCCCCGGCGATCTTGAACTCGGGAGTCAGGCCGACGCCGAACTTCGCCTTGACTTCCGACTGGATGTGCGCGACCAGCTTCTCGACGTCCACGGCGCGCGCGGCGCCGACGTTGACGAGGAAGTTGGCGTGCTTCGGCGAAACCATGATGTCTCCGATCCGCATTCCCTTGAGGCCGGCGGCTTCGATCAACCGCGCGGCGTGATCGCCGGGCGGGTTCGTGAACGTCGAGCCGCAGCTCCACTCGCCGATGGGCTGCTTTTCCTTGCGGCGCGCGATCATGTCGCGCAGCGCCTCGTCGGTGAGTCCGGGGCGCGATTCGAACGCGAGCACCGCGCCGAGAAAGAATTCGCCCGGCACCGGCGCGACCAGCCGGCGGTACGACCAGGAATATTCGCGCGCATCGCGGCGCCGCTCGCGGCCGCGGGCGTCGCAAACGTCGACCGCGCGCACACACGGCCAGGTCTCGCCGCCGAACGCGCCGGCGTTCATCGTCAGCGCTCCGCCGAGCGTCCCGGGGATGCCGGCGAAGAATTCGGCCGGGCCCAGCTCGAGGCTGATGCAGCGGCGCGCGATGCGCGCGCACGGCACGCCGGCCTCGGCATACAACGTCGTCGCGTCGATCTCCTCAAGGCGGTCGAGTCCCGTCGTGTCGATCACGACGCCGCGGATGCCGCCGTCGCGCACCAGTAGATTGGAGCCGAGGCCGAGCCAGAACAGCGGCGTGCCCTTCGGCAGCGTTTCCAGGAATGCCAGCAGGTCCGTGCGATCGGCCGGCGTGAAGAACACGTCGGCCGGACCGCCGACGTGCCACGAGGTGTGGCGCGACATCGGCTCCGCGTATTTCACCCGCGGCGCGAACCGGGCGGCCACCGGCGGAACGGGATGGTTCACCGGGCGGCTCATCTGCGGCGCCTCGTTTTCGTACACGTTGTAGTGGCGGCGGGCATGCACGTCACGCCTTCCTCCGGGACGCGGACGCCCCTAACTTCTGCGGCAGCGCGTGCGAGACGGCGCTGATCGAGCCGGCGCCACAGGTCAGCAGCACGTCGCCGGGCTTGAGGACCGCGTCCAGCGCCTCATCGAGCGTCTCGACCTTCTCGACGAACACCGGCTCCACCTTGCCGCGCGTGCGCACGGCGCGGCAGATGGCGCGTCCGTCGGCCGCCGCGATCGGCGCCTCGCCCGCCGCGTACACCTCCGTGACCAGCAGCGCGTCGCCGGTGGATAGGACGGTCGCGAAATCGTCGAGCAGGTCGCGCGTGCGCGTGTAGCGATGCGGCTGGAAGGCGAGCACGACACGTCGCCCGGGATAGCCTTGCCGGATAGCATCGAGCGTCGCCGCGATCTCGGTGGGGTGATGTCCGTAGTCGTCGATGATGGTCACGGCATCGCCGCCGCCCGGCAGGTGAACGTCCGCGACATGCGTGAGCCGGCGGTCGATGCCCTGGAAGTTCGCGAGCGCGGCGCGGATGCCCTCTTGCGGGATGCCGATCTCGAGCGCCACGGCGATGGCCGCCAGCGAATTGAGCACGTTGTGCAGGCCCGGCAGGTTCACGGTCACGGGCAGGCGCAATCCATCGGCGCGCCGCACGACTTCGAAGTGTGTCTGCAGGCCTTCGCGCCGCAGGTTTTCGGCGCGCAGGTCCGCGCCCTCGGAGAACCCGTATCCCACGATCGGGCGATTCACGCGGGTGAGGATGCTGCGCACGTGCACGTCATCCACGCACAGCACCGCGAGACCGTAGAACGGCAGGTTGTGCAGGAACTCGACGAAGCTCTGCTTGAGCCGCTCGAAGTCACCGTCGTGCGTGCCGAGGTGATCGTTGTCGATGTTGGTCACGATCGCGATCATCGGATTCAGGTGCAGGAACGACGCGTCGCTCTCGTCGGCTTCCGCGACCAGGTAGCGGCCCGCGCCGAGTCGCGCGTTCGTGCCGGCGCTCTTGAGGCGGCCGCCGATGACGAACGTCGGGTCCTCGCCGCCTTCGGCCAGGATCGAAGACGTGAGACTGGTGGTCGTCGTCTTGCCATGCGTGCCGGCCACCGCGATCGCGTAGCGGAAGCGCATGAGCTCGCCGAGCATCTCCGCGCGCGGCACCACCGGGATGCGGCGCGCGAGCGCGCTCGCGACTTCGGGGTTTTCGACCGAGACCGCGCTCGAGGTGACGACGACGTCGGCGTTGCCGACGTTTTCGGTCGCATGACCGATCATCACGCGCGCGCCGAGCTTCACCAGGCGTTCGGTGACCGGGTTCGGGCGCAGGTCGCTGCCCTGCACTTCGTAGCCGAGATTCACGAGCACCTCGGCGATGCCGCTCATGCCGCTGCCGCCGATGCCGACGAAGTGGATCCGGTGGATGCGGCGCATGCGGTCGCTCATGCCGCTTCCTCCATCGGTTCGCGGCCCAATTCCTTCAGGCACAGCGCCGCGAGTTCCTGCGCCGCGCGCGGCTTGGCCACCTGGCGCGCGCGCTCGGCCATCGCGAGTAGTTTGTCGCGGCCCGCGCACAGCGTCTTGAGCTCCGCCGCCAAGCGCGCCGGCGTGAGTTCGCGATCCGGGATCAGCACGGCGGCGTTTTCGCGCGTCAGGAATTGCGCGTTGAAGGTCTGGTGGTCGTCGACCGCGGCCGGGAACGGCACCAGCACGGCGGCGACGCCCACCGCGGCCAATTCCGAGATCGTGAGCGCGCCCGCGCGGCAGATCACGAGGTCCGCGTCGGCATAGGCGCTCGCCATGTCGTCGATGAACGGCGCGACGTCGGCGGCGCCCTTCGCCTCGGCATACGCGGCGCGCGCCGCGTCGATGCCGCGCTCGCCCGCCTGGTGACGAACCTGGAGCGTGAGGCCCGACTCGCGGATCGCGAAGGGCACCACGGTGTTCAAGCGCGCGGCTCCCAGACTACCGCCGACGACCAGCACTCGCACTGCTCCCTCGCGCTGCGCGAAGCGCTCGGCCGGCGGCGGTTGCGCGACGATTTCGGCGCGCACCGGGTTGCCCACCACGCGCGCATCGATGCCGCGGGGAAACGCCTGCGGAAATGCCGACAGCACGCGCCGCGCGAGGTGCGCGAGACAGCGATTGGAATATCCCGCGATGGCGTTCTGTTCGTGGATCACGAGCGGACGGCGCGTGAGCCAGGCCGCGACGCCGCCCGGCCCGGTGACGAAGCCGCCGAAGCCCACGACGAGGCCCGGCCGGCGGCGGCGCATGACGCGAAGCGCCTGCCAGACCGACTGCGCGAGCTTGAACGGCGCGGCCAGCAAGGTCACCAGGCCCTTGCCACGCAAGCCGCTCATCGACAGCCACTCGATCGGGATCTTCTCGGCGGGCACGACGCGCGCCTCGAGGCCGCGCGCGGTGCCGAGCCACACCACTTCGATCGACGCCGCGCGCAGCAGCCGCGCGAGCGCGAGTGCCGGAAATACGTGGCCGCCCGTGCCGCCGGCCATGATGAGGACGGTGGGGTTGTTCACGGCGGCGCTCATGCGGCCGACTCCGCGGGGCGCAAACGCATTTCTTCCCGGCGCGTGTTCGCCATGCCGCGCGAGGACTGCATCGCCTCGTGGTACACGCGCAGCAGCAACCCGACCCACGCGAGGGTCACGATCATGCTCGAGCGTCCGTAACTCATGAGCGGCAGCGTGAGCCCCTTGGTCGGCAGCACGCCCATGTTCACGCCGATGTTGATCAGCGCCTGCGCGCCGAGCCACAGGCCGAAGCCGGCAGCGAGATAGGACTGGAACTTGAGTCCCGCGCGCGAGGCGAGCTGCGCGATCCAGAAGCTGCGCCACACGAGCGCGATGAACAGCGCGAGCGTCGCGGCGACGCCGACCAGGCCGAGCTCCTCGGCCAGCACCGCGAACAGGAAGTCCGTGTGCGCCTCGGGTAGATAGAAGAGCTTCTGCACGCTCTCGCCCAGGCCGACGCCGAACCACTCGCCGCGGCCGATCGCGATGAGCGACTGTGTGAGCTGGAAGCCGCTGTTGAACGGATCCGCCCAGGGATCGAGGAACGAGGTGACGCGCGCCAGGCGGTACGGCACCAACATCACGAGCAACGCCATGGCAAACGCCCCGGCGGCGGCGGCCAGCAGCACGTAGCGCAGGCGGGCGCCGGCGATGAACAGGATGCCGAAGCCGGTGAGGAACAGGACGGAGGCCGCGCCGAAGTCCGGTTCCGCGAGCAGCAGCAGCGCCATGAACACCAGCAGGCCCATGGGCTTGATCAGACCCATCGCGGTCGTGCGCAGCTCGGCCTCACGCCGCACCGCGTAGCTGGCGATGAAGATGAGCGTCAGTACTCGCGCGAGCTCCGAAGCCTGGAAGTTGAAGCCGAGCAGGCGGATCCAGCGGCGGCTGCCATTGACGACGTGGCCGACGCCGGGGATCAGCACCAGGAACAGCAGCACGACGGCGACGATCAGCAGCGGCCAGGCCATCTTCTCGAGGAATTCGGTGCGCACGCAGAACACGATCGTCGCGAGGATGAAACCCGCGACGCACAACATGAGCTGGCGCTCGAGATACGAGAACGCGTTGCCGGATTCCTTGCTGGCGATCGAGATCGACGCGGAGGTGACCATGACCAGTCCGAGCAGCACGATCGCGGCGACCAGCGAGAGCGCGACGGCGTCGATGTGCAGGGCGCGCTTGGTGCTCATGTCGTGAGCCCCTTCACCGCCGCGGCGAACACGGCGCCGCGCTCGGCATAGTCGCGAAACATGTCGAGGCTCGAACAGGCCGGCGACAGCAGCACGGTGTCGCCCGGCTGCGCGAAACGGGCGGCCGCGCGCACCGCTTCTTCCATCGTGCCGACGCGCACCGTGTGGCAGATGCCGGCGAGCGCGGTCTCGATGAGCGCCGCATCGCGGCCGAGCAGCACGGTCGTGCGGACCTTGCCGCGGAACGCGCCCGCGAGCGGCGCGAAATCCTGCCCCTTGCCGTCGCCGCCCGCGATCACCACCAGCGGGCCGGACAAACCACCCACCGCGGCGAGCGTCGCGCCCACGTTCGTGCCCTTGGAATCGTTGATGTAGCGGACGTTGCCGACCTCGGCGACCCACTGTGCGCGGTGGGGGAGCCCCGGAAATTCGCGCAGCTCCTCGAGCATCGGCGCGATCGGCAGTCGCAACGCATCGCCGAGCGCGAGAGTCGCGAGCGCGTTCGCGGCATTGTGCCGGCCGGAAATCTTGAGCGCGGACAGCGGCAGCAGCGCGGCGCCGCGGCGCGTGAGCCAGGCGCCGCCGCCCGCCTGCGGCGTGCTCAGCGTGAATTCCGCCTTGGCGCTGTCGAGGCCGAAGCTGATCACGCGTTGTCCGGCGCGCGGCATGCGGATGACCTCCGGATCGTCGGCATTCACGACGGCGGTCTCGCTGTTCGCGTAGATGCGGGCCTTGGAAGCGGCGTATGCGGAAAGCGTGGCGTAACGATCCATGTGATCCGCGCTCACGTTGAGCACCGCGCTGGCCTTGAGCTTGAGCGAATGCGTGGTGTCGAGCTGGAACGAGGAGAGCTCGAGCACGTAAAGATCGGTCGGCCCGCGATCGAGCAGGTCGAGCGCCGGCTGGCCGAGATTACCGCCCACGCGCACCCGCACGCCGGCGCGCTCCGCCATGCGGCCCAACAACGTGGTCACCGTGCTCTTGCCGTTCGTGCCGGTGATGCCGACCACGGGCGCGTCGGCCGCGCGCGCGAACAGCTCGATGTCGCCGACGATGTCGAGGCCGCGCGAACGCGCCTGCGAGAAGAACGGATCGTCGAGTGGCACGCCCGGAGAGGTCACGACGATATCGGCCTGCTCGAGCAGGCGCGCGTCGAAGCCGCCGGTGCGTGTCACAATGGAGGCGCCGAGCGCCTTCACGCCCTCGAGCTCCGGCGGCTGCTCGCGGCTGTCGGTCACCGCGATGCGAAAGCCGCTGCGCTGCAAGTGGCGCGCGACCGACAGTCCCGTGCGGCCCATGCCCACGATGACGGCGTTCGGTGCGGTGCTGCCTTGCGTATTCATTCTCATCGCAGCTTCAGCGTCGCGAGTCCCGCGAGCACCAGAATGAAAGAGATGATCCAGAAGCGCACGATCACCTTCGGCTCGGCCCAGCCCTTGAGCTCGTAGTGATGGTGGATAGGCGCCATGCGGAACACGCGTTTGCCGGTCAACTTGTACGAGGCCACCTGGATGATCACCGAGGCGGTCTCGACCACGAAGATGCCGCCCATGATGAGCACGACCAGTTCCTGCCGGACGATTACAGCAATAGTTCCGAGTGCGGCGCCGAGCGCCAACGCGCCGATGTCGCCCATGAACACCTGCGCCGGATAGGTGTTGAACCACAGGAATCCGAGGCCGGCGCCGGCGAGCGCCGCGCAGAAGATGAGTAGTTCGCCCGAGCCCGGCACCGCCGGGATCACGAGGTACTGCACGAAGTTCGCATTGCCGCTGGCGTACGCGAACACGCCGAGCGCGGAGCCGACCAGCACCGAGGGCATGATCGCAAGCCCGTCCAGGCCGTCGGTGAGGTTCACCGCGTTGCTCATGCCGACGATCATGAAATACGACAGTGCGATGAACGCGACCGCGCCGAGCGGCAGCGCGAAGTTCTTGAAGAACGGCAGGAACAGCGTGGTCTCCGCCGGCGTCTTCGCGGTGTAGAACAGGAAGATCGCGGCCGCGAGTCCCACCAGCGACTGCCAGGAATACTTGTAGCGCGGGATGAGCCCTTTCGGATTCTTCTTGGCGAGCTTGAGGTAGTCGTCCCAGAACCCGATCACCCCGAAGCAGAACGTCACGATGAGCACGACCCACACGAAGCGGTTCGAGAGATCCGCCCACAGCAGCGTGCTCACGAAGATCGCGATGAGGATCAGCATGCCGCCCATGGTCGGCGTGCCCGCCTTGGAGAAGTGCGTCTTCGGGCCGTCGTCGCGCACGACCTGCCCCACCTTGCCGAACCTGAGCTTCTCGATCATCCACGGGCCCATCAGCAACGCGAGCGCGAGAGCCGAGATCACGGCGAAGATCGCGCGCACGGTGAGGTACGAGAAGACGTTGAATCCCGTGTAGTAAGGCGTCAGTTGTTTGGCGAGCCAGTACAGCATGGAAGTCAGTGGACCTTTCCGACCAGCGAATCGACCACGCGCTCGAGCCGGGCCGAACGTGAACCCTTCACCAGCACGCACACCTCGCGCGTGAGCTCCGCGTTCACCGCGCGCGCCAGCGTCTCGGTGTCCGCGAACCACTCGGCGCCGGCGCCGAAGGCCTCGACCGCGAGCGCCGACAGCTTTCCGGTGGCGAACAGCCGGTCGATCCTGTTCTCGCGCGCGAACCGGCCGACTTCACCGTGACTCTCGACGGCGTGATCGCCGAGCTCACCCATGTCGCCCATGACGAGCCAGCGGCGCGCATCGACGCCCGCGAGCACCTCGATGCCGGCCTTCATCGAGCTCGGGTTCGCGTTGTAAGTGTCGTCGACGATCCAGGCGCCACTCGGCGCGGTTTTGAGCTGCAATCGGCCAGGAACCGGGCGCATTGTGGCGAGCCCGGCGCGCACGTCGGCCAGCGAAGCCCCGGCCGCGACGGCCGCCGCTGCGGCGCACAGCGCGTTCTGCACGTTGTGGGCGCCGGCGAGACGCAGCTCGATCGGCGTCTTTCCGAGCGGTGAATTCAATTCGAAGTGCGTGACGAAGCCATCCGCGCCGATGGCGGTGCGGAGGTCGCCCGCGGAGAAGTCCGCCGGATTTCGCTGCCCGAAGGTGACGACGCGCGCGCGGGTCATGCCGCGCCACAGCGCCAGGAACTCATCGTCCGCATTGAGCACGGCCGTGTGTTCGGGCTCGAGGTCGGCGATCATCTCGCCCTCGGCGCGCGCCGCGCCCTCGATGCTGCCGAAGCCTTCGAGATGCTCCGCACCGGCGTTGGTGATGAGTCCCACGGTGGGGCGCGCGAGCTTGCACAGCGCGGCGACCTCGCCCGGGTGGTTGGTGCCGATTTCGATCACCGCGAAACGATGCGCGGGCTCGAGGCGATGCAGCGTGAGCGGCACGCCGATGTGGTTGTTCAAACTACCGCGCGTCGCCAGGGTCGCGCCGGCCTGCGCGAGGATCGCCGCCGTCATCTCCTTGACCGTGGTCTTGCCGTTGCTGCCGGCGACGCCGATCACGGGCAACGAAAACTGCGCGCGCCAGGCGGAGGCGGATTCCTGCAGCCCGATGAGCGTGTCGCGCACGACGATCTGCGCGATGGGACGATCGTTGACGGTGTCCACCAGCGCGCCCGCCGCACCGGCGTTCTCGGCGGCCAGGATGAACTCGTTCGCGTTGAAGCGCGGTCCGCGTAACGCGACGAACAATTCGCCGGGCTTGAGGGTGCGCGTGTCCGAGGACACGCCGGCGTACGCGCGATCCGCGCCCTTGAGGTCGCCGCCACACGCGCGCGCGAATTCGGCGAGCGTGCGCTTCATGCCTCGCTCCCCGCGCGGCCCGCGAGCGCCGCCGCGACGACCCTGGCATCGCTGAACGGGCGCCGGTCGCCGCCGACGATCTGGTAATCCTCGTGTCCCTTGCCGGCGATCACGACCACGTCGCGCTCGCCCGCGCCGCCCAGCGCCTGGCGAATCGCGCGCTCGCGATCATGCTCGACGCGGAACGGTTTGCCGGCCGGGATGCCCGCGGCGATGCCCGCGACGATCGCCTGTGGTGACTCGGTGCGCGGGTTGTCGTCGGTCAGCACGATGTCGTCCGCCAGCTCCGCGGCGATACTTCCCATGAGCGGACGCTTGCCCTGATCGCGGTCACCGCCGCAGCCAAACACCACGGCGAGCCGGCCGGCGCAATGCGCCCGCGCCGACTGCAGCGCCTTCGCAAGCGCATCCGGCGTGTGCGCATAGTCGACGACCGCCAGCGGCGCACTGCCGCCGCCGAAAGTCTGCATGCGGCCCGGCGTGGCCTGCACGCGCGCCAGCGCGCGCGTCGCGTCCTCGGTCGCGAGGCCCCAGTCGAGCAGGATCGCCACGACGGTCAGCAGGTTGTCGACGTTGAAGTCGCCCACCAGCGCGCAGTTGATCTCGCCCGGGCCCCAGCTCGAATCGAATTCGATCCCGATGCCGCGCGTCGAGAGCTCGACGTGCATCGCGCGCACGAAGCCATCGGCGCTGCGCACGCGGGTCTGGTGTCCGCGGCTGGTCACGATCAGCCGTCCGCGCCCGCGCGGATCCATCGCGAGCTGCCGGCCGAACACGTCGTCCACGTTGATGATGCGCGATTGCAGGCCCGGCAGCGAGAACAGGCGCGCCTTGGTCGCGCCGTAGTGTTCCATCGTGCCGTGATAATCGAGATGGTCGCGGGTGAGATTGGTGAACGCGGCGGTGCGGAAGCGCACGGCGCCGACGCGCGCCTGGTCGATGGCATGGGAGGACACTTCCATCGCGACGTTGGCGGCGCCGGCGGCGCGCAGCGCCGCGAGCGTGCGCTGAACCGTCACCGCGTCGCCGGTGGTCAGCGCGCTCGCCGCGAGCGCGCCCGGCCGGCCCGTGCCGATGGTGCCCATGTAGGCCGCGGCGCGGCCCGAAATCTCCAGCGCCTGCGCCAGTAGATAGGCGCAGGTGGTCTTGCCATTGGTGCCGGTGATACCCGCCACCGACAGGTGCTGCGACGGCGCGTCGAAGAAGCGGTCGGCGATCAGGCTCGCGCGTTCGCGCAGCCGCTCCACCGGCGCGACGACGATGTCTGAGGGCAGCTCCGGCACCACGGCCACCGGCGCGGGCTCGAACAGCACCGCGCGCGCGCCGTTTGCGACGGCCTGCGGCGCATACCGCAAGCCGTGCTCGACCGAACCGTGTACCGCGAGAAACGCACTGCCCGGCCGGGCGCCTCGTCCGTCCTGCGTGAGATCGGTCACTGTGACATCGCGCGGTAGTTCGGCGAGGCCTTCGACCAGGCCCGCGAGGCTGCGGGAGATGGTGGAGGGCGAGTTCATCGCGTCGCCACCCGCTTCTGCGGCATGGGCGCGTCGTTCACCGGCGCGTCGGGCGGCACGGCGAGCAGGCGTAACGCGCCGCCCACGACGCCCGAGAACACCGGCGCGGCGACATCGCCGCCGTAGTATTTGCCGGCGCCCGGCTCGTCGATCATCACCACCGCCGCGAGCCGCGGCGCGCTCGCGGGCGCCACTCCGCCGAACACGGCGAGATATCGATCTGTCGCGTAGCCGCCCGCGGTCGCCTTCCACGCCGTTCCGGTCTTGCCGGCCACGGTGTAACCCGGAATCGATGCAAGTTTGCCGCCGCCGTCGGGCGCAACCACCGCCTCGAGTAGATGGATCAGCATGCGCGACACGCCGTCGTCGAGCGCGCGCACACCCTCCGGCGGCGTCTCGACGCGCAGGAACGACACCGGCCGGGCGACGCCATACGAGGCGACGGTCGCGTAGGCGTGCGCGAGCTGCAGCGGCGTGATCGACAAACCGTAGCCGCGCGACATCGCGGAGATGCCGACCGGTCGCCAGTGCGAGAAATGCGGCAGCAGGCCCGCGGATTCACCCGGATAGCCGCTGGTCGTGACCTGGCCGAAACCGAGTGCCGTGAGCGTGCCGTACATCTGCGCGGGCTCGAGCGACAACGCGACCTTGGTCATGCCCACGTTGGAGCTCTTCGCGAGAATGGTGGCGAGGTTGACGGCGCCGAGGTTGTGGGGATCCTCGAGTAGTTTGGCGCCGACCTTGATGTAGCCCGGATTCGTGTCGATGACGCTGCGTTCGGAGAACTTGCCCGACGCGAGGCCAGCCGCCACGACGAACGGCTTGATCGAGGAGCCGGGCTCGACGATGTCCGTCACCGCGCGGTTGCGGATCGCCTTGGCCTTGATCTGGTCGCGGTCGTTCGGGTTGTAGGTGGGCTGGTTGACCATCGCGAGCACTTCGCCGGTCACCACGTCGAGCACGATCACGCTGCCGGACTTGGCGCGCTGATCGCGGATCGCGGCCTTCAGCTCGCGATACGCGAGGTACTGGATGCGCAGGTCGATCGACAACACGAGATTGCGGCCGGGCCGCATCGCGCGGATCTCCTCGACGTTCTGCACGATCTTGCCGTAGCGGTCCTGGATCACGCGCTTCGCGCCATCTTCGCCGGCGAGCCAGTGGTCGAAGGCGAGCTCCAGTCCTTCCTGGCCTTCGTCATCTACGTTCGTGAAACCGAGAACATGCCCCGCCACCTCGCCCGCCGGGTAGTAGCGCCGGTATTCGCGCATCAGGTAGACGCCGGGAATCTGCAGCGCGCGGATCTTCTGCGCCTCGGCCGGCTGCATGTGCCGCACGAGGTAGAGGAACTCGCGGTCGAGATTCGACGTGAGCCTGCGCGCGATCTCGTTCTTGTCGCGCTTGAGCGCCTTGGCGAGGCGCGGTAGTTGGTCGCTCGCGAGCGCGAGTTCCTTCGGATTCACCCACACCGAGTCGACGGGCGTCGAGACCGCGAGCGGCTCGCCGTAACGATCGGTGATCGTGCCGCGGGTCGCGGTGATCTCCGCGACGCGGGAGAAGCGCGCGTCGCCCTGTCCGGCGAGGAACTTGTGATCCTTGAGCTGCAGCTCGACCGCGCGCCAGGCGAGGCCGAGCGCGCCGCACACCAGCAGCGCGAGCACGAAATTCGCGCGCCAGCGGAAACTGCCGGCGTCGTCGCGCGCCGCGGAGCCCGACCCGCTCTCGCCACGGCCGCGACTGTCGCGACGTTTGCCCGGGAATATTTTCATGAGCGGGCTCTCACGGCGACACCAGCTCGATGTCCTTCGGGGGAGGCATCGCCATGCGCAGCTTCGCCCCGGCGACGTTCTCGACGAACGCGTGCGTCGACCAGGCGCTCTGCTCGAGCTGCAACTGGCCCCATTCGATTTCCAGATTGTCGCGCCGGACGTTTAGCCGCTCCAACTCGACGAACAGCTCGCGCGCACGATGCTTGCTGTAGATAGCGCCCGCCGCCGATGCGAGCGCGGCCACCCACAGCAGCGGGATCGCGATGACGAGAAGTTTGTTGGCGGGCATCGACATTACCGGACCTTTTCCGCGACCCGCAGCACGCTCGAGCGCGCACGCGGATTGGCGGCGAGTTCGTCTTGCGTCGCGCGGGTCTTCGAGCCCAGGCGCTTCAGCCGCGGCTGCGCGGACTCCGGTATCACCGGCAATCCGGCGAACACCGGATTCACCGTCGAGTGCGCCTGGATGAAATGCTTGACCGCGCGATCCTCGAGCGAATGGAAGCTGATGGCCGCGAGACGTCCGCCGACCGCGAGCAGCTCGAGCGCGCCGTCGAGCGCGCGGCGCAGCTGGCCCAGCTCGTCGTTGATGTGCATGCGCAGCGCCTGGAAGGTGCGCGTCGCGGGATTTTTTCCCGGCTCGCGCGTGCGCACGGCGCGCGCGACCAGCTCGGCCAGCTGCAGCGTGGTGGTGAGGGGTTGGGACTTCCGTGCCGCGACTATGTCTGCGGCGATTCGCCGCGCGAAGCGCTCCTCCCCGAGCGTCGCGATCACCTCGCGAATCTCAGGCTCGCCCGCTCGCGCGAGCCATGCGGAAACCGGTTCGCCGCTCGTCGGGTCCATGCGCATGTCGAGCGGGCCGTCCGCCCGGAAGCTGAAACCACGTGTGGGGTCGTCGAGCTGCGGTGATGAGACACCGAGGTCGAACAAGATGCCGCCCACGTGCCGGCCCGGAACGCGCGCCGGCACGCGCGCGGCGATATCGGCAAACGGCGCGCCGACGAGCGTAAGCCGCACTTCGTCGGGAAAACGGCGGTGGCCGGCCTCGATGGCCGCCGGGTCGCGGTCGAACGCGAGCACGCGCCCTTCGGGACCGAGTGCCCCGAGGATGAGTGCCGTGTGCCCGCCGCGCCCGAACGTCGCATCGATATATAGGCCGTCCGCCTGTACCGCGAGTGCCTCGAACGCTTCCCGGGCAAGCACCGGTATGTGTGCGTTCGATTCACTCACTGCTTCAAGCGGCTGTCAGTCCGCCCCCGTTTTCATGCGCCTTGCCACTGGACGGAATCCGCACTGCGGCATTCCATCCCACCCCAACAAATCCTCGTCAGAATCGCCCGACTAACTACAGCGTGAGCGATTCGAGCTCCGCGGACAGGCCCGTTTCCGATGCCTCGTTCGCGAGCCACAATGTCCTGCGCTCGTTCCAGCGCGTCTCGTCCCACAATTCGCAGCGATTGCCCTGGCCGATCAGCATTCCGCGCTTCTCGAGCATCGCGAACTCGCGCAGCTCGGGCGTCAGCAGCAAACGGCCATGCCCGTCGAGATCCAGCTCGGTGGCATGACCCACCATGAGCCGCTGCAGCCGGCGCGCCTGCGAGTGCAATGACGGCAGGCTCATCAACTTGCGTTCGATCTGTTCCCAATCGGGCAGCGGGTACAGGAGGAGGCACTGATCCCGGTCCACGGTGACGACCAGCTTCCCCTGGCTTCTTTCGAGCGCGTGCTCGCGGTAGCGGGTGGGAAGAACCATCCGCCCCTTGTCGTCCAGGGTTACTTTTGCTGCACCGCGAAACATGGATGGACAGGCGTGTTAAGCCCATTTCTCCCCACTTTTTCCCACTTGCCGCCACTATAGAAACGGCCCGGGGCGCGGTCAAGAAATAAGTCACAAAATTTTCTATCGGTGACAGCAACTTACGTAGGTTTAGCCCTACCGCAGCGCGCCATTTGCGCACACGCGCGCTTACCGATCAGTGGCTTGTCATCGGTAGTTCATACAGTGGGTCAGAATGCGTGGGGCTGTACGCCCCCGGGGACGGGGGAAAGCCCGAGCGAAGACAGTTCGAACGAAGCGGTCCCAATGGAGCGTGAGCGAAGGGATCCAAGCCAGAACGAAGGGAAACATTAACGGATGGGGTAAGCAGCTCATTGAGCCATTAATGGCTCAATGAGCTGCTTACCCCGTAGAAATGTCACAGAAAAAGAGTCGGCCTGTAAGCCGGGTTCTGTCGAGGACGATCATTCCTCTGGAATCGCCGTCACCGGCGACCTCAAGCGGCCTACCCGGAAGCACGGGGGGACACCCGCTGCCACTTGCGTGGCGACTTCCCTATTTGGCCTTGCTCCAGGTGGGGTTTGCCGTGCCGCGAAGTGTTGCCACCCGCGCGGTGCGCTCTTACCGCACCGTTTCACCCTTGCCAGCTTCATTGCTGAAGCTTCGGCGGTTTGCTTTCTGTTGCACTTTCCGTCGGCTCACGCCGCCCAGGCGTTACCTGGCACCTCGTCCGCAGGAGCCCGGACTTTCCTCCACATTTCGCGAGAAATGCAGCGACCGTCCGGCCGACTCCGCGCGCACCATAGCGGCATGGGATCGCAGGCACAAGTTGGCGCGGGAGCTCACTCCGGCGGGCTTTTCGCGAGCGCCAGCGCGCGCGCGTACGCCTCGTTGCGCTTCGTGCCGGTGAGTTTCGCGGCCACCGCGGCCGCCTTGCTCGGCGCGAGCTCGGTCAGCAGCGCGCGCAGGGTTTCATCGAGGGTGATGCGCGCGCCCTCTTCGGCGGGCAGGGCCCGGGCGCCCTCCACCACCACCGTGATCTCGCCGCGCGTGAAGTTCGCATCGCTGCGTGCGAGTTCCGCGAGCTCGGCCAACGAGCCGCGGTACACCGTCTCGAAGACTTTCGTGAGCTCGCGCGCCACTGCCGCGCGGCGCGCGGCGCCGAAGGCCGCGCTCATGTCATCGAGCGATTCGGCGATTCGATGCGGCGCTTCGAAGAAAACTTGCGTGCGCGTTTCGGCCGCGAGTTCCGCGAGCCGAGCACGCCTTTCGGCGAGCCGCGCCGGCAGGAATCCCTCGAATGAAAACCTCTCGGTGGGCAGGCCCGCGATACTGAGCGCGGCGGTGATGGCCGACGGGCCGGGCACCGCGACCACGCTCATGCCCTCCTGCGCGACGCGTCGCACGAGCGCGAAGCCCGGGTCCGAGAGCAGCGGCGTGCCCGCGTCGCTCACCAGCGCGATGCGCGCACCGCCCCGCAATTTTCCGAGCAATTCGTCGATACGCTCGACTTCATTGTGTTCATGCAGCGACACCAGCGGGCGCGAAAGGCCGAGCGTGGTCAGCAATTGCCCCGTCCTGCGCGTGTCTTCGGCCGCGACCAGTTCCGCCGCCGCCAGTTCATCGCGTGCGCGCGGCGACAGATCGCCGAGATTGCCGATGGGCGTCGAGATCACCGCGAGACGCCCCTTGGTTTCAGCCACTATACTTCTCCACCGCCATGGACAGCGGCCAATGCGAAGGCTAAGCGACGCATGAATTCCGTGAAAGCACTGAACAAGATACTGACCTTTTCCGTCGTGATCGCGACGGCGCTGCTGCTGTCCGCGTGTCCAACTACCCCGCGGCGCGGCGGACCCCCGAGCGTCGATCGCGCCGAAGCGATGGTACGCGCCGGCGACCAGGCGGGCGCGGCCGCCGTGTATGAAAGGCTCGGCACCGAAACGACCGGCAGCGACCGCGCGGAATTCCTGCTGCGAGCCGCGCGCGCCTGGCTCGCCGCGGGCCGCGTGGCAGATGCGGATCGGGTGCTCGCGACCATCCCGGCGGACCTCACCCAGCAACAATCTCTCGAGAAGAACCTGCTGCGCATCCAGTCATCCCTGGCACAGGGCCGAGGGGATGAGGCCTGGCGCGAGATCAGCGCCATGCAGACGCCGACGGCCCCGGCCGCCGCGGCGCGCTACTACGAAACCCGCCAACAGGTCGCCATCGCCACGGGCCATCTCGTCGACGGCATCCGCTCGCAACTCGCGCGCGAACGCTTCATCGCGCCCGGCGAGGCGCGCGCGGCGCGCACGGAACTGCTGGCGCAACTG
>JAEWLQ010000060.1 GCA_023457495.1 Pseudomonadota bacterium
CGCTCGAACAGCGCGCCGCGCGCGGCCCGATCGCCCGCCCGTGCGGAGGCGAGCAGATCGGCGGGGATATCGATTTCCGCGAGTCTTCGCATGTCAGTGACGTCTAGATGCCCGGACCCCGAGAAAGGTCGCAACGCCCCGGGTGCCTTCCTCTATACTGCCGGCCCCGCGCCGGGATGGCGGAACTGGTAGACGCGGCGGACTCAAAATCCGTTGCCCTAAAAAGGCGTGTGGGTTCGATTCCCTCTCCCGGCACCATCAGATCCATTGATGAATTTTTGCAGCAATTGTGGCGCGCGAGTCGTCCTCAAAGTTCCCGAGGGAGACTTCCTGCCGCGCCACGTCTGTGACAACTGCGGCACCATCCATTACGTAAACCCCAAGCTGGTCGTGGGGTCCGTGCCCGAATACGAGGGCCGCATCCTGATCTGCAAGCGCGGCATCGAGCCGCGGATCGGTTACTGGACCATTCCCGCGGGGTTCATGGAAAACGACGAGACGCTGGAAGCCGGCGCCGCGCGCGAGGCACGCGAGGAGGCGCGCATCGAGGTTGAGATCGGCAGCCTGTTGCTGCTCGCGAACGTGACCGCGGCGCGCCAGGTGCATGTGTTCTTCCGCTCCCGGATGCTGACGCCCGATTTCGGCACGACGCACGAAAGCCTCGAGGTGAAGCTGGTCACCCCCGAGGAGATTCCATGGAACGACCTGGCCTTCCCGAGCACCGAATGTGCGTTGCGCCGTTACGTCGAGGACCGCGCCGCGGGCGTGGAACGGCATCACGTCGCGGAAATGCAGCGCCGTTTCTAGCTTTTTTCTCCTTTGCGGCCTCTTCGGGCAAAATAGCGCCCCCGCGAATCAGCGGGGTCTACACAGGATCTGATCGATGGCGTTCGTGGTCACGGAAGCGTGCATCAAGTGCAAATACACCGACTGCGTGGAGGTGTGTCCGGTCGATTGCTTTCACGAGGGACCGAACTTCCTCGTGATCGACCCGGATGAATGCATCGACTGCACGTTGTGCGAGCCGGAATGCCCGGTCGAGGCGATCTTCTCCGAAGACGAAGTGCCCACCGGTCAGGAAGAATACAAAAAGCTCAACGCCGACCTGGCCAAGAAGTGGCCGGTGATCACCGAAAAGAAGCCCGCGCCAGACGACGCCAAGAAATGGGAAGGCGTCGCGGACAAGCGCAAGCTGCTCGAGACCTGAGCGCGCGGCGCGCGCCGCGGACTAGAGCCTGCCGGTCTTCAGGTATTTCGCGAGCTGCGCGGGTGGCGCATAACCCGGTAGCATCTCTCCGCTCGGCAGGAAGATCGCGGGCGTGCCGTCCACGTCCAGCTTGTGACCGAGCTCGTAATCGCGCGCGACGACGTCGCCGGCGCACTTGGCGGCCTTGATCGCCTCGCCATTCTTCGCGCGCGTCAGCGCGTCATTGCGGTTCGCCGAGCACCACACCGCTTCGGCCTTGTGCCACGACTCGGTGTTGGGACCGCTGCGCGGGAAGAACAGGTAACGCACGCGAATGCCGAGCCGGTTGTACTCGGCGATCTGCGAATGCAGGCGGCGGCAGTAGCTGCAGTCGATGTCCGTGAACACCGTGATGGTGTACTTCGGATCCTTGGGCGAGAACACGAGCATCTCGCTTTCCGGGATCGACTGGAGGATTCCCGTACGGATGCCGCGGCGGCGGGCCTCCGTGAGGTTCGCATCAGTGTCCAGATCGATCATGTCGCCGACGACGACGAAGCGCCCGTCGCCCGACACGTATTTGATGTCGGAGCCGCTCTGTATCTCGTACAGACCGGGGATCGGGGAAATGCGCACGTCTTCGAGCCTGAGCCCGTCGATCTTCTTGACGATCGCAGCGCGCGGATCGGCTTTCGCGGCGGCCGGGGCCGTCTGGGCCGCTGTCTGGCCGGCGGTCTGCGCCAGCGCGGCGGCGCCGAGCGCCAGGGCAATCAGGGCGGCGAAGGCACGAATGAAGTTCGAGGGCATGTGACGGCTCATTCCACGGGATGCGGCTTTCGACTGCGACGCGGGAACGAAGTTCGCCGGTCGCGGGGCAAGTCTAGCAGCGCCCGGGAAAGCGCCGGGACATTCGCATCATCCGCGCGGGTGGTGGGTCCCGTGCATCTCTTTCATGCGCTCGCGCGCCACGTGAGTGTAGATCTGCGTGGTCGAGAGATCCGAATGACCCAGCAGCATCTGCACCACGCGCAGGTCGGCGCCGTGATTGAGCAGGTGCGTCGCGAAGGCGTGTCGCAGCGTGTGCGGCGACAGTTCCTTGTCGATGACGGCCTTGCGGGCGTAGCGCTTGATGATGTGCCAGAAGGCCTGGCGCGTCATGCGATCGCCGCGGCGCGTCGGGAACAGATAGTCGGTGGTGCGGTCGAGCAGGATCTCGCTGCGCGGCGCGCGGACGAAGTCCGTCAGCCAGCGCACGGCTTCCTCGCCGAGCGGAATCAGGCGCTCGCGATTGCCCTTGCCCATGATCCGGATGACACCCTGGTTGGTGTTGATCTGGTTGTACTTGAGATTCACGAGCTCCGAGACGCGCAGGCCCGTGGCATAGAGCACTTCGAGCATGGTGCGGTCGCGGTGGCCGAGCGGATCCGCGA
>JAEWLQ010000061.1 GCA_023457495.1 Pseudomonadota bacterium
CCCCCCTCGGCGCGCATGCGCCCCCCCCGCCTCCGAGGGGGGGGCCGCGCCGCTTCGATTGTCGAAAAGCACACAGAGCGCGGACAAGGTGCACTTCTCGGACCCCGTAAACCCAGTTCCGTATCAGCCCGTACTGATCACGGTCGATCATCCAGGATCATATTTAATCAAAACAGAGCATTTTCTAACACAGAAACCGGTATCAATCGATAAAGTGTCGTATTTATCGATCAGGAACCACCAAGAGGACGTTACACACCTGATAACGCTACCGGCCAGCGTTTTTTCACTGATGATTTGTGATGTCGCGAATGCAATCGATCGAGAACGAAATTCGCAAGGCGGGAGACGCCGAACGCCGGGTCGCGGACAGCGCGCTCTAACTACGGCGGGCCGGAAACGGACACCGCTCGTCGAACCACCGTCACGTCCGCGGCGCGAGCTGCGCCGCCTGGCGCAGGGCTTCGACGAGGCTGCGCTCGTCGGCGACTCCCTGGCCGGCGATGTCGAATGCGGTGCCGTGATCGACCGATGTGCGCACGACCGGAAGACCGACGGTGATGTTCACGCCGGATTCCAGGCCTAGCACCTTGATCGGTGCGTGCCCCTGGTCGTGATACATCGCGACCACGATGTCGAAATCGCCGCGCGCCGCGAGGAAAAACAGCGTGTCCGCGGGCAATGGGCCTTTCACATCCCAGCCGCGCGCCTGACAGCGCCGCACCGCCGGCTCGATCTTCTCGCCTTCTTCGCCGCGCCCGAACAAACCGTTCTCGCCCGCGTGCGGGTTGATGCCGCACACACCGATGCGTGGCGCGGGAATGCCGGCGCGCGCCAGCGTGTGATGCGCGCGAGCGATCACGCGCTCGACCAGCTCCGCATCGATGCGCTCGATCGCATCCACCAATCCGATGTGCGTCGTGACATGAATGACGCGCAGCTTGGGCGCAACCAGCATCATCGAGACTTCCGCCGTGCCGGTGAGCGCCGCGAGCAGTTCCGTGTGCCCGGGATAGCGGTGCCCCGCGGCGTGCAACGCCTCCTTGCTGAGCGGCGCGGTGCAGATGGCCTGCGCGTGGCCCGCCTCGACGATGCGCACCGCGCGCTCGATGAAGCGGAAAGCCGCCTCCCCCGCGATGGCGGAAGTCGCACCGAACGGCAGGTTCGCGGGAATCAGCGCGAGGTCGATGCACTCGACCTCACCCATGGCGAACCTGGCTTCCGCCGGATCGTCGCGGCCGCGCACCTGCAACCGGCTGCCGACGATCTCACCGGCGCGCCGCAGGCGTCGCGCATCGCCGATCACCAGTGGATTACACAGCGCTCGCGCCTCGGGCAACGCCAGCGCCTTCATGATGATCTCGGGTCCGATGCCCGCGGCATCTCCCATCGTGATCGCGATCGTCGGGCGCCGGTCGGGAGAGTTCATGCGACGGTGCCGTTGCCGCGAATGAAGCGCAGCCGCTCGACGATGCGTCGCAGGCATCCCGCATCGCCAAAGCCGCCCGCCTTGGTCACCACCGGAATCGACAGGCTGCCGAGCGTGAGGCCCAGCGCGATGCCATCCTCGATCTCGTCGACGAGCTGGATCCCGGTGATGCCGAGGCGCGCGAACAGCGTTGCCGCGGTTTCACCGCCGGTTGCGACCAGCGCGCTCGCCTGCGCCGCGAACGGGATGACGCGGCGCGCGAGACGTCCCGCGAGTTCCTGGATCTGCGTCGGCGTCATGTGCCGCGCCGACTCCGGCAGCACGAAATCGACGACGAGGTCTTTGCCATCCGCGATGGCCTGCAGCAACTCGAGCCGCGCTTCGATGGCCTCCGTCGTGTTCTGCGGCTGCTCGACACTGTGGGCCGTCAACGTCAGGCGTTCGATTCCCGACAAAGACTCGAGCTCGTGTAGTGCCACGCGGGTCGCCTGCGCCTGCGATCCGGCGACGATCAGTGCACCGTGCCGCGTCGGCGAAACCTGGATGGGGCGCGCGCGCAGTCCGGCCTCGGGCGAGATGCGCCGCGCGATCGAATGCGCGAGTCCCGCGCTGCCGACGAGCAGTACCGGATGCGGACCGACGCACGCCGCGGCAATGACGTCGAGGTCGGATTCCGTCTCGGCGTCACACACCACCGCCTTCGGCCCCGGCGGCAATTCGAACCCCCGCGAGCGGATCTTTTCGAGCGGGACGGATACCGCGGGAATACCCACGGTCTCGAGCAGTTGGACGACATCGGCACGCGCCGGATCGGCGCCCGACGGCCAGAACTCCGTGAACTCGAGCGGCACGCCGTGCACGTGGACCCGCGCGCCGCGCGTGACGCGTCCGGTCGCGGGAAATGCCGGCGCGACGACCAGCCGCGTGTCCGGCGATTGCGCCCGCATCACGTCGAGCAGGCCGGCGATCTCGTCCGCGGGATTCCCGCGCAAGGTCGAATCGATCTTCTTGAAAACCCGGACGCCTTCCGAGCGATGCTGGCGCAGCAGCTCGGCGTGTTTCGCGTACGCGGCCGGCGCATCGAGCACGCGGCTGCCCGAGTCGATCGCCAGCGCCAGCGGCGGCTCGAGGATCGTGTCGAGGTAGTCGCCCCAGACGACGCGCGCGGTCAGACGGCGCTTCGCGAACGCCACCGCGCAATCGGCGGCGCCGGTCAGATCGTCGGCGATGATGAGCCAGCCCGGTGCCATCAGCCGGCGCGCACCGTCACCCGTCCTAACAAGCCGGCGTGCGCGCGCGAACTGTCGCGAAACAGCGTCATTTCCGGTGCCGCCGGCAGTCTCATTCTTGCCATCTCCCATGTCCGCGGTTAGTTTGCCGCGCATGAACAAATATACCCGCTTCACCACGATCACCGGTCTCGCGCTCGGCGCACTGTTCGCCAATGCCGCGTCGGCCGCGGACTGCGAGATGAAATTCACGATGAGCGGCTGGTCCGCGTTTTACAAGCGCGCCGACGGCACGGGACACGTGACCTGCAGTAACGGACAGTCTGCGACCGTGCGTCTACAAGCTCGCGGCGGCGGCTTGAGCGCGGGCAAATCGACGATCGAAAACGGGCGCGGCGAGTTCTCGAACGTCAAGGACATCAGCGAGATCTTCGGCAACTACGCCAGCGCCGAAGCGCATGCGGGCGCCGTGAAATCCTCGAAGGCGCAGGTCGTCACCAAGGGTGAAGTGACGCTCGCGCTGAGCGGCACCGGCCGCGGCTGGGATCTCGGCATCGCGGTCGGCAAGTTCTCGATCAAGCGCAAATAGCTATTCCGATGCGAGCGGCGGCGGTTTCTGCTGCCGCGACCGACCGAGGCATGCGGTGAACTCCGCGCCGAACAGGAATATCTGCGCGGAGTAGTACAGCCACAGCAGCAGCGCCGCGAACGACGCGGCGGCGCCAAACGCGGTGGGCTGCGTCGCGCGCCCGAGGTACAGACCGATACCCCATCGTCCGAGATGGAACAGCAGCGCCGTCACCAGCGCGCCCGTCAGCACGTGCCGCCAGGGCAGACGCCGGGCCGGCAGGTAGCGGTAGATCAACGCCACGACGCCGGTGCCGAGCACGATCGACACCAGGAAGTCGGTGACCGCGAACATTCCGACCAGCCCCTCGAAGTGCCGCAACACGAAGCCGCGCAACGCCGCGAGCGCCGTGGTCAACGTGAGCGAGACGAGCAGCAGGAAACCGATCGCGAGGATGAAGCCGAAGGACACGAGGCGCGAACGCACCGCCGCGCGCCAGCCGCGCGGAATCGCCTCGCGACCACCCCATACCTGGTGCAGCGCGCTTTCGAGCGCGGAGAACACCGTGCTCGCGCCGATCGCCAGCATCACGATGCTCAGGGCCGTGGCCCACACGCCATCGGCCGACTGCGCGCCGCGCATCGCGCCCGCGATGAGCTCGGCGCTCGGCCTGCCGAACAGCAGGGTGAGCTGGCCCTCGACATACGAAAACGCGAGATCGGCGCCGACGATCCATCCGGCGATGGTCACGATGATGACCAGCAGGGGCGCGAGTGAGAACGCGCAGTAGAACGCGAGCGCCGCACTGATGCTCGAGGCCTGGTCGGAGAGCCAGTTCTCGGTCGTGCCTTTGAGGATTCCCCAGAGCGTGCGTCGGTTCGCCACGCCGAAATTCTGCGCCCGCGCGCGGACCTAACAAGATTCGCCGCGCGTCGGCGCAGACCCGCGCCGCCCGCCAGCGCGCGCCTACACTGGCCTACGGACGATCCGCGGCGCGCCAGGCAGCGCTCGGCGCGAGGCGGATACCGTCTCCCGAGCGGACGATCAACAAGGCCCGCACGCGCAGCCGATCCGCGAGCTCGAGCGCGGCCTCGGGCGCCATCGCCATGAACACGGTCGCGAGCGCGTCGGCCTGCATGCCGCCCGCGGCCACGACGGTCGACGACAGGGTCGCGTGCGCCACCGGGAAACCGGTGCGCGGATCGATGATGTGGGAGTAATGCTGGCCGCCGCTCTCGAAGAAGCGGCGGTAGTCGCCGGCGGTCGCGATCGACTCGCCGTCGAGCGCCACCGAGGCCGGCACGAGACTCGCGCGGCCGGAAGGATCGTCGGGGCCGGGCCGCTCGACCGCGACGCGCCACGGCACGCCGCGCGTGTTCACGCCGTGCGCGCGCAGCTTTCCTGAAAGGTCGATGAGGTAGTTAGTGACGCCGCGCGCCTCGAGATACTCCGCGACGCGATCGACGCCGCGGCCCTTGCCGAGCGACGACAGATCGACGTACACGCCCGGCTCCTTGCGCGCGCGGCGCGCGGATTCATCGACTTCGAGCTTCCGCCACCCAACGCGTGCCCGCGCCGCCTCGATGTCCGAGGCCTCCGGCGCTGCGCGCCGCGCGGGGTCGGGACCGAATCCCCACAGATTCACCAGCGGACCCACCGTGAGGTCGTAGGCCCCGCCGCTGAGTTCGGCGAGCGTTCGCGCGTAGGCCATCACGGCCGCGAGCTCGCCCTCGACGTCGACCCAGTCGCCGCTCGTGTCGCGGTTGAAGCGGCTCAGCGCCGAGTCGGGGCGATACGTGCTGAGCGCGTGGTCGACGGCGTCGAAACGCGCCTGCACGCCCGCGCGCAATTCCTCGGCCGGCGCGGGCAGGTCGCCGGCGAGTTTCACCGTCCACGCGCTGCCCATGGTTTCGCCGGCGAGCAACGTTTCGGGCAGGGCCGCGCGCGGCGGCACGACGCAGCCGGCGAGCGCGCAGCACAGCAGCGGAAGCAGCCAGCCGCGCAAGCTAACTACTGCGGCAGGACTTCGAACGTCGCGTTGTACGAGGCACTACGCTTCTTCACGTTCGGCGCCGCGGATTTCTCGTCCTTCACGCCGGCGTCGATCCAGTACATCCCGGGCGCAGGCCACTTGATCGTGACCACGCCGTCCTTGTCGGTCCTCTGGACGATCGCATCCGGCGCATCACGGTAACGCGTGCCGCCCTGGATCACTTCGACTTCGAGATCCGCGGCGGGCTTGCCGTCGAGCAGGAAGCGCAGCTTCGCGGATTCGCCGGCGTACAGATCGTTCGGGTGTTGCAGCGGAATGAGCTCCAGGCCCGCGCCCGCGACCGGCTTGAGCTCCGTCGGCGCGCCCACCGTCACGAAGGTCTCGACCCGGCGCAGGTTCTGCTCCACGTCGAGCTTCGCGGCATTCGCCGGAACGTTCGCGGCCATCTCGGAAGCGGCGCCGCGCCAACGCTTCGGCTTGCCCTCTTCTTCCCAGCGTGCGGCGATGACGTCGTCGACGATCGTGATGCGATACGTGCCTGGCTGGCGCATCTCGAGATCGAAGGTGTTGCGCGTGCGGGCCTTCGCCGAATTCTGAGGCGCGAGTGGCTGGCCATCCGGCGTGGTGACCGTGAGCCCGTCGGCCGGGAGCGTGGCCTGGTTCACCGAGAACAGGTCGTCCGCGGCCGCGGCGTCGAAGGCCACCCAGCCACCCGAGCGCGCGAGGATCGTCTGCGACGGCAGCAACCAGGCGCGCGCAGCGTAGGCCGCGGGCGCGGCGAGCATCGAAAGCAGCGCGAGACTCGTGATGTATTTCTTCATGTTCCGTTCCTCAGGGATTCAGCGTCAGGACGACCGCGCCGAGCTCCTTGGAGCCCTGGCCCTTCGCCGTCTGCTGTTTCTTGATGGGCCATTCGAAGGGAATCCGCACCACTTCGCGGCCGCCCACCTCGCGCGCCGCCTCGACGACGAGCTCGTACTGGCCGGGCGCGAGATTCGCGAGCGGCGCCTGCTTCGCGTCGAACTTGAGGATGTGCTGGCCGACCGGGCGCGTCGCGCCGGTGATGCCATCCGCCGGAACCTTGAGATCGCGGCCGCCGCGCCGCCACCACTGGCGCAGGTCGGGCAGCCACTTGGTGTGGTCGCCGCGCAGGTTGTACCAGACGGCGAGATTCGCGGCGATCGTCTGGTCCGCGCCCTCGATCCACATCGCGACGTACGGGCGGTGGTATTCGGCCACGGGCAGGCTCGGAATCTCCACGTTGAGACTCAGGTCCGCGGCATGCACACCGCCCGTCAGGACGGCGAGAGCCAGGCAGGAGACGATGCGGGATTTGCGGATCATTCGAACACTCCGATAACCGTCAGCTAACTATTCAATGCACGAAGAAGATCATGAGACCCAGAACGAGTATCGTGCCACCGACCACCAGCGGCCAGGTCGAGCGGCGCTGGCGCGCCTGGATCTGCAGCAGGATCAGCCCGGTCAACGAGAAGAACAGGCACGCGGCCGCGACGACGTCGATGAAGATCGTCCACGCGATCCCGGTATTGCGGCCCTTGTGCAGGTCGTTGAAGTACGAGATCCAGCCGCGATCCGTGGATTCGGACTTCGCGGCGCCGCTCTCGCGGTCGATGGATACCCAGGCGTCCCGTCCGGGACCCGGCGCCGATAGATAGAGCTCCTCGTCGGACCATTCGGCCGCGGCCCTGCCCGTCCGGATGTCGAACTCGCGCTCGATCCAGTCCGCGATGCCCGGCGGCACCGGCGCATCGTCGGCCGTCTGCGCGGCCAGCTCGGCGCGCAACCCTTCCGGCAGTGACGCCTCACGCGTCGTGACCCGCGGTTGCGAGCCGATCGCCGAAGCATGATTCAGCGTGATGCCCGTGATGGTGAACAGCATGAGAGCCGCGAAGCACACCGCGGCGCTGATCCAATGCAGCAGGTGGGTCGTGCGGTACACCCGCATGCGCACGCGTGAATTCATGCGCCGATTCGGCTCGACATAATCTCGAGAGCTGGGTTGCGACTTTCGTCCGGAGCGCGAAAGCTACATGAGAAGAATTCTTATTTGCAACTGCTCTCTTCTATACAGGGCGGCCCCGAGAGCCGGGGCCGCCGCATCATTCCGACGTCCGTTCGGTCAGTTCGCCTGCGCGACCGCCGCGGGCGGACGCGGCTCCGGCACGCGGTTTTTCACGGCCGGGATCGTCTGCAGGTACGAGAAGATCGCGGTGAGGTCGTCATCCGTGAAATTGTTGTAGACGGCGACCGGCATCGGCGGCAGCACCGGGCGGCCGCGGCCGAGGTGACGGCCCGTGCGGATCGTGTCGATGAACGTCCGCGCGGTCCACTTGCCGAGACCCGTCTCCCGGTCGGGCGTCAGGTTGGCGGTGAAGCTCACACCCCAGGGACCGGCATACGCCGTGTTGGTCGCGCCGATGGCCACGACCCACGGACCCGGCGGCAGCACCGGCGCCTCGGGCATCTCGAGTGACTCCGGATGACCCGACAGCGCGCGGCTGAAATCCGGCGCCGGGCCCTTGTCCGTCATGTGCCAGGGCGTATGGCAGTCGTGACAGCCGGAGGTGCTGACGAGGTACTTGCCGCGGGCCACGGGATCGTTGGCCGGGGGCGGTTGCGGCGAATCGGCTGCGCGTACCAACGACGCGCCGAGCACCAGGGCGAACAGAACGAACATCTTCAGCGACTTCACGACGAGCTCCTCTCTATCTACTTGGTGTGTCCGGACCCGGAGGCGGGTGCCGGAAGGGTTTCGATCCAGCGCGCGATGAGGCCCAGGGCCTCCGCGTCGACGGCCTGCGTGCCGAGCGGCGGCATCTGCTGCAGCGGGTCTCGCGAACCCATGCGCAGCGCGATCACGCTCGCGTCGAGATGGCCGGGTTCGATGCGGTCGGCATCGCGCGGCGCGCCGCGCGCGCGGAACTGGCTGGGCACGTTGACGATGGAACGTTTCACGGCGTCGGCCGGCGCGGCCACGCGCTGCGCCAGCGTCATCTCGAGCACCGCCAACGGACCTTCGTCGTTGTGGCAGTTGCCGCAATTGCCGTGCAGGTAGCCGAGCGCGGCCCGTTCGGCCGGCGTCTGCGCTTCGATGCGCGGAGGTCTTGCGATCAGCGCCGTTGCCAGGTTCTTCAGGACGCCGCGTGACACCAGGACATTGAGATCCACGGTATTCGCGGCCTTCTCCGCGTGCGGGGCGAGCGGATCGCGATCGGGCGAGAGCTGCAGCGCCGAAAAGCCGAGCACCGGGACGGGCGCGCCTTCGTGGCAGGCGCGGCAATCGTCCACCGCCGGTATCTGGTAACGCCCGTCGGGCGCGCCACTCGCCACGAGATCGCGGATGCCGTCCACGGGCGCGAGCACCGCGTCCTTGCCGTCCGCCGTCCACACGTAGCTGCCGAAACGCCATTCGCCGTCCGCGCCGCGTTCGATGAAGCGGGTCTCGATGGCGCCGCCGTGGCTGAATTCCTTCCACAGCTTCGTGCCGCGCGGGAAATTCCAGGCGTCGGCCTCGGCGGCATCGATGCTCGTCCCGGGCGGCAGCCAGATCCAGCGGCGCTTCGTCGCGCCGTCCGACCACAGTGGATACTGCGGCGAAAACGCCATGACGTCCGGACGGACGTCGGTCATCGATCCCTCGGCGAACAGGCCGGTGTCGCGCAAGTGCTGAGGCAGCGCGCGCGCCGGTTCCGCACGCGCGCTGCCCGCACCGAGCCCTGTCAGCAAGAGAACCAGAGCACTGCAAACGGCGCGCGTCATCGCGTCACGCCGCCCTCGCCTGCACCAGCCGCGTCTTGTTCGCGGTGAGCCAGCACGAGAAACCCATCATGTGCGGATTGAGCCTGCGCGCCCGCTCGAGGTTGCGGCGCGCCAGGAATTCGGGCGCGAACTCACGCTGGAACTGCCACATGTTGCCCAGCGGCCGGGCGCCGGCGAGCGGCAGCGCGCGGTACTTGGCCGGCGTGATGGCATCGACGGTCACGAGCTCACCGAGCGCGGCGCTCATCTGCCCCGCCATCTCGGCGCCGGTCAGATGTTCGGCGGCGACGCCGATCGACTCGAACAGCAGCGCTTCGCCCTGCAGGAAGATTTCGCGGGCCGTGCGGCCGATGTCCTCGGCCGCGAGCCACGGAATGCGCGCGGCGCCGGTCGGCACCGTCATCGTGAGTCCGCCATCGCTGCCGCGCCGGGGCAACATGCCGAACACGCCAAGGTTTTCCCAGGCGCACGAGGTGTACAGGTAGGTCACCGGCACGCGTTGCTGGGCGAAGAAACGATGCGCTTCGCCCTTCGCGTCGAAGTGCGGCACGTTGTAGTGCTCTTCGAGCACCGGCATGCAGGTGCCGTCGGCCGTCATGAAATTGCGCGTGTCCTCGAAGGTCGACCAGATCGCGTGGTGGATGCCGGCCTGCGCACTCGCCGCCGCGAGGTTGAGCGCCTGGGCCTGCTCCTTCGCCGCGCTGAAATGCTCACCCCAGAAATGCGTGACGAGGAATGCGCCGTACGCGCCTTCGAGCGCGCGCAGCACGCTGGCGCGATCATCGATGTCCGCCAGCACCACGTCGGCGCCGGCATGGGCCAGCGCCTGCGCGGCGGGACTATCCGGCCGGCGGGTCACCGCCCGGACCGCGAAGTGACGGTCCGGATCGGCCAGGAGCGCCCGCACCAAGCCGCCGCCCTGGGCGCCGGTCGCGCCAAAAACGGTGATGATCGGCTTGGACATGGTCTCGACTCCGGTGCTCGCCCAGCGGGCGGGGGTCGCAATTTATGAAAGGGGCCTCCGGTTGTTTGCTAACTCGCGCTTAGCGATTTCTTAAAATCACGCTAACTTGTGGGATGTGGACGGGGAGTAAGAGAACTACATGGCGTTGACGCCGGACATGGTCGATCTGCTCGGGGCGGGAGTGGCACACCAGGTGGGGGCTTGCACGAATGCGGGACGGCCGTCGGTATGCCGCGGGCTCGCGGCGCAACTGGAACCCGATGGCCGCCTGACCGTCATCCTTTCGGCCAAATCCGGCTTCGAGGTGCTCGCGGCGGTGAAGGAGAACGGCCGCGTCGCGCTCAACCTGACGTTGCCCGAGACGTACCAGTCGATGAGCCTGCTCGGGCGCGACGCCATCGTGTCGCATGGCGGCGGGGCCTACCGGGAGCTCGTGACCGATCGTTACCGGAAATTCCGCGCGCAGCTCGAACGCCACGGCATCCTGAATTCGTACACCGACGCGTGGTACCTGGCGCCCGACGAGGACCTCATGGCCATCCGCTTCACGCCCGTGGCGGCGCGTAACCAGACGCCGGGTCCGGGCGCCGGCAGTCCGCTGGCGTTGCAAAGCCGATGAACGCGCAATTCGACGACGGCCTGTCGCTGTATGGCGTGCGCCGCATGATGGAAGGCGTCGTGCCGCCGACGCTGTGCACGTTTTCCGTCGACCGCATGCCCAACGTGAGTTACCTGTCGGTGGTCGAGTACGTCGATCCGCTGCACATCGCGTTGTCGTACCAGTTCTTCAACCGCACGCGCGAGAACGTGCTCGCGACCCGGCGCGCGGCGCTCACGCTCGACGACCCGTACACCGGCGCCGGCGTCGTGCTGCAGATCGAATACCTGCGCACCGAGACCGAAGGTCCGGTGTTCGAACGGCTGCGCGCCAAACTCATGAGCGTCGCCAGTCACATCGGCATGGACGATGTGTTCCACCTGCGCGGGGCGGATATCTACCGGGTGCTCGAGCTGCGCCGCGTGCCGGGACGCAAGGAACTGCCCGCCGCCGCGCCACGTGTCGACGTCGCGACGAACTCGCGCGTCCTCTCCGAGCGCATGGCCAATTGCGGCGAGTTGTCCGAGCTGCTCGAGTGTTTCCTCGATGGCTTGGGCGAGCTGCTGCGCATCGACAACTCGATGCTCTGGCTGTTCGATTCCGCGCAGTCCGCGCTCACGCTGCTGGCGAGCCGCGGCTACGAGACCGGCGGCGCCGGCGCGGAGATCTCCGTCGGTGAGGGCATCATCGGCACGGCGGTGCGCGAAGGCGTGCCGATCCGCGTCGGGCACATGATGAACATGGCGCGTTACGCACGCGCGGCCGCGGATCGCGCGGACGCGCTCGGATTTCAGCCGGCGCCGCGTAATGGAATTCCGCTGCCCGGTCTCAAGGAGCCACGCAGCCAGCTCGCGGTGCCGCTGCGCGCGCGCGGCAAGGTGCTGGGAGCGCTGCTCGTCGAGAGCCGGCACGATCAGCATTTCGGCTACGACGACGAGGACGCGCTCGCGCTGCTGTGCGGCCAGTTCGCGGTGGCGATGAGCCTCATGCAGCCGCAGGAGTACGAGCCGCCGGTGAGGGAGGCGCCCGCGCCGGCGTCGGTAGATAGTGCCACGCCGCTCAAGTTGCGCCGCTACCCGCGCGACAACAGCGTGTTCATCGACGACGAATACCTGATCCGCGGCGTCGCGGGAGCAATCCTCTGGAAGCTGCTGAGCGAGTTCCAGCGCAGCGGACGGCGGGAGTTCTCCAATCGCGAGCTGCGGCTCGCGCCCGAACTGCGGCTGCCCGAGGTGCAGGACAACCTCGAGGTGAGGCTGATCCTGCTGCAGAAGCGGCTCACCGAACAGCGCGCCGCCATCCAGCTCGAGAAGGCCGGCCGCGGAAGGATGCGGCTGATGGTTTCACGTCCGTTCCAGATGGAGTTGTCGGAGCAAGCATGAAGAAAGTTCTCGTTTCGCTATCGATCGTCGCCAGTGTCGTCACCGGATTCGCCATGGCGGCGGATCCGCGCGCCGAGATCGAAAAGACCTTCGACCGCCACAAAGGCGGGCTCTATGCGATCTATGCCAAGGCGCTGCGCGAGAATCCGCGGCTCGCCGGAAAGGTCGTGGTCGGATTCGACATCGACCGCTCGGGCAGCGTGAGCGCCTGCCGCGTGCAGTCGAGCACGCTCGGCTCGCCGGCCACGGAACAGCAGTTCTGCGACCGTATCCTCAAGATCAAGTTCGCGCCGCAGAACGCGGCGATCACCATAACGAAGCCGATCGATTTCTTTCCCGCCGCCTGATCCGGGTCGTTAGTTAGCGCCTATCTGTCAAATTCCTGTCGGCGGGTCGAGACAGCGGACGATTTCGCTTCCTTCCGGTATACATGCCGCGCGGCCATCGGGCCGCTCTCAGGGAAGCGAAGGATGAAGACGAACCAACCACTGCTCGCGGCGGCACTGCTTGCCGCGGGCGCAATGGCCGCGCGGGCCGATGTCACCGTCAATACGATCACTGCCGGCAGAGCCTCCGTCATGGACGTCACCGGCACGGGCGTGAGCCACTTCAAGGGCAATCGCATGCGCACCGATTCGCTCATGGGCAACCGCACGAGCGCGCTGATCGTCGACATCGACGCGCGCCGCTTCGTCGATATCGACGACAAGAAGAAATCCGCGCTGGTGACGCCGCTCGATTCGATCAGCGACGAGCTCGCGAAGGTCGGCGTCGGCGAACTCACCTCCTCGCTCACGAAGACCAGCCAGGTCAAGAAGATCGCGGGCTACTCGTGCACGGTGCATGACATCAACGTGACGATGCCATTCAGCCTCACCGGAAATCCCGGCGACGGGATGGATGCGAACATGGTGCTGGCGGGCACGGTTTGTCTGAGCCGCGATGCGCCGGGGCTCGCGGACTACCAGCAGTTCTACCGTGCCTCCGCCGACTCCGGATTCATCTTCGGCGACCCGCGCGGCGTGAAGTCGCCGACCGGCGCCGCCACCGCCAAGGCCTATGCGGCGCTCACGCGGAAGATGGCCGAAGCGGGCATGGCGCTGGAGAGCCACGTGAAGATCAGCGCGCAGGGTGCAAACCCGATGGCGCAGATGATGTCGAAGCTCGCGGCCAGCGACATCACCACCACCGTCACCTCGATCACGGCAGGCGATCTGCCCGCCGAATCCTTCGACGTCCCCGCCGGCTACAAGGTCAAGACCCAGAAGTAGAAACGCGGGCGCGGTCGTCGATGTACGGGAACGGCCGCGCCCGCGACCCCCGCTCACATGCCCTTTGCGCTCTGGGCCTTGCGGACGAGTTGGACGAATTCGTTGCGATAGCCGAAAGGGTCTTCACCGCGCGACGCGAGCGCGGCGCGGGCGACATCGTCGTAGCTCAGCTCTCCGATGTGCTCGCCGCCGCGCAGCAGCTGGCCGAAACCCGCGACCGCGGTGGAGAAGGCCACATCGCGCGCGATCGCCTCGGGCACCTTGCCGGCATCGATCCTGATCGGCTGCTCGATGAGCCGCGACTTGCGGCCGTTCGGTAGTTTGTAGCGGATCTTCAGGAATCCGTATTCGTTCGCCGTTTCCTTGCGGACGGCCGACTTCTCCGCGGGCGCATAACGCAGCCCGTCCACCGCGCGCGCTTCGGTAGCCACCGGCGTGATCTCGTAGATGGCCGTGACGGTGTGCCCCGCGCCGACATCACCCGCATCCACCGCGTCGTTGTTGAAGTCCTCGCGCCTGAGCGCGCGGGTTTCGTAACCGACCAGCCGGTACTCGGCGACTGTCGCGGGATTGAATTCCACCTGCAGCTTCACGTCCTTCGCGATCGTGACCAGCGACGAACCCGCCTGCTGCACGAGCACCTTGTGCGCCTCGTTGAGCGTGTCGATGTAGGCCGCGACGCCGTTGCCGTTCTGCGCCAGCGCCTGCGCGAGCTCGTCGCGGTAGTTGCCCTGCCCGTAACCGAGCACGGACAGGAACACGCCCCGCTCGCGCTTTCGCTCCACGTATCCCTGGAGCTCGGCGGTGCTGTCGATGCCCACGTTGAAGTCACCGTCGGTGGCCAGCAGGATGCGATTCACGCCGTCCTTGCGGAACGATCTTTCGGCGAGGTCGTACGCCAGGCGAATGCCATCCGCGCCGGCCGTCGAACCACCCGGGGTCAGGCGCGCGATCGCCTCGAGAATCTTCTCCTTCTCCTTCACCCGCGTCGGCGGCAGCACCAGGCCCGCGGCGCCCGCGTACACGACGATGCCCACCGTGTCGTCCGGCTTCAGGTTGTCGACCAGCAGCCGCATCGAATCCCGGACCAGCGGTAGTTTGTCGGGCGCGTTCATCGAGCCGCTGACGTCGATCAACAGCACCAGGTTCACATCCGGGCGCTGACGCTCCGGCAGCTCGTACCCCTTGATGCCGACGTGGATGAGCTTGCGCCCCTCGCCCCACGGCGAATCGCTGACCACCACCGTCGGACGGAACGGCTCATCGCGCGATGCGGCCGCCGGCCACGAGTAGTCGAAGTAGTTGATCATCTCCTCGACGCGCACCGCGTCCTTCTGCGGCAGCAGGCCCTGGGTGAGCTGCTTGCGCACGAAGCTGTACGACGCCGTATCGACATCCGCGGAGAACGTCGACACGGGCGCCTCGGATACGAGCTTCACGGCGTTCGATTCGAAATCCTCGAAGCGGTCGCGGCCGGCTTCCTCGTACGGAGGCGGATTCGGCGCGTCCGCGTAGCCCCATCTTCGCGACGCCACATCGCCACGCAACGCTGGCGGTGGCGCCGGCGGCGTCGCGGCACTCTTGTTTGGCGAAGTCCGCGCCGCGCGCCGCGCGCCGGTGACCACCACGTCGCTCATGTCGCGCTCGCTGTTCTTCACCGCCGGCGTGCGCGTGCGTTCGAGCTTGATGGCCGGCACGCGCTGAAATGCCTCCGCCACATTCGCTTCGGGTAGCTTTCCGACACGTTCGATCGTGCCCGGCTGCGCGCTGCTGGCCGGGACGCTCCCCGAGCCCGTCACCGGCTCGAGCTCCGAACGGTGCTGTGCGACCACCGCTTCTTCGACCACCTCGGTTTGCGATTCCGCCATCGGGAGATCGCGGCTCACCGGCCCGGACTGCGGCGCGGGCGATCTGGCCGGCGCCGGAACTTCGGCCACCACCGGCGGCGCGGCCTGCACCGGAGCCGCATCGGCGGATCCAGAGACTTCCGGGGGCGACTCGCTCGCCACGTCCGGAACATCGGCCGACGGCGCGACGACATCGCGCGCCATTCTCGGCTCGAGCAGTTCGGGGTTCTGGTTCAACATCGGCCAGCTGATCGCAAGGCCGATGACCGCCACGCAGATGCCCGCGGCCATCGCAAGATTCCGCGACCAGCTCGTCCACGTCCGCGTGGCGGCCGGAGTCGCGACATCAACTGCCGCGGCCTGCACCCGCGCGAACTCCTCGAGCGCCGCGCGCCGCGCGCGCAGGCGAGCCTGCGGATCCGGCGGCGGGGCCGGCCGTTCGAGCACGGCTTTGTAATCTCGCTTCATGAACTCACGCCCTGCGTCTCGCGCCGACTCAGGTGCCGGCGGATGGTGTGCAGTCGCCACGAAATCGTGGATTCGGAAACTCCGAGCACCGCGCCCGCCTCCGCATGACTCATTCCCTCCGCGTGCACCAGCAACGCCGTCTCCTTCATGCCTTCACCGATGTCCTCGAGTTGTTCCAGCACCTGCATCAGGTAGATGCGGTCTTCGGCCGGAGAGGACGTCGCCACGTCTTCACCCTCGCAGAGGTCGTCGTGATCGTGACGCCGCTGGCCGCGTTGCCAGTCCTGCGCGCAATTGATCACGAGACGGTACAGCCAGCTCGTGAAAGCCGACTGAAAACGGAACTGTCCCAGGCTGGCGGCGAGCTTGATGCAGGCGAGCTGCGCGACGTCCTGCGCGTTCGCCTCGTGACCGCACCACTTCCATGCGAAGCGGTAGATAGTGTCGTAGTGCAGATCCACGAGCTCGGCGAAGGATTCCGCGTCCCCGCCCTGAGCCCTGCGAATGAGTGCTTGTACGTCCATCCGGTGCGTGTCGCCGTCTCCCAGGCGTTGGACGGAAGGAAGTGTCCCTTCCTTGGAAGAATTTTCCGGAAAGGGTAACCCAGGAACGCCCGGCGCCCCGGGGCCGGGGCTTCAGCCGGCTGGCAGGCTGGGCATCTTGGCCGGCGCGCCCGGCACTTCGCGCACCAGCCGGGGCACCAGGTAGCCCGAAACCCGGTTGCCGAGCTGGCGAACCAGGTCCTGGGCGCGCCGCTCCTCGACGTCGAAATGGGCGGTGCCGCGGACCCGGTCGGGCAGGTGCAGGTAATAAGGCAAGACGCCCGCGTCGATGAGCGCGCCCGACAGGCGCTCCAGGGTATCCACGTCGTCGTTCACGCCCGCCAGCAGCACCGACTGGTTGAGCAGCGTCACCCCCGCGCCGCGCAGCCTGAGACAGGCGGCGCGCACCTCGGCGTCGATCTCGTTCGGATGATTCGCGTGGATGACCACGACGGTGGGTAGTTCGATGCCGCGCAACCAGGCGATCAGCCCGTCATCGACGCGCGAGGGCAACACCACCGGCTGACGGGTATGCACGCGGATGCGGCGCACGTGAGGAATCGCCCGGAGCGCGTTCGTCAGGGACGCGAGGCGCGCGTCGCTCAGCGACAGCGGATCGCCGCCGCTCAGGATCACTTCTTCTATGTCTGCATCCGCCGCGATGGCCGCGAGCGCGGCGCCCCAGCGTCCCGGCGTCGCGTCCTCCGCCGCCTGTTCCGCGACCTGCCCGGCGTAGGGAAACTCGCGCCGGAAGCAGTAGCGGCAATGGACCGCGCAGGCCTGCGTCGTGATGAGCAGCGCACGCCCGCGGTATTTCTGCAGCAGGTTCGGCGCGCGCACCGCCGCGGCCTCGTGCAGCGGATCGGACACGAAGCCCGCCACTTCCAGGGTCTCGTTGGCGACCGGCAGCACCTGGCGCAGCAGCGGATCGTTGATGTCGCCGCGGCGCATGCGCGCGACGTAGCCGCGTGGCACCCGCAGTGCGAACGTCCCGGCCGCCGCGCGCGCCGGCGCGAGCAGCGCGGCATCGAGGCCGAGCTCGGCGATCAGTTCTTCCGGCTTGGTGATGGCGCGGGACAAGTCCCGCTGCCAGGCGGCCTGCGTCATGTCTATCTTTCCAGCGACTTGATCTGGATGTTGCGGAACCAGATGGGCTGGCTCTCCGCCTGCAGCGCGATGTGCCCGAACGACAGTTGCAGCGGGGCGCCCGCCGCGAGCAGCCGCGCCGCGTCCTCATCCGTCGGGTCGAGCTGCGGGCGCTGATACCGCATGACTTCGACTCCGTTGATCCGCTGGATGATTTCGTCGTTGCCGCGCACTTCGATTTCGGCCCGCACCCACTGCCCGAGCGGTGACAGCTTCGCGGTCGAATCGATGATGTGGTCGGTGACCAGCTTGCCGCCGCGCTCGAGGTTCGTGCCAGGGGAAACGGCGTTACCGGTCTGTGACCCGGCGGTCGTGCCGACGGCGAGGAACTGGAATTCCATGCTGACGGGAAATCCCTGCTCGAGCCGCAGGCTCAACGGCGATTGCGCGTGCACCATGACGCCGCTGTTCAGCTTGGCCCACGGCGGCGCATCGGCGACCGCGCTGCCCGTGAACCTGTACTCGAGCCGCAGGATGTAGCGCGAATACGGCAGGTTCGTATAGAGGTGTCCGAAACGGTTTTCGAACTTCGCATACTTGTCGTAGCTGACCTTGATGACGCCGTCCTCGACGCGGAACGTGTCGGCGTAGTTCTCGCCCAGCGGGTGCTTGCTGATCTTGGGCGTCCAGCCGGTGAGGTCCTTGCCGTTGAACAGTGGGCGCCATCCGTCGTCGGCGCGCGCCAGGCACCCGGCCAGGCTGAGCGCCAGTGCCAGGATCGAGACAGATGTGCGTGGCATTCGGCCGACCTCCAGTGATTGCCGGGCGCGGAGTATTTCAGGAAGCCGATGTGAGACCAAGGTGCCATGGCCGCTTTCAGGCCGCCGTTCCTATCCTGCCGCCCGCGCGCGTCTTTTTGACGCCAAGGAGCGGATCATGAGAAGCGCAATCCTGTTTCTGGTCACCACTCTCGCCCTCACCGGCACCGCCGCCGCGGGCGATCCCTACGCCGACACTATCGAGCTGTTCAAGAACGCCGGCCAGAGCGCGGAGTTCTTCGACAAGAGTTATGGCTACGCCGTCTTCCCGACCATCGGCAAGGCCGGCTTCGTCGTCGGTGGCGCGCACGGCAAGGGCCACGTCTACGATCACGACAAATACGTCGGCGATGCCAAGGTGACCAAGCTCAGCGTGGGATTCCAGGCGGGCGGCCAGGCATACAGCCAGATCGTGTTCTTCGAGGACAAACGCGCCTTCGACGAATTCACCAGCGGCAACTTCGAATTCGGGGCTGGCGTGAATGCCGTGGCCATCACCGCCTCCGCGGGCGCCGAGGCCGGAACCACCGGCACCTCGGCGGGCGCGGCCGGCGGCAAGAAGGACGCGACCACCGTGGGCAAGTACTACAAGGGCATGGCGGTCTTCACCATCGTCAAGGGCGGCGCGATGTACGAGGCGTCGGTGGCGGGCCAGAAGTACGACTACAAGCCGCTTGCGAAGGCAAAGACCTGAGATGCGCGCGCGTGGCGTGAGATGGATCGCGGCGCTGGCCGCGGCGAGCTTCGCGGCCTGCACCCAGGTCGTCCCGAAGCAGGAGAAATCGGATGACGGCCTGGTGCGCGTGACGCGGCCGCAGGTCGACACCCTGTTCGTCGCGCCCGGCACGTCGCTCGAGAAGTACCGCAAGGTCCTGATCGACGACGTCGAGGTGACCTTCCGCAGCGGCTGGCAGACCCAGCCCGGCGTGACCGCCGCCGACATCGCGCGCATCCGCCAGCGCGCGGCCGACGGGTTTCGCGCGGTGTTCGCGAGCGAGCTCGAGGACAAGGGCGGCTATCCCGTGGTCGAGCAGCCCGGGCCCGACGTGCTGCGCGTCACGGCGGCCATCCTGAACCTGAACGTCACGACGCCCACGTCGCCGAGCGCGGACGCGGAGCGCACCTTCAATGTCTCGGCCAGCGACATGACGCTGCGCGCCGAGCTGCACGACTCACAGAGCGGCGCGCTGCTGGCGCGCGCGCTCGATCACAGCATGGGCCGCGAGACCGGCGACCTGCGCGTGGTGAGCCAGGCGAGCAACGTCAACGAAGGCGCGCAGGCGTTCGAGTTGTGGGCGCGCCTGCTGCGCAATGCGCTCGACGCCGCGAAATCCGCCCCGCCGCCGCCCGCCACTAACTAGTCAATTCCGCTCGCGAACGATCGCGAAGCGCCGCGTCGCCGCCGGGCGTCACCCGTTGACGCAGTGAACACGGACAGGCGGCGGGACATCGGGCCAGACAAGCCCCTCCCCATCGGGAATCACTTATGGACAGCGCGTGATGCGCGCGTCATTTATTGGCCGTCGACAGGGAGAAGTCGTCTAACAACACGGAAGGAACCGCATCATGGCTCGTTCATTGAAGAACCTGTTCTGGTGCTGCGCGGTCCTGGTCCTGGCATTCGGCCACGCGCCGGATGCGCTCGCGCAGTCGCCCAGCTGCACCGTCACGTACTCCTGGCCCACGTGGGTCGGAGGCAACGGCTTCGGCGCCAACCTCGTCATCACCAACAACGGTCCATCCATCACCAATGGCTGGACGCTCACGTTCAATTTCCCCAACGGACAGCGCCTGCAGAGCGGCTGGCCCGTCTCCTTCACGCAGCCGTCGGGAAGCTCGCTGGTCACCGTCGCGTCGAACGCGGAGTGGAACCAGAGCATCCTGAACGGCCAGAGCTTCACCGTCGGATTCAATGGCACATTCAGCGGCGCCAACAATCCACCCGCGTCGTTCACGCTGAACGGCACGGTGTGCGGCGCGCCGCCGAACAACACCCCGCCGACCGTGACGGTGACCGCGCCGACCAGCGGGCAGTCCATCGCGAACACGGTGACGAGCTCCGCGCTCACGGCGAACGCGAGCGATACCGGCGGTGTACAGCGCGTCGAGTTCCGCATCGACGGCACTCTCGTCGCCAGCGACACGACCGCGCCCTACGCCACCACCTTCAATCCCTCGACGCTATCCGTCGGCAATCACACGGCGCAGGCGACGGCGTTCGACAACGGCTCGCCGGCGTTGAGCGCCAGCCACTCCGTGACGTTCTCCGTGACCGGCGGCGGCAACAACACGCCCCCGACGGTGACGCTGACCGCGCCCACCAGCAACCAGCAGTTCCCCTCCGGAACGACCAGCGTGAACCTCGCGGCGACCGCGACCGACAACAGCGGCGTGCAACGCGTCGAGTTCCGCGTCGATGGCGCGCTGGTCAACACCGACACGAGCTCGCCGTACGCCTTCACGGCGACCGGCCTCGGAGCCGGATCGCATACCGCCTCGGCGACCGCATTCGACAACGGCAGTCCGCAGTTGAGCGCGGTCTCGACCGTGTCATTCTCGATCGGCACGCCGCCTACCCCGTCGATCAGCTTCACGCCCGCGACCCTGTCGATCGCCGGTGGACAGAGCGGCACCTCGTCGGTGCGCCTGAGCGCCGCGCCGTCGGGCACCGTCACCGTCGCGATCGCGCGCACCGGCAGCTCGGAGATCTCGCACTCGCCGACCAGCGTGCAGCTCACCGGCAGCAACTGGAGCACTGGCGTCAACGTCACGTTCACCGCCGCCACCGGGACGTCCGCGGCGAGCTCGACGTTCACCGGCACGGCCTCCGGCTACACCTCCGGTTCCGTGGTCGTCAGCCGCGCCACGGCGGTGAACGCGCTGTTCCGCGTGAACTCGCAGGGCCGTATCACCAAGAACGGCGCGTTGTTCCCGGTGCGCTGCGGCTCATGGTTCGGACTCGAGGGGCGCCACGAGCCCTCGAACGACCCGGTGAATCCCGGCGGCGCCGCGATGGAGCAATACGTCGGCAACACGTCCTGGGCCAACGGCGGCCAGGGCACCGGCCGCACGATCGCGCAGACCATGCAGGAGATCTCCGGCATGGGCATCAACGTGATCCGCTTGCCGCTCGTGCCGCAGACGCTGAACCCGAACGATCCGCAGGGCACGGGCAGCGTGCTCAAGAATCATTCGTCGGTGCGCATCGCCAATTCGCGGCTCGCGCTCGAGACGATGATCCGCGCGGCGGATGCGGCGAACATCGAGGTCATGCTCGACGTGCACTCCTGCTCCAACTACGTGGGCTGGAGAAAGGGTCGCCTCGACGCGCGTCCGCCGTGGGCCGACGCGGATCGCGACAACTACGACTTCAAGCGCGAGAACTACTCGTGCGCCGCGACCGACAATCCGCCGACGGTGACCACCACGCATCCGTACAACGCGACGCTGTGGCTCGACAACCTGCGCACGCTCGCGGGCCTCTCCGCGTCGCTCGGTGTGGACAACATCATCGGCATCGACATCTACAACGAGCCACACGACTACACCTGGGCCGACTGGAAATCGCTGACCGAGCAGGCGTACGCCGCGATCAATGCGCTGAACCCCAACGTGCTGCTGTTCGTGGAAGGCATCTCCAGCAAGGCGAATGCCCAGGACGGCACTCCCGCCACCACCACGGCCGTGCCGCATGGCAACGCGGCCACCGTTCCGAACTGGGGCGAGAACCTGTTCCAGGCGGGCGGCGATCCGCCGAACGTGCCGCGCGACCGGCTCGTGTGGTCGCCGCACACGTATGGCCCGTCGGTGTTCGTGCAGTCGAGCTTCATGGATCCGGCACAGTCGCAGTGCGCGGGACTCGAAGGCGATGCGGCCGGCGACGCCGACTGCAACATCGTCATCAACCCGACGTTGCTGCGCTCCGGCTGGGAGGAGCACTTCGGCTATCTCAAGCAGCAGAACTACGCGATCGTCGTCGGTGAGTTCGGCGGCAACCTCGACTGGCCGCTGGGCCAGGCCAGCATCCGCGACCGCAACCGATGGAGCCACATCACGCCGGGTGTCGACGGGCAGTGGCAGGACGCCTTCATCGACTACATGGTCGAGAAGGGCATCGAAGGCTGTTACTGGTCCATCAATCCGGAATCCGGCGACACGGCCGGCTGGTACGGCCATGCCTACGATCCGATCAGCAATGAGTCGGGTTGGGGCGAGTGGCGCGCGTTCGACCAGCGCAAGACGAATTTGCTGAACAGGCTCTGGGGGAGATAACCCGACTCCGCATCGCGGCGTCTTTGCGGCCGGGACGGGCGTTCTGCCTCTCCCGGCCCTTTTTCTTCAGTAGCTAGGCAGCGAGAACGCCGCGCAGGTCGTCGAGCGCGCCGACGAAGCGTCCGTGCCAGCGGCTCATGCCGTTCGCGCGCAGCGCCGACACCATCGACTCGTGGCGCTCGCGCCGCTCGCCGAGCGGCATGGTGAGCGCCTGCTGGATCGCATGCGCGACGCCTTGACTGTCGTACGGGTTCACCAGCACGGCGCTGCCGAGCTCGCGGGCCGCGCCCGCGAACGTCGACAACACGAGTACGCCGGGATCGGCCGGATCCTGGGCGGCGACGAACTCCTTCGCGACGAGATTCATGCCATCGCGCACCGGCGTCACGATGCCGATGAGCGCGCACCTCAGGAATCCCATGAGCGTGTCGCGCGGAAAGTTGCGGTTGAGATAACGGATCGGCGTCCAGTCGGGCTCCGCGAAACGGCCGTTGGCCCGCCCGGTCACCTGCTCGAGCTCGCGCCGGATCTCCGAGTACGCACGGACATCGGTGCGCGACAACGGCGCGATCTGCATGAAGGTGACGCGATTGCGGTTCTCCGGATGTTCTTCGAGGAAGCGTTCGTACGCCCGGAAGCGCTGCACGAGACCCTTGCTGTAGTCGAGGCGATCGACGCCGACCATCAGGCGCCGGCCTGACAACCCGGCGACCATCTTGCGACACTCCTCGAGCTGGATCGCATCGGCGGCCTGCGCCTGTATCACATCGACATCCACGCCGATGGGACAGACCAGCGTCAGGACCCGGCGATCGGTGAGCACGATCGCCGCATCGGTGATCTCGGCCTCCGGCCACACGTCTTTCACGGCGGCGCGGAATGCGTCGAGATCGACGCGTGTCTGGAAACCGATCAGGTCGTATGCCAGGAGGTCACGCAACAACTCGGCGAACACCGGCAGCACCCGCAGCACCTCGGTGCCGGGAAACGGGATGTGCAGGAAAAAGCCCATGGGGTGCCGCGCTCCCGCATCGCGCAGCTTCTGCGCGAGCGGGATCAGGTGGTAGTCATGCACCCAGATCACGTCATCCGCCGTGAGCAAGGGCCCGAGCTCGCTGGCGAACCGGTAGTTGGCGCGGTGATAGGCCGCGTACTGCGTATCGGAGTAGCGAAAGTCGTTGATGAAACAGTGAAACAGCGGCCAGAGCACCGAGTTGGAGAATCCCAGGTAGTAGTCCCGGTACTCGATCTCTTCCATCGCCGTGGTCGCGTAGTCGACGTTTCCGCGGCGCTCGAGGGCCGGCGGGGCAATGACGTTCGTCGTCTCGCCGCTCCAGCCGAACCACAAGCCGCCGCGACTCTGCATGGCGGCGAGCAGCCCGACCGCGAGACCCCCCGGCGAGGCGCCGCGTGTCGGCACCGAAACCCGGTTCGAAACCGCGACCAGCCTGCTCACATGGCTCTGCGCAACAGGAACGATTCGAGCCACCGCCGCACCGCGGCGGGATTCGGCAGGCGCCAGTCGGTGGCGACGCGCTGACCCACGCCGATCGCCATGCCCTTGTAGCGCCGGATCGCGGCGAAGCCGTCCTGGTCCGTCGTGTCGTCACCGATGAAGATCGGGAAACGTCCCGAGAACGGCGACTCCTGCATGAACGCCTCGATCGCCGTGGCCTTGGTGTGGGTCGAGGGCTTGAGCTCGATGACGTGGTCGCCGTCGAACAGCTCGTAGCTCGCCGGCAGCGCATTCATGAAGCGTTGCAGGATCGCGCGCAGGGATCCCTCGAGATGCGGGGCACGGCGGTAATGCAGCGCGGCGGCGCATCCCTTGTCCTCCACGAGCACGCCGTCGAGCGCCGCGACCGGGGAACGAATGCGCTCGAGGAAGTCGCGCAGGCCAGCGCCGCGGAAGGCGGGACGCAGCCACTTCCCCTCCGAGTCGCGCCGCTCGCAGCCGTGCACGCCCGCCGCCGCGAAATACAGCGGCTCGAACAACTCGTCGATGTCGGAGATCGAGCGGCCGCTCACGAAGGCGACCGCGCCATCGCAGATGCGGTCGAGCTGGCGGAGCAACGCGCGCAGCGGCTCGTCGACGCGCACCGAATCCGGCGTGGAAGCGAAGTCGAGCAAGGTGCCATCGATATCCAGGAACAGGCAGCAGCGGCCGGCTGCGGGCAGGGGCGGCGGGATCATTGATTCATTGTACGAAATGATTGCTAGTCATGAACTATTGACTTTGCATAAGAGCGCGGTACGTCACGGCCGAATACGCACCGTCGCTGCGGTATTCTCGCCACATGAGGGCAGGATCCGCGCTCGAAGTCTTCGCCGTGTTTCTCAAGCTCGGCCTCACCTCGTTCGGTGGGCCGATCGCGCATCTCGGCTATTTCCAGCGCGAGATCGTCGAGCGGCGCGGGTGGTTGGACGCGGGCCGATACGCTCAACTGGTCGCGTTGTGCCAGTTCCTGCCCGGGCCCGCGAGCAGCCAGGCGGGATTCGCGCTGGGCATGCTGCGCGCGGGATGGGCCGGCGCGTTCGCCGCCTTCATCGCGTTCACGACACCGTCGGTGTTGCTGCTGCTGGCATTCGCCGCGGCGCTTCCCAGGCTCGATCAACCACTCGCGCTGGCCGCGATCCACGGTCTCAAACTGCTCGCGGTCGCCGTGGTCGCGCAGGGATTGACCAGTCTGGCCGCGTCGCTCGCACCGGACCTTTCGCGCCGTCTCATTGCCGTCGCCGCCGCGCTGGTCCTGATCTTCGCGGACGGCACGCTGCTTCAATTGCTCGTGATCGGCGGGGGCGCAGTGCTCGGGCTGCTGGTCTGCCGGCGCGCGGAAGCCGCGCCCGCCGCGGATTTCGCGCTCGGGTATTCGCGTCGCGCGGGCGTCATCCTGCTGATCCTGTTCGTGGTGCTGCTCGCGCTGGCATTCATGCCGGTGGCGAATGCACCGTTGGCAGCCGTCGCGGCGGCGTTCTATCGCGCCGGCGCGCTGGTCTTCGGCGGCGGCCATGTCGTATTGCCACTGCTCCAGGAGGCGGTCGTCGAGCCGGGCTGGGTATCGCAGGCGGACTTCATCGCCGGCTATGGCGCGGCGCAGGCGGTACCGGGACCGATGTTTTCGCTCGCGGCCTTCCTGGGTGCGCGCATGGAAGGCGTGGACGGCAGTGTCGCCGCCGTCGTGGGTGTCCTCGCGATCATGTTGCCGGGACTGCTGCTGGTCGCGGGCGCGCTGCCCGGATGGCACTGGCTCGCGCGGCATCCGCGCGCGCCGCGCGCGATCGCCGGCGTGAATGCCGCCGTCGTCGGACTGCTCGCCGCGGCGCTCTACGATCCGCTGTGGACCAGCGCGGTGGCGGGCATCAGCGATGCCGTCATTGCGCTCGCCGGATTCGCGCTGTTGTCATGGACGCGCGCGTCCGTCCTGGTCGTCATGGCCGGGTGCATCGCGGGCGCGATGCTCACCACGGCGCTCGGCCTCTAGCTTCCGGCCTGGATTGCCTGACGAAGCGGCAACTCGAGCCGGGTGCGTTTCTTGTCGAGCGGATGGCTCACGCCACGCCAGATGAACTCGCCCGGCAGCGCGGCGGGCCGGTCGATCACGGCAGTCACCCGGTCACCCTTCACCCGATAGCTGACCGTGACCGGGCCGTGTGGCGTGGCGGCGGTGGCGTCGAGCGAGGTCAGATGTCCGAGGTGCGGCGCCACGCGCAGCCGCGCGTATCCCGGCGCCGCCGGCCGGATGCCGGCGACCAGGCCTAACAAGTCCGCGGTGGGATGCGCGCTCCAGGCGTGTGTGTCCGAGCGCGTCTGGCCACGTGATTCCGGCCAGGTGGTGTAGTTGAGTTTCAGCAGGTCGCGCCAGGTGCGCAGCAGCTCGTGGTACTTCTCCGCCTGCCCCGAATGCTCGAACGCGCGCACGAGATACCACGCGAAATAGTAGGTAGACGTGTACATGCCCTCCGGCGCATCGATGCCGCGACCCGGTACCGTGATGCGCTCCAGGATGCCGGGCGCTTCGTCCGGCGTCGCGATGTCGTACAGCACCGCGAACACGTTCATGTGCTGGCTGAAGACCTTGCGATCGCCGTCGTCGGCGAACAGCTGCCGATCCGCGTCCCAGCAACGTTCGCGGATTGCCGTGCGCGCGCGCTCCGCGTTGGCATTCATGCCGGCAGCACGCGTCGACTCGCCGTACGCGGCCTCGAGCGCCGCACCCTGGCGCAGGGCGCCCACCCACATCGCGGTCATCAGACAGCTGCCGTTGTCGGCGCCCCAGGACGGGAAGCGGTCGCGATCGTCCCAGTCCTGCCCGGCCCAGTCGATGAAATTCCACTGCGGATTCTTGCCCAGCAAGCCGTGCTTTCCGCGCAGCGGCTCGAACCAGGCGAGCACCTCGCGCATGCGCGGCAGGTGACGGGTGATGACGCCGGTATCGGGCTGCTCGAGCGCCCAGTCGTGCAGCATGCCCACCCACGCGAACGAGAACGTCGCGATGACATTCGGCTCGCGCGTGGGGTATCGCCCCTGCATGAGGCCGCCGTCCGTGTTCGACTCGGCGAACGTGTCGATCGCCTGCTCCGCGAGCCGCGCGTCGCCCGAAACGGCGTACGTGATCAGCATCTGCAGCCGCGTGTCACCCGTGTACTGCAGCTGCTCCCAGAAGGAGCTGTCCATGAACGTGTCGTGCGCATCGACGCGCAGCGTGCGCCAGCCGATGTTCCAGATGCGGTCGAGCTCGGGATCGCTGCTGGAAAAGCGCGCCACCTGCTCGAAGGGATAGCCGGTTTCGTTGACACGCAGCGCCACGAGCGTGAGCGGCTCGGCGGCCGTCGTCACGTCGATTTCGAGATAACGCCACGTGCGCCACCACAGTGGCGCGAACGTGCGGGGCAAGCCGTCCGCGATGAAGGTGTCGTGGATGCCGAGCGGCTCGAGGTCACCGACGACCGCGCGATCGCCCTTCTGGCGTTTCGCGTCGTACAGCGCCTCGGCGTACAGCAGCTGGATCCGCGCGCCCTCGCCGCCTGCGACGTCGAGCTCGGGATAGGCGGAGATCATCGCGTCGCGCGACAGCAGTAGTTTGGCGCGCGTGCCGGCCGGGATGACCACCGGCTTCGCCGGAAACGACTTTGCACCGGCAAGGTTGCTGCGAACCACGACGCCGGCCGCGGCCGGCGTGAACTGCTGCGGCGGCAGCCGGTCGGCGACCAGCGTGCGCGCCGCGGCCTGCGGCGCGGGAACGGCCTCGCGCCAATTGGCGCGCAACTGCGCGGTGAGCCAATGCGGCGCGGGTTCTTCGAGCCCCGTCCAACCCCAGTCAGCCGCGTTCGCATCGATCGACTCGGGCGCGCTCGCGACGTAGAACTGCCAGGGAATCTGCACGCTGCCCTTGGTCGCGGTGTGACCCTCGTCGATCGCGACGCGCCAGCCGGGCGCATCCGTGCCGATGTTCTCGCCCGTGAGCCTGAAGCCGGTGGCGACGATGTGCTGCGCCATCGGCGCGGCGTCACCGAAGTTCCACACCACCGCGGCGATGACGTTGGGGCCGCGACGCAGGTGCGGCGCGAGATCGACGCTCGAAACGCGCCAGCTCTCGGCCGTTCCCGCCGACGGTCCGCTCGCGACGCGCGCGCCGTTCACGTAGAGCACGAAGCGATTGTCCGCGGTGACCTGCACCGGCAGGCTCTTGAGCCTGCGTTGCAGTTCGATCTCGCGCCGGAAGTGCAGCACGACGGGCGTCGAGCCCGCATCCGGGTGGGTGATCCAGCCATCCGCCCCCGATGCGCGGACCTCGATCGGAACAGTGGCAATGAGAACGAGTCCCGCGAGGAACACGGATTTCAGGTGCGACATGGCGGGTGAGCATAACAATGCTCGTCGGCCTTGCGCCGCAGGATCTTCTCGCGCTCGCAACTACTCGACGATGTTCACCACGGTCTTGCCGCGCGACCGGCGGCTGCCCATGTACGCCATGGCCTCCGGCACCTGGTCGAGGCGATAGCGCCGGTCGATTGCGGATCGCACCTTTCCCTGGACCATGAGATCGGCGACGAACTCGAGGTCGGCTTCCGTGACGTCGGCGATGAACACGATGAACTGTTCATCGGTGAATCTGGACAGGATCGTTCCCTTGATCGGCCCCTTGAGCGGCCCGATCCACGGATCGTTCTTGGGCCCGCCGATGATCACGACGTTGCCGCCCGGATTCAGCACGTCCTTCAGGTCCAGCAGCGCATGGTTGCCGACGTTGTCGATGATCAGATCGTAGCGTTGCCCGCCCTGCGTGAAGTCCTCGCGCGTGTAGTCGACGACGTGATCCGCGCCGAGCGAGCGCACCAGCTCGACGTTGCGCGTGCTGCAGACGCCGGTGACCTCGGCGCCGAAGGCCTTCGCGAGCTGCACCGCATAACTACCGACTCCACCGGACGCGCCGTTGATCAGGACCTTCTGTCCCGCCGCGAGCTTCCCGTGGTCGCGCAGGCCCTGGAGGGCGGTCAGCCCGGCGATCGGAATCGCGGCGGCCTGTTCATGGGAAATGCCAGCCGGCTTTTTCGCGATCGATTCTCCTTCGGTCGCAATGACGTATTCGCCGAAGGAGCCGCCGGACGTTCCGAAGATCTCGTCGCCGATGCGCAGGTGTTTCACCTCCGGACCGACCGCTTCGATGGTGCCGGAGAAGTCCGCGCCGAGGCGGACGTGATGCGGTGAGCCGATACCGAGCGACATCCGCATGATGTACGGCTCGCCGGTCATCATGTGCCAGTCGTAGGGATTGACCGATGCGGCATGCACACGCACCAGGACCTGGTTCGCCTTCGGCGCGGGCTTCGCGATCGTGGCCAGCACCAGCTTTTCCGCTCCGCCATAGCAGGTTCGCACGATGGCTTTCATGCCCGTCTCGCCCGCGGCGAGCGCCGGTGGCGCGACGCAGGGCGACTCGTGACTGAGCACGATCGCGAACGACGCAATCGCGACCGTCAGCACAGCGGCGATGCCGATGAATATCTTCTTCTTGAGTGTCATGGTGCCTCCCGAACAATGGCCGCGCCGACTATCCATCGCCCGAGGCGGGGTTGCGACGGCCTTGCGACGAACGACGGTTCAGCCGGGACGAAGCACGAAGCGGTGGCCCGAACGGATTCGTTATAGTCCCGTGCATGCACTCCGTCAGCCAGCCAATGGCACCTGTCCTCGCGCCGGTTTTCGCGTGGCCACGGGTGCGTTTCACGCTGGCGATCGCCGTCGTGCACGGGCTCCTGATGAGCATCGGCAACGCGACGCCCACCCTCACTGTCGTGGTGCGCTCGGTCCTCGTCGGCCTCGCCTGCATGGCGATGTTCGGGCTGCTGGAACGGCGCCCGCGTCGCCTACCGACATGGCTAGGACGCGTGCCCCTGCAGATCGCCGGGGTCGCGTTCGTGGTGCCGGTGGCCGCCGCGTTCTCCCATCTGCTCACGGTCGGCGGTGATCCCGAACTACCCGAGAACGCGAAGCGCATGGCGAGTCTCGGCTGGCTCGTCTTCACGAGCCTGCTGTTCGCGCCGTGGATCGCGGTAGGCGCGATCCTCAAGCAACGCTCCGCCCTCGCGCGCGAACAGGCACTCGCCTTCGATCTCGAGCGCAGCGAATTCGTGCGCCAGTCGCTCGACGCGCGGTTGCGGCTGCTGCAGGCCCAGGTCGAGCCGCATTTCCTGTTCAACACGCTCGCCAACGTCCAGGCGCTGGTCGAGGCGGGCTCCCCGCAGGCGTCGAAGGTGCTGACGAGTCTCATCGCCTATCTACGCGCCGCGGTGCCGCGCATCGGCTCCCAGGTCTCGACGCTCGACCGCGAAGTCGAACTGGCGCGCGCCTACCTGGAGGTGATGCAGATGCGCATGCCCGACCGGCTGCAATACGCGCTGCATCTCGACCCCGCGGCGGCGCGGCTGCAGTGCCCGCCGATGACGCTGCTCACCCTGGTCGAAAATGCCGTGCGGCATGGCATCGACCCCAGCGAGGCCGGCGGTCGCATCGATGTGGACATCTGGCTGCGCGACGGCCGCTGCCAGATACGCGTAACCGACACCGGCGTCGGACTGAACTCGAAAACCCAGGGGCTCGGCACCGGGCTCTCGAACTTGCGTGAGCGTCTGCAACTCGCGTTCGGCGGCGATGCGCAGCTCAAGCTCACGGAGGCTCAACCACGCGGCGTATGCGCCGAGTCGAGTTTTCCGGCGCGCCAGGAATCACCATGAACACGGGCCGGCCGACCGCGCTCATCGCCGACGACGAGCCGCTGCTGCGCGAGGCGCTCGAGCGCCTGCTCGCGAAGACCTGGCCCGAGCTCGAGATCGTCGCCCGGGCGCGCAACGGCCGCGAGGCCATCGAACTGTTCGATGCGCATGCACCCCAGGTGTGTTTTCTCGACGTCCAGATGCCCGGCCAGACCGGCGTCGAAGCCGCGCGGCACATCGGCCACCGCGCGCACATGGTGTTCGTGACCGCGTACGACGAGTACGCGGTGCAGGCCTTCGCCGAAGGCGTGCTCGACTATCTGGTGAAGCCGGTGACGGCGGAGCGGCTCGCGGCGACCGTCGCGCGGGTGAAGGAGCGGCTGCGCGCCGCGCAACCCGCGCTCAATACCGCGGCGCTGATCGACCAGCTCGCCGCGAGCCTGCGGCCCGACGACACCGTACGCACGCTGCGCTGGCTGCGCGCCTCGGTCGGAGCGACGGTGCGACTGATCGCCGTGGACGACATCGACTACCTGCGCTCAGACGAAAAGTACACGCAGGTCGCCTGGCGCGACGAGAGCGGCGTGACGCGCGACGCGGTGATCCGGACCCCGCTGCGCGAACTCCTGCCGCAGCTCGATCCGGAACAATTCGCGCAGGTGCACCGCTCCGTAGTCGTGAACCTGCGCGCGGTGAGTCACGTCACGCGCGGCGACAATGAAACCGCGGACATCCACCTCAAGGGACGCGATGAAGTGTTGCCGGTGAGCCGAACCTATCTACATCTGTTCCGGCAGATGTAGTCGGGTCACTCGGCGCAGCGGTAACCGCTCGCGCTGTCCGGATTGCCGCCCTCGATCGGCTGCGCGCGCTGCGGCCAGGGGCACAGCCGGCGTTCGAGCAACGTCGCGCCAGCGGAATCGAGCCGGCGCACCGGCACATCGGCGGGGGCCACTCCCTGCGCCACCCACTGTTCCAGCAACTCGATCCAGTCCGCCTGGTCCGGACCCGGCCCGCCGCTGCAGTGGCCGACGCCGGGCATCATGAACAGGCGCGCGTACGAGTTCAGGCCCGGATCGATTTTCGTGGCGGCCTCGTAGTACTCCACCGTGCGCGTCGCGGGCAGTGCCGAGTCGGACCAGCCGTGCCAGAGGATCATCTTCCCGCCGCGGTCGCGAAACTTGCGCAGGTCGGGATCGGTCGCGTTCAGTAGTTTGGCGAGGCCCTCCGTGCGCGCGGGCCAGTCCGCGAAATCGTAGCCCGCGTAGGTCCAGTCGGGATCCTCGAATACGAAATAACGCGCGAACTGCAGGCCGAAGGCGAAATGCAGATTGGGGACTCCCGGCTGTACCGCGCCTCCGGCGGGGGCGGTCATCCACACGTCCCAGCCGCCCGCATCGTTTTCGCCGCCGAACGGCGGGCCCGGATAGATGCGTTGGCCGCCGATCGCTGCATCGGCGTACACCGCCTGGATTGCCGCGAGCTGGCGCCGCGTGACGCAACCGGCCGTCTGCCCTTCCGTGCAGCGCGGCAGCGTGGCTGGATCGAACTTGCAGGCCCGCGGATCGGCGATGATCCCGTCGGCGGCGCCATCGAGCGAGTCGCAGCTCTTGAGGAGCGCGTCCGCGAGTAGTTTGCGGTTGTCGGCCGTGATCACCGAGGACTTCGCGACGGCCGGATCGGGGACGACCGCCTGCTGGTTCTGCAGGAACTCGACCATCATCCCGGTCCAGTCGAACGCCGGTGCGCCGGCGACGATGCCGTCGAAATCCTGCGGATAACGCTGCGCGAGCATCATGCCGTGCCCACCGCCGCGCGAGCAGCCGAAGAAATACGAACGCTCGAGCTTCTTCGGGTAGTAGGCCGCGATGATCTGCCGCGAGACTTCCGCGGTGCGATGCACGGCGCGATGCGCAAAGTCCTCGCGCGCCCGCGGGTTGCCCAGTGCCCAGCTCGCGTCCGCGAAGTTTCCCTGGTGACCGGAATCGGTGCTCGCGGTCGCGTAACCGCGTTCGAGCGCCGGGCGGCCGAACGTCAAACCCGGGTCCTGCGCCAGGTTGGCGAGATTGCCCATGAATCCACCGCCACCGCCCATGAGGAACTTTCCGTTCCACTGCTGAGGCAGCAGCAATTCGAATCCGATCGATCCGTCGATGACGCCTTCGACCCGGCAGGCGCCAGGTTCAACCGGCTCCCGGGCGGCCGCCGACTTGATCGTGACGTTGGCGACCTGCGCCGTGACGAGCGCGGCGCAGTCCTTCTCGAGCTGAGCCGCGATCTCCCGGGCCGCGATCGTCGCATCGAGCACGGGCTGAACCGTCTCGTTGTTGCGCGAGCACGCCATGAGCGTGATGCCGGTGACGACCAGCACGGCCGCCCGGCAGGCGATTCTCAAATCCACTCCGCACCCTGTTGCGCGCATCGCATGACTCCCTGGCTCGCGCGCATCCTACACGCGCGCGCAGGCATCGGCGCAAGGGTGGTGTCGGCGTGCAGGTGATCGTCCACCGCATCTCTCCGGTAGCTCGACTGCCGACGCGGATGTCCGCCCATCACCGATGCTGCCGAAGCGAAGCCGCGCGCAACCTGTCGCCCTTCCCCATTCGCTCCTGGAGACATCTATATGGAAGGCACACGCCCTCTGGCCATCGTCACCGGCGCCTCGAGCGGCATCGGGCTCGAACTCGCGCGCGAAGCGGCGGAACGTGGCTATGACCTCATCATTGCCGCCGATCGCTCGATGGACGAAGTCGTCGCGGAGTTGCGCGCCGAGGGCGCGCAGGTCGACGCCGTCATGGCCGACCTCGCGACGCGCGAAGGCGTGGACAAGTTGTGGAACGCGGTGAACGGACGTGCCGTCGACGCGCTGCTCGCCAACGCCGGACATGGCCTCGGCAAGGGATTCCTCGACCAGGAATTCCCGCAGATCCAGCACGTCATCCACACCAACATCACCGGCACGCTGGACCTGATCCATCGCGTCGCCCGCGGGATGCGCGACCGCATGGCCGGCAAGATCCTGATCACAGGATCGATCGCCGGGTACATGCCCGGAACCTTCCAGGCCGTCTACAACGGCTCGAAGGCGTTCCTCGATTCATTTTCCTACGCGCTGCGCAACGAGTTGCGTGACAGCGGCGTCACCGTGACCTGCCTGATGCCGGGCGTGACCGACACGGACTTCTTCGCGCGCGCCGACCTGCTCGACACCAAGGTCGGAGCGGAGGAACACAAGGCGGATCCGGTGGACGTCGCGCGCACGGGGTTCGATGCGATGGAAGCCGGCGACGCCGGCGTCGTCGCCGGCCTGTCCAACAAACTACGCGTGGCGCTCGCCAACATCATGCCGAGCGCGATGCTCGCCGAGCAGCACCGCAAGACGGCGGAGCCCGGCTCCGCGCGCAACTGAGGAGGAAAACATGGCCAAACGGAGTTCACGCGCGCCGCGCGACGATGCGCCGGCGCCGACGGCGAAAGACCCCAACCCGGCGGCCGCCGGCCTCGCCAGCGTCAGCGAGGACGATACGGTCGTCGAGCGCACGGTCACGATCAACCGGCCGCGGCACGAGCTGTACGAGTTCTGGCGCGACTTCCGCAACCTGCCCTTCTTCATGGAGAACATCGAAAGCGTCACCGTCATCGACGATCGCCGCTCGCACTGGGTGGTGCGCGCGCCGGGCGACTCCACGGTGGAGTGGGATTCGGTGATCACCGAGGACATCCCCGGCGAGCTCATCGAGTGGCGCTCGAACGACGACGCCAGCGTGCCGAACTCCGGCCGCATCGAGTTCCGCGACTCGAGCAACGGGCGCGGCACGTTGGTCTCGGCGACGATTGCCTATGACCCGCCGCTCGGCGGTGTCGGCAAGGCGATCGCGAAGTTGTTCCAGGCGGAGCCGAAGATCCAGGCGCGCAACGAACTGCGGCGCTTCAAACAACTCATGGAGACCGGCGAGGTCGCGACTTCGCGGCCGCCGTTCGCCGCGCCCCGCGGCGAGTAGTCAGCCGGTCCATCTACAGGAGGAAGAATGCGAGCACTCACCTGGCAGGGAAAACACGACGTGCGGGTCGAAACCGTCCCGGATCCCGAGATCGTCAATCCGCGCGATGCGATCATCCGCATCACGTCGACCGCGATCTGCGGCTCCGACCTGCACCTGTACGACCACACGATTCCCGGCATGAAGAGCGGCGACATCCTCGGCCATGAATTCATGGGCGAGGTCGTCGACGTCGGCGCGGGCAACCGCAAGCTGAAAGTCGGCCAACGCGTCGTCGTGCCATTCGTGATCGCGTGCGGCAACTGCTTCTTCTGCCAGAAGCAGCAGTTCGCGGCCTGCGACAATTCCAATCCCGCGGACAAATCGATGCCATCGGAGCTGGCTTATGGCTATCCGATGGCGGCGGCCTTCGGCTACTCGCACCTGACGGGCGGATACGCCGGCGGGCAGGCCGAGTTCGCGCGTGTGCCCTTCGCGGACATCGGGCCGATCGTCATCCCCGACGGCATCGACGACGACAAGGTCCTGTTTCTCTCGGACATCCTGCCCACCGGATGGATGGCCGCGGTCAACTGCGACATCGAGCCCGGCGACGTCATCGCCGTCTGGGGCTGCGGACCGGTGGGCCTGTTCGCGATCCAGAGCGCGTTCCTGCTGGGCGCGCATCGCGTGATCGCGATCGATCATCACCCGCTGCGCCTGGAGTTGGCGCGCACGCTCGGCGCCGAGGTGATCAACTTCGAGGAGACGCGCGTGCGCGACGCGTTGACCGAGATGACGGGGGGCATCGGACCGGACGCCTGCATCGACGCGGTCGGCATGGAAAGCCACGGCATGGCGGTCGACAACCTCCTCGATCACGTGAAGATGAAGACCTTCATGGCCACCGACCGCGTACACGCGCTGCGCCAGGTCATCCTCGCCACCCGCAAGGGTGGACGCGTGTCGATTCCGGGCGTGTACGGCGGCATTGCCGACAAGTTTCCGATCGGCGCGGTGATGGAGAAGGGTCTGACCATCAAGACCGGCCAGACCCACGTGCAGCGGTTCACCTCGGAACTCCTCGAGCTCGTCCTGCGGGACAAGATCGACACCACGTTCCTGATCAGCCACCGCCTCGATCTCGAGGATGCCCCGGCCGGCTACAAGAACTTCAAGGAGAAGCAGGACGAGTACACGAAGGTCGTCCTGAAGCCGCGTCTCACGCGGCACTGAGGCCGTTCAGACCGAGGCCGTTCAGCGATGCCGGTGGCTGCGGACCTCGGCGGTCACGCAGCTGATCGGGTCGCTGGCCGGAAAAGTACACGCGAGCGCGGCGTCCAGTTGTTCCTGCACGTCGCGCTGGCGGGCTTCGCCGCTGCGGCGCGCCTCGCCGGGGGCTTCCGTGCCTTCCGCGCCGATCTGCCGATCCGTCGGTTCGGGATTCCGTTCGTTCATGCGCGTACGTTGCGTCACCTTCCCCCCGCGGACCATCGGTGGCCCTCCGCGGCGTAGTTGTGAATCGCTCTCAACAGCTGTGAGAGATGCCTGACGCGAAATTGAACAGGCGGATTCTTTCGAGCCCGCGCGCAAAGCCCCACGATGCGCTCCACACACACCGGAGGGTCACATGGCACGATCAAAACCGACGACACGAGCACAGCGCGAGAGCCAGCGCGGCACCGACGCGATCGCCCTGCTGAAGGCGGATCATCGTCAGGTCGAAGAATGGTTCGAGCAATTCGAGAAGGCACGCAACGATGACCGCAAGCTCGAGCTGGCGGGGAAGATCTGCAAAGCCCTCAGGATTCACACGACCATCGAGGAGGAGATCTTCTATCCGGCGTTCCTCGAAGCGACGGACGACAAGGAGATCCACCACGAGGCGGAGGTCGAACACGAGGGGGCGAAGAAACTCATCGCCGAGATCGAGTCATCGGGCCCCGACGATGACTACTACGACGCGAAGGTGAAAGTCCTCTCCGAGATGATCAAGCACCACGTCAAGGAAGAGGAAAAGCCCGGCGGCATGTTCTCCGAAGCGCGCGACTCCGAGATGGACCTCGCCGAACTCGGCGAGCAACTCTCCGCCCGCAAGGAAGAACTCGAGTCACAGGGCGAAATGCCCTCCGCAGGCGCACGCCGCGAACGCGGCGAATCCATGGGCACCCGCCGCCGGTAGGTCGGTGCCGGGTGAGAAAAGACTGAGTTAGCTCTCGGAAACAGGCCGGCGCGGGGTACCGCGCCGGCCTTTGCGCTTCCGCTAGTTGCGTTTCTGCCTGGAGGTTTCGCCGTCGTCGCTGCCGAGCGTCGATCTCGACGAGCCGCCCATCGCGGTTTTCCCCGACTGCTCCATGCCCTGCTGCCCGCCGCGCTGGATGCGCAGGTTGTTCTGCACATCGTTCACGCCCAGCTGCTCAGCGACGTCCTCGATCGCGTTCTTCGTATTGCGATGATCCACCGAGCCCTCGAGCGTGACCCTGCCGCTCGTGACCGTCACGGTGACCTCGCTCGCGTCGATGTCCGGATCCTCGCGCAGCCGCTCGCAGATCATCTCCTTGACGCGATCGTCACTGCGTTGATAGCCCTTCGGCCCCTTGCCCCGGTGCGGGCCCTCGCCCAGTCCGTAACGCGAGCCGCCGTATTGGCCACTGCCGTACTGACCACCGCCGTATTGGCCTGAGCCACCGTACTGACCCGAACCGTACTGACCGCCGCCCGATTGCTCGCCGCCAAACCGCTGACCCCCTTGTTGTTGCCCGGACTCCCGGCCCCAGCGCTCGCTGCCGTACTGCTGGCCTTCGCCATACGGCTCATACCAGTTGCCGCTGCCGTAGCCTGAGCCCGATCCCCGCAGTCCCGAGCCGCCATAGCCGTAGCGTCCCTGGCCGGAACGCCCGCCTTCGAAGTCACGCCGGCCCCCGCGGCCATAGCCGTAGTCACTTCCGCCGCCGTAGTTCGGCTGGCCCATGCTGTAGTTAGCTTCGCCGTAACCACCCTTGCCGTAGCCGCCCTGGCCATACCCGGTCTGACCGTAACGTCCCTGGCCCGTGTTCCCGGAGCGACCGGGATTGTCGTAGTCGCCCTGACCGAAGTCGCCGTAACCGCCATACCCGGCCGTTCTTCCCGTCGAGCCGCTTTCTTCACTCGTGTCGCGTCGACGGCCGTATTGCACGCGCCCCTCGTCGTATTCATCCGATTCAGCGTACTGGCCATATTCGCGTTCGCGGTCGCGGTCACGATTGCTGCCCGATTGTCGCTCCTCGTTCTCCCAGGACCGTTCATTGGATGAGCGCCGCGGCCACCCCTGCTGATTCCGATACTCCTGTTGCCTGTTCGCCATGTATTTCTCCTGTCGTTGAGTGCCTGCACTTCAGTCCATGGAAGAGAGCAAGCCGCGTGCCACGCCGATGCAGCGCGAATCGCGCCTGCGCGCCGCCGCACGCGCGCCCGGCGCGGGTCGAGCCCGCAAGCCTTACATTTTCACGGGCAGTAATTGCGAGCTGGCAGACGGCGCGTCGGATTCGCGGCTGCGCGCCGCGCGCAACGACTGTTGCGACGAGCGCTTCGGAGTCGTCCTACGCCGTGTCACCCGAGCGCGTTGCGGCTGGCCCCATGCGCGAAAGCCCCACGCGAGTGGTTAGACGACGGACGACGACGCCAGCATCGGCGTCGACTCCGGAGTGAACATGGATTGCGCGGCGGAGCGTCAACGAAGTGAGACAGACCCCAAACTACGTACGCGCAACTTCGCCCTCGTCACGCATGCCATGGGCCCATCGATTCAGCCCTCGCAAATATCCGCATCGCAGCACATGGGACTTTAGTCTCAGTCCAACTTCGCTGATGGTCGAATCCCGGACAGGCGTACGACCCTTAATGGCCCTTACAATGTCTGGATGAAGACATCCCGCAGGCTGCTCCGCGAACTCATGGGACACGCGGCGAATGCCGGCTCACTCGACGCGGTGTATGAAGCAGCGCTGCAGGGAGTCCAGGTGCAGTTAGGCGCCGAACGCGCGTCGTTGCTGTTGTTCGACGCTGCGGGTATCGCGCGATTCGTCGCCTGGGCCGGCTTGAGCGACGAATACCGGAAAGCCGTGGACGGTCACTCGCCGTGGTCGCCCGATGAGCTCGATGCGCGCCCGGTACTCGTGGGCGATGTCTCCCGGGAACCGTCCCTCGCGCCGTTCGCCGCCGTGCTCGCGCGGGAGCAGATTCGCGCGCTCGCGTTCGTGCCGCTGCAATTCGGCGCCCGGCTGCACGGCAAGTTCATGTTGTATTACCGCGAGCCTCACGCGTTCTCGGTCGAGGAGATCGAAACCGCGGAGCAGATTGCCGACTACGTCGTGATGTCGATCGAGCATCACCGGCTGGCGGTGGCGCTCAAGGAACAGCTCGCGACCGAACGGGACCTGCGGCGTCACGCCGAGGAAAGCGAGAGCCGACTGCACGTCGCGCTCGTCGCCGGGCAGATGGGCACCTGGGAATGGGACATCGTCAAGAGCCGCGCGATCTGGTCGAAGGAACTCGAGCGCATGCACGGCCTCGAGCCCGGCACGTTCGACGGCAGCGTCGACACGCTGTTGAAACTGGTGCACCCGCTCGACGCCGAGCGGGTTTCCGAGCTCCTGCGCAACTGCACTCCTTCGCGCGATGCCGACCACGAACTGGAATTCCGGATGGTTAGGACCGATGGAGCCGTGCGCTGGCTAGCATCGCGCGGCCGCCTCATCGTCGATGAAAGCGGCGCACCCAGCCGCATCGTCGGCGTGTGCACCGACATCACCGAGCTGAAGCGCATGGCCGAAACAGCGAAGGAAGCCGATCGGCGCAAGGATGAGTTCCTGGCGACGCTGGCGCACGAGCTGCGCAATCCGCTGGCGGCGGTGCGCGCGGGAGTCGCCGTCATCCGCAAGGCCCATGCGGATGGCGCGGCGGTGGTCGAGCATTGTTCGATCGTCGAGCGCCAGCTGCGCCAGTTGACCCGCATGGTCGACGATCTGCTCGATGTCGCTGACATCACGCGGCGCGGCTTGCCGCTCGAGAAATCCCGGGTGGAGATCGGCACGATCGTGCGCATGGCGCTCGAACAGGCGCGCCCGCTGATCGAGGAAGCCGGGCACACGTTGTCGGTACGGCTGCCCGCCGAGCAGATACTGCTCGATGCCGATCCGGCGCGGCTCGTGCAGGTGCTGACCAACCTGCTGAACAATGCGGTGAAGTACTCGCCCGCCGGCGGGCAGATCGAGATCTCGGTGCGGCGTGAAGGCGGCGAGCTCGGCATCTTCGTCAAGGACAGCGGCATCGGGATCCCCGCCGAAAAGCTGGAATCCGTGTTCGAGATGTTCGGCCAACTCGATCGATCGCTGGAATCCGGATACAAGGGCCTCGGCATCGGCCTCGCGCTCGCGCGCACGCTGGTGGGCAAACACGACGGCAGGATCAAGGCGCATAGCGATGGGCCCGGCCGCGGCAGCGAGTTCAGCGTCTGGCTGCCGCTTGCGCAGCAACCCGAGTCCATGCGCACACTGGTGCAACCCACCGTTCACCCGATCGTCTCCGCCGGCTGCCGGGTGCTCATGGTCGATGACAACGAGGACGTCGCGACGGCCATGTCGCGCCTCATGCGCATCCTGGGCCACGACGTGCGCGTGGCACTCAATGGCGCGCAGGCGCTCGAGCTCGTCGACTCGTTCCGCCCTGATGTCGTGCTGCTCGACATCGCGATGCCCAAGATGAACGGCTACGAGGTCGCGCGCCTCCTGCGATCGCATCCACTGGGGCGCGCAATGGTGCTGGTTGCCGTGACGGGCTGGGGACGCGAACACGACCAGCGTCGCTCCGCCGAAGCGGGATTCGATCGGCACATGACCAAACCCGTCGACCCGCTCGCGCTCGAGGTCTTTCTCGATTCCGTCGCGCGCCGGCAATCGGCCGCCGAAGACTTCGTATGGCAGTCGGCGCGTGATGCGTCGGCGACTTCCAGCAGCAGCGGATTCCCGACTAGTTAGCCGGCCGCCGGGGCGGCGGATCTCCCATGGATCCGAGGCGTTTTCAGGGTAAAGTGCCGGGCATGAAGCGACGAACCCTGCTGAAGTCGGCCGCCAGCGTGTTGCCCGCGGCCGCCCTGATGTCCACTCCTTCTCCATCCGCGCCAGCGAAGGCCGCATCGGCGGATGAACGCCAACGGCTCTATGGCCTGCTCGGCCGATTGCCCCCTCGCGACCGGAAGGTAGGCGCGCAAGTCGTCTCCAGCGAGGACCGCGGCACCTACACGCTGGAGAAGCTGATCCTCGACCTCAACGGCGAGGAACCCGCGCCGGCGTATTTCGCGAAGCCCAAGGGCGCCTCCGGAAGATTGCCGACCGTGTTGTTCAACCATTCACATGGCGGCGGGTACCAGGTCGGCAAGACCGAATTCGTCGATGGCCGCGATTACCTGGGCAAACCACCCTACGCGCAGTTCCTGACCTCCCTGGGCTACAACGCGTTGTGCTTCGACGCGTGGATATTCGGCGAACGCGCGAAACGCACCGAGCTCGATTTCTTCAAGGAGATGCTCTGGAAAGGCCGGGTGTTGTGGGGAATGATGGTCTACGACTCGCTCAAGGCCGTCGACTATCTCGTCTCGCGTTCCGACGTGGACCCGGGACGGATCGGCACCGTCGGCATGTCGATGGGCAGCTCGAGCGCGCAGTGGTTAGGCGCGCTCGATCCGCGCGTGAAGGTCGTGGTGGACATCTGCTGTCTCACGGACTGGCATACGCTGGTCGAGGTCGGCGGCCTCAAGGGACACGGCATCTACTACTACGTGCCGGACTTGCTGAATCACTTCACGGCCTCGCAGATGAACGCCTTGATCGCCCCGCGCGCGCACCTGTCCCTCGACGGCAATCTGGATGCCCTCACGCCACTGGCGGGCCTCGAGAAGATAGACCGGGATCTCCAGGCGGCCTATTCCGCGGCCGGCAAGCCGGATCACTGGAAGCTGCTGCGTTACGACGTCGGGCACGTCGAAACGCCGCCGATGCGCGAGGAAATCCGCAAGTGGTTCGTCGCCCACTTGTGAGTCCGCATCAGCGCAGCGCGGGTTCACGCACCTCGACGACCACGCGATCGCGCATCGTCACGCTGCCGCCCAGGTATCCCGACGAACCGATTTCGAGCGCGTAATACAGCACGCGGGCGCCGTTCTCCTCGCGCATCGAGGTCGGCGGCCCGAGCGTGCCCATCACTTCGAGTTCGCTCATGCCCGGTCGAAGCCGTTTCCATTTCGCGGCGTCGAGCCATTGCGATGGGTCCGCGACGGACTCCGCGGCTGCGGCTGGTCTTTCCGCGGGCGCGACAGTTCCCGGACGCGTGCGCATCTCGTCGACCTGGCGCGAGAGCATCATCACCTGCCGCTGCAGGTTGCGGACTTCCTGCTCCAGGAAGGAGATCCGTCCGCTGTCCTGCGCCGACGCCGCGAACGGCAATGCCAGCAACGGCAGGAACACGAGCGCCGAGCGTACGCGCGACATGTGAACCTCCTTCATCGCGCACCCGCGCCGCAGTCGGTTCCGGTGAATTCGTATCGTCCGGCGCCCAGCTTCGGGTACATCGAAAGTAGTTTGACTAGCACGGCGTTCGTCCAGCCGAATCCATCCTGCACCGGGTACTCGCCGCCCGCCCCGGCGCCGGCCTCGACGACGTTGTATTTCTCGACGAGCTTGCCGGTGTTGCAGAAGAGGCGCACGTTCTCGGCCACCCAGCGCTCGGCGATGGTTTCCGCGAGCTCGCCCTCGCCGTTCCGTCGCAGGCCTTCGATCGCGATCCATTGCAGCGGAGCCCAGCCGTTCGGGGAGTCCCATTGCTGCCCGGTTTTCTCGGTGGTCGTGCCGAGCCCGTGCGGCATCAGCAACGAGGCGCGGATCACCTTGGCGACACCGGCGGATTGGCGCCGGTCGGCGATCCCGAAATACAGCGGGAACGCGGTCGCCGCGGTGAGCTGCTTCAGCTTCGCGCCCTTGCGCCAGTCGTAGTCGACGAAAGCTCCCTGGCTCTCATCCCACATCAGCCGCACCACCGCGCGCCGCCGGGCGTGCGCCTTCGACGACATGTCCTTCTCGCAATCCGGGCGAGCGGCGGCCTTGCAGCCGCGCGCGATGACGATCTCGAGCCGGTACAGCAGGCTGTTGAGATCCACGGGAATGATTTCCGTGGTGCGTATGGATGCCAGCGTTTTTCCATCCGCCAGCCACCGCGAGCCGAAGTCCCAGCCGCTTTCGGCCGCCGCGCGCAGGTCACGATACACCTGGGTGGCGGGACGGCCGCTCTGCCGCGCGGTCTCGAGATCTTCGAGGTAGGACTCGTCACGCGGAATCGCCAGATTGTCCCAGTAGCGATTCAGCAAAGTCCCGTCCGCGAGGCGCACGACGCGCCGGTGCGCGGCGCCGCGCGCCAGACCCTCGCTGCCTTCCATCCAGAACGCATATTCGCGTTCGAGCTGCGGCAGCCGTGTGAGCAGCGCGCGGTTGCCCGCGCGATCCGCCTGCAGCTCGACCATCGCCGCGAAAAATGGCGGCTGCGAGCGGCTCAGGTAGTAAGTCCGGTTGCCGTTCGGAATGTGCCCGTACCGGTCGATCAGGTCGGCGAAGTTCTCGACCATGTCCGAGACGAGATCGTCCCGGCCGCTGACCTGCAGGCCCAGCATCGTGAAATAGGAATCCCAGTAGTACATCTCGCGGTAGCGGCCGCCGGGCACCACGAAACGCGTCGCGAGCGGCAGCAGGGAATCCGCGCCCTGGGTTTGCGCGGGCATCCTCGTGAGCTCGAACCACAGCCTATCTACATGCGCGCGCACTTCCTCGCGCGGCGCCGTCCGGAAGTCGCTCGCCGCGGCCGCGGGCAACGTGAAGTGCGCCGCGACGAAATCCTCGAGCGAGAAATCCGGCCGGTTCCCGCTGGCCTCGTATTGACGAAGTATTTCCGCGGGCTCGGAGTTCGGAATGGCGTCGGCGAACGTCTTGCTGTCGGGGAACAGCCGCTCCGTCTGCACGCGGTGGAACAGCGCGCCGAACACCTGCGAAGGCGGCCGCGGCGCGACGTCGCGCGCGGCCGCGGCATTGACGAGCAAGGTGAACGAAGCAATCGCGAGGAAAAGCGGCGCGCGAATTCGTCGGATGATCGGCAGCATTCCGGCTCCTGCGTATAACTGGCGCAACGCAACCGTACCAACTTTTCGCCTGAAATCCTCGTGAGTAGCCAACCGCTGACCGAAGGTCGCGGATCAGTGACGCTGCTAAAGATTTTCTGTTGCGCGAAACTCACGCCCTTCCCGTCATGCCACTGCGAACTCCACGGAGGGATCCATGAGCACGCACGATTTGCACGGGGCGCAACAGCTCTGCGCGCGGACCAAGGTCCGCCAGATGTTCCTTGGTTTCGCCGCCGCGGCGATCACCACCTCCGCTGCGATCGCGCAGCAGCAAGACCAGCAGGACACCTCTCAGCCGACACGCGACGCCAGCGGTCTCGAGACCATCGTCGTCACGGGCACCGCCGCCGCGAGCGGCGTGCGCAAGCTCGAGGCGAGCTTCAACATCGTGACGGCGAACCAGGAGCAGATCCGGCGCGCGAACCCGAAGAGCACCGCCGACCTGCTCAAGATCTCGCCTGGCATGTGGCCGGAGTCGACCGGTGGACAGACCGGCGCGAACATCGAAATCGCCGGATTCCCCGGCGGCGGCGACGCGCCCTACTTCACGACGCTGCTCATGGGCTCCCCGCTGTATGGCATGCCGACGCTGTCGTTCTTCGAAACCTCGACCATCATCCGGCTCGACGAGACGGTGAAGTCGGTCGAGATCCTGCAGGGCGGGCCGTCCGTAGTGTTCGCCGGCGGCCAGATGGGCGCGACCGCCAACTTCCTGCTTCGCACGGGAACCGAAACGCCGGAGGGCAGCCTCGGCCTCACCTACGGGGATCAGAACCTGTGGCGTCTCGACGGCTTCGTGGGCTTTCCACTCGGCAACGACTGGTTCGGCAGCGTCGGCGGATTCTGGCGGCAGTCCGACGGCGTGCGCGATCCGCAATTCACGGCGGACGAAGGTGGCCAGTTCACCGCAACCCTGAAGCGCGAACTGGATGGCGGCCAGTTCCTCGTGTACGGACGTTACCTCGACGAGAAGAACCAGTTCATCACGCCGATTCCGCTGATCCAGCGCGGCACCGACCAGTTCAGCGAATATCCGGGGTTCGATCCGCTCACCGGGACTTACTACAGCGAGGCCATCCGGCACGTGCGCCTCGATGGTTATCCGAACGGCGGCACGAACGCGGACCTCGCCAACGGCCGCGGCGCGCAGATGTGGTTCGTCGGCATGAACTACGACCAGGAGCTGGCAAACGGCTGGTCGCTGACCAACAAACTCCTCGCCAACGCGGGCGACGTCGACACGAATGCGTTGTTCTCGGGCAGCAATCCGGCGCTGCTGTTCGACGAGCTCTACACCGTGCCTACCGATCTCGGCGGACTCGGGCTGCCGGCCGGATCCGCCACCGCCACCTTCGTCGGCGGCGGCGCGGTGCCGCTCGACCAGGATGTGATCCACCAGGGCTGGTGGTTCATCCACAAGGAGCTGCAGAACATCAACAACGACTTCCGCCTGAGCAAGGAGATCTTCGACGGGAACACGCTCACCATCGGCGCGTACCTCGCGTACTACGAGATGGACGACGAATGGGCGCTGGGCAACCAGATGATGATGACCAATGAGCCGAACGCACGTCCGCTCACGGTGAGCTACGTCAGCGCCGGCCAGACCTTCCTGCGCACCGACGAGCAGGGCTTCCTCGACAACGGCGGCTTCAACATCGCCCAGCACGGCCACGCGTTCAACTGGGCCATCTATCTATCCGATTCGTGGCGCGTGAACCGCTGGCTGCTCGATGCGTCGGTGCGTTACGAGAACCAGGACGCCACGAACAATGTCTGCAACCTGGCGAACGTGGACACCGATGGCAATCCGCTCACGATCTACAACAACGCCGTGCCGGTGTGCAACGGCACGTTCGCGGTCACCGATTACGACGAGGACTTCGTTTCCTGGACCGTTGGCGCGAACTTCAGCTTCACCGACTCGATGTCCGCCTACGCGCGCATCAACCGCGGCGGCCACTTCCTCGACTTCGACAATGGCATCCGCGGCAGCACCACCGGCAACACGGATCCGACGCAGGAAGTCGACAATTACGAGGTGGGCTTCAAGTTCCAGAACGATCTCCTCTACGCCGACATCAGCGCCTATTACCGCGACTTCACTGGGCTCGCGTACCAGCAAACCACCGCGGCCGGCGCCCCGACCGGCGCGCGGCTGTTCTACGGCTCCGAATCGAAAGGCGTGAATTTCATCGGTGCGCTGACGCCGGGTGAACATTTCCGCTTCGAGGTCGTCGCCAACTGGCTCGATGGCGAGTACACCGATTTCGACGCGTGCTTCCCCTTCACGAACGTCGTCACCGGCAATGGATGCGCGCCCATCGAAGGCAAGCAGCTCCAGCGTCAGCCGAAGCTGCGTTACATGCTGACGCCCAGCTATCGGACGCCGATCGGCGGCAACAGCCGGATCGAGGCCTACGTCACCTACACCCACATCGGCGACCGCACGCAGGACCAGTCCGGACTGCAGCAGCTAGGCACCTACGACACCTGGGACGCCGGCATCACCGCGACCTTCAACGAGAACTGGCAGTTCTCGATTCGCGGCACCAACCTGTCGGACGAGCTCGGTATAACCGAGAGCAACTCGCGCATCTTCGGCGCCGCGGCCGGTACCGGCGGCGTGTTGCTCGCACGCCCGCTCGAAGGACGGGAGCTGAACTTCCAGGCGATGTACCGGTTCTGAGGTCCGGCTTCGCCGTTTGCTTCGGCGGCCTGAGGCCGAGATACACCGTGCTCCAGAGCTGCGCGGCGTTCGATTCGTCGACGTCCGCGCCGGGCCGTCCGAAAGGCTCGATCCGGAACTTGCCGCCGGCATAGGACCACGACCACAGCTCCGATGTGCGCAGCGCGTTGGAGCCTTCGATCACGGCCCATAACTTCTCGCGCGCGGCGCGCAGCCGATTCCGCACCGCTTCGGGCAGGTCGGTGCGGTGCAGTTGACGGTCGAGTCCCGCCGCAAGCAAGGCCTGCTGCCAGGACCACACGACGGTGCCATGGTAGGCATAGCGGCTGAATTCTCCGCGCAGTTCCGCGCCCGCCACCGCGGGATTCGCGACCAGCAGGCCCGCGTCGGTCACGAGGCCCGCCGGGAATTCGCGCATGATCGCGTCGATGCAGACCGCGATCTCTTCCGGGGTTGGCTCGGTCAACAGCAAGCGGAATCCCTCATCGGAATGCAGGATGGGAACCGGCGCGCCACGCTCGTCGAGCGACAACGCGTTGAAGTTCACCGGCCCGTCTCCCAGCGATCGCAAGGCCGGCTCGCCGTCCACGCCGATCTCGCGTGCGTAGCCGGCGATGTCCGCGCGCGCCCGCGACGCGGGCACGGAAACCGCGAAGAGCTTTGGAGCGCGCGCGGTCCAGGCCTGCGCGATCCGGTCAGCACCCGACAGCGTGCGCCGGCCTTCCGGGTCGAGGAACGGCTCGAGCAGCCCACTCGCGGCAAGCCGCGCCGTTGCGGCGAGCGCCGCGGGAATCAGCGCGGCATTCACATCGTAGGCGTAGCGTCCACGGCCGAGCCCCTGCTCGCTGTCGCGCCAGTTGCCCGTCATCCGGCCGGGCTTGATGCCGACCAAGTTCTCGACGCGCGGGTCGCCCGCGAAGGCGGCCGCGCGTCCAACTATCCAGACGAGATTGCGCGCGAGCGCCGCGCCGCGCGGTTCGCCGCGGCCTTTCCGGCGCGCGAGGAATTCGCGCGCCCGTCCACGGCCGCGCGCGTCGTCGAGCAGCCAGCGCGCAGCGAGCGGCGCCAGCAGGAAATCGTCGTCGACCATCCCGTAGTCGTAGATAGGCGTCGCGTCGCGTGCGCGTCGTTCGCGCATATTGCGCAGCACCGCGAACTCGCCAATGTCCTCCTCGTGCGCCACCTCGCCGTTCGGCGCCAGGCGATCCAGCACCGACGTGATCGCGCTTTCGATGGCGGGCGGCTCGAGCACCGGCGCGAGCAGCAAGGCCGAGATCAACGTGTCGCGGCCGAAGTACGTGTTGAAACGCCACGAGCCGGCGAGGAATTTCTCCCGGTAGCTGAGGAACGCCAGCACGTTCCGCGCGCGCGGGTCGGCGCCGGCGGCGGGGCTCAGCAGGAAGTCGAGTGGATGGAGCGGCGTTTCGCCGCTGAGCGCCTGGACCCGCAGACGCAGGCGTTTTCCTGGCGGAGCCTCGAAGCTCTCCGGCGAAACGCGGGTGCCGTCGAGCGCCTCGAATGCCAGCCGATAGCCCGGCGCGCCGTCGAGTCGATCGCGCGCCCATTCGATCCGGTTACCCGTGCTCGTCGGGGTCGTGAGCACTTCCGCGGGGGCATCACCCTGCAGTTCGTAGTCGCGCAGCACGCGTACCGACGACAGCACCGCGCCGCGCACGCGCAAGCGCGGCGC
>JAEWLQ010000062.1 GCA_023457495.1 Pseudomonadota bacterium
CACAGGCTATCTACTCCGCCGACCACGGCCGCGTCGCAGAAGCCGGCCTCGATCGCGCGCGCGGCCGAGGCGAACACCTTGGCGCTGGACGCGCAGGCCGCCGACACGGCCGCGGCGATGCCCTCGAGTCCGAGCCGCATGCGCGTGTAGTCGGCGACGGAGAACGTGCTCTGCGTGGCGTGATAGTCGAACCACTGCGGCAGCGCGCCGCCGCCGTCCTGCAACCGCTGCGCGTACGCGAGCTCGGTCTGGCGGACGCCCGAGGTGCTGGTGCCGATGAACACGCCGATGCGCCGCGCGCCGTAACGCGCGCGCGCCGCGGCCACCGCGTCCATGAATCCATCGGCGCCGAGCGCGGCCTCCGCCAGGCGGTTGTTGCGGCAATCCCAGCTGGCGAGCTCGCGTGGCAGTGTCACCGTTTCGAGCCCATGTGCCGCGCCGATCCAGCACGGCAGCGCCGCGTCGGCGAAACGCTGCTCGGAGAGCCCGGTCTTTTCCGCGCGTAATGCGGCGATGTGCGCCGCGCGGCCACGTCCCACCGCGCTCGTGACCGTGTAAGAGGTGATCGCGAGAGGTTTCATCGCGCCCAGAAGTCGAAGAAGTTGAGCCAATTGTAGGGTGCTTCGCGCACGCGCGCCGCGAGCCGGTCGGCGTAGTCCTGCACGAGGCGCTGCAGCTCCGCCTCGCGCGTGGCGCGCGGCAGATCTATCTTTTCCGCCAGCAGCTCGACGTGGGCCTCGTAACGGTCGCCGCCTTTCCAGACGCCGTAGACCACCAGCACCGGAACCTTGAGCGCGGCGGCGAGCAGCCACGGGCCCGCGGGGAACAACGCGGGCGCGCCCAGGAAGTTCACCGTGACGGCGCGTTCGCCCTCCCGCCGCCGGTCCACCATGAGACCGACGACCGACTTGTCGTCGAGCGCCTCGCGCACCCGGAGCGCGAGATCCACGCCCGCGTTGGAGGAATCGATGATGCCGGCCGCGATCTCCGGATTGAGCTCGCCCAGCGCCTGCATGAAGCGCCGGCCGATGTCGAGATCGAGCACGATGCGCAGCTTGAGCTCGTGTTTCTGCACGGCGCCGATGCGCATCACCTCGAAGCTGCCGAAGTGCGAGAGGAACAACAGGACGCCGCGCTTGCGCGCCGTCTCGAGCGTGCCCGGCCCATAGTGACCTGCCACGCGGAACGGGTAGGTGTCGGTCAGCAGGAACACGCGATCCAGGGAAATGCTCGCGAACGCGAACACGTGGCGCCAGATGTCGCGGAAGCGCGGCGGATGGGGCAGCACGCGCGCGAGGTACTCGCGCGAGATGCGCCGGGTGGTGCGCGAGGTCAGCACGAAATACAGGCTGAGTGGATAGAGCAGCGGGCGGATGGCGCGGCGGCCGAGCTTGAGCGCCGCGAAGCGCAGCGCGCGCAGGGAGAACGTGTTGCCGCGCTCACCGCGCTCCTGCCACTGGACCCCTCGCGCGCTTTCGGCTCCGGGCTGCGGCGCAGGCCCGCTCATCGTCGCGCCCCGTATCCGAGGATGCCTTCGGCCACGAGCGTCGCATCGAGCTCGCAGCGGAATCGGACGCGGTCCGCGGACTCTTCCCATCGCAGCTCGATCGCCTCGCCCGGGGCGAGCGCGCGATGGAACTTCACGCCGTCGATGAGCGTGGGAGCACCGCGCCCGACCGCCTGGGCGACGAGATCGAGCAGCAGGACGCCCGGCACGACCGGGCGCCCTGGGAAGTGCCCGTCGTAGCACGGGTGGTTCAATGGTGTGGTGATCGTCTGAGAAAGGCGCATCGGCGTCGTCAATCGGGAGTTTTGCCCAGCAGCTCGAGCAAGCGCTCCCGCGGCAATTTACCGAGGTCGTTGCGCGGCAGGGAGTCGACGATCTTGATCGGCCGCGGGACGAACACGCCATCGAGGATCGCGCCCAGCTCCTGGCGCAGCTCGACGGCGGTGCGCCCGGGCGCGACGACCAGCGCGGCCCGCCGCCCCCTCTCGCCATCGCCCCGCATGAATACGACCTGATCGGTGACGCCGCGCAGGGTCGCGATGCGCGCCGCGATCTCGGACAAGGAGCCGCGCCGGCCGCCGACCTTGATCATGTCGGCGTCGCGGCCCAGCAGCGTGAAGCGGCCATCGGCGCGCAGGTCGATGCGATCGCCCACCGGAATGGTCCCGGTCAGGTGCCCCGCGCGCACGGAGGTCGCGCCGTCGTGGACCGAGAATTCGAGTTCCGGGTACGGCGTCCAGATCTCGTCGAGCGCGGTGCGGCGGGTCGCCATGCTGCCGGCCTCGGTGCAGCCGTAGATCTCGTGCACCTGCGCACCGAGGCGGCGCTCCGCCTCCGCCGCGAGCTCCGCGCCCAGCGGCGCGGTCGCGGACAGCACGACGTCGACCCGCGGCAGCGCGTTCGCGCTCAGCAGCAGGTGACGCAGGTGATACGGCGCGGTGATCAGCAGCTTCGGCGCGGGAATCGATTCGAGCGCCGCGATGATTTCGTCGGGGTAGAACGCGTTGCCGTCGTGCAGGGCCCAGTCTCCCGACAGCAGCGTGAAGATGGACGTCTCGAGCCCGTACATGTGCTGCGGTGGAACGGTCGCCACGACGTTCAGGGCCCGCTCGCCGAGGCGAAGTCGGCAGTAACGCGCCGACATCGCGAGCGCACGCCAGGATTTTTCGTGCGCGCGTGGCCGGCCGGTGCTGCCCGAGGTGAAGACCAGCGCCGCGAGGTGATCGTCGGGCACGGTCGGCGCGGCTACGTCGTCCGGCCCGGCGCCGGCGGCGGACAAGGCCGCCTGCACGAAGCCGTCTTCGACCAGCTGCGCGCCGGGATACCCCTCCAGCAACTCATCACGCGCCTGCGGACCCACGCCGGGCGGCAACAGATTGGTCGCGCCCCGCCGGCACGCCGCAAGGAACGTCAACGCGAAGTGATAACGGTTGGCGCAGCGGTTCACGATCCAGCGCGTTTCGGGCAGCGCACGCGCGACACTCGCGACCTGCCGTGCGAACTCGTGGCGCGTGACCGCGACGCCACCGCGCCAGGCCGCGATGGCCTCCGGCGCCGGCTGCACGTATGCGTGGCTCGCCGCGCTTCTCCCCGATTTTTCGCGCCCGGCGCCGTTCATGGGCGGGGGTTCGCGTTGACGACGATCTTGAGGTATTCGGAGAAGCCGGGGTGCGCGTAGTGGCGGAATCGCAGGCGGCGGAACAGGTACTCGCCGCCGACGGCGCCGGCGATGACTAGATAGTTGCCGCAGTTGGCCATGACGGACCACCACTGCCGCGGGGCGAGGACCGCGAGCGCCAGGTCCCAGGTGGCGATCGCCACGAAGATGCCGGTCCAGAACACCGTGAGTTGCCGCGAGTAGCGCAGCAGGTAGTCAGGCGTGGCCGGACGCGCGGCCAGCGCCACGGACACGATCAGCGGCTGCCGGCCCGGCAGCAGCGTGCGGCCGAAGAACCACGCGAGCATGGCCGGAATCAGCACCGACGGCGCGTAGAGCAGCAGCCGTCCGCCGCCGGTGTCGGCGAGCCACCAAGCCGCGGCGGCCAGGACCGCGAAGCTGAGCCACGCGCGCCAGCGCAATTCCAGCAGCGCGACGCTGAACGGCACGGCCACGATCGCGACCAGCGCGAGCCAGTCGAGAAGCCGGGATTCGCCGGAGACGGCGACGTGGATCAGCACCGATGCCGACACGAAGGTGAGTGCCGCGGCCAGCGCGCGCGCCTTGCGGGAAATCGTGACATTCCTCATCGGGGAATGAGGGATGCCGCAGCGGTCAAGCCGTGCGGCGCTCCGCGACCAGCTGCGTGAGCGCACGCAGCGACGCAAATGCGCGCGTCACGGAGGCGTCGTCGGCCTTGAGCTCGACGCTGTATTTCTGCTGGATCGCGAGCACGATCTCGAGCGCGTCGATCGAGTCGAGTCCCCAGCCCGGGCTCGACTGGCCGAACAGCGGCATCGCCGGGTCGACGGTGTCGGCCTGGATGTGCTCGAGGTTGAGCGCGGACACGATGACCTCGGCCATCTGTTTTTCTTCGGTAGTCAGGGCGGCGCTCACTGCGGGTTTCCTTCTGCATTGGGAGCGGGCTTGATCGCGGAGTACTCGCTGAACATGCCGTTCAGCACGTGTCGTTTGACGTCGGTGAAGCCCGCGCTCGTGAGCGCGGACATGATGTCCGCGGGCGGCACGCAGGCTTCGATCGTGTCCCAGTAGTACTGCATCAGTTTCTGCGCTTCCGCCGAGCGGCGGAAGACACGCGTGATCGTCGGCACAATATGCTTCAGGTAGAACTTCAGCGCGTGGTAATGAAAACGTCCGTCGGGGCGCGTGATCTCGAGCAGCAGCACCTTGCCGCCCGGGCGCAGCGCGCGTTTGTATTCGCGGAAGGTGATGACCAGGTCCTCGACGTGTCGCAACGCGTAGCCCATCGTGAGGATGTCGAACTCACCGTCGCCCACGGGCAGCGCTTCGCCGCGGCCGATGCGCGTGTCGCGCACGCCGGCCTTCGTCGCTTCCGCGAGCATGCCGGGCGACGGATCGACCGCCACGACGGCGCCCGTCGGACCGACCATCTGCTGCGCCAGTGCCGCGATCACGCCCGTTCCCGAACCGACGTCCAGCAGGCGGGTACCCGCCGTCACGCCATGGCGCTTGAGCACGTCGCCGCGATACCAGCGGCCGGTGCCGAAGGACATCGCCCCGGTGATCCAGTCGTAGTGAGGCGCCGACTCGTCGAACATCTCGTTGACGCGGCGCTTGCGGCCCGGCTCATCCGCGTAATAGCTTTTCAGCAGGGGATGAGGGGCGAGACGAGGGGCGCCGGCCTGGCTGCCGCTTTGATCGGGCATCATCGGGGAATCCGTAGGATCAGACACCGCGCGAATGATCGCATGAACCTTCCTGCCTGTGCAGTTGTGGGGCGTTGACCTTGCTGCACGTACATCACGCTTTGCGAAACGCGCCGCAGCCTCGCCATACGCTCTCGGAGTTTCACTTCGGGCTTTCCGCGGAGGGCGCGCGCGACGACGATCCTCGGCACATCCCCGTATCGCTGGCGCAACTCGGCGGCGACGAGCGCGTCGAGCGCTGGAGCACCGACTCGCCGGTGGACGCGGGCACCTACCGCGACATCCGCTTCGCGCGTGACGGGGACTACCTGTTCGCCAGCCTGATCGCTCCGCCGGCGCGCTGCGGCGACCTGGAACAACTCACGCGGTTGAGCTACCTGCGCCTGGATCATCTGCTGCGGCGGGAGGGGTATCCGTACTGGCTGCGCGCCTGGAATTACCTGGCCGGCATTACCGTCGGCGAGGGTGAGGAAGAGCGCTACCGGAGGTTCAATGCCGGGCGGCACAGCGCGGTCAATCTCAGCAGCGGCATCGAGCGCAACCTGCCCGCCGCGAGCGCGCTCGGCAGCGAAGCCGGGGGGTTCGTGCTCTCCTGCCTCGCCGGCAAACGGCCGGGAACGCAGATCGAAAATCCGCGGCAGATCAGCGCGCCCTTGTATCCGGCCCAATACGGGCGGCGCAGCCCGATGTTCGCGCGCGCCGCGCTGGTGCCGAACGGCCGCGGCGCACAGCTCCTGGTCTCGGGCACGGCGAGCATCGTCGGGCACGAGAGCCTGCACATCGGCGATCCCGAGCGGCAGCTCGAGGAGACCGCCCGCAATTTCGAGGCGCTGGTCGAAACCGCCATGCGCGCCGACGCGGACGGACCGCGCCGTACCGGGGTGCGGCTGGAATCACTCAAGGTCTACCTGCGTAATGCCGCCCACTACGCGCCGTTGATGCCGCGCATCCGCCGCCTGTTCGCGCCCGAAGCCGAGCCACTGGTGCTGCGCGCGGACATCTGCCGGCGCGAGCTGCTGCTGGAAATCGAAGGAACCTACGCGCTTGAGTGAGCCGGCCGCCGCGCGGGTCTCCCCTGGCGGGCGATGGGGTCGTCGATGGAATGCGGCATGGCGCGTCTTCGCTACCGGATTTTCCTTCGCGTGTTTCGGCATCGGCGCGGTGCTCATGGGCTTTACCGTCTGGCCGCTGCTGCGCCTTTCCTCGCGCGACCGCGACGTCGCCGACGCGCGCGTGCAACGCGCGGTGTCGTGGTCGATGCGCGTGTTCGTGTGGCTCATGAAATCGCTGGGGTTGCTCACCTACGAGATCCGCGGCCGGGAAAAGCTCGCCGCGCGCGGCCAATTCGTCGTCGCGAACCATCCGACGCTGATCGACGTCGTGTACCTCGTCGGCCTGATGCCCGAGGTCGATTGCATCGTGAAACAGGCCCTGTGGCACAACGTCTTCCTGCGCTGGCCGGTGTACTGGGCGGGCTACATCAGCAACGCGACCGGCGAGGGATTGGTGGCGGCCTGCGCCGCGACGCTGGCGCGCGGCCGTTCCCTGGTCGTTTTCCCGGAAGGAACGCGGACCCGGCCCGGCGAACCGCTGAATTTCCAGCGCGGCGCGGCCCAGATCGCGCTGACCGCCCGGGTGCCGGTGCGGCCGGTGACCATCACCTGCGACCCCATCACACTTTTCAAGGGAAATTCGTGGTTCCGCGTGCCGGACCGGCGTCCCCATTGGGTGATCGCCGTGGGAGATCCCATTCCGGTGGAGCCTTATCTCGACGAGCCGCAGGCCCTGGCCGCGCGCCACCTGACCCAGGCGCTCGTGCGCTGGTTCGACGTCAGCATCGCGCAACAGTCCGGCGGTAAAACTCCCGAAATCCCATGAATGTCAATCTGCGACAGGAAACACGGCCATGAGGCTGACGCCGCGCGACGATTCGCTATAATTCAAGGCGTTGGCGAGGGATGGGTTCGTGCAGTCCACACAAGAAATTTTCGAACAGCTCCGCAGCGTGCTGCACGATCTGTTCGAGATCGATCCTGCGCGCGTGACGTTAGACGCGCATCTTTATAACGATCTCGAAATCGACAGCATCGATACGATCGATCTGATCCTGCGCCTGAAAGAAATCACCGGTCGGAAGATCCAGCCCGACCAGTTCCGCAACGTGCGGACGGTCGGCGACGCGGTCACTGCCATTCACGCGCTGCTGCAGCACAAGACCGCCGCGGCGTGATGCCGCTGCCCGCGATGTCGGAGCTGCGGCGTTCGGACGCCGCGCGCTCGATCGTGCTCGACATCACCGCCGATCTTCTGCCGTTCGATGGCCACTTCCCGGGCACACCCATCCTTCCCGCCGTCGCGCAGATCGACTGGGCCGTGCGCATCGCACGCGATTCATTCGAGCTGCCGCCGCACTTTCGCGGATTGCGAGGCCTCAAATTTCTCCACGTCGTGCAGCCGTCGACCCGACTCACGCTCGAGCTCACGCGCGCGGACAATGGCCAATCGGTTTCCTTCTCGTACGTGCGCGAAGGCACGACGTGTTCCACGGGGCGCATGGATTTCGCCGATGACGATTCGCCTGGGACTGATCGTCCCCTTCTATAACCACGAGCACGCGATCGGCCGGACCGTCGCCGCGCTCGCGCCACAGGGACTGCCGTGCTGGCTGGTGGACGACGGCAGCGACGCGCGCTGCGCGCCCGTGCTCGAGGACATCGCGCGCCGCGAATCCGCCTGGCTCACGCTGATCCGCTGCCCGGTGAACCGCGGCAAGGGCATCGCGGTGGTCACCGGTTTCGCCGCGGCGCAGGCGGCGGGTTGCACGCACGCGCTGCAGATAGACGCCGACGGCCAGCACGATTTCTCCGCCATCCCGCGCATCGCGGAGCTCGCGAACCGCCACCCCGACGCGATCGTGACCGGCGTGCCGGTGTTCGACGCCAGCGCGCCCGCCTCGCGCCGCATCGGGCGCAAGCTCACCACGCTCTGGGTGCGCATCAACACGCTGTCGGCGCGCATCGAGGATGCGATGTGCGGCTTCCGCGTCTATCCACTCGCGCCCATCATGGAGCTGGCGCGGCGTGGCGCCGTCGGCCGCCGCATGGAGTTCGACCCCGAGATCCTGGTGCGTGCGGTGTGGGCCGGCGTGCCGGTGGTCTCGATGCCGACCAGCGTCATCTACCCCGAAGACGGCGTCTCGCATTTCAAGATGTGGCGCGACAACGTGCGCATTTCCTGGATGCATACGCGCCTGTTCTTCGGCATGCTGCGCCGGGCGCCCGTGCTGCTCGCGCGCCGACTGCGTCAATGAACACGAAGAACTACCTGCGCTCGCACGTCACGGCCGTCAAGGTGCCGTTCCACGATCTCGATCCCGTGGGCATCGTCTGGCACGGCAACTACGCGAAGTATTTCGAGATCGCGCGCTGCGCGCTGCTCGAATCCTTCGGCTACAACTATGACGAGATGGCGCGCTCGGGCTATTCGTGGCCGGTCATCGACCTGCACATCCGCTACGTGAAAGCCGCGCGTTTCGCGGAAACGCTCAACGTCGCGGCGCACCTGCGCGAATGGGAACACCGGCTGCGCATCGATTACCTGGCGACCGACGCGCAGAGCGGTTTACGCGTCTGCAAGGGCACGAGCATCCAGGTCGCGGTGGATCTGAAGACGCAGGAGATGTGCCTCAAGTCGCCCGACGTGTTGTTCCAGCGGCTGGGACTCGAATGAAGACCGCCTGGTTGTTAGGCGTGCTGCTCGCCGGCGGCGCGGCCGTGGCGACTCCCGCCTCGCCCGGCGCTTCCGCCGTGACGCCGGTCGAGTCCGGCCAAAGCGTATTCGCGCACCCGGCGACGCCCGCGCAGCTCACCGCGCTCACCGGCGCCGCGGCGCGCTCGATCGCGGACGCGAAGGTCGTGCGCGGCCGCTTCGTGCAGCGGCGCCACCTCGCCGGCCTGTCACGGCCGCTCGAGTCCTCGGGCACGTTCGTTTTCGCGCGCGAGGCGGGCATCGACTGGCACACGCGCCAGCCTTTCGACTCGCAGTTCCTGCTGTCCGGCTCGCGCATCACGCAGCGTGACGAGGGCGGCGTTTCGCTGCAGATCGACGCGGCGGATCAGCCCGCGCTGGCCGTGGTGGCGCGCGTGTTCTTCGCGCTGTTCGAGTTGAACCTGGAAAGGCTTGCGCAGGACTTCGAGCTGTACGGCGAGCGCGCCGGCGACGGCTGGGTGCTCGGCCTGAAGCCGCGCACCGATGCGCTGGCCGGCGTGTTCCGCCAGGCGCAGGTGCGGGGCGCATCGGCCGTGGCGCGCGTGACGCTCGAAGACGGCAATGGCGACGCATCGGAGATCGAATTCCACGACGTGCAATTCGATGCGCGCGCGTTGACGCCGGACGAGCTGCGGCGCTTCTGATGACGCCGCGACAGGAGAATGCGCGCGGTCCGCGGTTCCGACTGGCGGTCGCGGCGCTGGTGGCGCTGCTCGCATACGTCGCGCTGGCCGTGCTGCCGAAGCTGCGTATCGAGACGAACCTGCTCGCGTTGCTGCCGGCCACCGCGGAGACCCGCGTGCAGCTCGGCGCCGTCACGCGTTTCGCGGACCGATCGAGCCGTGAGCTCGTCTTCCTGGTCGGCACTGCGGAGCGCGACCGGCTGCGCGACACCGGCTCGGCCTTCGCGCGGAAGCTGACCGAGTCCGGCGCCTTCGCGCGCGTCGATTTCACGGTCGATGATCGTTACCTGCGCGCGGCGCGCGACGAGCGATCGATGCGCGGCTCGTTGCTGGCCTCGCGGCAGCGCGCACAACTCGTGAATGGCGATCTCGCGGGTCTCGAACGCGATGCGCTGCGCGCCGCGTACACACCGCTCGGCTTCGCGCGCCCGTTCGGGATCGTCGACGATCCGCTCGGCATCGCCTCAGCCGCGTTCGCCGAACAGCTTCCCGGCACGGGCAACGCGCGCCTGGAAGGCGACATCCTGGTCGTTCAGGGCGAGGGGAAACACTGGGCGCTGGTCCGCGCCACGACGGCCGGCGATCCGTATCGCACCGAAACCCAGGGCGAAGTCACGAACGCGATCGCCACGGCGCGCGCCGCCGCGGTGGGCGTGGCGGCCGATGCGGCGCTCGCGGCCTCCGGCGTGGTGCTGCACGCGGCGGCCGCGGCTTCCAAGGCCCAGGCGGAGATCGCCACCTTCGGCAGCATCGATCTGCTCGCGGTCGTGCTGCTCATCGTGCTGGTGTTCCGGATGATCCGGCCTCTCGTGTTCACGCTGGTCACGCTCGGCATCGCGACGGCCGCCGCGATCGCCGCCTGTCAGCTCGTGTTCGGCAACGTGCACATCCTCACGCTGACGTTCGGCACCAGCCTGATCGGCGTGTCGGTCGACTACTCGCTGCACTACTTCGTCAATCGCATGCGCGACGGCGCGCAACCTCCGCACAACATCGTTCCCGCGCTGATCCTCGGCTGCACGACCACCGTCGCGGGTTATCTCACGCTGCTGCTCGCGCCGATCCCGGGGCTGCGGCAGATCGCGCTGTTCTCGGCGGTGGGCCTCGTGGTCGCCTGTGCCTGCGTGATCCTCCTCTACCCGGGCTTCGATCGCGCGGGGATGAGTCGCGCGGTGCCCGCGTGGGTCGGCCGATTCGCCGCCGTGCGCGTCGAGGAGCTGCTGCCGCGCGCGGCCTGGTGGATCGTGGTGCCGCTGGTCGTGGCGGCCTGCGCGTGGGGACTCGCGCGGCTCGATTCGCACGATGACATCCGCGCGCTGCAGCGACCGCCGGCCGAGCTCGTGGCCTCCGAGAAGCGCGTGCGTGACTTGTTAGGCGTGGGTTTCGACACCCGCTTCGTGCTGGTGACCGCCGATTCACCCGAACTCGTGCTGCAGCGTCTCGAAACATTGTCGCCGGTGCTCGAGCGGCTGCGCGCGGAGGGCAGGATCCGCGGCGCGCTGAGTCCGAGCCCGAGCCTCGTCTCGCTCGAGCGGCAACGGGCCGATCGCGAGTTGCTCGCCGGCGCCGTCTACGGCGCGGATGGCGCGCTCGAGCGGGTCATGCGCCAGCTGGGATTCGCGGACGAAGCGATCTTCGCGCGGCGCGCGGAGTTCACGGCCGGCGAAGCGCGGATGCTCACGCCGGAGGCGTGGCTCGCGAGCCCGTTGTCGGCGCCGCTCCGTCACCTGTGGTTAGGCCCGCTCGACGAGCAACACGCCGCGGTGGTGCTGCTCGATGGCAACACCGCGCCGGCAGTGGTCCAGGCGGCGGTGGACATGGTTCCCGGCGTCCGTTACGTCGACCAGGTGGCCGACATCTCCACCGTCCTCGGCGAATACCGCCGTATCGCGAGCTGGGTGATGCTCGTGGTGATCTCGGTCATGATCGCCTGCCTGCTCGCGTTCTATCGTTCCGGCGCCGCGCTGCGCACCGCGCTGCCCGCGGCCACCGGCATCGCCGTAACTCTCGCGACGCTGGGATTGCTCGGCGAACCGATCAACCTCTTCCACGTGCTCTCGCTGCTGCTGGTGCTCGGGCTGGGTGTGGACTATGCGATCATCCTGCGCGAAGGGCGCAGCCACCAGGCAGTGCTCGCCGTGACCCTGTCGATGACCACGACATTGATCTCGTTCGGCCTGCTCGGATTTTCATCGGTGCCATTCGTCCGCTCCATCGGCATCACCGTGGCGCTCGGCGTCGCGTTCACGTTCCTGATCGCGATCGCTTCGAAACCGCGGGTGGCGCAGGCGCGCCTCGCGGCGGAGCCCGTCCAGTGAAACCTTTGCCGGCGCTCGCCGCGATGCTGCTGCTCACCGCCTGCGCGCACGCGCCGCGCACGCCTGAGGGTCCTGCGCCGCGCGCGCTCGCGCCGGTTTCCGCGGTCTCACCGCGCAGCGCGTCACAAGTCATCCACGCCGCCTTCGGCGACCGCGCGGCGACGCTGCGTACCGCGCTCGAAGTGAGCGCGTCGGGAATCAAACTCGTCGGCGTGACGGCCACCGGCCAGCGGCTCTTCACCGTGTCTTACGACGGCACGACCGTCAGCGCCGAGCGCGGCGCGTTCGCGCCGGCCGACATCCAGCCGGAACGCGTGCTCGCCGACATGCAGCTCGCGCTGTGGCCGCTGCCGGCGCTGCGCCAGGCGCTCGGTGACGGCTATGAAGTCGCGGAGCCCTTCGGCGGCGTACGCCGCCTGCGGCGGGACGGCCGCCTCGTTGCCGAGGTGCACTACGCGGGCGGCGATCCCTGGGCCGGGCGGCTGTGGCTCGTGAGTTTCGAGCACGGCTATTCGCTCACCGTCGACACGAGCCCGGCTAACTAGACGATGCTGACACTCGGGATCCGATACCGCGTCGAGGAACTGGTGCCGCATCGGGGCGTCATGTCGCTGCTGTCGTCCATCGACGACTACGGCGCCGACTGGCTGCGCGCCAGTCTGACCGTGGGCCGCGAGAGCAGCTTCGCCGACGAACGCGGCGTCCCGGCCTGGGTGGGCATCGAATACATGGCGCAGGCTGCGTCGGCGTTCGGGGCCATCGAACAGGTCCAGCGCGGCGAGACGCCTTCCATCGGGCTGCTGATCGGCTCGCGTTATTATCGCTGCATGCAGGAATACATCCCGTTCGGGACGCGCCTCTCGGTGCTGGTGAAGATCGCGATGCGCGACGCGGAGGATTTCGCGGCGTACGAATGCGCCCTGCGGTCGGTCGATGAAGGAGAGGAACAACTGATCGCCGATTGCACGCTCAAGGCCTTCCGGCCGCGCAATCTCGCCCCCTTCCTGCCGGCCGGAGACGACCATGGCTGACACCGTGCTCGTGACCGGATCCAGCCGCGGCATCGGGCGGGCGATCGCGCTGCGCCTGGCGCGCGCGGGCTTCGCGCTCGTGATCCACGGCCGCGCGCCCTCGGCCGCGCTCGATGAAACCCTGGCGGCTTGCGCCGGCTCTGGCGCGTCGGTGCGCGCGATCCACTTCGATGTCGCCGACCGTGATGCGGCCGCGGAAGCGATCCATGCCGACATCACGGCGAACGGGCCGTACTACGGAGTCGTCTGCAACGCGGGCATCACGCGCGACAACGCGTTCCCGGCGCTCTCCGGCGAGGACTGGGACCAGGTTCTCGGCACGAATCTCACCGGGTTTTACAACGTCGTTCAGCCCTTGATCATGCCCATGATCCGCAGGCGGCAGCCCGGCCGCATCGTCACGTTGTCGTCGGTGTCCGGCGTCACCGGGAACCGCGGGCAGGTGAATTACAGCGCGGCCAAGGCGGGTATCATCGGGGCCAGCAAAGCGCTCGCGGTCGAGCTCGCGAGCCGACAGATAACCGTCAACTGCGTCGCCCCCGGATTGATTCGTACCGACATGACCGCCACCGCGCCCGTCGAGGAAGCGCTGAAATTCATCCCCGCCGGCCGCGTCGGCGAGCCCGAGGAAGTGGCCGGCATCGTTGCGTTCCTGATGTCCCGCGAAGCCGACTACATCACCCGCCAGGTCATCGGCGTGAACGGCGGACTGGCATGACCCAATCCGGCAGAAGAGTCGTCGTCACCGGCATGGCCGGCGTCACCTCGCTCGGCCAGAGCTGGGACGAGATCGAGCGCAACCTGCGCGCGGGCGCGAGCGGCGTGCAACGCATGCCCGGCTGGGAACGTTACCCCGACCTGCTGACGCGCCTCGCCGCACCGGTATTGGATTTCACGCTGCCGCCGCATTACACGCGCAAGACGATCCGCACGATGGGCCGCATCGCGCAGATGGCGGTGCGCGCCACGGAGGTCGCGCTCGAAGATGCGGGCCTCAAGGGCGATCCCGTGCTCACGTCCGGCCGGGTGGGCGTGGCCTATGGCTCGAGCACCGGCAGCACCGACGCCATCCGGGACTTCGGCAACATGCTCGCGACCGGTGAATCCGGCAACATCAACGCGACTACCTACATCCGCATGATGGGCCACACGGCGGCCGTGAACATCGGCGTGCACTTCGGCCTGCAGGGCCGCGTCATCCCCACCTCGAGCGCCTGCACCTCCGGTAGTCAGGGCATCGGCTACGCCTACGAGGCGATCCGGTTCGGACTGCAGGACGCGATGGTCGCGGGCGGCGGCGAGGAACTGTGCGTCTCGGAGGCCGCGGTGTTCGACACGCTGTACGCCACCTCGACGCGCAACGACGCGCCCAAGACCACGCCCGCGCCGTTCGACAAGTCGCGCGATGGCCTCGTCATCGGCGAAGGCGCCTGCAGCCTCATACTCGAGGAGCGCGAACACGCGCTGGCGCGCGGCGCGCGCATCTACGCGGAGATCGTCGGCTTCGCCTCCAACTCCGACGGCGACCACGTCACGCATCCGAACACGGTCACGATGGAGCGCGTCATGCGCATGGCGCTGGAGTCGGCCGGCGTGCCCGCCAGCGAAATCAAGTACGTGAATGCGCATGGCACGGCGACCGAACACGGTGACATCGCCGAATCGCAGGCTACCTACCGCATCTTCGGCCAGGGCGTTCCGGTAAGTTCTCTCAAAGGCCATTTCGGGCACACGCTCGGCGCTTGCGGCGCGCTGGAGAGTTGGGCCACGATTCAAATGATGCACAACGGCTGGTTCGCGCCCACGCGCAACCTCGAGACGGTCGACGAGCGCTGCGGCGCGCTCGACTACATCCAGTCCGAGGGACGCAAGCTCGACATCGGCCTGGCCATGAACAACAACTTCGCCTTCGGCGGGATCAACACCTCGTTGATCTTCGCCAGGACCTGACAGGAGATTCGCAGTGATTCAGAAGAACTTCGCCACCAGACTTTCGGCCCTGGCCATGGGAGTGGCCGTCACCGCGCTGTTCGTCGCGGCGCCGATCGCCGATGCGCGTGAGACCCGCCACAAGTTCCCGATCGAGGCGGCGCTCGCCAAGGCGCAGGCGTCGGGACAGCTTGCCCCGGGCATCAAACTGTTCTTCGGTACGCAGAAACACGCCAAGCCGAGCGCACAACTCGGACCGACTCGCACCAACAAGAAGACCAACTTCTTCAACAAGACGGACCAGGAAGCCTGCGACTGGGCGTTCCTGTCGTCGATGATCGCGCTCACCAACTACGCGCAGCGGGTCGGTGGCAACGCCATCGTGAACATCCGCAGCAACTACAAGAGCGTCGAGTTCTCGAGCGAAACCGAGTACGAATGTGGCGCCGGCAACGTCACCGGCGGAACGGCATTCGTCGGCGACGTGGTGAAGCTGCCCTGAGCGGCAGCTTCGACCCCTCATGAGATTACGAGGCCGCCTTCGGGCGGCCTCGTTCATTTCCGGCCGAAGTCGTAGGTGACGGACATCGAATAGCGTCGGCCGAGGAAGTCGTAGTTGCCGTTGAACGCATCGCTGGCGATCGGGAACGGTGGCGGCGAATCGAACAGGTTCGTGACGGCCAGCCAGACGCGCAGGTTCTGCGCCGGGGCGAAATTCGCCGAGAGGTCGTGGGTCGTGCTCGCGCCCAGTTCGAGGATGTCGCGGGACTCGACGGTGAACGTGCGACTGTAGAGCTGCTCGCCGATGTAGTTGGTCCGCCACGCGGCCCCGAATCGCCCGCGTCGCCAGGTGAGATTGAGCTGCGCGGAGTGCTTCGGGCTGCCGATCGTCCCCAGGGTATTCGTGGTCACGATGCCGGTGGGCGAGCTCAACTCCTCGCGCAACCCGAAATAGCTCACGGCGAGGTCGAATTCGCCGAGGCGTTCGATCGCGCGATGATAGCGACCTTCGGCCGTAACTCCCTCCATCGACTGGAACGCGCCGTTCACGTACCCCGACTGCACGAACGAGATCTGCCCCGCCAGCGGCGAGCCCGCGGGATGGCGCCGCAGGTAGTCGCAGTAGTGGTTCGGCCAATCGTAGCTGTCGAAGCACGCCGATCCGAGATCGAATGGATACAGGGTCGTGATCACGTCCTCGATGCGCACATCGACCCAGTCGACCGCGAGCTGGAAGTCCCGGGCCCATTCAGGCTGCAACACCAGGCCCGCCGACCAGGAATTCGCGCGCTCGTTGCGCAGGCCGGGATCGCCCTGCTGCGTGCCTGCGACGGTCGCGTTCGTGGCGTTCGACACCCATGAACCGTCGGACGGCAGACCGTACTCCGCGAAAAAGGCCTGGCAGTTCGCGGAGCGCGCATCCTGGCGCTCGCCGCCCGCGGTGAGGTTGGAGGTGCTGCAGGGATCGTCCACCGTCGTGAACATCGGCGCCACCGGTAGATAGAGCTCCACGATCGCGGGCGTCCGCATGGACCGCGTGATGTTGCCGCGCAGCTGCAGGCCGCGCAGCGGAGACCACTGCATGCCGCCCGTCCACGCCGTGAATCCGCCATTGAGCGAGCTGTCGATCCGGCGCGCCTTGCCGGTGAGCGTGAGTTCGGCGAGTCCGGGCAGCTCGTTGCGCTCCGAGAACAGGGGCACGACGAGCTCGCCGAACAGTTCGTTCGACGAGAACGATCCGCCGACGGGGGCCAGCGGCGTCGAACGTCCGCGACCCGACTCGAGGAACTCGTCCGGACGGAACGCGCCGCTCTCGCGCCGATGCTCGAAGCCCAGGTTGTAGCGGACATCGCCCGCGGGCAGCGCGAACGCGGTGCTGCCGATGTTGAGGTTGACGATGCGCTGTTCCATTTCCACGTCTACCGTCCGCAGCGTCGCGACGTAGTCGCGCGCGGCCGGCGATGCGCGACCTTCGCCGAAGATGTCGAGCGGCACACAGGCCGGATCGGCGATGGGGCCGTCGGGCCCCACCCTGACGACTCCGCCCGGCAGACCCGCATAACCGGGGCTGGCGCTGCACTCGAGTCGCCCATCTACCGAGATGACGTTGAGCGCGTTGACGAATTTCTGGCGGTCGAGCTCCTGGCCGAAGTACCTGACGTCGTTCCTGCCCACATTGAAGTAGGCCTCCCAGTCGAAGGTGCGCGCCGCGAGGGCAAAATCGCCGCGTAGCCCGGCCGCGACCTGCAGCAGCTCGCTTTCGGAACGCGCCTGATTCACGGCGAGATCGCGGTGCCCACGCGACAGGCGGAAGGTGCTTCCGGCCGGCTGCAGGGCCGCGAGAGTCGCGCGCGCCTGCGCGGTGAGTGCCGGGTGCGCGATGGGCAGCGTGATCGCGCTGTTCGAGCCGCCGAAGGACGCCGAGTTGTAGATGGGCTGATCGACGAGCTCGCGCGCCTCGGCTCGGTACGCGAACACGTCGGCGAAAAACTCCACGCCGTCGGTCACGTCGAAGCGCACGCTCGCCGTGGCGGTGTCGCGCTCGAGTTCCGATGCGAGCTGCAGCGTCGACGCGAGATACATGCCGTCTCCGCCCGACGCGACCGAGCTGCTGAAGGGAATGCCCGGATCGTACGGCACGAGCTCGCCGTTCGGTGCGAACTGCAGGCAGCGGTCGTTCGCCGCGCCCAGGCAGCGCAGTCGGCCATCGGAAAAATTGTTGGCGCCGGGGGGCAGCGCGATCCCGCCGAAGTTCAGCAGGAAACTCCGCCGGTCGCGGATCAGCACCGAATTCGGGATGCCGTCGTTGTTGCCCGTGTTGAAAGGGATGCTGGTGTCGACGCGGCCGTCATTGGCCGGCGTGCGTCCGACCTGGCCCGCGACGGCGCTGGCGAACGGATTCGCGGCGAAGGCGTATGCGTCGGCGAATCGGCGATTGTCGATCGCGAGCATGCCGTCGGTTTCGCTGTGCTGCAGCGACGCGGTGAAATTGCCGCGATCCTGCGCGAAGTTCCAGCCGCCCACGAGGCCGAAACTGTTGTTCGCCAGCCCGCCGTCCTCGAGCGCGCCGTAATGCCCGAAGGCCTGCACGCCTTCGAAGTCCCGCTTGAGCCGCACGTTCACGACGCCGGCGATGGCATCCGATCCGTAGACCGGCGCGCCGCCGATCGAAAGCGTTTCGATTCGATCGAGCAGCACAGTTGGAATGATGTTGAGGTCGACCTGGTTGCCCGGCAGCGCGGGACCGAATACGGCGGGCGGATTCGAGGTGACGAAACGGCGGCCGTCGACCAGCGTCAGCGTCCGATTGGTGCCGAGGCCGAACCGGTTGACGAAGTTGAGGCCCGGACCGTAGTTCGACTGATCGCCCTCGGGCGTGGTCGCGACGCCGAAGCCCGGGGCCTGGTTGAGCGCATCCGCGACGCTGGTGAGGCCACGCGCCAGGATGTACTCGGAAGTGATGATCCACGCCGGTTCGAGCGTGTCCTGACGGTCGCGCGCGATACGCGAACCGGTGACGATGACGTCCTGCGCGGACCCTTCTCGTTCCGTCTCCTCCGCGGAAACCGGCAAGGCCGCGATGGCGATCGACAACGAGCAAAAGAAAACCGCTGCGCGGCGAACGCCGCGCGCGCGAAGTGGAATCATGGGTCCCTCCTGCAAGAGAGGGCTGCCGGCTGCTTGGCTATCGCGTTGCCTTGGGCGGCAGCTGTTGTTCTGTCTATCCCTCGATGCGGGCGATGGCTCGCACGCATCCATGACGGGAGCATAACAACCATCCCAAAAAAGGGAATCCGTCTGACCCGTAGTTGGGCAGATGGATGATTCCACTCTGGAACCACCGCGGGGTTGTCGCGTAATGGCAAACCTTGCTTGGCCGGTTGCGGACGGTGGAACATCCGCGGTTCGGGCCAGGGCGAAATAAACCGGCGGTCCGCCGGGTCCAGCCTCTCGTACAAACAACAATCCGGAGAAGTCTCATGAATCTGAAGACCATCGCCATCGCCTCCGCCGTCGGCAGCCTGCTCGCCATGGGCAGCGCCACCGCCGCCGACGCACCGACCCAGGAAAAGTGCCTCGGTGTCGCCGAAGCGGGCAAGAACGACTGCGGCACCGCGTCGCATGCCTGCGCCGGCCAGGCGAAAACCGACAAGGACCCGACCGAATGGAAGTACGTGCCGAAAGGCGAGTGCGAAAAGATGGGCGGCAAGCTCGCGGAAGAGAAGAAGCCCGCGGCCTGACCCGAAGGTTCGACGAATGACACGCCTCGACACCCGGGGTGTGCCGCTGGGGCCGATTCCGGCGCGCGCCGGGATCGGCCTCAGGTCGATTCATCACGATGCGCTGCTGCGCGAGCGACCGCCTGTCGGGTGGATCGAGGCGCACACCGAAAACTACTTCCACGAGGGCGGCGCCGCGGCGCGTGCGCTGCTGAACGCACGGGCCAACTACCCTGTCAGCCTGCACGGCGTCGGCCTCGCGCTGGGCTCCATCGACGGACTGGACCGCGCGCACCTCACACGCGTGCGCGAGGCGATCCGGCGTTACGAACCCGCACTAGTGTCCGAGCATGCGTGTTGGGGTCACTCCGGCGGCGAGTTCTTCAACGATCTGCTGCCGCTGCCCTACACCGATGAGGCCGTCGAGCTGCTCGCCCGCCAGGTCGGCGAGGCCCAGGATTTCCTCGGCCGCCAGCTGCTCATCGAAAACGTTTCCGCCTACGTCGCGTTCCCGCATTCCCAGCTCGCCGAGTGGGAATTCCTCGCGGCCGTCGCCCGCACCAGCGGCTGCGGTCTGCTGCTCGACGTCAACAACGTTTACGTGAGCTCGCGCAACCTGGGACTCGACGCGCGCGCGTTCATACGCGGCCTGCCGCGCGACGCGGTGCAGGAAATTCACCTCGCGGGACACGCCGACAATGGCGGCGTGCTCGTCGACGATCACGGCTCGGCGGTCTGCCAAGCGGTCTGGGAGCTCTACGAATTCGCGATCGCGCGCTTCGGTCCGCTGCCCACGCTGATCGAGTGGGACACGGCGATCCCGGAGCTTTCCGTGCTCGCCGCGGAAGCCGCGCGGGCCGACGAACGGCTGGAGAAGGTACGTGGCCTCGCTGCGTGATCTGCAGGAATCCTTCGCCAACGCGTTGCGCGATCCGGCGGCGACCTGCGCCGTCGCGCCGCCCGCGAACCTCGACATCTACCGGAACAACTCGCGCAGCGTGTTCCGTTCGGCGCTCGAGCAGATTTTCCCCGTGGTGCGCAGACGCGTCGGCGACGACTATTTCCGCCAGCTCGCGTTTCACTACCGCGCTGCGTTCCCCTCGCGCAGCGGCGACCTGCACTGGGTGGGACTCGACTTCCCCGGATTCCTCGCGACCCACCTGGAGGGTACGGATTACCGATGGCTGGCCGATCTCGCGCGGCTGGAGTGGGCGCGTTGCGAAGCGTCTGTCGCCCGTGAAGAGCCGGGCCTCGGCGCCGACGTGCTCGCGCGATTCGCGCCATCCGAACTCGAGCACGTGGTGTTCACGTTGCAGCCCTCGTTGCGGCTGGTGTCCTCGCCGTACCCCGTCTATTCGGTCTGGCAGGCCAACCAGTTCGAAAATGCCGCGCCCATGGATCAATCCCTGGGTTCCGAGTACGGGATGATCCGCATCCGCGACGACGTGGCCGAAGTGCAGACACTGGCCGTGGACCTTTTCGCGTTCCTCTCGGCGCTTTCCTCGGGGGCAACGCTCGGCGCGGCGATGTCGGCATCCGAGGCCGATGGCGAGCGACTCACCGAGATGCTGGCGTTCCTGTTCCAGTGTTCGCTGGTCGTCGAGGCCACGGCGAAGCCGGACCCGTCCTGAGGGCGGCTGCCCGCGCTCAGTCGAACCGGCGCGAAGCGCGCACGCCGTAGGTGCGCGGGGCGTCGAAGAACGCACGCGCGACCCCGGGAAATCCGGGCACACCGCCGGTGCCGGGCTGGTGGGCGCGCAGATCCACGTTGTTCTTCACCGCATCGTCCTCGAGGTTCAGCACGTAGGCTTCGACGGCCCAGCTATCGGCGGTTTCATAACGCAAGCCGAGGTCGGTGCGGGTGTACGCCGGCTGACGATCCGAAGGACGGTTGAAGTCGGTGAGGAACATCTCGCTCTGGTACTTCGCCTGCAGGCGCGGGACGAGACGCGCGCCGTTGGGCAGGCGAAAGGCGTGTTCGTACGCGATCGCACCGGTGATCTCGGGTGCGAAAGGCAACCGGTTGCCGCGCAGGTTGATGACCGGGGAGAGCGGATCGCTCGGCACGTAGTACTGCGCGTCGACCGTCGGGTAGTCGAGATATTCCGCGCTCAGCCAGGTGAACAGCGCCTGCACCGTGCCGGCGTCGACCGGTTTCCACAGCAGTTCGGATTCGATACCGCGGATGTGCGCGCGGGTCGCGTTGCGCGTGACGAGCTGGTGCACGCCCGCCGCATCCTTCTCGATGCGCGCGCGCAGGATGTCCGAGTAGTTCGAGAAGAAACCGACGGTGTTGATGGCCATCGCGCCGCCGAACAGCGATGCCTTGAGGCCGAGCTCGAAGTTCTCCACCTCTTCGGGATCGGCATGCGTGCCGCCGTCCTGGATGACGCCCGACTTGAACCCCGTGCTCGTCAACGCGTAGCCGAGCAGCGCGTCGCTGAAGTCGTACTCCGCGCGCGCCATGTAGGTGACTCTGGACCAGTCGACGTCGGCGTCGTTGTGCGTCGCTATCCGGCAGGTGCCGGGCACCGGCTCGGGAGAATCCGGATCGGGCGACAACGGAATTTCGTCGGTAGGCACGCCATCGAGAATGAAGCCGCCGTTGCCGATGGTGGTGTTGGGCGCGGGACAGACGAGGTTCACGCCGCCTTCGTCCTGCTTCGTGTCTTCCGTGTACCGCGCGCCGGCGCTGAGACGCGTGCGGTCGGTGGCCCGCCAGGTGAGCTGCCCGAATCCCGCCCAGGCGGACAGCGATCTGCGCGGCTGGATGAAGGATTGCGCGTATCGCACGTCGCCGTCGTCGACGACGCCCGGAATGCTGCCGCGGTCATCCATGATGTCGACGTCGTAGCGGATCGAGTTGTCTTCTTCGTAGAAGAAGGCGCCCACGATCCACTCGACCGGGCCGTCGCCGAGTGGCTTGAGCTGGATCTCGTGCTGTGTCGAAACGAACTTCGAGTCCTCGGTGCGCCGTTCTTCGTCGTAGGTCGCGGGCAGCGGCGGATTCGGCAGGCCGCGCAGGTCCGGATCGAGCGCGAGCCCGACATCCTGGTCGCTGACGTTCTGGCGCGTCATGCGCGCCCATCCGAATAGATAGGACAGCTCGAAGTCCGACGCCGATCCGGCCGAAAAACGGTAATCGGTGCGCAGGTGCAGCGTGTCGTTCTTCAGGTCGAGCATGCCCGGCGAGGTGATCACCGCCGAACGCAGCCGCTCGCCGGGCGCCGGCTGCAGGCTCACCGGAACGGTACCCGCGCCGCGATCCGCGAATCGTTCCAGCGAGGTGAACACGGTCCAGGATTCGTTGGGCTCCCACAGACTCGAGACGCGCAGGCCGAGCCGGTCGCTGTCGTCGTAGCGCGCCGTGTCCGGGGCCACGTCAGAACCGGGAAGAAAGTCGATGTAACCGTCGCGCTTTTCGACGTACGCCGATGCGCGCAGCGCGAAGGTGTCGCCGAGCGGCATGTTGTAGTGGCCCTTCAGTCGGCGCAGGTCGTAATTGCCGGCGGTCAGATCGATGGCGCCGGACTGCTCGCCGATACGCGGCTTCGCGGTCACGATGTTGATCACGCCCGCGTTCGAGTTCCGGCCGAACAAGGTGCCCTGCGGGCCGCGCAACGCCTCGATCTGGTCGAGATCGTGGATCAGCATGGTCGCGCCCTGCGGACGCGGCGAATAAAAGCCGTCGACGTGGAAGGCCACCGCAGGATCGGCGACCTCCGTGCGATTCGTCGAGACGATGCCGCGCATCGCGAGGTCGAACGCCGCCTGTGTCGAGCTGTTGCCGATCTGGAAGTTCGGGATCAGCGTCGTCACGCTGCGCAGGTCCGCGGGCTGCTGGCGCTCGATGGTATGCGAATCGAGCGCGGTGACCGCGAGAGCGCTGCGCTGCAGGAGGCGGTCGCGTTTTTCCGCGCTTACAACGATTTCGTCGAGCGCGCCGCGGCCGAGCTGCTGCGCGTCATCCTCCGATGTGGATTCCTCGTTGCGGACGCGCGTGGCGCGTGCCAGCCGCGACGCATGACTGTTCCGCGCCGGCTTGCGCGCCTCGCAGCGCGCCTTCGGATCGCGCACGATGCTGATGGTGCGGTCGTTGACCGCCGCGAAGGAAAGGCCGGTGCACGCGAGCAATCGACCGAGCGCGTCCGCGATGCGCAACGAGCCCGAGATCGTCTGGGTGCGAATGCCCTGCACCGCTTCGTAGTCGAACACGAGCTGCAGCCGCGACTGCTCGCTGAAGGCCGCGAGCGCGCCGGCGGCATCCTGCGCCGGTATGTCGAAGTCGGGGACCTGGGCAGGCGCGATGCCGGCGAGCGCCCACGCGGCCAATGCCGCGGGCACTCTCCGGAAGAACCGGCCGAACGTGCGATGTACCCCCAATCGACGCTCCCTCGGAATCACCTGGCCGGCCGCGATGTCCCTAACATCGCGGCGGCGCGCTTCACGGCGATCGCAGGACGATAGCTTCCGCTTCTCCCGTGGCGACCTTCAGACCGAATGTGCTCGCGAGCGCGGCCGCGAAGCTGTCCGGATCCGTGGATTTGAAACTGCCGCCGATCCGCAACTGCGCGAGCCGCGGATCGGCCAACGAAATGTGGCGGCGGTTGTAGCGATTGAACTCGGCGACCGCGAAATCCAGCGTTTCGCCGCGGAACTCCAGCTGACCCGAAGTCCACGCGAGCCGCCGCGCGAGATCCTGCGCGTCGACTCGGCTCACCGACACGCGATCGTTGCGCACCAGCGCGGCGTCACCGGCGTGCAGCGCCGCATGTTGCTGCGGCCGGTCGGAATCGATCGCGACTTCGCCTTCGGTGACCAGGACCTCGACCTGTGCGGAATCGCGCAGCCGTACGCTGAATTCCGTGCCGACGGCGCGCAGATCCGCGCCGGCCGCCGAAACGACGAAAGGCCGCGTCGCGTCGTGCGCGACCTGGAAGCGGCCTTCGCCGCGCAGCAGCTTGATGTCGCGGCGCTTGTCATCGAAGCGCACGCGCAGCTCGCTGTTGGTGTTGAGGTCGATGATGCTGCCGTCCTCGAGCACGATGCGCGAGCGGCAGCCGACATGGGTCTCGTATTGCTGTCCGTCGTAGCGCACCCAGGCAGCCCAGACTCCGGCGCACGCCACCACGGTCGCAAGCCCCGCGGCCATCGCCATCGGCAATCTGCGCCAGCGCGGCGGCCGTGCCGCGGCGAGCAGGTCGGGATCGACGCCACCATCCAGGGGCTTGAGCTCCTTGAGCCGCTCGGCCCGCCGCCATGCGGCTTCGAGCCGCAGATACGCAACCCGGTGACGGATGTCGGCTTCGAGCCAGCGATTGAACGCCTCGTCGTGCTCGGGACTCGTCCCGTGCGCATCGAATTTGGCGAGCCAGGCGCTTGCGTCGTGCTCGATCTGTTCCTTCGCCTTCACGAAGACTGTTCCGCCGCACGGCGGCGCGCGCGGTCGAACCACGGTGACCGGCGCTCGGCGATGGGCGAATTGGCGAGCGCGGCGCTGCACAGCCGCGTGCCCTTGGCGAGGTGCTGCTCGACCGTGTTCTCAGAGATGTTGAGCTGCGCGGCGATTTCCTTCTGCGAAAGGCCGTACACCTTGCGCAGCGTGAACACCTGGCGGCAACGCGCGGGTAGTTTGGCGACCGCGTCGCTGAGCATCGCGAGCTCCTGGTGCGTGTTCACGATCTCGTCGACTTGCCCGCGTTCGTCGAGCAGCTCGAGCGCCTCGAGGTCCGCGACCAGCTCGATGGGCACGACCTGGCGGTGCCGCAGCCAGGACAACGCGACATTGCGCGCGACGGTCAGCGCGAACGCGCGGATCGACCGGACCTCCTCGCGTCCCGTGGCGCTGCCGGCCGCGAGCAGGTGTGCATAGGTGTCCTGGAGCAATTCGTCCACATCGGCGGCGTTGCGCGCGTAGCGATGCAGGCACGCGCGCAGGACGCCCTCGAATTCCAGGGAAGCAATCAGGTATCGGTCGACACTGCGAGCCATTGGGAGAAGATGACACATCCTTAGGGGCGGTAGAACGGATTGGTTACAGATGATGCAAGATAGTTCCGACATGATTGCGAAACCTCCCGAAGCCCGTCGTCCGTTGGCGAGCCGCACCACGCGCTGGGCGGGGTTTCTGTCCGCCGCGGCCGTTCGTTCGGGCCTGAGTGCCGACGGGATTTCCCTGATATCGCTCTTGTTCGCGGGGGCCGGCGCGGCGGGACTGCTGTGGTTGCCGCGGCCGTGGAGTTTTCTCGTCTGCGCGGCCGGCGTGCAGCTGCGCCTGCTCTGCAATCTGCTCGACGGGATGGTGGCCATCGAGGGCGGCACGAAGTCGAAAGTCGGAGTTCTTTACAACGAAGTCCCCGATCGCGTTGCGGATTCCGCCTTACTGGTTGCCCTAGGGTATGCGATCGGCACGCCATGGATTGGCTGGCTCGCCGCGCTGGCGGCCGCGGTCACGGCCTATATCCGCGTGCTCGGTGGCACGTTCGGGCTCGCGCAGGATTTTCGCGGCCCGCTCGCCAAGCAACATCGCATGGCGGTGATGACCGCCGGACTTCTCCTCGCGGTGGGCGAACATCTCTGGATCGGCAGCCAGCACGTGCTGGTCGCGGCCGCGTGGATCATCGCGATCGGCGCGGTCGTGACCTGTGGAACGCGTATCCACGCCATCGCGCGCCAGCTCGAGGCGCGCTAGCGATGCGTCCCTCCAGCGCGCTGCTCGTCGGCGTGGTCAAACTGCTGGTCGGCGCCTATGCGCGCTGGATCGGCACCGCGCCCGTCGATCGTCAGCGCATCTACTTCGCGAATCACACCAGTCACATCGACACGCTCGCGATCTGGTCGTCGCTGCCGCGCGGGCTGCGCGCGCGCACGCGTCCCATCGCGGCGCGCGACTACTGGGGCAAGGGACTGCGCAAATACATCGCCACGCGCGGCTTCGGCGCGGTGCTCATCGAGCGCCATCGGCAGAACGCGGGCGAAACTCCCGCCGCGGATGCGCTCGAGCCGCTGCGGGCCGCGCTGCGCGAAGGCGACTCGCTGATCATCTTTCCGGAAGGCACGCGCGGCCATGACGCGTTGCCCGCGCGGTTTCGCAGCGGGCTGTACCGCCTTGCGGGCGAGTTTCCGTCCGTCGAGCTGGTGCCGGTGTACCTGGACAATCTTCATCGCAGCCTGCCGAAGGGCGCGCTGCTGCCGGTGCCGATGGTCTGCACCGTGCGCTTCGGGGCGCCCGTCGCGCTCGCCCCCGGCGAGGAGAAGGAGCCATTTCTCGAACGCGCGCGTGCGGCGGTGATCGCGCTGTCGAGGACCGCCGCATGATCGAGCACCTGCACAACATTCCCCGCGAATTCCTCTGGCTGTTCGGCAGCCTGGTGATGTTGCTCGCGCTCGCATCGCTCATCGGCGCGGTGCTCGTGCGCCGCCCCGCGGATGAGAAGAAGGCCGCGGGCCGCGCCAATCTCGTCGCGCGCATCAACGCCTGGTGGGTCATGGTCGGCATCCTCGCGGTCGCCTTCCTGGCTGGACCTGCGATGACGCTGGTGCTGTTCGCGCTCGCATCGTTCTTCGCGCTGCGCGAGTTCGTCACGCTGACGCCGAGCCGGCCTGGCGACCGGCTGCCGCTGTCGCTCGCTTTCTTCCTCATCATTCCCGCGCAGTACCTGCTGATCGGCCTGGACCGGTACGGGACGTTCGCGATCTTCATCCCCGTATATGCCTTCCTGTTGCTGCCATCGATCGCGGCGCTGCTGTCGGACGTCGAGGATTTCCTCTCGCGCAGCGCCAAGCAGCAGTGGGCGCTCATGGTCACCGTGTACTGCCTGAGCCACGCGCCGGCGCTGCTGATGCTGGACATCCGCGGATACGAAGGCCGCAGCGCGCTGCTGTTGTTCTATCTACTGCTGGTCGTGCAGATGAGCGACGTCATGCAGTACGTGTTCGGCAAGCTTTTCGGCCGGACGAAGATCGCGCCGGTCGTGAGTCCTTCGAAGACGGTCGAGGGCTTCATCGGCGGTGGGCTCGCGGCGACCGGCATCGGCGCGGCCATGTGGTGGATCACGCCATTCACGCCGCAGCAATCGGCAGCGATCGCCGCGGTCATCGTGGTCATGGGTTTCCTCGGAGGCCTGACGCTCTCGGCCGTGAAGCGCAGCCTCGGCGCGAAGGACTGGGGCGTGATGATCGAAGGCCACGGCGGCATGCTCGATCGCATGGACTCGATCTGCTTCGCGGCGCCCGTGTTCTTTCATATCGTGCGTTTCTACTACGCTGGCTGATCTCCGGCGGGAGCCCCGGTCCTAACTGCCTTCCGGCCGCCAGGAGTAAACCAATGCGTCGGACGTCGATATCGCTCCTTCTCGTCCTGCTGAGCTGCCTCGGCGGCCACGCGAACGCCGGCGGGCCCGCGCCCGTCATCTTCGACACGGACATCGGCACCGACGTCGACGATGCGTACGCCCTGGTCGGGCTCATGCGCCGGCCGGACCTCGAGGTGCTCGGCGTAACGACGGTCTCGAGCGACGCGGCCGCCCGCGCGCGGCTCGCGGCCAAACTACTCTCCATCGCCGGCGGCAAGTGGTCGAACGTGCCGGTGTATGCCGGCATTTCCACGCCCATCCAGTACATGAAGCAGGTCGAGTGGGCCGACGGCTTCGAATCCCCGAGCCTGCACGCGTCGGGCGCCGTGGAGTTCATGCGCCGCGAAATCAACGCCCGGCCCGGCGAGATCACGCTCATCGCCGTCGGCGAGCTCACGAACATCGCGGCCCTGCTGCGTTCCGAGCCCGAGATCGGCCGGAAGATCCGCGCGATTTCACTCATGGGTGGGTCCATCTACCGCGGCTTCGCGCCGGGCTCGAAGCCCGAGGCGGAGTGGAACATCAAGTCCAACGCCGCGGCCGCGCGCGAGGTGTTCACATCCGGCGTGCCGCTGCTGGTCGCGCCGCTCGATTCGACCGCCGACCTCAAGCTCACGCCGGACATGCGCGTCGCCATCTTCTCGGCCGGCACGCGCCTGGATGATGCGCTCGCCGCGCTCGACCAGATCTGGCGCTACACGAACAACTGGAAGGCCGATCAGCCGACCTTGTTCGACGTGCTGGCGGTGGAACTGGTGCATCCGCGCCTGCCCCTGGCGCTGGAATCGCTGCACATCGAGCTCACGCCGGAGGGCATCACGCGCCCGATCGCCGGCGCGAAGCCCAACGCGCAGGTCGCCGTCACGGTGGATGCGACGCGGTTCATGGCGGCTTTCGTCGCAAACATGAAATTGTAGGAGAAACCCTGTAGGTGGGGAGAAAGGCCGCGTGCGATAGTTTGACGCGTCCAGTAACTGCCGATGGCTACCTCGCCCAGAATGCGCCGCCGCGATTGGACAACTTCGGCATTCGCCACGTGCGTGCTGCTGCCCGCATGTTTTCCCGTGTGCGCGAAGAACTTCGACGCGCTTGCCGAGCTCAAGCGCATGACCGTCGACGAACTACTCAACGTCGAGGTCACCTCCGTGTCCCGCGGCTCGGAAGAGCTGCGCGATGCGGCCGCGGCCATCTTCGTGATCACCCCGGAGGACCTGCGGCGCACCGGCGTCACCACCGTGCCCGAGGCGCTGCGGCTGGCCCCCGGCATCCACGTCGCGCGGAGCAATTCGAACTCGTGGGCGGTGAGCGCGCGCGGGTTCAGCTCCATCAACTCGGAGAAGCTGCTGGTGCTGTCGGACACCCGCAGCATCTACACGCCGCTGTTCTCGGGCGTGATGTGGGACGTGCAGGACTTTCTACTCGCGGACGTCGAACGCGTCGAGGTGATCCGCGGGCCCGGCGCGACCATGTGGGGCTCGAACGCGGTCAACGGCGTCATCAACATCACGACCCGCAGCGCGCGCGACACGCACGGCGCGTACGTCGAGGCCGGCGCGGGCAGCTTCGAGCGCTACTGGATGGGCGCGCGGTACGGTGGCGAGTCCGGCGGCGGCGTGCACTACCGCGTGTACGGGCGCTATTTCGACCGCGACGGGACTGTGAGCCCGAACCCCGCGGTGGACGACGCATGGAAGCAGGGACACGTGGGGTTTCGCACCGACTGGGACGCAGGCACGGACCATTCGTGGACCGTTCAGGGCGATGCCTATGCGGGGACGATCGGCCAGTTCGGGCCCGCGGTGACGGTCCTTGGCCGCACGCCGCCGCCGCCGCCGTACGAGGTCGACGTGAGTGGCGGCAACCTGCTCGCCCGCTGGCGGCATCGCACCGGCGAAGCGTCGGACGTGCAGCTGCGCGCGTACTACGACTACACGCGGCGCGACGATCCGAGCTTCGTCGACACCTTGCACACCTTCGATGTCGATCTGCAGCGGCGCCTCGCGCCGATCGGGCGGCACGAGCTGCTCTGGGGCGTCGCCATGCGGCTCACCTCCAACGAGAATCGCAGTGGCGGGATCTTCGCGGTCGATCCCGAGGACTCCGACGACCTGCTCTACAGCGGCTTCATCCAGGACCGGATCTCGCTCACCGACGAATTGAAGCTGACGCTCGGCACCAAGCTCGAGCACAACGATTTCTCCGGCTTCGAGGTTCAACCCAGCGTGCGGCTCGCCTGGGCGCCCACCTACGAGCAGACGTTCTGGTCCGCCATCTCGCGCGCCGTGCGCGTGCCGACGCGACTCGAGCGCGACATCGCGATCGACCTGAGCGGCGATCCGACCGAGAACCCGACGCTGCGTCTGCTCGGCAACCCGGACTTCGGCTCCGAGGAACTGATCGCCTACGAAGCCGGATACCGCTGGCAGCCGCGCGAAATGCTGTCGTTCGACCTCGCGGTCTTCTACAACGATTACCAGAAGCTCGCCTCGCTCGAGGTCGGTGAACCCTTCGTCGATCCCTCCGATGGGCGCACCATCGTTCCCGTGCTCAACCAGAACCTCACGACCGGCCGCTCGGTGGGTGCCGAACTACTGGCCGAATGGACGCCGGTCGAGAACTGGCGGCTCTCCGCGAGCTACTCGCACGTGGATCTCGAGCTCGCGTCCAGCGGCCTGGATCTGAATCGCGGCGTCTGGCTCGATGGCTCGACCCCGCGCAACCAGTTCGGACTGCGTTCGCTGTGGAATTTCGCGGAACGGTTCGAGCTCGACGCGCAGTATCGTCACGTCTCGCGCATCCGCCGCATGCCGCAGGAAGTCACCGGCGCCGGCGTCGACGCCTACTCCGAGCTCGACCTGCGCCTCGGCTGGGCGATTGGACCGGGCTGGCAGCTCTCGATCGTGGGTCAGAACCTGCTCAACGACGAACACGTCGAGTTCGGTCCGGCGGATGCAAGTGGAGCGCTGGAGCGTTCCGCCTATTTCAAGGTCGAGTGGCGTCTCTAGTGCGGCTCGGGAGAACACTGCTGCGCGTGGCCGCGGCCGCGCTCCTTTCGCTGCCTGCCTTCGGGGCCGCGGCGCCGCCCGGCGAATACCAGGTGAAGGCGGTGTTCCTGTTCAATTTCGGCCAGTTCGTCGAATGGCCCGCGCATGCCTACGAATCGGCGTCCGCGCCATTCGTCATCTGCGTGATCGGCGAAGATCCTTTCGGCAAGACTCTCGACGACGTGGTGCGCGGGGAGATGCTCGGCGCGCATCCGCTGGCCGTCAGGCGGTTCAAGAACACGGATGCCGCCACCGACTGCAACATCCTGTTCATCGGGCGCAACGAGTCCGCCCGGCTGAGCGACGTGCTGGCGGCCGTGCGCGGCAAGAGCATCCTCACCGTCACCGACATCGACGGCGCCGAGAGGCACGGCGCGATGATCGTGCTGTTCAACGACAAGAACCGCATCCGCATGCGTATCAACCTCGCCGAGGCGCGCGCCAGCCGTCTCGTGATCAGCTCGAAGCTGCTGCGGCCCGCGGAAGTGATCGGCGCGGAGGGCAACTGAGGTGACCCGCCCGACCGTTCCGCTGCGCCGCAAGCTGAGCACGATCACGCTGACGACCTGCGGAATCGCGCTGCTGCTGACGATGTTGCTGTTCCTGCTCGGCGAAGCGCTGCTGTCCCGGCAGCAGAACCTGCAGCAGCTAAAGATCCTGAGCGCGGCGATCGCGTCCAACAGCACCGCCGCGCTGGCATTCGAGAATCCCGACGACGCGGCCACCGTCTTGTCGGCGCTGCGCTCGGACCCGCATATCGTCTCGGCCGCGCTCTACAAGACCGACGGCAGTTTGTTTGCCACCTACCCACGGCTGGGGCCCGACGACGTCCCGCACGCGCCCCCCGCGCCGGGGTATCGCTTCGAGCAGGCCCATATCGTGGCCGTGACCGACGTGCGCGAGGGCGAGCGCAGTCTCGGGACGCTGATGGTCCGCGCGGACATGTTCGCGATCTACGAGCGCGTCGGGATGTACGCTTTCATCGCCACGCTGGTGATCGCGCTCGCGCTGCTCGCGGCCTGGGCGATCTCGCGCCGCCTGCAGCGCCAGCTCTCCGAACCCATCCTCGCGCTGGCCGCCACCGCGGAGGTGGTGTCGACGCGGCACGACTACAGCGTGCGTGCGCAGAGTCCCGGCATCAACGAGCTGGACACGCTCACCGGTGCGTTCAATCACATGCTCACGCAGACCGAACAGTACGAGGGCCGCCTCAACACTCAGTTGAGCCGGCTCGCGCTGCTGCAGGAGATCACGCACAGCATCGGTTCGCGCCACGACCTGCTCAGCATCTTCCAGGTCGTGCTCGGCAGCCTCGAGGCGCACCTGCCTATCCACTTCGGTTGCGTGTGCCTGCACGATCCGGCGAACGGAATGATCATTGTCGAAGCCATCGGTCCGCTCAGCAGCAGCGAGGCCGCGGCGCTCGGGCTGCCCGTGCGCGAGACGGTGCCGGTCGGGCAGAACGGTTTGTACCGCGCGCTGCAGGGCACGCTGATTCACGAGCCGGACGTGACGAAGGTGCCGTCGCCATTCACCCAGCGATTCGCCCAGGCGGGTTTCAATTCACTTGTGCTCGCGCCGCTCGCCGTGGAATCGAGCGTGTTCGGCGTGCTGGTCGCCGCGCGGCGCCCCGCGCATTCCTTCTCGAGCACCGACTGCGAATTCCTCAAACAACTGAGCGAACACGTCGCGCTCGCCTCGCACCAGGCGCAGCTCTACCAGGCGCTGCAGCGCGCGTACGAGGACCTGCGGCAAAGCCAGCAGTCGGTGCTGCAGAACGAGCGGCTGCGCGCGCTCGGCCAGATGGCGAGCGGCATCGCGCACGACATCAACAACGCGATTTCGCCGGTGTCGCTGTACACCGAGCTGCTGCTGCAGCAGGAACGGCAGATCAGCCCGGAGGGACGCAATCGGCTCGCGACCATGCAGCGTGCGATCGAGGACGTCGCGGGCACCATCGAGCGCATGCGCGAGTTCTACCGGCCGCGCGAGTCGGCGCGGTCCTTCCATCGCATCGACGTGCACGCCGTCATCGACCAGGTGCTCAATCTCACGCAGCCGCGCTGGCGCGCGCTGCCGCAGGAGCGCGGCATCGACATCGAGCTGGTGCGCGATTTCGCACCCACGCGGCTCGAGATCCTCGGTGATGAAGTCGAGATGCGCGATGCGCTCACGAACCTCATCTTCAACGCGGTCGACGCCATGCCCCAGGGAGGAACGCTCAAGATCTCCACGCACGTCGCCGCGCGGGATCTCAACGCGACGAACGTGTTCATCGAAGTCGCCGACTCCGGCATCGGGATGGACGAGGAAACTCGGCGGCGCTGCATCGAGCCGTTCTTCACGACCAAGGGCGAACGTGGCACGGGGCTCGGTCTCGCCTCGGTGTACGGCATGCTGCAACGTCACGACGCGGAGCTCGAGGTCGACAGCGCGCCCGGGAAGGGCACGACGATGCGCATGATCTTCCCGCAGTTCGTGGAGCGCGGTTCGAGCGCCGCGCTGGGCGCATCGCCCACCGCCATCCGGCGCAAGCTCAAGATCCTGGTCGTCGACGACGATCCGGTGCTGAGCCGTTCGCTCGACGACGCGCTCGCGACCGATAGCCACACGGTGGTACTCGCGCCCGGCGGCCAGGCCGGCATCGACGCCTTCACCGCGGCGTACCAGGAAAAACAGCCGTTCGATCTCGTGATCACGGATCTCGGCATGCCACGAGTCGACGGGCGCAAGGTCGCCGAGTCGATCAAGGCGCTGTCTCCCACCACACCCGTGATCCTGCTCACGGGCTGGGGACAGCGGCTCATCGACGAGGGCGATATCCCGCCCAACATCAACCTGATCCTGAGCAAGCCACCGCGCCTCGCCCAGCTGCGCTCGGCGATCGCCGAGCTCGTGCCCTGGGAAGCCGAAGCGCCGGTCTCGTAGCCTTCCGTCTTATTCACCGGCGGACGCCGCTCGCGGAAACTGGCCTCCCTCACGGTGGAGGCGCGCCATGTCAAGGTCGGGCCGATCCTGGATCGGGTTCATCGGTTGCCTCGCGGCGGCGCTATCTACCGGCGCACTGGGCGCGGCGCGCGAGAAGGTCGACATCGTGCATCTCAAGAACGGCGACCGCGTGACGGGCGAGATCGTCGGGCTGGAGTATGGCGAACTCCGGCTCAGCACGGACTCCATGTCGACCGTCGCCATCGAATGGCTGGACGTGGTCAACATCGAGAGCACCCAGATGTTCGTCGTCGAAGACGACGTCGGCGGGCGGTTCCACGGCACGTTCATGGACAAGGCGCCGCGCGGACAGCTCGCGGTGCAGTACTCGGCCGACGACCGGCAGGCGATGGAGCTGGCGCGCGTCACGCGCATCGCGCCGTCCGAGAAGACCTTCTTCCGGCGGCTCGAAGGATCCTTTTCCGTGGGCCTCGATTACGCCAAGGCCAGCGACATCATGACGCTCGGCGGCTCGGCGAACTTCGGGTACCGCGCGCCGACCTTCGCTTGGGCGCTCGATATCGATGCGCATTCGACGAAGGACCCGGTGCAGGGAACGCTGGATCGCAGCAATGCCGGTTTCCACTACCAATGGTTCCGGCCCAACCGTCGATTCTGGTCCGGCCTCACCTCGCTCGAGCGCAACGAGGAGACCGGAATCGAGGCGCGCTTCACGTTGGGCGGTGGCGTAGGCAGGTATTTCTATCAAAGCGCCCGCGCCGAGCTCTCCGGCCTCGCCGGCATCGTCGCGCTCGACGAGTGGGCCACCGGCAGCAACGACAGCCAGCGCAGCCTCGAAGCACTGGTGGGCGGAAGCTGGCGGATCTTCAAGTTCAACAAGCCGAAGATTTCGCTGAACTCGACGTTGCAGCTCTATCGCAGCCTCACCGAAACGGATCGCAACCGCTCGAAGCTGAACTTCTCCCTGCGGCAGGAGATCATTTCGGACTTCTTCCTCGACGTGTCGCTGTATCACAGCTACGACACGAATCCGCCGGATCCGACGGCCGAGAAGGACGACTACGGCCTGACTACTTCGCTGGGTTATTCGTTTAACTGAGTTATTTGCGCGGGCCGCGCGCCCGCGCCTGCTCGAACGCGTGGCCGATCGCGAGCAGGGTTTTCTCCGACCAGGCCGGGCCCATGAACGAAAGGCCGACCGGCAAGCCGGCGACCTCGTCCATTGGCACCGTCAGGTGGGGATAGCCGCTGACGGCCGACAGCATCGTGGAGGAGGCCACCGACGGATCGCCGTTCACCAGGTCGATGGACCAGGCCGGGCCGTAGGTCGGCGACACCAGCGCGACGACGCGATTCTCGGCGAGTAGTTTGTCGAGGCCTTCCTTGCCCGCGATGAGCCGCGCGCGCGTGAACGCGTTCAAATACTTCGGGTCGTCGAGTCCCTCGGTGGCCTGGGCCTTGACGAAGAGGTCCTGCCCGAAGTGGGTGGTTTCGCGCGGCTCGGAGGCATTGAATACGATCAGGTCTTCCAGCGTGCGCGTCTTCACGGCCGTGGGCGCCGTCGCTAGATAGGCGTTGATGCCGGCCTTGAACTCGGTGAGCAGCAACGTGAGCTCGTGTTCGCCGATGTCGGCGAAGTCGAAGGTCTCGATCTCGATGAGTTCGGCGCCCTGCGCCTTGAGCACTTCGAGCGCGGTGTTGAAGACCGCGTCGGTCTGTGGCGAGAAGCCGTTGATGAAGCGCGCGACGCCGAGCCGCGTGCCTTTCAGTGCATCTGCATCGAGCGCGCCGCGGTAATCCTCGACGGGGCGCTTCGGGTCGGCCAGCGCCGCGAGCAGCAAGGCGGTGTCGGCCACCGTCGTCGTCATCGGACCGGCCGTATCCTGCGTGTGACTGATCGGCACGATGCCTTCGCCGGAAATGAGGCCGACGGTCGGTTTGATGCCGACGAGTCCGTTGACAGAGGAGGGGCAGGTCACCGAGCCATTCGTCTCGGTGCCAATGGCCGCGGGCGCGAGACCTGCAGCCACAGCCGTGCCGGAACCCGAGCTCGAGCCGCAGGCGGTGCGCCGCGGATCGCGCGGATTCACCGCAAGACCGCCGACGGCGCTCCAGCCGCTCGAAGACCACATGGAGCGGAAGTTCGCCCACTCGGAAAGATTGGCCTTCGCGATCACGACGACTCCCGCCACGACGAGCCGATCCACCAGCGGCGCGTTGCGTTCGCGCAGGTTGTCGGCGAGCGCGAGAGAGCCGGCCGTGGTCACCGTGCCGGCCATGTCGATGTTGTCCTTGATGACGAGTGGCACGCCGTGCAGCGGCCCGCGCAATCTGCCCGCGGCGCGTTCGGCATCGAGTCGCCTGGCGTCGTCCAGCGCGGCGGGATTCAGCGAAATGATCGATCGCAGCTCGCCGTCGCAATGCCGGATGCGCTGCTGGTAGGCGCGCACCAGTTCCACCGAGGTGACTTTTTTCGCGGCGAGCGCGGCCGCGAGGTCCGCGAGCGTCGCGTGGGACAGATCCACTTTGCCGGCCTTCGCCGGTTTGTCGCAGGCGAAACCGAGCGACGAGAACGACAGGGCGCCGAGCATCATGCAGAGCGCGAGGGTTTTGATGCGATCGATCGGGTGTGTCACGGATCGTGGGCCTCTAACGACTCTTCGAGTCATTGTGACAGCATCCGTCGGCGGTTCGAAACCTCTAACCCTTTGTCCCGGAAGCGAGCGGCGCGAGCGCTTCGATGACTTCGTCGGCGGCGCGGACGCCGCTGTCGTGCGCGCCATGCACGGTGGAGAAGTCCGAGCGGCTGGTGGCCTCGCCCGCGAAAAAGATGCGCTGATCGAATGATCGCGCGAGCTCCGCGCGCGCCTCCACGCTGCCGGGAACGGCGTAGCTGTAAGCGCCGCCGATGCGGTTGTCGCGGCCCCACGCGGAGGCGGCCAGCGGGCGCAGCTGGCCGCGGATCTCGGAGCCGAACAGTCCTGCGAGCTGGTCGAGCGCGAAGGCGAATGCCGCGTCGATGCCGTCCCGGTCCACCTTGCGCGCGCCGTCACCGCCGAAGAACGCCTCGATGATCGGCCGCCCGAGCGGGCGCAGGTAGTACGCGCCCGTCTGCGGGTCGCGCGGATTGCCGATGACCTGGGTCTCGGGCTCGAAGGGCGATTCGCCCAGGATCTCGAAGAACAGCTTTTCATCGCGGCCGAGCGGCAGCCGCGCGGCGGCATTGCGCCAGGCGTCCAGCTCGCCGGGTAGTTTGATCGTGCCGTTCGCGAGCACCTCGGTCGACACCGTGAGCAGCACGGCCCGCGCGCGTACGATGCCCACGCGGGTGGTGAGCGTCACACCGTTCGAGCCGAGCGAAATCGACTCGACGGGTGTATTCAGGTTCACCGGGACCTGCGGGGGGATGCTGCGCGCCACCAAGGCGCCGAGTCCGGTGGTGACGCGCCAGTTGGTCTCCGTGGACGATTCGTCGTAGCGAACATAGTCGGCGGCGGAGAGCTGCTCCGGAGTCGCGCCGCTGATGAACCCGACGATCGTGCGAATGTAGTTGTTCCAGCGCGCGTTCGGGATGAGCGCGTCGCTCGCGCGATCGCCCGGCGGCGGCGAGCGGGCCAGACGTTGCGTCCAGTCCGCCAGCGCCTTGCGCGCCTCGGCCTGTTCCTCTCCTGAAAATCCGAGGCCGCGGTACTGGATGCCCCAGGCGGCGGGGGTTTCGTCGATGTGAATGCCCGCCTCGCGCGCGATGCGAACCCAGGCATTGTTCTCCGCCGAATGCAGCCAGCCGCAACCGAGGTCGAGCGCCTGGCCGGAGACACTGCGCGTCCAGGCACGCCCGCCGAGACGTGAATGCGCCTCCAGAAGCATGGTGGAAAGCTCGCTGCGCGCGAGGCGCCGCGCCGCGCCGACACCCGCCGCGCCGCCTCCGACGATGACGACGTCGACGTCCGCACTCAAGGCAGCTTGACCTCCGTGAGCTCGGCCAGTTTCGCGAGGAGCTCGTCCTGGAACCGCGTGTCGAGCGACTGCGCCGCGGGTTTCTGTCGCAGATGATGAAACCAGAGTCCGCCGCTGGTCTTCGCGGCCGCATCGTCGCTGGTCGCCAACCAGGTCTGCGTCTGGTGGCCCTGTTGCAGATCATCGGGTGCGCCAGCGCCGCCCATCTTCGTCGGCACCCAACCCGGGTCGACCGCGTTGCTCAGCACTTTCGGCCAGCGGCGCGCGATCGCGAATGCCAAAGTCGTGACGTAGAGTTTGCTTTCGGCGTAGGCGCGATGCGTGTCCCACGGGCGCGTCGACCAGTCGATGTCGTCGAGCGATCCCTCACCGCCGTGATGCATGCTGCTGCTGAGATAGATCAGCCGGTCCGGCCGATCGATGAGCGCGGTGAGCAAGTAGGGCGCGAGCACGTTCACGGCGAGAACTTTCGCGTGACCCTCGGGCGTGGTGCCGCGATTCGGTTCGCGATAGATGCCGGCGTTGTGGATCACGGCATCCATGCGGCCGAGCTCGTTGACCTGCTTCGCGAGGTCGCGAGTCTGCACGGCGCTCGCGAGATCGCCGATGACGATGCCGGCGGCGCGCGGCGCGAGATCGGCCAGCGCCTCGACACGCTCCTGCGAACGTGCGTGCAGCACGACCTGGTGGCCGTTGGCGATCAACGCCTGCGCGGCCGCGCGGCCGAGGCCGTCGGTGGATCCCGTAATGAAAATGCGGCGCACGCGACGCTCCTGTGCTCGTGAAACCTTGTCGATGGATGCAAGGGCCAGCCCTAGTGACAGGCCCTGGATCAGACGGCGTCGCGTCGACGAGGAATCGTTCATCGCGGGCTCCAATCGTTCCCACCTTCAGTCCACTGGCACCCCGGCTGAGTTCCCGGGCCCGGAGTTTTTGCGTGTGGCGTTGCGCGCTTTCCCACGCCATGGGTCAGACTGCCTCAATGACACGCAAACGATGGCTGGCATATCTATACGTATTGGGCGCATTCGCCAGCTTGCATGCGCAGGAACCGGGTTTTGCGACACGCGAGATATCGGTGACCTTCGATGATCTGCCAGCCGTGGATTCGGACCTCGCGGAGACTCGACGCATCACGCGGGAGCTGCTGGTCACCCTCCGAGCGAATGACGTCCCGGCCATCGGCTTCGTGAACGAAGGCAAGTTGTTCGTGCGCGGAGAGATGGATGAGCGCGCCGGGTTCCTGCGCGCGTGGCTCGACGCGGGTCACATGCTGGGCAATCACACGTTTTCGCACATCAGCATCGCCCAGGCGCCATTCGAGGAGTACGCCGAAGATCTCGTGCGCGGTGAAACCGTCACGCGCATGTTGCTCGCGGAGCGTGGCGGGAAGCTGCGCTACTTTCGTCACACCCAGCTGCGCACCGGACCGACCGAGGAATATCGCGTGCGGTTGAATGCGCTGCTCGCGCAGCGCGGCTACATCACGGCGCCCGTGACCATCGACAACAACGATTACCTGTTCAATCGCGCGTATGCCATCGCGCGCGAGCGCGGCGACGAGAAAGCCCGGCAGCGTGTCGCCGAAGCGTACGTGCCCTACATGGAAAGCGTCGTCGCGCACTTCGAGGATCTGTCACAGCAGTTTCTCGGGCGGCCGATGAAACACACGTTGCTGCTGCACGCGAACGAGATCAACGCCGATCACTTCGGCGCGCTGGTTGCGATGCTGAAGAAGCGCGGCTATCGCTTCATCACGCTCGATGAAGCATTGACCGATCCCGCGTACCAGATGCCCGAAGCGCAATCACCGCGCGGCATCTCGTGGATCCACCGCTGGATGCTCGCGAAAGGCCTGCCCATGCAGGAGGAGCCTCTCGAGCCGGAGTGGATCCGGAAGCTCGCGCTGTCCGGTCGCTGATCAGGCGAGCCAGCCCGGCACGGCCGCGGCCTGGATCACCCATTTGGCCATCTGCTTTTCGTCGAAGGCATCCTCGCGGATGTCGTAGTAGCGGACTTCGGGGGACTTGCTGGTGCCCGGCGGCAGCGGATCGAGCGAGGTTCCCTTGAAGAACGTGATGCGCACGAAGTGTGTGAAGACGTGCATGGCCAGGAACCAGCCGTTTCCCTCGACGCCGTAGAAGGGCGAGTTCCATCGCACCGCTTTGCACACCTTGGGCACCTTGCGCGCGATCAACGCGTCGACGCGCCTGCCGATGTCCTGCTTCCAGCCCGGCATCGCGGCGATATACGCCTTCACCGGCGCATCGCCATCGCCCTTGGTGATCTGCGGATTGCCGCCCGAGAGGAGGCGGACCTTCGTGCCGCGTTTCGGCGCGGCCTTCTTCATGGGGGCTTTCTTGCGCGCCGGGCTTGGACGCGAAGCTGATCGGGTCTTACTTTTTCGCTGTGGCATTGCGTTTCACCGCGGCCTTGATGAGTGATTTGAACGCGGTCGCATCGACTGACTCGCCTTCGGCGAAGTCGATCGCGCGACGCAGGTTTCCTTCGAGGCTCGCGTTGAAGAGCCGCTTTGGGTCGGGAAGGCTGGCGCCGTGGGCGAACGTGAGCTTCACGGCGTTCTTGTAGGTCTCGAGCGTGCAGATGATGCCGTCGCGCGAGAAAGTGGGCACGCCGGCGGGGTTCGACGGCTTCTTCCACTTTCGTTCTTCGACGATCTTCGGATCCGCCGCGAGGATGAGTGAGCGCAGACGCGCCGCGGTCGCCTCGCGCCAATCGGTCGCGTCCGACTTGCGTGCGCTTTTGGCCGATGTTGTCGAGCGTGATTTCGCCCGAGGTTTCGCTGTGGATTTCATTGCGCCCGATTCCGCTTCCTGCAGTTACGTGGGCAAAGTTTGCGACGACGGCGATCGGGAAAGCAATTGAAGGACCATCTGGTTCGCGTGGCGCAACTTCGGGTCAGGAATCGGCGGTCAGCAAGATCGTCAGCAGGCCGAAGGCTATCTGTTGGGCATCGTTGCTCGCGTCGTTCGAGAACACGGCGATCACCGAGCGGGTCTCACGGTCGAAGATGAATTGACTGCGGAAACCGACGATGAGCCCTCCGTGGCCCGTCAGCCGGTCACCGACGAAGAGTCCATAACCCATCGAATCCAGCGGACCGCCATTACCGATGTGAACGTGCGGACTCGACATCAACCGGATCGAGTCCTGGGTCAGGATTGTTTGTTCTCCAGCGGAAAAGATCCGCGTCCACCTGGCGAAATCCGCGAGCGTGGTGATCAGACCTCCATCTGGCGCGGTCGCGGGCAGCGTCACGGCGTCATCCGGAAGACGCTTCATCAATTCGTCGTTCCACCGCAGGCCTTCGGCCTCGTCTTCGTCCGGGACGTGCGGAGCGACGTGGATGCTCGAGGATGTCATCCCCAGGGGATCCAGGATGTTGCGCTTCACGTATTCAGCGTACGAAGCGCCCGACTGGTTCTCGATGATGCTGCCGAGCAGCGTGTATCCGAGATTCGAATACGCGTACCTTGAACCGGGCGCGAACTCGAGATCTTTCCCCATCGCCTCTTTCAGCATGCCGTCTACGGTGCCGTCCAGGCCGAAGCCTTTGGCGAGGTGATAGTAGTCGCGGGCGACGGCATAGTCCGGGATGCCGCTCGTATGGGACAGAAGATGGTGAACGGTGACCGCGTTCCACTTCGGTGATCGGTATCCGGCCGGTAGATAGGTGTTGATGGAGCGGTCGAGCTTCACCATGCCCTTCTCGGCGAGTTGCATGATCGCGGCGGCCGTGAACTGCTTCGTGATGGAGGCGACGTGAAACTTCGTATCGACGCCATTCGCACGATTGGCCGTCGCCGCGCCGTATCCCCTGGCATGGAGGATCGTTCCCTCGCGCATGACCAGAACGACCCCGCTGAAGCGCTGCTCCGCTTCCATTTTCAGTAGATAGGAATCGAATCGGCCGTCGATGACGTTGCTGACCGTCATCCCTGGATTGCTCAGCTGATCTGGCTCGCCGTGCTGATCGGCGCATGGCCGGAGATTGCGGCCGCGCAGGATCAGTGGACGAGCATCATGCCGTCATTTCCCGGCGGGTCGATCCTTGGCGCCTGCCTGTTCCTGTATGCCAGCCGGATCATGGACGAAGGACGCAAGCTGCGTGAAGAGCAGGACCTGGTCGTCTAACGAGATCCGCATATGCCCATCGTAGTGAACCTCGACGTAATGCTTGCCAGGCGCAAGTTGCAATTGAACACGGTCGCCGAGCGCGTCGGCATCACACCGCAGAATCTGTCCGTCCTGAATGCAGGCCGGGCCCGCGCGATCCGCTTCAGCACGCTCGAGAAGTTGTGCGAGGTGCTGGAATGCCAGCCAGGCGATCTGCTGGCATTCGAGGGCGAAGCGCGTGGAGAGCCCGAGGTAGCCAGCAGCCGAGGTTGAGTTCGGCGGAGCTGCATCTGCCCCGTTGCGAGCATTCATGTCATTCCCTGCGTCAGCCCGCCCGTCGCGGACGGGCGCCTCGATGCATATTCCTCGCGCGCCTCTGGCACGATAGTCAGACTGCGGGTGCCGTACTCTGCCTGGTTGCGCAGGGTATCCGCTGCCGTGAGAAGGATTGTCGATGCTCGCCCCCGGTTCACGTCTCGACCGCTTTGAATTGCTGGAACTGCTCGGCGCGGGCGGCATGGGCGAGGTTTATCGCGCGCACGATTCGCGCCTGCGGCGTGACGTCGCACTGAAGCTTCTGCCGGGGAATTTCCTGGGCGATGCGGAGCGCCTCGCGCGTTTCGAGCGCGAGACTCAGGTGCTGGCATCGCTGAGCCATCCCAATATCGCGGCGCTGTACGAGATCGTCGCGGTGCCCGGCAGCCACGCGCTCGTGATGGAGCTGGTCGAGGGCGAAACGCTCACGGAGCGCATTGCCGGGGGCGCGATACCCGTGCCCGAGGCGCTGGGCATCGCGGCGCAGATGGCGATGGCGCTGGAAGCCGCGCACGAACGCGGCATCGTGCATCGCGACCTGAAGGCGGGCAACGTAAAGCTGCGGCCGGATGGGACCGTGAAGCTGCTCGACTTCGGCCTCGCAAAAGTTTTCGATCCGGTCATTGCTCATGAAGCCGCGGCGGCGATCACGGTGACCGCCGTCGAGATCCCGGGCAACGGCAGCGGGCGAATCATGGGTTCGCCCGCGTGCATGAGTCCGGAGCAAGCCCGCGGCCAACCCGTGGATAAACGCACGGACATCTGGGCCTTCGGTTGCCTGCTGTACGAGATGCTGTGTGGCAAACGCGCCTTCACCGGCGAACGCGCCTCGGATGTCATCGCGCAGGTCCTCGAGCGCGAGCCTGATTTCTCGGCGCTGCCGCCGGAGCTGCCCGCGACCATCCAGCGGCTGTTGCATCGCTGTCTGGAGAAGGATCGTCGTCAGCGGCTGCGCGACATTGGCGACGCACGCCTCGAGCTGGTGGATGCGCTCGGCAATGCCGCCGGGGCTCCGACCGCCACGCGTCCGCTCGCGGCCTGGTCGACTTTCGCCCGGCCAACGGTGCGGCGCCGAGTCCTGATAGGGGCGATCGCCGCGGCGGCGGTGGCCGGCATCCCGGCATGGTTCGCATTGCGTCCGGATCCCGTTGCGCCTCCACGCCCGTTGATGCGCTTCGCGATTCCAGAAACGAATCTTGCGCCGGGCGGGGTGGCGATCTCGGCGGATGGCAGCCAGATCGCCTACGCCACGGGACGTGGCCTGGTGGTGCGTGCATTGAACAGTCTGGATAGCCGGGTCGTGGCGCCTGCCAACATCTCCCAGGGCCACCCGTTTTTTTCTCCGGACGGCAGATGGTTAGGGTTCAAAGGCTGGGAATCCCTGAGAAGGGTTCCCGTCACTGGCGGCGAGGCGGTAACGCTCGCCGATCGCGTATTCCCGGCCGGCACCTGGGTCGGCAACGACATCGTGTTTGGAGATACGCGTGGATTGTTCCGCGTCCCGGCCGCCGGCGGCGAGCCCGAGAAACTTCTGGCGACTCACGATGTGGAACAGATCGTGTCGGTGGAAATGGTGCCGGCGCGCGAGGCCGTCCTGTTCACCGTCATACCCACTCGCGGAAATATCCTGGGCATCGCCGCCAGCATGCCTGCGGCGCGCATCGAGGCGTTCGATCTGCGGACAAAAAAGTCGCACGTTGTATTGCGCGGCGGCGGACGGCCTCGCCTCACCCCGACCGGGCACCTCCTGTATGCAAGTGGGGGGACACTCTATGCCGTGGCTTTCGACAGCCGGCTCCTGCAGACGCGGGGCGAGCCCACCTCAGTGTTGGTGACGCCCGGACTGCTCGATTTCGCCGTTTCGGCGGAAGGCTCACTGGTCTATCAATCGAGCAGCGCGACGTACGACAGGGAACTGGTCTGGGTCGACCGCCAGGGCCGCGAGGATCCTTTGGGTGCACCGCCCCGGCCGTATCTTTATCCGCGCATTTCTCCGGACGGCAGCCGCGTGGCGATCGACGTGACTGAAAGCGTCGGGGGAGAAACCGGCCGGGCCCGCGACATCTGGATCTGGGATCTGCGACGCTCGACGCTGGAGCTGTTCACGAAAGATCCGGCGCATAACCCGCTCGTGGCCTGGAGCCCGGACAGCCGTCATCTGGCCTTCGGCAGTGAGCGCTCGGGTGTGTCCAACGTGTTCCGCCAGGCATCCGACGGCAGTGGCGAAGCGGAGCACCTGTTCGAGAGTGACGCGCTGCAGATGCCCATCAGCTACACACCAGACGGGCGACTGCTGGCCTCGGTGAGTGTGCCGGGACAGCAGCGCGACATTCATCTCATGTCGCTCGAAGGAACCCGCAAGATCGAGCCGTTGATCCACAGTCCGGCCAACGAATTGTGGGCGGAGGTTTCTCCCGACGGGCGCTGGGTGGCTTACGACTCCGACGAATCCGGCCAGTTCGAGGTCTACGTGCGCCCGTTTCCCAATGCCTACGGTGGCAGCCGGTGGCAGGTTTCATCGGGCGGCGGCAAACAACCCGTGTGGTCGCGCGCGGGGAGCGAGTTGTTCTATCGCGATTTCAGTGGTGCGGTGCAATCCGTGCCGGTAACCGCCGGACCGACGTTCGCTCCGGGGCGTCCCGTCAAGATCCTCGATGGCGCCCAGTATCTGGGTTCGGGAGCGCAGGGCGGCGGCCGCACGTACGACGTGGCGCCCGACGGCCGCTTCCTGATGCTGAAATTCATGGGGGAGGGCCAGGCGCCTCAGCTCATTGTCGTGTTGAACTGGTTCGACGAACTGAAGCGCATGGCGCCTATCCACTAGCGCGACTCAGCGCCGCATGAAGTTGGTGTACACGTAGTCAGCCACCTTCGTGCACGACTCCGCGGCCGCGGTAAGCTCGAACTCGAAGTGGATGCCACCGTACACGCGGCTCATCGCGGCTTCGTCCGCCAGTTGCGAGAGCGCGGCGTATTGGCGCGTCACGTCGGAGCCCGCGCCCGCGGCGCCCGTCCAGGTCCAGGTCACGCTGAAGGGAATCTGATCGTTCCCCAATGCCTGCGCGAGCACGCGCGACGCGCTGGTCCCGATGCAGCTCACGTTGCTGGCATGCGAGGGATAGGGCGGCGTGGGCAGCAACGGCGTCCAGGTGGGGTCGGCCGTCGTGGCGTCGTTCATGTCGTCGCCGGCATGGGCAATCGCGGTGATCGGACGCCACAGGTGATAGACATATTTGCTCGTCTGCGAAGTCATCAGGCCGTCGTGCATCGACGCGTTGAGCAGCGCGAACAACCGCGCGGTGTCGATCAGCGACATCTGCCGGCTCGTCGCGAGATCGCGGGCCACGGCGTTCCACAATGCAAAGGGACCCGGACGGAAGTTCACGCCCGCGATCAGCCTGGCGAGCTGCGTCTGCTCTGCAGTCCTGACGACGCTGTCGACGCGTCCAATGTCGTAGACCTGCTGGAAGCTTTCCGCGTACTCGGCGCTGTTCAGCGGCGGGTATGAAGTCGGCAGATATTGCGTCCTCGTGAGCAACGCGAAGGGTTTCATGTCGAGGAAGCGCGTACCCGCGGCCACCTGACCTGCCGCGGCGGGTTGCCACAGACCCGGCAGCGCCGGCGGCGTGTACGCGGGGTCCGGGCTGGCGGCGCCATCGGTGGCGCGCCACTGCAGCACCGACTGCGCGGTCTGCCGGCCGACATCCACGCCCGTTGCGGCCTTCGCCTGCGGGATCGTCGCCAGCCGCGCGGCCAGCGCCGCATCGAAGTCCGCGGTGGCGGCTGGATAGAGCGCCACCATCACATCGCGCGCCGCTTGCGCGGCCGCTGCTTCCTCGGAGGCGCTCGTGGCCGCCGGTCCACCGACCGCCGTCAGGTACGGCGTGTACAGCCGCTGCACCGAGTTCGCCGCGTCGAACATGGCGATATGGAGAATCGCGTATTGGCGGAAGCTGTACAGATTCCCGGCGCCCTGCTGCTGCGTCAGCAGCTGGTTCCATTCGAGGATCACGGCATTGGTGCTCACGGCCGCGGGCGTCGACGGTTGCGGTGCCGGTGGCGGCCCGCTGACGGCGGGACTGTTGTCATCGTCGCATGCGCCGAGAAAAACCACGGCCATGGCCACTACTGCACTGATTCTGAACCTGCCCATCTGATTGACTCCTGCTGATTGCATCGGCCTCGGCGCGATGCCGGGTGGGCCGATACTGGTGGACGGCATAGAATTAATCGGGGGTTTGCCGGGGCGAAACCGGGGCGAAATCGAGGCAACCAATGGTGAGATTCGGCGCATTCGAGTTCGATGCGGAGACTCGGCGGCTGCGGCGCGATGGCGCGGAAATCCATCTGAGCCCCAAGGCTTTCAGCCTGCTGGGCTTGTTGCTGGAAGCCGCACCGCGGGTCATCGGCAAGCGCGAGCTGCACGAGAAGCTGTGGCCGGGCGGCGCGGTGGCGGACGCGACGCTGGTGGCGCTGGTCAAGCAGCTGCGCGCGGCGCTCGGGGACGATGACCGCGACGCGCCGCTGATCCGCACCGTCCACCGCGTGGGTTATGCGCTCGAGGCGCCGCTCACGCGTCGCGAGCGATTGTCGCCGGGTGTGCTGGCCTGCTGGCTCATGGCCGGCCAGCGGCGTCTGCCATTGATTGCCGGAGAGAACATCGTGGGCCGCGATGCGGCCGTGCAGGTACGCCTGGACGATCCCGCGGTGTCACGGCGGCATGCGCGCATCCTGGTGAGCAGCTCGGGCGCGATGCTCGAGGACCTCGGCAGCAAGAACGGCACGTTCTCGGATGGTCAGCGGATCGCGGCGGCGCCGGTGCGGCTGCGCGACGGAAGCGAGGTCGCGTTCGGCACGATGCTGGCTATCTACCGCGAGTCAGGCAGCGGGATGCCGACGCAGACGCATTGCGGGCCGGAGTAGTCGTCGCTATTCGTGTCGCAAGGACGCGGCCGGCTGCCGCAGGGCGACGGCGTAGCTGTGCGCGCTGACCGTCAACAGCGAAATGGCCAGCGCCGCCAGGGATGCGGCCGGCAGCCACCACCAGCCGAGTGGAACACGATAGGCGAATCCTTCGAGCCATCCCTGCATGAGCCACGCGGCAACGGGCCAGGCGAAGAGGCTTGCCCACAGGACGGGTTTGCTGAACGCCCATAGCAGCAACTTCATGATGTCGCCCGTGCTGGCGCCCATCACCTTGCGGATGCCGATCTCCCGCGTGCGCCGCTGGGCGGTGTAGATGGACAGGCCGAAGAGGCCGAGTGCGGCGAGAAAGACCGCGCATCCAGCGAAGAGGCCCAGCGTTTTACGCTGCAGGATGACGTCGGAGTACAACCGGCGATAGTGCTCCTCGAGGAACCAGCCTGCTTCCGGATGTTTCTGTCCCACGCTCTTCCAGGCGGCCCGCAGTGCGGCGAGCGTTTCGGGCATGTTCTCTCCGGCTATGCGGATGCTGAGCATCCCCAGCACGGGTTCGAATACAAAGTAGATAGACGGTTCGATTTCGCGGCGCACCGAGTTGATCGGGAAGTCCGCGACGACGCCCACGATGGTCAGGGGTTCGGGCAACGGGGCATTCTGATAGGGCCACCCGCCAGAACGCGGATGCAGGGTCTGCCCGATGGCGTCGGTATTGCTCGGGAAGCCAAGACGCTTCACGGCCGCCTCGTTGACGATCACGGACAGTGGGCGGGTTGCTTCGGCGAAGACGAAACGATCCGTGGCGAGCGCGGGTGAGAAGCTGCGCCCCGCCAAAAGTCGTATGCGGTAGAACTCGAAGAAGTTCAGGTCCACCGCCGCGACCTGCAGCAGAGCCATCTCGCCCTTGCTGTCGTTGAAGGAGGTCATGGGGCTGAACTCGTTGGTGGGCAATATGATCGATGAGGTCATCCCGATAACGCCCGGGATCGCCTTCACCGCATTCCGGAATGCCTGGCCCGGCGCATCGCCGGCAATCGATTCGGATTCGAGGTTGTAGATCAGCACCTGGTCGGTATCGATGCGCAACGCGGAGTTCAGCGCGAAGTTAGTCTGCCGGTAAATCACGGCGGCCGCGAAGATGAGACTGATAAGGATCGCGAACTGCAGGATCACCAGCAGCTCGCGTATGCGGGCGCCGCCCGAACCTTGCAGCGATGCGCCTTTGAGGACGGCCACGGGCCTGAACGAGGAGAGCACCATGGCCGGATAGACCGCGGCCAGAATGCCGACCAGCAAAGTGCCGCCCACGATGCCCAGCAGCAGCGATGGACTGCGCCAGTAGTCGAAACTTATCGACGGCGCTGCGGAGATGGCTTCTCCCGGATCGAGCAGCGCACGAAACGCCGGCAAGGCAAGCTCGACCATGCTGATCGCGATCAGCATGGCGAGGGCGACATACAGGATCGACTCGCCCATGAACTGCAGCATCAGATCGCGGCGGCTGGCGCCGGCAATTTTGCGCACGCCGACTTCGACGCCGCGATTCGCCGCGCGCGCGGTGGTGAGATTGACGAAGTTGAATATCGCGATCAGCACGATCAGGCCGCCCACGAGTGTCAACGCCCGCAGCGCGTGCGGATTGCCGCGCGGCCGCAGTGCGCGGTTCACGGCCGGCGACAGATGAATGTCTGCGATGGCAGTGACGTCGGGCTCGAAAGCGGTATGCATGTCTCCCAAGTGCTTCTTCAAGAACTCCGTGAGTCCCGCTCGAACGACCTCGATACGCGCGCCCTTGTGCAGGCGGAAGTACGTGTGCAGGCCCATGCTGCCCAGACTGTTCGCGGGCATGGCGTCTTCGGATGAGATGCCGGACTTGCCGAGCGCCGATACCACGAGCTTGAAGTTCAGGTGCGTATTGCCGGGCAAATCTTCGAAGACGGCCGACACCACGAACGGCCTGTCATTGTCGAGGTGGAGTGTTTCGCCGAGAACGTCCTGGCGCCCGAAGTATTTTTGCGCCGTAGCGCGAGAGATCGCGATCCGACCCGGTTGGTCGAGTGCGGTTTGCAGATCGCCCAGGACCGCCGGGATCGAAAGCACGCGGAACAGATCCGGGTCTCCCTCGAAAACCTGTTCCTTGAACGCGCGGTCTTCGGCGGCCACGCTGCGCCAGGTTTCGTTGAATCGCGCGACCCGATCGATCTCGGGGTAATCGAGTTTGAGCCATCCTGCGATGCGTTGAGAACTTTGATCGCGGCGCTCTGGCGACTGTCCGCCCCAGTTGACATTCAGGGAGAAGCGATAGACGTCTTCGTGGCCTGGAATGAATTGTTCGTAGCTGTGTTCGTAGCGGACGTACAGCGCCACGAGCAGCGCCGCCGCGAGACCCACGGCGAGCCCCATGATGTTGATGAACGAGATGACGCGATTGCGCATCAGGTTGCGCAGCGCGGCGGCGAAGTAGTTGCGGAGCATGGCGTTCGGGTTCAGGCGGCCAACAAGGTCTCGCTGACGATGCGTCCGTCGAGTAGCTTGATGGTGCGGCTGGCGAGTGCGGCGTAGGTCAGCGAGTGCGTGACCATGATCACGGTGGTGCCGGCTTTCGCGACATCGATGAGCAGATCCATCACGGCATTGCCGTTGGCGGTGTCGAGATTGCCCGTGGGTTCGTCGGCCAGGATGACCTTGGGTTTCGACACCAGCGCCCGTGCGACGGCGACGCGCTGCTGCTGACCGCCTGAGAGTTGTTGCGGAAGATGCCGCGCCCGATGCCCGAGACCGACGCGCTCCAGCGCTTCCGCCACCCGCGTGCGCCGTTCCTTCGCGGAAGCGCCACGATAAAGCAGCGCGACCTCGACGTTCTCCTCGACGGAAAGATCCTCGATGAGATTGAAGCTCTGGAATACGAAGCCGATGGCGGCGCGCCGCACGGCGGTGAGTTGCGCCTCGGAGTAGTTCGTCACGTCTTCGCCGAATAGCTGGTAAGTGCCGGCGCTGGGCGTGTCCAGGAGCCCGAGGATGTTGAGCAGCGTCGACTTGCCGCAACCCGAGGGACCCATGACGGCGACGAACTCGCCCGCGTCGACGCTCAGACTGATGTCGCTTAGCGCGCGGGTTTCCACTTCGGAGGTGCGATAGATCTTGCCGATCCGCTCGAGCTTCAGCATGTCTCGGTCCTCATTGAATTTCGATCCGATCGACACCGTTGTATCCCTGGTAGTCGGAGATGATCACGCGCTCGCCCGCACTCAGTCCGTCCAGGATTTCGAGTTGCTCGATGTTGCGCCGGCCGGGCCGGATGCGTCGGCGCAGCGCCGTGTCGTTACCCGGCGCGAGCACGAATACCCACTCGCCACCGCTCTGCTGCAGGAATGGACCGACCGCGAGGATCGTGGCGGTGGTGGCGGTGGTGGCGGTGCCCAGCGTGAACTTGCCCTGCACCGCCTGTCCCGCCAGCATTTCCTCGGGCGCGGGTCCCGTGAACCGGAGGTCCACGGTGAAGGCGCCGTCGCGGACCTGTGGATAGACGCGTTCGATGGTCAGCGGCCATTCCCGGCCGGCGATTTCACCGGTCGCGGGCATGCCGGTCCGCAGCCGTCCGAGGTAGTACTCGTCGACGGCCGCCACGATCTTGAATCCGGACTCCGGCGTCAGCTCGCCCAAGCGCTCCCCGCGATTGCGGTTCTCGCCGATCTTGAGATCGATGGCGGTCATGCGGCCCGCGACGGGCGCGCGGACCAGCAGGTTCGCCAGTTTCGCGCGTGTTATCTCGACGTCCTCGTGTAGTTTGTCGAGCTGCGCCGCGATCTGCGGAAGCTGCCGGACGCGCAGGGCTTCCTGGCTATGGTTGCTTTCGAGCTGGATGGGCTGCAGGCGGCGGTTGTAGTCGAGCTCATCCTGCAGCGTATCGCGCTGCTCGACCGCTACGGAAGGCAGGGCCTTGCGGCGATTGAGCGCGCGTTCGAGGCGGACGATGTTGTACTCGATGGTCGCGAGCTGCTTCTGGTTTTCAAGCCGGCTTTGCTCGAGCGTCGACTGTCGGGACTGCAACTGCGTGATGGATTCGATGAGCCGCGCCTCGCGGTCCAGCACGGTGAGCTCGAGCTCCGTATTGCCGAGGCGGACCAGGGGCTGGCCCTCGGTCACCCTGTCGCCCGGCTCGACCAGCACCTGCTCGACGCGGCCGCCTTCGATGGCATCCAGATAGACCGTTTGCCGCGGCGCCAGCCGGGCGCGCAGGGGAATGAAATCATGAAAAGTGCCGCGCATCACAGTGCTGATCGCGAGCTTGTCACGTTCGACCCGCAGGCGCCGCTCGCCGTCGAACACGGAAGCCAGCAGCGCGAAAACACCAATCGTCAGGACGGCGACGCACGCGGCTTTCCACTGCCAACGGCGCCAGCGCCGCGGTGTAACCGGGGTATCCGTGCTGCTCAGGCGAGGTGGAATAGCCTCGATCATTGCCGACCTTTTTGCCGCGCGGCACCGATGCGCGCAAGAGCGCGGCGTCCGCTTCCGGACAGTTGTCGGTGCGTAGGGCGCGGGGCTACGCTTTGACGCGTGGAGAAGTTTGGAAAGGCATTGATCGTCGAAGACGATCGTGACGTGCAGCGCGCGGCCCGGGTGGTGCTCGCCGCGCACTTCGCGACCATCACGCTCGCGGAAAGCCCCCTGCGCATGGAGCAGTGGTTAGACGCGCAGACGGACGTGGTCCTGCTCGACATGAACTTCTTGAGCGGCCAGCACAGCGGCCGCGAGGGAATGAACGCGCTCGCGCGCCTGCGGATCATCGATCCGGCGTTGAGCGTGGTGCTCATGACGGCCTACGGGAGCGTGAAGCTCGCGGTCGATGCGCTCAAGCAGGGCGCGGTGGATTTTGTGCTCAAGCCCTGGCGGAACGAGGAGCTCGTGACCATCGTGCGTTCCGCCTGCGAACGTACACGCGCCGCGCGCGAGGGACGCTCGCTGGATCTCGACCGGATCGAACGCCGCGCCATCGAGCAGGCGCTCGAACGGCATCAAGGGAACATCTCCGGCGCGGCGCAGGCACTCGGCCTGTCACGCCCCGCCCTGTACCGGCGTATGTCCAAGCACGGACTCTCCTCGTGAGCGGCGTGTGGCTGCGGACCGCCGCTCTCGGGCTGCTGAGCTTTTGCATCGTCGCGGTACTCGTGGAGACGAACTACTACGCCACGGCGCTAGTATTGGTCGGTGTCGCGGCGTGGACGGCCATGGGGCTCGCGCGGCGCGTGGCCCTGCTCGCGCGGGGCGCGCCTCGCGAGAACGTGGCGACACACCAGGAGCAAATACTCGCCGGTCAGCTCGAGCATGCGCACGCGCTGCTCGACACGGTACCGGCGGCCTTGTTCGTGCTCGACGGTGATGAGCTGGTTTTCCTGAATCGCTCCGCACGCGAGCTCGCGCGTGAGACGCCGCGAACGCTGACGCAGATCCCCGCGCTCGGGTCCGCGGCCGACCGTCTCTCGGGCATGCGACCCGGGACGCGCGAGATCCTGCAACTCGCCGATGGATCGCAGGCGTTCGTGTCGTGCTCGCAGTACTCGAAGCCCCGCAGCACGCCGCGGAGATTGCTGGCACTGCAGCGGATTGCCGGTGAGCTCGATGCGGTCGAAGCCCGCGCCTGGGCCGACATGGCGCGCGTGCTGGCGCACGAGATGATGAACTCCCTGACACCGATCGCATCGTTGTCGGAGAGCCTCGAGCAATTGTTGCAGGCGCGCGCCGGCGAGGAAGAACTGGTCGCCGCGCTCGAGGTCATCAAGCGCCGCAGTCACGGTCTCATGAATTTCGTCGAACGATACCGCGCGGTCGCCGAGCTGCCGACGGCCGCGCCGCGGCCCGTGGCGATGAAGGCTTTTCTGGATGGCATCGAGCGCTTGATGAGCACGACGTTCCGCGAGCGAGGTATTGCCTTCGCGAATCGCGGCGCTTCTTCGGACGTCATCGCCCTTGCCGATGCCGAGCTTCTCGAGCAGGCGGTCATCAACCTGCTGCGCAATGCCGTGGAAGCCGTGGACGGCGCGGAGTCGCCCAGCATCGAGATCCGCTGCTGCCATTCACCTGTCGAGATTTCGATCGAGGTGCACGACAACGGCCGAGGCCTTCCCGAGGACAGTCCGGGCAAGGTCCTCGCGCCCTTCTTTTCGACCAAGGCCGGGGGCGGCGGCGTCGGGCTGAGTGTCGCGCGGCACGTAGCCCTGGCGCACGGCGGCAAGCTGGAGGTCAGGCGCGGTGAGCCGGCAGGTGCGGTGTTCGCCCTGGTGTTACCGGCGGCCTGATCTCTGGATCACGCGTGCCGGCACAGGGTGCCGCCCGCCACGGGACATCGGCGGGTGTGCGCTCGCATCCGCTCCGATCCCGTGCCGGTAGTTAGACGTCGAGGTTCGACACCGCCAGCGCGTTCTTCTCGATGAACTCGCGCCGCGGCTCCACCTGGTCGCCCATCAGCGTCGTGAAGATCTCATCCGAGGCCAGGATGTCCTCGATGCGCACCTGCATGAGCCGGCGCGTTTCGGGATTGATGGTCGTGTCCCAGAGCTGCTCGGGGTTCATCTCGCCCAGGCCCTTGTAGCGCTGGATGGACTGGCCCTTGCGCGCCTGCTCGATCAGCCAGGTCATCGCCTGCTTGAACGAGCCCACGTCCTCGCGTGCTTCGCCGCGCTGGATGTACGCGCCCTCGCCGATCATGCCGGCCAGGGTCTTGCCGAGCTCGACGATCCGCAGGTATTCCGCGGATTCGAAGAATTCCTTCGGCAGGTACTTTTCTGTTACAGAACCGTGCTCCGTCTTGCAGACTGTTACACGGGCGGGATGATTGCCCGCCAGTTGGTAGTCCACGCGGTAGCTGCGCGGGCTGTCGGAGAGCGTGTTCAGGTGCTCGGCCAGTTCCTTCGCCCAGCCGTGCATCCACTCGACGCGATCGAATTCCGCGGCCGTGACCGCGGGCATGTAGATCAGCTGCTCGAGCAGGCGCTCGTCGTAACGTCGCGCCCAGCGGCGGATGATGCCCTGCACTTCCATGTACTGGCGCGCGAGTGTCTCGAGGCCCTGGCCCGTCAGCGCCGGCGCGTTGGCGTTCACATGCAGCGACGCATCGTCGAGCGCGGACGCGAGCAACATGCGATTGAGCTCGGCGTCGTCCTTGACGTAGATCTCCTGCTTGCCGCGCTTCACTTTGTACAGCGGCGGCTGCGCGATGTAGATGTGCCCGTTCTTGATGAGGTCCGGAATCTGCCGGTAGAAGAACGTGAGCAGCAGCGTGCGGATGTGCGATCCGTCCACGTCCGCGTCGGTCATGATGATGATGCGGTGATACCGCAGCTTCGTGATGTCGAAGTCGTCCTTGCCGATGCCGCAGCCGAGCGCGGTGATCAGCGTGCCGACTTCGGCCGATGACAGCATCTTGTCGAAGCGCGCCTTCTCGACGTTCAGGATCTTGCCCTTCAGCGGCAGGATCGCCTGCGTGCGCCGGTCGCGGCCCTGCTTCGCGGAGCCGCCGGCCGAGTCACCCTCGACGATGAAGATTTCGCAGAGCGCCGGATCTTTCTCCTGGCAGTCGGCGAGTTTTCCAGGAAGGCCGGCGATGTCGAGCGCGCCCTTGCGGCGTGTCATCTCGCGCGCCTTGCGCGCGGCCTCGCGCGCACGCGCGGCTTCGATGATCTTGCCGACGATGGCCTTCGCTTCGTTCGGGTGTTCGAGCAGGAACTCGGCGAGCTTCGCGCCCACCGCAGTTTCGACCACGCCCTTCACTTCCGACGAGACCAGCTTGTCCTTGGTCTGCGAGGAGAACTTGGGATCCGGCAATTTGACCGAGAGGATCGCCGTGAGACCTTCGCGCGAATCATCGCCCGTGGTCGGGATCTTCTCCTTCTTGGTCGCCATCTCCTTCTCGATGTAATCGTTCAGCGTGCGCGTGAGCGCGGCGCGGAAGCCGGCGAGATGGGTGCCGCCATCCTTCTGCGGAATGTTGTTCGTGTAGCAGAACATCGATTCGGTGTACGAATCGTTCCACTGCATGGCGACTTCGACGCCGATGGGTCCTTCCTGCGAGCGGAACCAGAACACCGAGGGGTGGATGCCGGTGCGCGAGCGGTTCAGGTGCTTCACGAACTCCTGTAGTCCGCCTGCGTGTTCGAACACATCGGACTTGGCCTCGCGCTCGTCGACGAGCTCGATGCGCACGCCGGAGTTCAGGAACGACAGCTCGCGCAGCCGCTTCGCCAGGACCTCGTAGTCGAAGGTGATGTTCGTGAAGATCGTGGGACTGGGCTTGAAGCGCACGGTGGTGCCGCGCTCGGTCGTGTCGCCCGTGATGGCCAGCGGTGCGACGGGATCGCCCAGGCGGAACTCCATCTTGTGGGTCTTGCCGTCCTGGTTGATCGTCAGCCAGAGGTTGTCCGAGAGCGCATTGACGACCGAGACGCCGACGCCGTGCAGGCCGCCGGAGACCTTGTACGAGCTGTCATCGAACTTGCCGCCGGCATGCAGGACGGTCATGACGACCTCGGCCGCCGAACGCCCTTCCTCGGGGTGAATGTCGGTTGGGATGCCGCGGCCGTTGTCCGAGACCGTCACCGATTCGTCGGCGTGGATCGTGACGATGATGCGGTCGCACCAGCCGGCCAACGCCTCGTCGATGGCGTTATCCACAACCTCGAAAACCATGTGGTGCAGGCCCGTTCCGTCATCGGTGTCACCGATGTACATGCCGGGTCTTTTCCGCACTGCATCAAGACCCTTTAAGACCTTGATTTTACTGGAGTCGTAGACTGCGTCGTTGGCCATGACTGACTCGGGAAAACGGGCCGAAATTATAGCTGTTTCACGTGTCCATGTTCCACGTGAAACGTGGCTTTTGGCGCTTGGAATAGCGCGGTTTCCGGCGTCAACGAGGTCGCGATCATTTGGCAACGAAGGGAGCTCAATTCCTCGAAGAGTCGCTGCAGATTTTTCTCGTCTAGTTCGGCCGCGGGATCATCCAGAAGCAAGACGGCGCGCAGGCCCAGCTCATCCTGCAAAAGCTGCATCTGGGAGATGATCATGGCCACAGCCGTCAGCTTCTGTTGCCCGCGAGACAGCGTCTCCCGCGCGACACGACCATCTCGCCTCAGCGCGACGTCCGCTCGATGTGGACCGGAGGTCGTGGTGCCTCGGGCGCGATCGCTGTCCAGATGTCCGCGCAGCGCTTCCTCGAGCGAGGTTCCGGCGGCCCATCCGGTCGAAAATCCCACCGCAACGGCGAGCCCGCCGAAGCGCTCGAATGTCTGCTCCAGGCGGGGCTGAAGGCGCTGCATGGTCTTCTGGCGAGCTTCGGTGATGGCTTCACCATTTCGAATCAGCTCCCCGTCCCAGGCGGAGACGTTGCCCGCCCCTGCCCGCAACGCCGCGTTGCGCTGCTTGAGCGCCCGGCTGTACCGCGCCCAATGAACCCCAAAGCTTGGTTCCACGTGGAACACAAGCCAGTCCAGCCAGCGCCGGCGCCGTTCGGGACCTTGGTCGACGAGCTTGTGGATCTCGGGATCGATGGCCTGGACCGGCAACACACCTGATAGCGCCAGCAACGATGCAGCGCTCTCGCCGTTGATTCGGGCTCGGGTGCCGCCGGCCGCCGAGATCTCGATCCCGGCCTGCTGTGGTGGTTGATCGTCGGTACGGCCGAATACGGTGAGCGCAGCCTGGCCATGACGTATGAGGCGCTCGCTGCTGCGTGTCCTGAAGGACCGCCCGCGCCCCAGCAGGAAGATCGCCTCGAGGATGGACGTTTTGCCGGCGCCATTCTCGCCGGCGATGAGATTCAGCTCCGGCGCAAACCGGAGCTCCGCGGATTCAACGCAGCGAAGATTCTGGATCCGCAGCTCGGCAAGGGACATGCAAAGCCGCGGCGGGCTGTCTCAGAGCCGCATTGGCATGACGACGTATTTCGAACTTGGCGTGCCGGACGCACGCACCAGGCAGCTGCTATTGCCGTCGGTGAGCCCGAGGACGACCTTCTCCGAATCCACCGCCGCGAGGGCGTCGAGCAGATACGTGACGTTGAAGCCGATCTCGACCTCATCGCCCGTGTACGTGACCTCGACCTGGTCCTCGGCTTCTTCCTGTTCCGGGTTATGTGCCTGGATCGTGACGAGATCTGACTTCAAATTGATGCGAACCCCGCGATACTTCTCGTTCGACAGGATCGCTGTCCGCTGCAGCGCCTGGCGCAACCCTTCGCGATCGGCCTCGACCTGCTTGGTGGGATTCGCCGGGATCACGCGCCCGTACTCCGGGAAACGCCCGTCAATAAGCTTCGAAGTGAAGCGAATGTCGCCGATCTGGGCACGAACGTGGCTGGAACCGATGGCCAGATCCACATTCCCATCTCCGCCCAGGATCCGCTGCAGTTCGAGAACACCCTTCCGCGGCAAAATGACTTGCTGGTTGTTCTTGGCCTTGGACTCGAGCTCGGCCTCGCACAGCGCCAGGCGATGTCCATCGGTGGCCACGGCCCGCAGCGTCTTGCCATCGGTCTCGAGCAGAAGTCCGTTCAAGTAGTAGCGAACGTCCTGCTGTGCCATCGAAAAATGCGTCTTGTCGATCAAACGCCGAAAATCGCCCTGACCGAGCGTCAACGTCTGCTGCGCATTGATCTCTTCCACCACCGGAAACTCGGAGGCGGGCAGAGTCGACAGCGTGAATCGCGATTTTCCCGCCTTGATCGATACACGTTCGCCGTCGGTCGCGACCGTTACGTTCGTTTTCTCGGGCAAAGCGCGAAAGATATCCAGCAACTTGCGGCCCGGAACCGTCACATCCCCCGGCTGCTGCACGTTGCATCCACTCGAGGCGACCAATTCGACCTCGAGATCCGTTCCCGTGATGCTGATGCGGTTATTGCGCGCTGCCAGCAGGACATTGGAGAGAACGGGCATCGTTTGCCGACGTTCGACCACGCCAATGACGCTTTGCAGAGGGGCGAGGATTTCCTCACGGGTCGCGGAGAGCTTCATGCGGATGCCTTCTGTTCTTAAAGATTTAAAGTCAGTAGTAGCAGCTATAGAGCCTGTGGACGACGGGGATTACTCAAATTCCTACAGGCCAATCAGACATTTGGAATCGATTCGATCGCTGGATCAATTTACCCACAGTCTGGAAGTACCTTGTGCGTGACCTGTGGATCATTTTGTCCCCAAAAATATCCACAGCCTTTCCACCGTCATCCCGTCAGGGTTCTCAACAGGTTTTGATAGTCCTCACCGACGCGCTGCTCCGCCACGCGCAAATCCTTGATGCGCCCGCAGGCGTGCAAAACGGTGGTGTGATCGCGCCCGCCGAAGGCATCGCCGATCTCCGGCAAGCTGTGCGTCGTCAATTCTTTTGCGAGCGCCATCGCAACCTGGCGCGGACGAGCGATGGAGCGACTGCGGCGTTTTGAGAGCAGATCTGCGACGCGCACTTTGTAGTAGTCAGCCACGGTCTTCTGAATATTTTCGATAGTGATCAATTTCGCCTGCAATGTCAGCAGGTCTTTCAACGCTTCCTTGGTGAATTCGAGCGTGATCGGGCGCCCGGTGAACCGCGAGTTCGCGACCACGCGCTTCAGCGCACCTTCGAGCTCGCGCACGTTGGATCGGATGCGTTTCGCGATGAAGAACGCGACTTCTTCCGGCAACTGCACGTTCGTCGCCTGCGCCTTGCCGATGAGAATCGCCACGCAGGTCTCGAGCTCCGGCGGTTCGATCGCGACGGTAAGGCCCCATCCGAAGCGGGATTTCAAGCGCTCTTCGAGTCCCGAGACTTCCTTCGGATAACGATCGCAGGTCACGATCACCTGCTGCTGCCCTTCGAGCAATGCGTTGAACGTGTGAAAGAACTCTTCCTGCGAGCGATCCTTGTTTGCGAAGAACTGGATGTCGTCGATCAAGAGCGCATCGAGCGAGCGATACGCCGTCTTGAACTCGTTCATCTTGTTGTGCTGGAGCGCGATGACCATGTCGCTCACGAATCGCTCGGAATGGATGTACGCGACACGCGCTTCGGAATCGCGCGCCTTGATCGCGTGACCCACGGCCTGCATCAGGTGTGTCTTGCCGAGACCGACGCCGCCGTAGATGAACAGCGGGTTGTACGCACGGCCGGGATTTTCCGCGACCTGCACGGCCGCCGCTTTCGCGAGCTGGTTGCTCTTGCCCTCGACGAATCCGTCGAAGGTGAAATCCGGATTCAGCCGGACGCCGACGACGATGCCTTCGCTGCGTTTCGGCCGCGCCGCGGGTTGCGGCTCGACCTCCGCGGGCCGGATGTTATCCACCGGGCGCGAACCCACTTCCACGGTCACGATGGGCGCATCACCCTCGACGAATCGCCGGACGATCTCCCCCAGACGCGACAATAAGTGCGCGTTGACCCAGTCCACCGCGAACCGGTTGGGGGCCAGGAGCTTCAGCGAACCGCTGCTCTCGACGGCCTGCAGCGGACGCACCCAGGTATTGAAGTGCTCGCCCGGCAATTCCTCTTCGAGCGCCCGCACGCAGCGCGCCCACAATCCGCTGTCCGCGGAGGTGGATTCTCCCGGGGTCGATGGACGAGAGGCTGCGTTCACGAGTCGTGGTGTTCCGTCATCTGGGGGGCGGGGGAAAAAGGGGTGCGAAGTCTAGCCAATCCGCCGACCATTCAGGAGAGTTGTATTGACACCCAAGGGGCCCGCTGCGTACCCTTCCCGCCCTTTTTTTCGAGAGATCAGCGGCTTCGGGGCCGGTCATCATGAAACGCACTTATCAGCCGAGCAAGATCAAGCGCAAACGCGCCACCGGATTTCGCGCACGCATGAAAACCGCCGGCGGTCAGAAGGTTCTCGCGCGCCGCCGCTCCAAGGGACGCAAGAAGATCGTTCCCTGACGCGCAAGCGTCGTGTGAGCGCGGGCCGCCATGGAGCCCAGCCCTAAGCCCAGCTCCAGACGCTCGCAGCTCGGCGCCGAGAAGCGCCTGCGCAGCAAGCTGCAATTCGATGCGATCTACGCCGGTGGTCGTCGGCTCGATGACCGATTTTTCGGACTTCGCGTCAAACCCAACGGGCTCGATCATCCCCGCATCGGACTGGCCGTCGCGATAAAAACCATGGGAAATGCCGTGGCGCGCAATCGGCTGCGTCGCCTGGTGCGCGAAAGCTTCCGGCTCGCACAACACGATCTGCCGCCGGTCGACATCGTGGTTGCCGCAAAAAATCCATCGCGCGAGGCGCCCGCGCCGACGTTGCGTGCTAGCCTCGCGGCCCTTTGGCAACGCGTCGCAAAATGATGCGCCACGTCCTGAAAATCCTGATTCGCGCCTACCAGCTGGTGCTGAGTCCCCTGCTGGGACCGAGCTGCCGTTTCTATCCCTCGTGCTCGCACTACGCGATCGAGGCGATCGAAGCACATGGCGCGCTTCGCGGGACCTGGCTCACGGTCAGGCGCATCTCCCGTTGTCATCCCTGGAATGAGGGCGGCTTCGATCCCGTCCCGGCCTGTCACAAACATTCTCATGACTAACAATATTCGCGTCTTCCTGTGGCTGGGCCTGGGCCTCGCCCTGTACCTGAACTACACGCAGTGGCAGATGGACTTCGGTCCGAAGCCGGCCACGTCGGCTGTCACTGGCGGTTCTGCAACGGTAGCGCCTTCCATGGCCGATACCGTCCCGCAAGCGGCACAATCCATCGAGGTGCCGGCTGCGGGCCCTGGCATCCCACCCCCGGCGGCTGCTGCCGGTGGCGCCATTTCGACGACCGCCCCGGCAATCGAAGCGCAGACCTCGGGCACCGTGCGCGTGCAGACCGAAGTCCTCGTACTCGACATCGATCTGCGCGGCGGCACTCTCGTGCGCGCCGAGTTGCCCGGCTACCCCGTGGTGAAGGGACAGCCCGAACCCATGGTGCTCTTCAATCGGGACAGCCCCGCGACGGAATACGTCCTGCAATCGGGTCTGGGTGGCCTCAAAGCGGAAGACATGCGGCCCAACCACCTGGCCGTCTTCTCGAGCGAGCAGCGCAAGTACGAATTCGCGGCGGGTCAGCAGGAACTGCGCGTGCCGCTCACGTGGACCGACGACACCGGCGTGAAGGTCACGAAGACCTTCATCTTCACCCGCGATGGGTTCGCGATCGGCCTCGAGTACCAGGTGGTCAACGGCAGCCCGTCACCCTGGGTTGCGTTCCCGTACGCGCGCATCCTCCGCACGGACCCGGCCGTCGAGCGCTCCATGTTCAAGGTGGAGAGCTTCTCGTTCCGCGGTCCCGCGTTCTTCGGCCCGAAAAGTCCGGGCGACAAGAATCTGTACCACAAGGTGCCGCTCGAGGATGCGCACAAGTGGAAGCTCCCGGCAGGCGTGGTCGATGGCTGGGTCGCCGGTCTGCAGCATCACTTCGTGAGCGCGATCGTTCCGGACCGCACGAAGCCATACGACCTCTCGCTCGCGGTGACCGACCGCCAGTACATGCTCGGCGTTACGGGCGGGGCGCAGTCGATCGCGCCGGGCGCGACCGCGGTCGTGAATGAAACGCTCTTCGTCGGACCGAAACTGCAGCGCCAGCTGCAGGCACTGCATCCCGAGCTCGACCGCGTGGCCGACTACGGCATCCTGCACCTGCTCTCGAAGCCGCTGTTCTGGCTGCTCGATCACGCGCACAGCTGGGTGGGCAACTGGGGTCTCGCGATCATCCTCGTGACCCTGCTGCTCAAGCTGCTGTTCTATCCGCTGTCGGAGAAGGCCGGCCGTTCGATGGCGCGGATGCGCGCGCTCGCGCCGCGCATGAAGGCGCTGCAGGAAACCTACAAGGATGACCGCGCAAAGCTCGGCCAGGCGACGATGGACCTGTACCGCACGGAGAAGGTGAATCCGCTCGCGGGCTGTCTGCCGATGCTGATCCAGATGCCAGTGTTCCTGGCGTTCTACTGGGTGTTGCTCGAGAGCGTTGAGATGCGCCAGGCGCCGTTCTTCGGCTGGATCAACGACCTGTCCGCGCGCGATCCGTTCTTCATCCTGCCGGCGCTCAACGGCCTCGCGATGTGGGTCCAGTACAAACTGAATCCGCCGCCGCCGGATCCGATGCAGGCGAAGATCTTCCAGTTCATGCCGATCGTCTTCTCGGTCATGTTCGCGCTGTTCCCCGCCGGCCTGGTGCTGTACTGGGTCACGAACACGGGTCTTTCGATCGCCCAGCAGTGGAACATCAACCGGCGCATCGCGGCCGAGGACAAGGCGCGCAAGAAGTAGCGCGCCGCGCGTCGGAGTAAACTCGCGTGGCGCGGCACGAAGCCGCGTCCACGCGCATGACTCATCCCGACACCATCGTCGCAGCGGCAACGCCTCCCGGACGCGGGGGCGTCGGGGTGGTGCGGCTGTCCGGATCGAAGGCGCCGGAGATCGCGGCCAACGTGCTCGGCGATCTGCCACCGCCGCGGCTGGCGACGCTGACACCATTTCTCGACGAATGCGGCAGCGCGATCGACGTCGGCATCGCATTGTTCTTCCCCGGCCCGCATTCCTACACCGGCGAGCACGTGCTCGAGCTGCAGGGCCATGGCGGACCGGTGGTGCTGGAACGGCTGATCGAACGCTGCCTCGCCCTGGGGGCGCGCCGCGCGCGTCCCGGCGAATTCACCGAACGCGCCTTCCTCAACGACAAGATCGATCTCGCGCAGGCGGAAGCCGTGGCGGACCTCATCGATGCGGGATCGCGCGATGCCGCCCGCGCGGCGATGCGCTCGCTGCAGGGTGAATTCTCCGGCATGGTCCAGGGACTCACCGATGCGCTGATCGACCTGCGCACCTACGTCGAAGCCGCGATCGATTTCCCGGAGGAGGAGATCGATTTCCTCGCCGACGCCGCGCTGACCGATCGCCTAACTAGCGTTCGCGGCCATTTCGACGCGGTGGCCGCCGCCGCGCGCCAGGGCCGCCTGCTGCGCGACGGCATCACGGTGGTGCTCGCGGGCCGTCCCAACACTGGGAAGTCCAGCCTGCTCAACCGCCTCGCGGGCTACGACGCCGCGATCGTCACGGCCATCCCGGGCACGACCCGCGACATCGTGCGCGAGCGGATCGACATCGATGGTCTGCCGCTGCACGTGCTCGACACCGCCGGTCTGCGCGAGTCGGAAGACGTGGTGGAGCGCGAGGGCGTGCGGCGCGCCGCCGCCGAAATGTCGCGCGCCGACCGCGTGTTGTTCGTGATCGACTCGGCCGAGGATCCGGATGCACGTGCGTTCGCGGAAGAACGCGGCCGGCTACCCGCCGACGTGCCGGTCACGCTCGTCTTCAACAAGATAGACCTCGCATCGGGTTTGCCCGTAAGCGAAACCATTTCGGGACCACCTCGCGTTCACGTTTCGGCGGTGACCGGCGACGGACTCGACGTGCTGCGCGTGCACCTCAAGGATTGCGTCAGCTACCAGAGCGCGGACAGTGGCAGCATCTCCGCGCGGCGCCGCCACCTGGACGCGCTGGCGCGCGCGCGGCAGTGCGTCGAGATCGCAGCGCACCAACTCGCCGAGCGGCGCGCGGGCGAGCTCGTCGCCGAGGAATTACGCGCTGCACAACGGGCGCTCGAAGAGATAACCGGAATATTCACCGCGGATGACTTGTTAGGCCGTATCTTCGGATCGTTCTGCATAGGAAAATAGGCGCGTGTCGGTAGGCAACCCCTGTCATCCCCCGAAAGACGTCCAGCAGGCTCTCGAGAGCCTGTTCGGCCAGCCTGTCGGTCACGTGAAGGTGATCCAGTATTCCATCTACGTGCGTTTCCACTGGCGCGCGATCGCGACCACGCGGCCGAACCGCATCTACCTGCGCGGCAGCGGCAAAGAGTTCTTCGCCGACGGACCGCTGGTATTGCACGAGTACTTCCACGTGCTCAGGCAATGGGCCACGGGCGATCTGACGATCCCGGCCTATCTGATGGAATGTTTCCGCCGCGGCTACTGGGACAACCGCTTCGAAGTCGAAGCGCGCGAGTTCACGTCCACGGAGATCTTCCGCTACCGCTCGCTGCTCGCGCAGCACCGCGCCACGGAGCTGCCGCCCGGCGTGCGCGCGCTGCGCCGCCGCACGGCCTGACTACCCGAGCAGTCCTTCGCGGCGATACAGCCGGCCTGCTACGAACGTCAGCAACACGCCGTACACGAGCGTACTGATCACCGAAATCGCGACGTGCAGCGGCACGATCTCCTCGGCGCGCACCAGCGTCGTGAGCAGCAGGTGCTGACTCAGGAACGGCACGAACATCAGCGACGACTTGGCCTGCAGTCCCAGCATTCCGGCGAACATCAGCGGCAGGGTCGGGATCGTGATGACGAGGCCGAGATACGTCTGCGCTTCGCGATAACTCTTCGCGAATCCCGACACGATGCTGAGATAGGCCGCGCCGAACAGCACCAGCGGCGCGCAGCAGGCGATCATGCGCAGCGCCGCTGACGGACCCAGGTTCGCCGTGCTGCCGAGCTGTTCGAGCCCCACGAAACTCATGGCCACCGCGAACATGCAGATGGTCAGCACCAGCGAGATGAACATGTACGCGGCGGCCGCGAGCACCTTGCCGTACACCAGATTCTCGCGAGGCACCGGCGAGGTCAGCAGCACTTCGAGCGAGCCGCGCTCGCGTTCGCCCGCGGTCGCGTCGATGGCCAGGTACAGGCCGCCGAACAGCATCGACAGCAGCACCAGGTAGGTCATCATGTTGAGCACGAGCACGGAACGGCTCGAGGGCGTCGAGACGTCTATCTCCTGCACGGAGATCGGCAGGACGGAGATCGGATCGATGCCGCGCGCGAGGAATCGCAGCTGCGCGATGTCCAGCCCGTATTGCGCGACCAGCGTGCGCACGCGATTCACGCCGCGGCGGTCGAAGCCGCGCGAGCTGTCGGAGTAGAGCGCCACCGGGGCGGGCTGGCCTTCCTGCAGCCGCGCGCCGAAGTCCTCGGGAATATCGAGGATCACCTTGTGGGTTTGCGCGACGATCGCGGCGCGCGCGGCGGCCTCGTCGAACGTCACCTTCTCGATGTCGACGCCGCGCGCCTCGAGGTACGCGAGCAGGTTCGGCGCACGGTCCGCGTGATTCACGGCCACGCTGATGTTCTCGTCGGACTGGACCTCGAACCGCGAAATCATGAACTGCACGAGGAAGGCGAGCAGCACCGGGCCGAGCACCGGACCGAACACCAGCGCGGACAGCAGCGTGCGCCGGTCGCGCAGGTTCTCGCGAAACTCCTTGCGGAAGACCGCCCAGATTCCCTGCAGGCTCAAGGTGCCTTTCCTTCACCGTTGCTGTTCATCAGGCTCACGAACGCGTCTTCGAGCTGCGCGTTGCCCGTGCGGGTGCGGATGTCGGCGAGTGCGCCGGCGGCCACCACCTGGCCGTTGGCGATCACGACGACTTCGTCGCAGAGCTGCTCGACTTCCTGCATCACGTGGCTGGAGAACAGCACGCAGTGCCCGGCATCGCGCAACTGTCCCAGCAGTTTGCGCAGACCGCGCACCGCCATGACGTCGAGCCCGTTGGTGGGCTCATCCAGCAGTACGTTGCGCGGCTTGTGGATCAGCGCCCGCGCCAGGGCGGTCTTGAGTTTCTGGCCCTGCGAAAAGCCCTTGGCGAGCCGGTCCGCGAATGGCTGCATCTCGAGTAGTTCGATCAGCTCGGCCGCGCGCCGCGCGCGATCCGGGCGCGACATGCCGTGCAGCTCGCCGAAGTACTCCACGTTCTCGCGGGCGGTGAGGTGGCTGTAGACGCCCGCGCCGTGCGACAACACGCCGATCGAACGCCGCGCGGTCAGCGGATCCGCGAGCACGCTTACGCCGTCGACGAAGGCGTCGCCCGAATTCGGCCGCAGCACCGTGTACAACATGCGCAGCGTGGTGGACTTGCCGGCGCCGTTGGCGCCCAACAACCCGGTGATCTGCCCGTCGCGCGCGGTGAAGCTCACGCCGCGCACGGCGGCGACGCGGCCGAAGGACTTGGTGAGTTCACGGGCTTCGAGCATCGGTCAGGGCGCAGGTCCGGAAAGGGTGATGAAAAAAGGCATCGGCCGCAGCTTTCCGACGCACGAGGTGTTGAGACCCTTCGCCGTGCCCGAGGCCACGAAACTTTCGATGATGCGGTCCACGCAGGGTGTGATGAGCTGACCGTGGCCATGGCCCGCGACGATGATGTGTTCGCTGTCGGTGAAGGCCTGCTGCGCCAGCGTCGCGTATTCGGGTGGCGTGACCGGATCGTCGGCGCCGGACAACAACAGCGCCGCGGCCTTGCTTTCGAGCGGCGCATGAAGATCCGCGTCGACCACGCCACGCGGCCAATCGCGACAGGCCTGCATGAGCTGTTCGACCATCTCGGCGCCCATGTGAGTCGCCTCGAGCGCCGCGCGGTCGAGCTTGCCGGCTTCGATCAGCGGAATGTCTTCGCTGCAGGCCACGCTGTTGTGCATGCCGTACGCGAAGGCCTCATTCAGCGTGCGCGCGAACACGCGGAACTGGTTGGCCAGCGGGGTGTAGTTGCTCTCGCGCGCCGCGAGATGCAGTGACAGTGGCAGCAGCGCGGCCTGGTCGTCGTTGTAGCTGGCGAAACGCAGCACGGCGGACATGTGCCGTGACGTGAACTCGAAATCGAGTGGCTTGCCGCCCGCGTCGTTGATGGTGACGCGCGGCGGACTCGCGGCGAGCTTCGTGCGCAGGGCGCGGTAATCGGCGAACGGATCCGTGAAGGCCTTGGCGCACGCGGCGTCCTGCGCGCAACGCTCGAGGATTCGCTCCAGCGCACGCTCGGCGTCCACGGCGGTCGCGGGTCCGAGCACGGTGGCCGGATCCACGACGCCATCGAGGATCAGCGTGCGCGTCGCCTCCGGATAACGGCGCGCGTAGTGTTGCGCGACCCGCGTGCCGTAGGACTGGCCGTAGAGGTTGATGCGCGCGTAGCCCAGCGCGCGGCGCACCGAATCGAGGTCGCGCACGGCGACGCTGGTGGTGTACTGGCGCAGGTCGGAGGTTTTCAGCAGCTGGTCGCGACAGCGGGTCGCCTCCGGCCCGACCTCGATCTCGGAGAATTTCTGGAAGAGGTCCGCGTCCATGTCGGGACAGTCGAGCCGGTGCGAGCGTCCCGTGCCGCGCTGGTCGACGAGGATGATGTCCCGGTTGCGGCGTACGCGTTCGAACGCGCCGGCGGCGGCGGTATACAGGTCCACGGCCGAACCGCCCGGGCCACCCGCGATCAGGAACAGCGGATCCTGGGCCTCGTTGAGACTGATGGCCGGCACGCGCGCAATGAAGAGCTCGATCTTGCGCCCCTGCGGCTCATCGTAGTTTTCCGGAACGGAGAACCGGGCGCACTCGGCGGGCAGCGCGTGGATGCGGGCGGGATGTTCGAGACGGCAGGGCTCCAACGACGGCGTCGCAAGCGGCTGCGCCTGCGCGAACGCGAGAGGACCGAGCGTCAGAAGCCCTGCGAGCAGGCGAAGTCGCATCATGCGGCGCGCAGGATACACGAGGCGTGTGAGCCCGCCGCCTGCGACGCCTCACGGAATGGCTGGCACTCATGCCCAGCGAATACGGCGCTTCCGGCCGGAGTCCAGGCCCGAACAGCGGCCCGCCCGCGGTGGCGTCGACCGACCGGCGGGCCTACAATGCGCGGCCTTAACTCTTTGATCTGGCGGCGATTCCGTGGCTTCAGCGGGTGACTTCGACGTAATCGTGATCGGCGGTGGCCACGCGGGCACCGAGGCCGCGCTCGCCTCCGCGCGCATGGGTGCGCGCACGCTGCTGCTCACGCAGTCCATCGAGACGCTGGGGCAGATGAGCTGCAACCCCGCGATCGGCGGCATCGGCAAGGGTCATCTGGTCAAGGAGATCGACGCGCTCGGTGGCGTGATGGCGCGCGCCGCGGACGCCGCGGCTATCCAGTCGCGCACGCTGAACGCCAGCAAGGGACCGGCGGTGCGCGCCACGCGCATGCAGGCGGACCGCCAGCTCTACAAGGCCTTCGTCCGCCACGCGCTCGAGAACCAGCCGAATCTCACGTTGTTCCAGCAGGAATGCGCGGATCTCATCGTCGAGAATCACAACGTGCGTGGCGTGTTCACCGTGACCGGCATCGAGTTCCGCGCGCACGCGGTGGTGCTGACCGTGGGCACGTTCCTCGGCGGGCGCATCCACGTGGGTCTCGACAACTACGCGGGCGGCCGCGCCGGCGATCCGCCATCGAACAAGCTGGCCGAGCGCCTGCGCGCGTTGCCGTTCCGCACGGCGCGCCTGAAGACGGGCACGCCGCCGCGCATCGACGGCCGCTCGATCGACTACGCGGGACTCGCCGTGCAGCACTCCGACGAGCCGCATCCGCTGTTCAGCTACCTCGGCCGTGAGACCGACCATCCGCGCCAGCTGCCCTGTCACATCACGGCGACCACCGCGCGGACGCACGAGATCATCCGCGCCGCCACCGATCGCTCGCCGATGTTCACCGGCAAGATCGAAGGCGTGGGCCCGCGTTACTGCCCCTCGGTCGAGGACAAGGTAGTTAGATTCGCGGACAAGGCATCGCACCAGATATTCATCGAGCCAGAAGGGCTGAACACCCACGAGGTGTATCCCAACGGCATTTCGACCAGCCTGCCCTACGACGTGCAGCGCGAGTTCGTCCGGACGATCAAGGGCTTCGAGAACGCGCACATCACGCGGCCCGGCTACGCGATCGAATACGACTTCTTCGATCCGCGCGACCTCGCGCCGTCGCTCGAGTCGAAAGCGCTGGGTGCGCTGTTCTTCGCCGGCCAGATCAACGGCACCACCGGTTATGAAGAGGCCGCGGCGCAGGGACTCATCGCCGGCATCAATGCCGTGCAGTCGGTGCGCGGCGCGGCGCCATTCGTCCCGCGGCGCGCGGAAAGCTACGTCGGCGTGCTCATCGACGACCTGGTGACGCGCGGCACGCGCGAGCCGTATCGCATGTTCACCAGCCGCGCGGAGCACCGCCTGCTGCTGCGCGAGGACAACGCCGACCTGCGGCTCACGCCCATGGGACGCGATCTCGGCCTCGTCGACGACGAGCGCTGGGCGTTCTTCGAGGCGAAGCGCGCAGGCAGCGACCGCGAGCTCGCCCGCTTTCGCACCACGCGCATCAAGGCCAGCGACATTCCGGCGGAGTGGCAGGCGCGCGTGCTCGGCGACACCACGACGCGCGACGTCGTGACGGCCTTCGACCTCCTGCGGCGGCCGGAGGTCGGGTACGACGACGTCATCGAGCTGGTGGGTCCGATGGACTCTCACGGCGACGATCGACTGGACCCGCAGATCCGCGCGCAGCTCGAGGTCGCCGCGAAATACGCCGGCTACATCGAACGCCAGGAAGAGGAAATCGCGCGCCAGCGGCGCAACGAGGACACGCACCTGCCCGCCGATCTCGATTACTCGCGTGTCGCGGGACTCTCGTCCGAAGTGCGCCAGAAGCTCGAGCAGATCCGCCCGACGACGGTGGGTCAGGCGGCGCGCGTTTCCGGCGTCACGCCGGCGGCCGTGTCGATCCTGCTCGTGCATCTCAAGAAAGCCAGCCGCGCGGCCTGATGGCGCGGATCACACGCCGACACCTGCTCCAGTCCGCGCCCCTGGCGGCGCTCGCGCTGGCGGGTTGCGCTGATCGCGAGCGCGGCAAATCCGCCGGCGGGGCGGGAGAGTCGATCCTGTTGCGGGGCAACGGACCCGACCCGGATTCTCTCGACGCCCACCGCGCGCGCTCCTGGGAATCCATGGTCGTCCTGCGGGACCTGTTCGAATGCCTGACACGGCTCGATCGCCACGCCGCGGCCGTTCCCGCCGCGGCGGAGAGCTGGACCGTCAGTGACGATGGCCGGGTCTACGTCTTCAAGCTGCGGCCCAACCTGCGCTGGTCGAATGGCGATCCGCTCGTGGCGGAGGACTTCGTCGCGGGTCTGCGGCGCCTGGTCGATCCGGCCACGGCCTCCCAATACGCGCAGGTCGTCGATGTGATCGTGAACGCCTCGGAGATCGTCCAGGGCCAGAAACCGATCGAATCACTCGGCGTGGCCGCGCCCGATGACCTCACCGTGACCGTCACCCTCACGAATCCGGCGCCCTACCTGCCGGGCCTCATGGCGCACCCGTCGACCGCGCCGTTGCATCGCGCCTCGCTGGCGCAGCACGGCGACCGCTTTTCGCGTCCGGGCATGCAGGTGTCGAACGGTGCTTTCGTGCTTACCGAATGGCTGCAGGGCAGCTACATCATCGCGCGCCGCAACAGGAATCACTGGAACGACGCGGCAAACAAGCTCGACGCCGTGAAGTACCTGCACATCGCCGACGAGAACGCCGAGCTGCGCGCGTACCGCGCCGGTGAGTTGCACTGCACGGCGGTCGTCCCGCGCGGGCAGTTCGGCTGGATCCAGGAGAACCTCGCGAAGGAGCTGCACGTGGCGCCGCAGCTCAGCACGTATTACTTCGGCTTCAATCTCGATCGCCCGCTGTTCAAGGATCCGCGCGTGCGGCGCGCGCTGTCGATGGTGATCGACCGCGAGCGGCTCACGCAGAGCGTGCTGCGCGTGGGTGAAGTGCCCGCCTACAGCTGGGTACCGCCCGGCGTGAACGATTACACCGCGCAATCCTTCGATTACGTGGGCGCCCCGATGCCCGAGCGCATCGCGGCGGCACGCGAGCTGCTGAGCGCGGCCGGCTATTCGAGGGCCAAGCCGCTCGATTTCGAGCTGCGCTACAACACCGGAGAGGTCCACGCCAAGGTCGCGGTCGCGGTGGCCTCGATGTGGAAAGAAGCGCTCGGCATCGAGCCCAGACTCGCCGCCGTGGAGTTCAAGTCACTGATGCAGGACATCGATCGGCGCGAAGTCGACGTGTTCCGGACCTCGTGGATCGGCGACTACAACGACCCTTACACCTTCCTGCAGTACCTGAAGAGCAGTTTCGGCATCAACCTGCCGCGCTACGCGAGCACGCGCTACGACGCGCTGCTCGACGAGGCGTCGGCGCAGACCCAACCGTCACGGCGCCGCGAGTTGCTCGAGGAAGCGGAACGCACGGCGCTCGCGGACCATCCGCTGATCCCGCTCTATTTCTACGTCAACAAACACCTGGTGAAACCCAGTCTCGTTGGCTGGTACGACAACGTGATGAACGTCGTCTATTCGCAGGATCTCGCGGTGAGTGGACCGCCGGGTTGAAGCTGAATCCTGTCGACGCTTTCCGACAGGGTCTTGCCTCGCGATTCCGACACCCAACCGTCAGGCCGCCGACATCGGTCCGACCTCACGCTACTCGAAGATGCGCGCCACAACCCGCGCGCGTGAGGAAAGGCCGTGACCGAAGCATCCGCGACCCTGTCATTCAGTGGCTACGTTCCGACCCGGTTCGACGAGATCATCGATACCGCGTCCTGCGCGATCGACGATCAGCTCGAACAACTGCAGCGTCAGTACGCGGCCGCGACCCGCGCGGCGGTGCATGCGAGCATCGAACTGGACCTGCTCGAGATGCGCGACGACATCCCGGCGAACGTGCTGACCCAGGCGCGCCGCCAGCAGGCTGCGGCGGATACGCGCTGCCTGCGGCTCCAGCGCGCGATCAGCGCGCTGGAGAACCGCACGGACAATGGTTGATCAGCGACCGGCCTGCGCGGCGATCCAGGCGCGCATCTGGGTGTCGAGCACCGAAAGCGGCAGGGCGCCGCTGCCCAAGAGCTTGTCGTGGAACGCGCGCACGTCGAACTTGTCGCCGAGCGCCTTCTCGGCTTCCGCGCGCAGCGCCTTGATCCTGAGCTCGCCCATCTTGTAGGCCAGCGCCTGGCCCGGCCAGGAGATGTAGCGATCGACTTCGTTGGCGATGTCGAGGTCGCTGCGGCCCGTGTTCTGCTTCATGAAGTAGATAGCCTGCTCGCGCGTCCACTTGAAGGCGTGCATGCCCGTGTCCACGACCAGGCGCGCCGCGCGCCACATGTCGTAGTTGAGCTGGCCGAACTTCGAGAAGTCGTCGGTGTAGAGACCGAGGTCGTAGCCGAGCTTCTCGCTGTACAGCGCCCAGCCTTCGACGTAGGCGGTGTACCCGGCGTTGCGGCGGAACTCCGGCACGCCGGTGAGCTCGTACGCGCGGGCGATCTGCAGGTGGTGACCCGGCACCGACTCGTGCGCCGTCAGCGCCTCGACTTCCCACTTCGGGCGCGTTTCGGGCTTGTAGAGATTCACGAAGAACACGCCGGGACGCGAGCCATCGAGCGTGGGTGGCAGGTAATAAGCCGTCGTGGTCGTCGGCGCGCTGGCCGCCGGAACCGCACGGATCTCGAACGGCGTCTTCGGCAGGATGCCGAACTGCTTGGGCAGCTGCGCCTGGATGTTGCGCGCGGTTTTCTCGTAGGCCGCCTTCAGCTCCTCCGGCGTCTCGTAGAAGAAGCGCGGATCGGTGCGGAGGAACCCGAGGAACTGCTCGAGCGTGCCGAGGAAATTGATGCCTTCGAGCGTCTTCTCCATCTCGGCGCGGATGCGCTTGACCTCTTCGAGCCCGATGTTGTGGATGCGGGCAGGATCGGGGTTCTCGAGCGTGGTGTAGAGCCGGATGCGGTTGCGGTAGTACTGGTCGCCGCCCGGGATGTCGTAGATGCCGACCGTGTCGCGCGACGCGGGTAGATAGACTTCGCGGAAGAACTTGTCGAAGCGCTGGAACGCCGGCACCGTGACGTTCTGCACGGCGGCCTTGCCCGCGGCCTGCAGCCGCGCCTTGTCCGCATCGGGGATGCTGGCCGGCATGTTCTTGAAGGGCGCGTAGAACGGGCTCGCCTCTGGATCACTCACGAGCTGCGGCTTGATCTGCTCGAGCACCTTGTTGATCGTGACGCGCGGCTGCGTGAGCTTCTCGGTGGCGCCCTGCGTCAGCAACGCGATCCACTGGTCGATGAAGATGCCGGAGGCGTTGAGGCGCGCGATCCAGTTGTCGTAGTCCTTGACCGTCTTGAACGGCGCGAACTCGGCGACGTCGGCGAGCAGCTGCGGACCGTCGAACGTGCGCGTGGCGAACATCCACGGCTTGAACTGGTATTCGCCGATGCGGTTCTTGATTTCGTACTGGAACAGGTCGTAGTTGAGCTGGTCGGCCTTATCGAGTTTCTCGCGGTTGATCTTGGCGAGCGCCTGCAGGCGCGCGTAGTTCTTCTTCTGGCGCTGGTCGATCGCGGCGATCGACATGTCGGGCAGCTTGTCGTTGAAACGCGTTTCGCCGAGCTGCGTGGCGCCGATCGGGTCGTCGGCGAGGTCTTCCTGCCACGTCGTGTCGAACAGCTTTGTCAGCGGCGCGTTGGCCGGTTTCTTCGCGGCGAGCGCGGTGTCGACGGTGAGCAATCCCAGAGGGGCCAACAAGGCAATCAGTATTGTGCGGCGCATAGCCGCTCCATTCTCAGCTACCCAAGCCGGAAGCGGCAAGGGGCTCGCTGCGCACGTGCCCCATGGCGGGACGAAATCGCAGGATCCGCGCGTGCTCGACGTGCACCTCGCACGAAACGAGCTTCACGTCCGTGTCTGCGAGAAACGCCGAGAGGAAACTCTGCACTCCTGAGAATCGCGCGCGCGCGCCCGGCGTGTCCTGGACCTGCCCCACGACCTTCGCCTGCCAATGCTGCGCGCGCGGCTCGCTCTTGCGCAGCTCAGCGAAGCAGCGGTCGAGCAGCAGCAGGTCGGTCGAGAGCGTGGTGTCGGTGAGCTCGGGATCCTGCACGCGGCCCGGGGGGCCGACGCGCAGATGAACCAGTGCGCCCGATTCGAGCACGGCGTCGTACAGACATAACGCAAAAGTCGACTCGAGGCGGGCGACGAGCACGACATCGTGATTCACGACGTCGAAATGATCGGGTTCGACTCTGACTTCCGGAACGGGGGCTTCTGACACGGCGACCTGATACTAAGGCGGTTTCCCAGCGCGCGCCCGCTTCTTACCGGCTGGCGTCTTCCCTGGCATCCCTGGCCCGCGAATCATCGCAAACTCGTACGGGCATTCCCATGTCGCCATGCACATACGTACGATTTCGGCGACCCGGGCGTATGATGTTTTACATTCGACCCGCCGGAGGTAGCCCATGCTTTCCGTGCAACAGTTGTTGGATCACAAGCCGAAGGGCATCCATTCGGTGGCGCCCGGTGACCCGGTCATCGCGGCCATCCGGAAGATGGCCGAGCACCATATCGGCGCATTGCTGGTCATGGACGGCGACCGGCTGGCCGGCATCGTTTCGGAGCGTGACTACGCACGCAAGGTCGTGCTGCTGGGCCGCTCGTCCGACGACACTAGGGTCGACGAGATCATGACCCCGAAGGTCATCACGGTGACCGCGCGGCAGGACGCGCACGACTGCATGCGCCTCATGACCGACCGGCGCATCCGTCACCTGCCGGTCGTCGCCGGCGACATGGCGCATGAAAGAGTCATAGGGATCCTGTCGATCGGCGACCTGGTGCGGGCGGTGATCGAAGAACAGGAACGCACGATCGCGGACCTGGAGACCTACATCCACGGATGACGCGGAGCGGTGTCCCTACTTCCGCCAGAAAGTAGCGGTGAACAGAACAACGAGACTGAATATTTCCAGGCGCCCCACCAGCATCGCGATCGTGCAGATCCAGGTCTGCACGTCGGTCAATCCCGAGAAGTTGGTCGAGGGGCCGACGGCGCCCATGCCCGGGCCGAGGTTGTTGATCGATCCGACCGCCGCCGAGAACGACGACACGAAGTCGAGTCCGGTCGCGAGCAATGCGAAGGTCAGGATCAACGCCGTGCCGAAGTACAGGAAGATGAACGCGAGCACGGAGTAGACCACCCGGTCGGGGATGGGGTGTCCGCCGATGCGGATCGGGATCATCGCGCTGGGATGAACCAGTAGTTTGAGCTCGCGCCGCGCCTGGCGCACTAGCAGCAACGTGCGGAACATCTTGATGCCGCCGCCAGTCGAGCCGGTGCTGCAGGTGATGCTGCTCAGGAACAGCAGCCATACCGGCAGGAACGACGGCCACTTCTCGTAGTCTTCGGTGACGAAGCCGGTGGTCGTGGCGATCGAAACCACGTTGAACACGGAATGACGCAGTCCTTCGCCGAAGCCGGGATACGTGCCGTCTATCCACAGCAGCATCGCCACCAGCGCGACCGACGATCCCAGCACGATGAGCACGGCCTTACCCTCGGAGTCGGTCTTGTACGGCGCGAACGACAGCGAGCGAAGCGCGAGGAAATGCCGCGAGAAATTGAAGGCCGCGATCACCATGATCGCGATCAGCACCACTTCGATGGTGTGCGAGTCGAACCATCCCACGCTCTTGTCGTGGGTGGAGAAACCACCGAGCGCGATCGCCGAGAATGCGTGGCAGATCGCGTCGAACCAGCTCATGCCCGCGACGCGCAGCGCGATGATGCCCACGACCGTGATGGCCGCGTACGTGAACCACAGCGCCTTGGCGGTCTCGGTGATGCGCGGCGTGAGTTTCTCGTCCTTCACCGGCCCCGGCGTTTCCGCCTTGTAGAGCTGCATGCCGCCGACGCCGAGCAACGGCAGCACGGCAACCGCGAGCACGATGATGCCGATGCCGCCGATCCAGTGCAGCACGTGGCGCCAAAGGTTGATCGATTGGGGCAGCTCGTCGAGGTGGTTGAGAACGGTCGAGCCGGTCGTCGTGAGCCCGGACATCGCTTCGAAATAGGCGTCGGTGAACGACAGGTCGGGCAGCGCGATCATCAGCGGGATCGCCGCGGAGGCCGACATGAGTACCCAGGAGAGCGTCACGAGCAGGAATCCGTCGCGCGCCTTGAGCTCGCGGCGATAGCGGCGTGTGGCGAACGCGACCGCGAGGCCCACCACCGCGTTGATCACGCCGGCCGCGACGAAGTCGATGACCGCGCCATCGCGCACGCCGAGCGACCAGGCGATCGGGAATAGATAGAGCAGGCCGAAGAAAGCCATCATCAGCCCGAGTACGTGCGCGACGGCTAACAAGGTTCGGATCCGCCCCGGATCAGCGGCCGCCCGGTCCCGAGAACAGGCGCTCGACCTGCTCGACGTGCCGGCGATCGGAGAGGAATACGATGACGTGGTCGTCGTTGTGGATCATCGTGTCGTGGTGGGCGATCATCACCCCGTCGTCGCGCACCACGGCGCCGATCGCCGCGCCGTCCGGCAGCGGAATCTCGCCCACGCGCCGGCCGACCACGCGCGAGGTCTTGTCGGTGCCGTGCACCACGGCCTCGAGGGCTTCAGCCGCGCCGCGGCGCAACGAGTGCACGCGCACGACGTCGCCGCGGCGCACGTGGGCCAGCAGCGAACCGATGGTGATGGTCTGCGGCGAGATCGCGATGTCGATGCTGCCGCTTTCCATGAGATCGGCGTAGGACGGCTTGTTGATCAGCGCCATGACCTTCTTGGCGCCCAGCCGCTTGGCGAGCATCGCGGACAGGATGTTCGCTTCCTCGGAATTCGTCAGCGCGGCGAAGACGTCGCAGCTGTCGATGTTTTCCTCGATCAGCAGCTCCTCGTCCGCCGCGTCGCCATTGAGCACGATGGTGTTGAGCAGCAACTCGGAGATGCGGCGCGCGCGTTTCGGATCGCGCTCGATCAGCTTCACCTGGTTCTGTTCCTCGAGTCGCCGCGCGAGCGACAGGCCGATGTTGCCGCCGCCGGCGATCACCACGCGGCGCGCCGGCGCCTCCTCCTTGCGGATCTCGCTCATGAACTTGCGGATGTCCTCGCGCGCGGCGAGAAAGAAGACTTCGTCGTTCTCCTCGATGACGGTGTCGCCGTCCGGCATGACGCTGCGTCCGGCGCGGTAGATAGCCACCACGCGGGCTTCGGTGCTCGGATGATGTTCCTTGAGCGCTCGCAGTGCCTTGCCGACGAGCAAGCCACCCTTGCGCGCGCGGATGCCGACCAGCCGCACGCGGCCGTCGGCGAAGTCCAGTACCTGCAGCGCGCCGGGATACTGAATGAGCTTCTCGATGTACTCGGTGACGAGCTGCTCGGGGCTGATCCACACGTCGACCGAGAGCGCCTCGTCGCTGAAGAGCTTCGGATGCTTCGTGTACTCCGCCGAGCGGATGCGCGCGATCTTCGTGCGCGTGCGATACAGCGTGTAGGCGACTTCGCACGCCATCATGTTCACTTCGTCGCTCGAGGTGAGCGCCACGACAATATCGGCGGAGGCCGTGCCCGCCGCCTCGAGCACCGATGGATAGGCGGCATTGCCGGCGACGGTGCGGATGTCGAGCCGGCCCTGCAGGTCGCGCAGCACTTCTTCGTTGGTATCGACGACCGTGACCTCGTTCGATTCCTCGCGGGACAGGTGGTACGCCGCGGTGCGCCCGACCTGGCCGGCGCCGAGTATCACGATCTTCATGGGGACGGTATTGTAGCCGCTCGATGGAGCCCGCGACACGAACAACACCCGAACGCCTGACCGACGGCGCGATGCGATTCACGGTGCGGTTCAGTCCGCCGGACGCACCGCCGACCGGCGACGATTCTAATAATCTCGGCCTAACCGCCGCGGGAACCGTCACGGTGAGCCCGGAAGAGGTGGTTTTCGCCGACAGCCGATCGACCGAACGCGGTGATACCCGGAACGCCGAACGTTGCCGCTTCCGGCTGGCGGACGTGGCGAACGTTGGATATGGCGAGGCCGAGCATCTCGTAGTCGTTCGATCGCTCGCCGACGACCGCTACGTCGCCGTGTGGCTGCAGACCCGCGAGGATGCGCTGGCACTGCTGCGGCTGCTGCCGCGCACGACGACGCCGGAGTTCGTCGAACAGCAACAGAGCATCCACAGGTTCCACTCGCGCATGCGGGCGCTGGCGCCGCGTGCGCCGGTGACCCCGACCATCGTCGCAATCAACATCGCGGTATTCATCGTGATGTTGATGGCGGGCGCCGGGCTTTCGGCGAGCAATCCGGAAATCCACATCCGTTTCGGATCGAACTACGGACCGTTGACGTGGAGCGGTGAATACTGGCGGCTGCTCGCCTCCGCCTTCATCCACTTCGGCGTGTTCCACATCGCGTTCAACATGTACGCGCTGTACAACGGCGGCGACCTGACGGAGCGCCTGTACGGCAGCGTCCGCTTCGCGGTGATCTATCTTCTGTCCGCGCTGGCTGGCAGCGTCGTGAGCGGCTGGTGGAATCCTTACGCGAACAGCGCGGGCGCGTCGGGGGCGGTGTTCGGAGTGTATGGCGCGCTGCTGGTGTTCTTCGCCATACGCCGTTCGGACATTCCGCTGCACCTGTTCCGCTCGGCGGGCAAGGGCGCATTGCTGCTGTGCGTGTATTCGCTGGGATTGGGACTGGCGAGCTCCCTGTTCGACAGTCCGGTGCGGATCGACAATGCCGCGCACATCGGTGGCTTGTTAGGCGGTGCGCTGTCGGGTTTCCTGCTGGCGCGGCCGTTCGAGCCGGAGGCCCGCGCTCGGCCGCAGCCCTTGCGCATCGCGGCGGTCGTCGTGGGGATCTGCGGCCTGCTCGCCGTCCTTGCGGCGCCGCTCGTTGCCGACGGAGGCTCCCGCCGCGCGGAGCTCGAAGTGAATCGCCTGGTGCACGACCTGGAGCTCGCGCGGGGCGAGGCGCTCGGGCGCCTTAATGCCATCTCGCGAGACCTCTCCGCGGCGCGCATCAGCCCCGCCGCCGGCGCCGATGCGATTCGCGAACAGGTTTTGCGGCCCTGGGAACGGGTCAGCCTGGAGTTGCGAAATCGCCCACCGATCGAACCCACCGATTCTCTGACAGCGCGCCGCCTCGCGGCCGCGCAGAATCTGAGTGCTGCCTACGAACGCGCGTTCGCGCTCACGGCGACGGCATTGACGTCCGGGGGCGCCAGCACGAATCCGGAATTGCAGCGGGCCTGGGACCGCGTGCGGACGCAGACGGAGGCGCTGCGCGCACTCGAGGAATCGGCGCGCAATTGACGCTGGCGGAACCCGGAGGTGGAACACCGGGTCGCAGGGAAGAGGTTGTTTGGAGGCGTTATGCGAGTCGAGTCCGCGATAGCCTTCCTGATGCTGAGTGGCGCCGCACTCGCGGCGGATCCTCCCGCGACCCCGAAGACGCCCCCAGCGAAGCCCGCCGCCGCGGCGCCGAAGACACCCGCGCTGAATCTGCGCGTCGGCAACGTCCGCAACTACATGATGCCGCACGAGTTCAAGGAGGCCGTGAACGCACCGGACCCCGACAAGAACACCGTCATCGTCGAAGGTGAACGCGAACTGCTGCCGATGAAATCCCAGCAGGCCGTACCGGTCGGCATCGTCGCGCCCTTCTGGGCAATCGCGAATCCCCTGCAGGCCTGGCGAGTCCTCGTACCCGACCCCCGCGCCGCACCGCCCGGCCCCCCCGAAGTCGTCCCACCCCCTCCCTTCCGCTGGGGACCGTAGCCCGCGGTTGGTGCGGTTGGTGCCGGGTGAGAAAACGCGGAGTTAGC